>CABHON010000001.1 GCA_902168255.1 uncultured Legionella sp.
TTTTTTTTCAAGCAGAAGACGGCATACGAGATAGGAGTCCGTCTCGTGGGCTCGGAGATGTGTATAAGAGACAGGTGCCAAACTCCGCCGTCGATATGAACTCTTGGGCGGAATCAGCCTGTTATCCCCAGAGTACCTTTTATCCGTTGAGCGATGGCCCTTCCATTCAGAACCACCGGATCACTAAGACCTACTTTCGTACCTGCTCGACATGTCCGTCTCGCAGTCAAGCACCCTTTTGCCTTTGCGCTCTTGGTACGATGTCCGACCGTACCGAGGGTACCTTCGTACTCCTCCGTTACTCTTTAGGAGGAGACCGCCCCAGTCAAACTACCCACCATGCACTGTCCCTACCCCAGGTTCATGGGGCCAGGTTAGAACGTCAATCTTATCAGGGTGGTATTTCAAGGATGGCTCCATGAGAACTAGCGTCCTCACTTCATCGCCTCCCACCTATCCTACACAGACAATATCAACATTCAGTGCAAAGTTATAGTAAAGGTTCATGGGGTCTTTCCGTCTAGCCGCGGGTATACTGCATCTTCACAGCAATTTCAATTTCACTGAGTCTTAAGTGGAGACAGCGTGGCCATCGTTACGCCATTCGTGCAGGTCGGAACTTACCCGACAAGGAATTTCGCTACCTTAGGACCGTTATAGTTACGGCCGCCGTTTACCGGGGCTTCGATCCAGAGCTTCGCGTTACCGCTAACCCCTTCAATTAACCTTCCGGCACCGGGCAGGCGTCACACCCTATACGTCTTGTTACCAATTCGCAGAGTGCTGTGTTTTTAGTAAACAGTCGCAGCCACCTGGTTTCTTCGACCTCTCTCCGCTCCCCCTGTTCAGGTTCACGTACCAGAGGCGTACCTTCTCCCGAAGTTACGGTACCATTTTGCCTAGTTCCTTCACTTAAGTTCTCTCAAGCGCCTTAGTATTCTCTACTTATCTACCTGTGTCGGTTTTCGGTACGGTGAAATATCACCTGAAGCTTAGAGGCTTTTCCTGGAAGCATGGTATGAATGACTTCGTGCTCATTACAAGCACTCCCTTCGTGACCTCCGCTTTAGTGTTCCGGATTTGCCTGGAACACCAGCCTACATCACTCGACCCGAACAACCAATCTCGGGCTCATCTAACCTTCTCCGTCACCCCATCGCAGTGATATTCCGTTCAGGAATATTAACCTGATTGCCATCGACTACGCCTTTCGGCCTCGCCTTAGGTGCCGACTCACCCTGCTCCGATTAACGTCGTGCAGGAAACCTTAGATTTTCGGCGAGGGGGTTTTTCACCCCCTTTATCGTTACTCATGTCAGCATTCGCTCTTCGGATACCTCCAGCACACTTCTCAATGCACCTTCTTCAGCCTACCGAATGCTCCCCTACCACGCGTCACTATGTGACGCATCCGCAGTTTCGGTGTGTAATTTTAGCCCCGTTACATCTTCCGCGCGGGCCGACTAGACCAGTGAGCTATTACGCTTTCTTTCAAGGATGGCTGCTTCTAAGCCAACCTCCTGGCTGTCTATGCCTTCCCACATCGTTTACCACTTAATTACACCTTTGGGACCTTAACCGACGGTCCGGGTTGTTGCCCTCTCCACCATGGACGTTAGCACCCACGGTGTGTCTCCCGTGATTCAATCTGTTCGTATTCGTCGTTTGCATCGGTTTGGTAATCCATGACAGACCCCTAGCCGAAACAGCGCTCTACCCCAAACAGTCACTCACGAGGCACTACCTCAATAGTTTTCGGGGAGTACCAGCTATCTCCAAGCTTGATTAGCCTTTCACTCCTAGCCACACCTCATCCGAAGAATTTTCAACTTCAACCGGTTCGGGCCTCCAGTTCGTGTTACCGAACCTTCACCCTGGACATGGCTAGATCGCTTGGTTTCGGGTCTATTACTATCGACTATTCGCCCTATTAAGACTCGGTTTCCCTGCGGCTCCCCTTATCGGTTAACCTCGCCAATAACAATAACTCGCTGACCCATTATACAAAAGGTACGCAGTCACACGACACATAAATGCGCGTGCTCCCACGGCTTGTACGCAAACAGTTTCAGGTTCTCTTTCACTCCCCTCTCCGGGGTTCTTTTCGCCTTTCCCTCACGGTACTGGTTCACTATCGGTCAGTTAGGAGTATTTAGCCTTTGGGGATGGTTCCCCTTATTCGTTCAACCAACCTCTCACGTGGGCCGGTCTACTCTCTCGCATGCCTAGTCCACCTATATAATCACGTGTACGGGATTATCACCCTCTACGATAGTCTTTCCCAAAACTTTCCACTTCTTATATAGGTATCTCATGCCGGGCTCTTTCCCTTTCGCTCGCCGCTACTTAGGAAATCTCTGTGTTGATTTCTTTTCCTCTCGGTACTTAGATGTTTCAGTTCCCAAGGTTCGCTTCGTTACCCTATGTATTCAGGTAACGATGACGCATAAATGCGCCGGGTTCCCCCATTCAGATATCTTCGGATTATAGGTCACTTGCCACCTCCCCGAAGCTTTTCGCAGGCTATCACGTCTTTCTTCGCCTCTAACTGCCAAGGCATCCTCTGTTTGCGCTTAATTCTTTGACCACATCATCCAATTATCTTACCCTTCGTGAGCTAGCCCTCAGCTTCGCTGAGAACCATCTCACTTTGGGTACGTATTTGCTAGACATCGATTAAACCGTTTCCAATTTAATCATTTTGATAATTCAAATGATGTGCCGAATACTCCAGCAATTGTGCCTTTTGGCGAGAAAAAAATCATTGTGAGCACCGCAGTGTATAAACAATACATGAGGATGCGAACAAAATTTTTTACGATGCCAAAAGCGCAAGTGCGCAGAGTATCAATCTAAAACGCTTGTGAATTCTCTATTTTACTTTATGCGTCATCAGCACGGGAATAACAATTATGTGCCAATGACCAGTAAAACTTTGTTTTCTTACGTCACCAATTTTTTAATGAACTCTCTAGAAAATCTAGAAGAAAATATTCTCTATAAAAATACTTTCTTCCAACACTTTCTTCGCTTCCCTCATTCAAGGGTGCGCATTCTAGCAAACCCTTTTTTACTTTGCAACCCCTTTGCAAAAATATTTTTTTCACTTCCGTTTGGTGGAGCTGAGGAGGATCGAACTCCTGACCCCCTGCGTGCAAAGCAGGTGCTCTCCCAGCTGAGCTACAGCCCCAAGTCTCTCTCTTCTTAAATTCCCTTTTACTCTCAAACTCTCCCTTCCCCTCCAGCACTATCCTTAGCACTTTTGGTGGGTCTGGATGGACTCGAACCATCGACCTCACCCTTATCAGGGGTGCGCTCTAACCACCTGAGCTACAGACCCTTCCTTTTCGCTTCCCTCTCATCTGACAGGGAAGCGACATTCTACACGGTTTTTTCAGGGTGTCAACACCTAAATGCAAAATATTTGAAAATTATTTATGGCACTGGCGGAGAAATCGTTGGTGCATTTTGTTGTTCGCCAACAAACGAAGTCAAGGGATTGTTACCTGGTTGAACACCGAGTACAGTTCCCTGTACAATCGGCATACCATAATGAGGACGCACTGCAATAGTAGAACGAGAACCCTCCCCATTACTAATAGTAGCCGGCGTAGGATTTAACTTTGCTGCTAAATCATTATTATCATCACCATACCATTTTTTACAGCTATTTTTTATCCTTTTTCGACAACAACAGGCTGCCACTAAGGCTCCAAAAGCTACCAATGTAGCCAGAGAAATAGCAATGCTTTCTGCTGAATTATTAGAGCCTCCACTATTATCTGAAGATGGAAATGGTGGAAATAATGTATGTTCAAATGTGGGACGATGAGTAGGGTACCTAGTAGGGGTACCGGTTGAAGACATCACTGCTTCTTGAGCTTCTTCCCTTTGTCGAATATATTTAGCAACAACATCCATTATAGAAACGGCCAAAATAAGTAATTTTACGTTATTATCTAAAGTCATATTATTCTCTTAATTATTAAATATATTTAAGGCACATTTTATCGTTTTATTGTTAAAACAATATTAAATTACAAAAAGATTTCTTGAAGGTTATTTAAATAACGTGATCCCAATGAGGTTACCGTCAACTTATCTAAATCAAGCGTTAGAAATCCTTTTTTTTTCGCTAGTGATAGTTTTTCTTGCCATGCTTTCAGAGGTATACCTGTTCTTGAACACATCAAATCATATGGAATAGCTTGTTTTAAGCGTAAAGCATTTAACATAAACTCAAACATAATTTCTTCTTCAGGAACAATCCATTCTTTTGCTAATAAAGTTTTTTGCGGGTTCATATAATCAGTTGGTTGACGTTTTTTTTGGGTTCGAAGAACTTTAAAAGTATTTTCTTCTAAAACCGTTATTTTTCCATGGGCACCTGCACCAATACCTATATAATCCCCAAATAGCCAATAATTTACATTATGTTTTGCTTGCTTATTAGGTTGACTATATGCAGAAATTTCATACTGCTCATAGTAATGACTGATTTGTTTCTTACCTTCCGTTTCTATATCCCATAATTTTTCTTCATTTGGTAACTGGGGCGGACGTTTATAAAAAACTGTATTAGGCTCTAACGTTAATTGATACCACGATAAGTGTTCCGGCTTTAATTTAAAGACTTGTTCTAAATCAGATAATGCTTCTTCTGGAGTTTGATTAGGTAAACCAAACATTAAATCTAAATTGATATTATCAAAACCAGCTTTCCGTGCCATATAAAAAGCATCTATTGCTTGCTCGGATGAATGAATTCGTCCCAATTTGGTGAGTTTTTCAGCATTAAAACTTTGAACACCCAATGAGATACGGTTAATACCTACTTCTCGATATCCTTTAAAATATTCTATATCTGCCGTCCCTGGATTCGCTTCTAACGTTATTTCTATATCTTTTTCTGTCTCTATTTGGCTAAAAATAGCTTTAAATAAACGTTCATAACTTTCCGGTTTAAACAAACTCGGTGTTCCACCACCAAAGAATATAGAATGCAACGGGCGGTTTTCAATAGACTTAATACTAGCCTGGAAATCTTTAATTAATGTATCTATATAAACATTTTCGTCGGCTTTCTCTTTATTCAACGTATGCGAATTAAAGTCACAATAAGGACATTTTCGAACACACCAAGGAACATGGATATATAGGCTTAGGGGAATTGAATTTATCATCATTTTACATATAAAGTTTTTGGCATTATACTTTCTGCCTTCAAATTACATCAAGAGGAGAAAGTTATGTCTGTTCGAAAACGCGTTAAAATTGCTGTCACTGGTGCTGCCGGTCAAATTGGTTATGCATTAGTTTTTCGTATTGCATCAGGACAAATGTTTGGGCCAGACGTTGACGTGGAACTTCAAATGCTCGAGCTTCCTGCTGCTATTGGTAGCTTGGAAGGCGTCGCGATGGAATTGGAAGATTGCGCATTTCCCCTTTTGAAAAAAATGTCTTATACAACAGACTTAAAAGCTGCAATGGATGGTGTTAACTGGGCTGTTCTTGTTGGTGCAGTTCCTCGTAAACAAGGTATGGAGCGTTCTGACTTATTAGGTATTAATGGCAAATTATTTATTGAACAAGGTAAAGCAATTAACGATAACGCTGCTGACGATGTTCGCGTATTTGTAGTTGGCAATCCTTGTAATACTAATGCCTTGATTGCATTAAATAATGCAAAAGATGTGCCTGCCGATCGTTTTTATGCAATGATGATGTTGGACGAATTACGCGCCACCACTTTATTAGCAAAGAAAGCTGGTGTCGATGTAACTGCTATATCTAACATGAATGTATGGGGAAATCACTCAGCGACTCAATTTCCTGATATTTACCATGCTCATATCAATGGCAAAAATGCTTTTGATCAAATTAAAGATCAAGAATGGGTTGCGAATACTTTCTTGCCCTCCATTCAACAACGTGGCGCAGCAGTCATTAAACAACGTGGCGCCTCTTCAGCAGGTTCTGCGGCTAATGCCATTATTCAAAGTGTTCATCATTTAACCTTTGATACACCTCAAGGTCAAACCTATTCAATGGCTAAATATTCCCAAGGCGAATATGGTATTGAAAAGGGATTGATGTTCTCATTCCCATGCCGCACCGAAAATGGAAAAGTGATAACAGTTGAAGGCATTGAACATGGCGAATTTGCTAAACAACAAATTCAACGTTCTCATGATGAGCTGCGTTCAGAGCGCGATATGGTAAAAGAGCTTGGTTTGCTCTAATTCCATCAACTATGTTATACTAATGGGCTAAAGAAGGAGGATATTTTTTTATGAATATGAATCTGTCTCTGCAGCCCATTACAACGAACGGAATTGCTATTGGCTCACTTGAAGCTTATATGCATTATGTTAATCAAGTTCCTATGTTAACCGCCGAGGAAGAACACTCACTCGCCGAAAAATTATCACACGATGGCAATGTTGAAGCCGCAAGAAAGCTAATCTTAGCGCACTTACGTTATGTTGTTCGCATAGCCAAAGGATATACTGGCTATGGCTTATCTTTAAATGATCTCATTCAAGAAGGCAATATTGGCCTTATGAAAGCCGTTAAGCGCTTTGATCCTTCGGTTGGTGTCCGCCTTGTATCTTTTGCTGTTCATTGGATTAAAGCAGAAATTCATGAATTTGTCTTAAAAAATTGGCGAATCGTTAAAATTGCCACCACCAAAGCCCAACGCAAACTTTTCTTTAATCTACGTCAAATGAAAAAACGACTTGGTTGGCTAACAAAAGAAGAAGTAAATAGTGTTGCTCAAGATTTAGGAGTAACCCCTAAAGATGTATTGCATATGGAAGAACGCCTCAATGCAATGGATGCAGCTTTTCATGCCCATGATGACACGGATAGCGACTCTTCCTCTACTTACACAAGCCCAGAACACTACCTTGAAGATTTTAGTATGGAACCTTCTCGTTTGATTGAAGCAAATAATGAAGAAGAAAATAGTAAGGAAAATCTAGAAAAGGCCATGCAATCGCTCGATACGCGTAGCCAAGATATTTTAAAACAACGATGGCTCACTGAAAAGAAAGCTACTCTCCATGATTTAGCTGCCCAGTATAGTGTTTCCGCAGAACGCATTCGACAATTAGAAAAAAATGCAATGAGTAAATTGCGTAAAGCGATTACTGCGCTTCAACAAGCGGCCTGATTGAAAGATGACTACCATTCGTCATTTTAAAACACTTCTCGAAAAAAAATGGGCAAATCAACAGTTTGTCTGTGTAGGTCTTGATAGTAATTATTCATTGTTACCTGCACAGTTTCGGCACGCAAGCCATGCTGGTATTGGTATATTAAATTTTAATAAAGCCATTATTGATGCTACTCATGATATTGTTTGCGCGTACAAACCCAATCAAGCTTTTTATGAAGCTCATGGTGAAGTAGGTATAGAAGCATTACATCATACTATTGCCTACATTAATCATGTAGCTCCCGATGTTCCAGTAATTCTCGATGCTAAACGCGCCGATATTGATAGTACTAATATAGGTTATGTTCAAGAAGCTTTTGAATATTTAAACGCCGATGCCATTACTGTTCACCCTTATTTAGGCGCTGAAGCACTTCAGCCCTTTTTATCGCAAAAGAACAAAGGCATTATTGTTTTATGCCGTACATCAAATCCCGGCAGTAGTGAATTCCAAAATTTAATGATTAATGGTGAGCCACTTTATCACGTCGTCGCTCGTCATGTAGCAAAAAAATGGAATATTCATGGTAACTGTGGTCTGGTTGCGGGCGCCACCCATATTGAAGAACTAAAAACCATTCGCGATGTTATTGGTGATGATATGCCATTACTTATCCCTGGCATTGGTTCTCAAGGTGGTGATCTTAAAAAAACTATTGAAGCCAGTAAAAATAATGCAGGAAATGGCATGATTATCAGTGCTTCCCGCAGTATTATTTTTGCTTCTAATGGCCAAGATTTTGCAGATGCAGCGCGACGAGAAACGTTAAAACTTCACCAAGAAATTCTTTCTTTATTAAAATAGACGCTTTTTAAATTATACTGATTGGAGGGCGAGCGCCGCTCGCCCCTACGGTAGTTTAAACTATTAACAATGATTTTCTTAACTTAATGGATGTGGATACAAGACCCATCTCTACGAACGATTTCCTTCAATAATATCCTCCAAGCTTATACCAACCGAGCTGGAATAAAAACAATTTTATTCTCCTTATCCCACTGCAATTCTCCTTGATAAATATAATACCCGATGGTAGCGCGGGGTTCATACTCACGAAATTTCAACAAATGTTTCACTTTTTTTGCATCAATTATTTTAGAAGTAGTTACCTCAAAAGGAAAAACGTAAGGTGGCATATGTACAACAAAATCAATTTCTACTCCCGCACTCGTGCGCCAATAATAAATATCATGTTTCCCTGGTTGTCCGTTAAGCCAGACTTGTAACTCGTTTAAAAACCAATTTTCTAACCGATGTCCCATTTGTCCTGTTTTTACTAATACTGAAGTATCATACAGCCCCGTTAAAAAACTAATTAGTCCATTATTTATCAAATATCCTTTAGGCGATTTTACTAATCGCTTCAAAGTAGAATTTATATAAGGGTGAACGTCTTGATACATTAAAGTTGCCTGTAAATAACCACGATATTTATTTAGCGTATCTCGATGGCATCCTAAGGCTTGCAAGATTTTATGATCGTCCCGAACTGAACCTGTTTGCTCCGCAATAACACTCATTAAAAATCGATATAACGTTAAATCTGAAATAGACTCAATAGCGCGTACATCTTTTTCTAAATAAGTCTGTAAATAGTTCCCTAAGTAATCTAAACGTTCCATATTTTCCTTTAGCATTAATACTTCAGGTAATCCACCCCACAACAACATTTCCTCTAAAGTTTTACTTGAATCCATAGAATAAGGACGCATTTGATGTTGATAGGTTTGCCAGCGTGATTCACTCCATTCATTTTGTTGAATTATATCAAATACTGTATCCTCACGTTGTATATGATATTTTAGTGAAGTTGCTTCACAGACGTTAAAGGCAGATAAATAATACAGCTGAATCCGACCCGCCAAGCTTTCAGCACTTAGACGATGCAATTCCAATAATGCTGATCCAGTCAGAATGAACTTAATAGCATCCTGATCTTTATAAGTATCATAAAGTAATTTAATTTGTTCGAATAGTTCGGGACATTTTTGTGCTTCATCAATAGCCACCCATACGCGACGACCAGGGAAGAAATGTCTTTTAATAGAGGTTAAAATTAAATCCTCAAGTTTCCCTGCTTTGATTTTTTCACGTTCATCCATTTTATCCATATTCAATTGAACAATAGTCATATCGGCATGAAGACTGACATAATAATCAATTAAAGTAGACTTCCCCACCCGTCGCGGTCCAAGAATACCTGTAATCATGGTTCCTTTAAATGCTTGGAATAAACGTGCTTGTTGAGATCTTTTACTATAATTCATGTAAAAACACCATTACAATAGCTAAATTACATGTAATTTTACTATTGCAATGGTGTTTTTGCAAACAAGATTAATATTCGCTTTTTTCGCCTAATCCTAACCAATGACGAATCTTCTTAAACTTAGCAGAAAGAGAATGTCGTGCTTGCATATTGTCCACAACACGTTGACTTGTTAACCAATTAAGTTGAATGACGCGACGTTCACCAATAAAAGGTAAATGTCCATGCCAACCATTGGGTGTTACCTTAAACATAATAGCCGTGCCTTCTACTGGAGGTACTTCAGCAAAATAATCATTAATATCAGTTGAAGAGTTCAGTAATCGCAAACGGCCACCTGAATCTTCCCAGGTAGAATTCATATAAATCAATACGGTGATTACTTTTGTCTTGGTGTCTACATGAATGCGGCCATCTTTCGTATCCGATTTTCCTCGCACAGTTACCAGTGTCGGTAAATTATCGAGAGATACTTGAAATTTTTCAGCAACAACATCTCGAAATTCTGGTCCTTGAATTTGGCACATAAACTCTTTAAACTGTTCGCCATATTGTAAGGAGCTTAAAGGAAAACTTCCGCGGGAATGGATTTTAGGAAAATCTTGATTAATGGCAGCGCATGCTTCTTTTGTAATAAACTGAGGCACAATTAAATAAGGAAAAGGAGTGTCAGTTACTTCCGTTTGTTTTAATAAAGATAAATCAAGCATTTTTTAGTACCACAAAAGTTCTTTGATGAAGACTTATTATCCTAGAAACGAAATAACCTTTCAATCTTTTAAGCAATGATAAGATAATAAAAAATTTTTAATGCATTTTATGAAACAAGATCAGGCCTTTAGCTTATTAAAAATGGGAAAAAATATTTTTCTTACCGGTGCAGCTGGCGCGGGAAAAACCTATTTGCTTAATCAATATATCACCTATCTTAAAGAACATCATGTTGAAGTAGCAATAACCGCCTCCACAGGTATTGCGGCAACTCATTTGCAAGGAATGACAATTCATGCATGGTCGGGGATTGGGGTTAAAGATCATCTTACGCAAAAAGATTTAAAGAAATTGCTCGAAACCAATCGAATCAAACGTAATTATACCCACACAAAAGTACTCATCATCGATGAAATTTCCATGTTGCATCCTCATCAATTGGATATGGTAGATATGATTGCCCGGTATATTTTAGATAATGATAATCCATTTGGAGGTATTCAAGTGGTATTATGCGGTGATTTTTTTCAACTACCCCCAGTATCTTCAGCTCTATCAACGCAGGAAAAACAATTTGCATTCGAATCCGCTATTTGGAAAAACAGTGGGTTTAGCGTATGTTACTTAGAAGAACAACATCGTCAAGGTAATGATCCGTTGATGACTGTTTTAAATGATATACGGAGCGGAACAGCAGGTGAACACACAAAAGTCCCCTTACGCACCCGTTATAAAAAAGAACCAGAAGGCGAAACAAAGGCAACAAAATTATATTCTCGCAATGTGAATGTTGACCTGATGAACGAAGCAGAATTATCCAAATTAGAAGGATCAGAAAAAATATTTTCCATGAAGACTATGGGATTTGGCGCCTTAGTTGAAGGATTAAAGAAGAGCTGTCTCGCACCAGAACAATTAAAATTAAAAATTGGCGCTGAAGTAATGTTCGTTAAAAACGATATTCAAGGAAAATATGTAAACGGTACCCGTTGCGTAGTGATTGATTTTGAAAAAAGCGCCGGCTGGCCCATTGTGAAAACTTACGATAATAGAATTATTACTGCTTATCCAGAGGAATGGAAATACCAAGAAAATAACAGCATTCGGGCCATGTTGACGCAGGTGCCTCTTCGCCTTGCTTGGGCAATTACCATTCATAAAAGTCAAGGAATGACACTTGATGCCGCCGAAATGGACTTAGGAGATACTTTTGAGCCAGGAATGGGATATGTGGCTTTATCGCGAGTACGAACACTCAATGGACTAAAACTTTTAAATTTAAATGAAATGGCGTTAAGGGTTCATCCAAAAATTCTTCTGCAAGATGAAATTTTTCAACTGAGCTCATTTGAACTAGAGCGCTATCATCAAAATTTATCTGAAGCAGAAAAAGAAAACTCACAATCTACAACTCTTATTGATCGTTTTGACGGTAGCACTAAAAAAACTCAAAATAATAAGAAAAATCCCCCTAAAAAAGATACCATTCCAACTCACATCATCACCTTAAATATGTTAAATGAAAATTTATCCATTGATATTATTGCTGAAAAACGCGAATTAACTATTGGAACCATTCTTAGCCACATTGAAAAACTCCAAGGTTTACAACAAATTACTCAGGAACATTTATTACCATTGAAAGATAAATTAACAAAAGAAGAGTTTGATGAGATTTTTGCTGCACTTGAAAAATCAGAGGATGGCAAATTAAAAGCTATTTATGAACAATTTGGAGGAAAATACTCCTATACAAATATTCAAATTGTACGTTTATTTATACATGGAGCACTCTATACATAGACCCTATTTTTCAGACCACATAAGTTCTCACTAATTTTTAGTTGTCATTGTGGATCTTGTCTTAAATAGAGCCAATAATGTGATATTTCTGCAATTGGTACAACAGTCGGCACAAGTTATTAATAAATTGGTAATAACTTTATAGTACATTATTATTTTTTGGAACAACAGGAAAAATTAACGATGAAACGCTATTCAGAAAATAAAAACGAACAAAAGAAATTTACTACAGAATATGCTGATTTAATTTTTTTGCATTCCAAACAGATTGCTAAATTAATTAATCCCGAAAAAACTATTATACTTGCACCGGGGCGCTCACCTTATTTCCATGCGATTGCTTTAAACCAGCTGGGTGTTAAAACATTCAATTTTGCTTTTTCTTCATATGTATATTGTTATAATGAGGTCCCTACCAAAGAGCAAATCCTAGCTTATAGACAATATTTGACAACTTTAGGCTTGCAACCTGAGTTGCTATATAATACAGAAAATGAAATTGTTGTGCTTGACATCGTTATCTCTGGAACAACTATTGATAGTTTAATATTCTTCTTTTCTCATTGGCAATATGAAGTTACAATGGGATCTATGTCTCCAAATGAATGGGCCAAGAATGGTAAATCATTTGACGAATATCAACAATTAGAAAGAAAAATAAAAGGATTTAGAATTCCTAGTTCAATCTTTACTCTAGATCATCATATACCTCCAATTATCGACTTACCGGACATCCATGACACAGTAAATATTGCTGCTGACCTAGGAGCAAATACATTTCCAGTGACAATTCCGCATTATTCTTTTTATAGTTGGAATACTCATCCAAATGATTTACTTCCTACAGAAAGTAAATATTATCAAGATGCCATTGAGGCAAAAATAATTATGGAAAATTGCTGTAGGTCTCAATTACGAGCAAAAGAAATACTTCCTCAATACGGTACCAAGGTAAGGCAATCAAGTTTTTTTAGTGCTTTTAAAAAAAATGTACAGACTTTGGAGGGGGGAAAAAATTTTTCTTCAGCAATTTCTTTGGTGAAAGCCTCAGGGTAATGTAATAACCTCATCCTCTTATAAACGGCGTCAGTAAGTGCCAAAATATCATTTCATTATTATGAGAACTTTGGTTAGCTTGGTATTTGACTATTATGACATGCATCCCGAAATAGTCATGACTAAAACGGAATTCGCTCCGTTTTAGTCAAGTTTGGTTTTATAGAATCGCTCTACCAACATACTTCCTACGGTATTTCCCATTACATTCAATAAAGTTGCCGGTGGATCAATAATCAAACTGATGATAGCAATTAACATGAGACCTTCTTTAGGAAATCCATAGACAGAAAGAATCAACATTTCTCCCAACATACCACCACTAGGAATTGCACCCATTACGGTTCCAACGAGCAGGGAAACTCCAATCGCCATTAGCCAAGAAGAATAATCAGTAAAAGGTAAATGAAAGAAAGAAAATAAAAAGATGATTTTGACGATACCACCCATAATAGAACCTTGTTTATGAATCATGGTCCCTAAGGGAATAATGGTATTGTAAATTTCTGCGCGAATACCCATTTTTTCAGCAGCCTCTAAATTAACAGGTAGACTAGCTGCACTACTGCATGTCGCAAAAGCGGTTATAGCTGGAGGCAACATGTTTTTCCAAAAAGAAATGATGCCTACCTTTCCTCTAGCAATCCAAGCAAAAATAGAAAAACCGATAACAAAATAAAAGAGGGCTCCTATATAATAAAGGCAACCAATATGACAATAAGCACCGATTAATTCTTTTCCCCATTGGCCAACCAGTACAGCAAAATAAGCAAAAAACCCGATAGGCGCATAATACATTACCCAGGATGTTAACTTCATAAAGATAACCATACCTGCTTGAAAAAAATTTAAGAAGGGTTTGCCTTTCTCACCCACTGAGGCAGTAGCTCCGCCTAAAAAAAGGGCAAATAGAATTAAGGCTAAAAGATTTTCTCGCGAAAACAACTTAGGAAAATCAGAAACAGTTAGCAAATCCCAGACATGAGTCATATGAGTGGTGGGAAGCTGTTGAGATTCATTTAGATGCAACAGAGTCAGTGTCGAAAAACCACTGGCTGGGGGAAAAATGTTGATAACGCTTAACATGTAAATAGCCGCAATAATACCCATCGAGGCAAACACACCCACCATGGCAAGCATAATTTTTCCTAAACGCCGCATACTGTCAATACTTGCAATTGACGAAGCAACACTAAAAAAAATGAGAGGAACTACAACAGTAAATAAGAGGTTTAAAAAAATATCACCCAAAGGTTTAAGCAAAAGTGCTTGCTCTTTTGCTACTATCCCAATTATAGTGCCGAGAATAACTGACAGTAGCAAAAGAAGGGAGAAACCATAATTTTTTAAGATTTTCACTCCTTAAAATAATCCTTCTGGCATACCTACTCCCATGCCACCGAGACCGCGCATCATTTTTTTCATACCACCTGCTGAAGAAAACTTCTTAAACATCTTCTGCATTTGAGTAAATTGTTTCAAGAGCTTATTCACGTCTTGAATTTCAGTACCTGAACCTTTTGCGATGCGTTGTTTCCTAGAGCCTGCAATAAGATGAGGAAAGCGGCGCTCTTTTTTAGTCATAGAATTAATAATAGCAATACTTTTCGCCATCATTTTTTCACTCGCTGCTAACGCATTACCACTCTGGGCTTTTGCCATTGCGCCTCCCATACCGGGTAATTTACTTGCGAGTCCGGCTAACCCACCCATTGTACCAATTTGTTGTAATTGATCCCGAAAATCTTCAAAGTCAAATGATTTTCCTTTACGCAATTTTTGCGCCATTTTTTCACTTTTCTTCGCATCGGCTTTTCGTTCAATTGTTTCGATAAAACTTAAAAGATCACCCATATCTAAAATGCGTGATGCCATTCGCTCTGGGAAAAATGCTTCTAAGGCATCCGTTTTTTCACCCATACCCACAAATTTAATAGGCTTACCGGTAACATGGGCAATAGATAACGCAGCCCCACCTCGGCTATCACCATCAACCTTGGTTAACACTATCCCTGTTAATGGCAACGCATCATGAAAAGCACGTGCTGTTTTAGCTGCATCTTGCCCTGTCATACTATCCACAACAAACAGCGTTTCGATAGGTGTTACCGCTTGATGAAGTGCTTTAATTTCTGTCATCATCATATCATCAATATGCAAACGACCTGCCGTATCAACGATTAACACATCAATTTGCTCTTTTTTCGCCGCACTTAATGCTTGATTAACAATATCAACAGGCTTTTGCGTAATTTCTGAAGGAAAATACTGAACATCCACGGTATGAGCTAATTGTTTCAACTGATCAATAGCTGCTGGACGATAAATATCGGTACTCACCACCATGACTTTTTTCTTTTCAACACCTTTCAAAAAGGCAGCTAATTTGGCAGTAGTCGTTGTCTTACCCGAACCTTGAAGACCAGCCATTAATATTACAGCAGGTGGTTGAGTATTAAAGGATAATGGTACTGGCTTTGAACCTAATAATTCAATTAATTCTTGATGGACAATTTTAATAAAAGCTTGTCCAGGATTTAATTCATTAGCAACTTCTTGACCTAATGCTTTTGCTTCAATCTGGGCAATAAAATCTTTTACTACAGGTAGCGCAACATCTGCTTCGAGTAAGGCATTCTTCACTTCTTTCAGTGTGTCCGCCATATTACTTTGGGTTAAACGTCCTTGCCCACGAATATTTTTTAGGGCCCGATTAAGGCGATCGGTTAAATTGTCGAACATACGTATATCTCTCTTAAATATTGAAGTTACTTTGGTATATATTGTACCAAAAGATTAGGCAGCAATATAGGTTTCTTAATTATTCAAAAAATACTTTAAACTAACCTTAATGGCGACAAAATTTTTTTATGTTATACTAAGACCGTTTGCAAGCAAAATTTCTGATAGAAGGTAGCGCACACCATGAAAAAAAAATTTCTACTCAAATTAAATTCCTGTTTTTTCTTAGGTTTTTTTCTTTTTTTTAGTCAACTTAGTTTAGCCCATCCTATGATTCCATGGCCTGCTTGGGTTGCACAACTAAAAGAAGAAGCCGTTTCTGAAGGCATTTCCCCTTCTCTTTTTGATCGATTATTTGCCAATATTCCAGGTCCTTCCCAAAAAATAATAGGCCTTATGCGATCACAGCCTGAACACCGATTAACCTATCCTCAATATTTACGGACTCGCGCAGGTGGTGGCCGTATTCCTATGGGACAACGAAAATACCAACAATATCGTCAAGTACTTAATAATATTGGTCAACGATACGGTGTAGATCCTTGTGTTATTGTTGCTTTATGGGGAATGGAAAGCAGTTATGGTAATTTTATGGGCGACTTTCCAACCATTCAAGCTTTAGCTACTTTAGCTTATGATTCCTCTCGTCCCGATGTTTTCAGACAAGAACTTTTAGATGCGCTTCATATGGTAAACGATGGCCAAGTGACGGTTGAACAATTTAAAGGTGAATGGGCAGGCGCTTCTGGCCAATGTCAATTTCTACCTTCTAGCTGGTACAAATATGCCGTTGATTATGATGGAAATGGAAGGAAAGATATTTGGGGATCAGTACCGGATGTCTTAGCTTCTATTGCTAATTATCTCAAAGGTCATGGCTGGCAGGCAGGACAACCACGGGCAATTGCTGTTCAACTTCCTCCTGGTTTTAATGCAGACTATGTTCAAACACGCCAAGTTAAATCATTAAGTGATTGGGCGGCAATGGGCATTCGCCAAATTAACGGACAACCATTACCAAACAAAAACTTGAATGCTTTCTTAGTGCATCCTGATGGGGGGCCCGTTTGGTTAGCATTGAATAACTTCAAGACCTTGTTAGCTTATAATAATTCTATTTATTATGCTGGCACAGTTGGTTATATGGCAGATCAAATCTGCCATCGTTCAACTGCGATGGATTAATTGAGGTAAAAATTCTTCGCTCTTTTACTAAAGGGCGTTGTTGCATAAACCCACGAAGTAAAATTTAACAGAATCCTTCTGTTGTTTTTTCATTTAAGATCTTACAGAATGGTGCCTCTCCCTTGAGGGAGAGGATGCCCGATAGGGCAGGAGAGGGTGAAATCAAAACAAAGGAAATGACTCCCTTTACAATATTATTATGTTTTATCTGATTTAAAATGATTTCCAATACGTCTTTATATATTATTAATACGTAATACATGCTCCCCAATTCCGTAAGATAGTTTGTTCTTCTTCATCATATTTACTCGTCAGACTCTTTGTGATAATTACCGTCTCATAGGGTTTATCATTCCACCCATATTATGACAGAATATTAATTTTCACCCTCTCCTGCCCTATCGGGCATCCTCTCCCTCAAGGGAGAGGCACCATTCTGTAAGATCTTAAATGAAAAAACAACAGAAGGATTCTGTTAAATTTTACTTCGTGGATGTATGCAACAACACACCCTTCTTAGTAAAGGCAGCCTCACGTTAGCGAGGCCAGAGATTTACTTACAATCCTTAATTTTTTCCCGCCATATTTGTGTCTTTTCCAAAATTGCTTTTTCATCCAATGTTGTTAATTCACGATTTCGCATAAGCGGACGTCCTTGAACCCAAACATCAGTGACTTGATGTTGATGCGCTGCATATACCACTTGTGATATAGGATTATATACCGGTTGGGTGTTTGCGTCGCTTAAATCAATGGCAATCATATCGGCGGATTTTCCACATTCTAAACTACCCACTTCTTTATCCCAATGCATTGCTTTGGCACCGTTTAGTGTAGCCATTCGTAATGCATCGGCCGCAGAAACTGCCGTATCTTTTTGCGCTACTACTTTACCAATTAATGCTGCTGTCCGCATTTCACCAATCATATCCAGATCATTATTGCTGGCAGAACCATCAGTTCCCAATGCCACATTGACTTGGTTGTCTATTAACTTCTGTACTGGACAAAAACCACTTGCCAATTTTAAGTTAGATTCTGGGCAGTGAATGATATGAGCACCTGTTTCAACTAAAAGCGCTAAATCTTCTTCATTGACTTGAGTCATGTGAACGGCTTGAAAAAGAGGTGATAGTAAACCTAAATCATACATCCGTTTTAAAGGCCGTTTACCATATTTTTCTGTTTCAGAATGCACTTCAAATGCCGTTTCTTGCACATGCACATGAACCGGGATTTGATACTGTTGAGAAATTTCATTCGCTCTCAAGAAACCTGCATCGCCCACGGTATAAGGTGCATGAGGCGCCAAGGCCGGTTGAACCAAAGAATTACTCTTATATTGTTCAATGAACTCTATGCCTTTCGAATTAATGTAATCGAGATTGCTTCTGCCGACCAAATCTGCTGCCTCTAACAAAAGAAGACCCACGCGGCTTCTTAAGCCAGCTTTCAAAGAAGCTTCAGCAATGGTTTCATTAAAGAAATAATGCTCATTAAACCCAATAGTACCGCAACGAACCATTTCTACGAAAGCTAATTCCGTACCATCTTGCACAAATTGCTCACTTAGATATTTCTTTTCTACTGGCCAAATATGGTGATTTAACCAATCCATTAAAGCCAAATCATCCGCCAATCCACGCAACAATGTCATGGGACTATGCGCATGTGCATTAATAAATCCTGGTAATATCACATGATTAGGAAGATTAATTATTTGCATTGCATGATAAAGCTCTTTTGCTTTATCATGGGGTAAAAGATCGACAATCCGACCTTCATGCACTGCTAACGCATAATTCTCATGAAAGACATTATGCGGTTCAACGGGAATTACCCAGCGAGGCAATAATAAAGTATCAATTATTTTTGTCATAAGTAGTTATCTCTTGTTATATTATTTTGAAAGATTATTACGCTTTAAAAGTTCATCAATGTCCTTAGAACCATTTACGTTCAGATGACCGACGATATCTAACAGTAAATTATTTTGATATTCTAAATGTTGTAAAATAACTTTAATTTCTTTTTCTGCTTTAACATTCACTTTTAAATCATGTTCCGCACGTAGTTCATTATGCAGTCCTTGAATATTTTGGCCAACCATGATTAAAGGCATCAGTAGAATTTGAATTAGGTTGCTAATAAATAACCAGAAAATAAATCCCATGGGTGGATCAAATACCCATTGTTTAGGGGCTAAAAAATTCCACCCTAACCAAAAAAAGGACCAAAAGAAAATGATGAGGAAAAATCCCATTGTACCAACTTGATTGGTAATCCACACAGCCAGTTTGTCCAATCGACTTACTTTCTTAAGGGTTTCCTTATGAACATTACGTAATGGAGAACGTTTTTCCAACAAGGAAGTTAATGAAGGAGGAAGAGAAGGCTTTTTAAATGATTTAGCTCGCTGACGACCTGTATTTTTCATTTTTAATATTTCTCGGTATCCAAAGCCACCATGATAACATAAACAACTATTTTAATGCACATTGTGGTATAATACCTTCTGCCTTTCCAAATGGAGAAAACTTATGACTTTAGATATGCAACGCCTTGAAAAACTTGGCTTGAAACAACTGCTCGGGCGACATTATTATGATGAGGAAGAATTTCAAGCGGTAATAGGCAAGAAACTTCGTGAGCTCACATTTGAATACTTAAAAGGTGAATTGCAAGATATTATTCCCGACGGCTTAGAAGTAAAAGAATTACGAAGAAATTTAAAAGCAATTGGGACATTTGAGTCCTTCATCAAAGAACAATCTCCGAATGGTGCATGGGCTACTGAATTGGAACTCACCATATTAAGTGAATTAGTTGGAGCAAATTTTGCGGTAAGAATAACTCCTGATCAAAAAATACCTACTATTCTCACTGCCAATCCTTCTGAAACAAAACCAACAATTCTGCTCATTAATGAAAAAGATGTTCATTGGAGCGCTACTGACAATAATGGTAAAAAGAAAAATACTGAAGGAAGGGGTAACTGTGGTTATCATGCTGTTGGACTAAAACTCCTCGATTTCATTCCTTTTAATGTATCTTTTAAATTTCCAAAGACAGCAGAAATGACAGCTAAATCCAACCAAAAATGGAAAGACATCGCCCAACCATTTATGCCAAGCAAAAAAATCTCTCCCGCCGAACAAGAACTCACTGCCATTATTCAAAAAGAGGAACAAATGCGACTTAACTCTGCTATTGAAACAGCAAAAAAAGCGGAAGAAGACTTCAATAATGCAATGGCAACAATGAAAAAAGAATCACCAGAAAAATATAAAGCAGTGCAAAAGCAAATGCATGAAGATCATTTACTTGCACTGAAGCTATTTGTCGAAGATTTACCTGATGCTAACGGAAGAACAAAGACTTCTCACTCAATTGGTCAATTATTGATGGGAGGAAGAAACTATGACAAAACCTCTCTCGAAAAAGTACAAGCAACGTTGTTAGAAGAAAGCGGGTATAGTCGACCTTTGATGCCTTAATGTGGGATTGCTTTTTGTAGAAAAGATTTCTGAGAAGAGGAAAAGATTGAGAATTATTAGTTTTTTTGAGATCCGTCATTGCGAGGAGCGGTATTGCGCAGCGTAGCGGAGCAATAAAGCGACGCGGCAATCCAGACATCGATATCAATATTTTTCTGGATTGCCGCGTCCTGTTTTGTATTGCTGCGCTGGGCTTGCATACAAAACACTCCTCGCAATGACGCTCTCCGTGGGAGCCTTCTGCTGGATAGAATTATTTATGCAACAACGCGTTTGCAAAGGGGGCAATCCGCCATCAGAATCTTCCTAACATTTTACAATAAGCCTCTACAAACACTTAATAAGCCCTTGCAAAAATCACACGGGTAGTTGTCAAATTACCTGAAAAAATACACGGTTTGGGTGGCGCTATTTTCTCAATAATACATCGCACCGTTACTTTCAAACTTTTCAGTTTTGCTTCTACTTCAGGTTCTACGGAACTATCAAAATGAGCAATACCCCAACCACTGATGCTGGTTTCATCCTGATTGAAATATTTTTCAAACTCCGCTAACGTGTTTAATTCAACCGTTTTAGCTTGTCTCATCGTTAAAGCACGTTGATATAAATTCTCA
Source organism: uncultured Legionella sp. (assembly GCA_902168255.1). Taxonomy (GTDB): domain Bacteria; phylum Pseudomonadota; class Gammaproteobacteria; order Legionellales; family Legionellaceae; genus CABHON01. The sequence goes on from CABHON010000001.1 coordinate 21,104, forward strand.
TGCATTTCATCCAATAAACCAGAAACATTTGAGACTAAGGAAGTACGTGTCATACCTGTTTTTTCTTTTGCTGGTTTATCACGCCGAGAAACTGAGAGATTATCCCCTTCCATTTCACGCAAACCGATTTCAATACGCAGAGGAATTCCTTTTTTGACAGCGCGCCAGAATTTAACCCCACCGCGATCATCTTTTTTATCAATAATGACTTTTACTGAACCACCATAATAATCCACTTTTTTCAAATCAGTGGCTAAGGCATCACAATAAGCCAGGATTTTATCAGAATCTGCCTCATTCATAATCATGGGAATTAAAATGACATGAGCAGGAGCCACGCGCGGCGGTAAAACTAATCCATCATCATCGCTATGTGTCAAAATTAATGCACCAATTAATCGAGTAGAAACACCCCATGATGTTGTCCATGCACATTGTTCTTTTTGCTCTTTATCCGTAAACACCATATTATGTGCTTTAGAAAAATTTTGCCCTAAAAAGTGTGACGTACCAGCCTGCAATGCTTTACCATCTTGCATCATTGCTTCAATACAATACGTATCAACCGCGCCAGGAAAACGCTCTGCGGGTGTTTTTTCTCCTTTCACAACAGGCACTGCCAAATAGTCTACTGCCAATTTTTCATAGACATCCAACATGGTTAATGTTTCTTCAACTGCTTCTTCTGCAGTTGCATGGGCAGTATGGCCTTCTTGCCATAAAAATTCCGACGTCCTTAAAAAAAGGCGTGTGCGCATTTCCCAACGCATGATGTTTGCCCATTGATTAATTTTTACGGGTAAATCTTTATAGGAATGAATCCAACCGGCCATAGCATCACCAATAATGGTTTCACTGGTGGGTCGAATAATATAAGGTTCTGTCAACTTTGCATCAGGAGAAGGAATAAGATTACCATTACCATCCCCTTCAAGGCGATAATGGGTGACAACTGCACACTCTTTCGCAAAACCTTCCACATGTTCCGCTTCTTTTTGCATAAAACTTAATGGAATCAATAAAGGAAAATAAGCATTTTCGTGACCCGTTTCTTTAATCCATTTATCTAATACCGCTTGAATATTTTCCCATAATGCATATCCCCAGGGTTTAATCACCATGCATCCTCGAACAACCGCATGTTCGGCTAAATCAGCCGCTTTTATTACTTCTTGATACCATTCGGCAAAGTTTTCTTCACGTGTTATTTTTATAGCAGTTTGGGACATAGCATTTTTTTTTGTTGACATATATTTTCTCTTTAAATAGTAAATTTAATTCCCTGAGCCAATGGCAAAGAGTCTCCCCAGTTAATTGTATTCGTTTGGCGGCGCATATACCCTTTCCAGGCATCAGACCCTGATTCACGTCCTCCGCCGGTTTCTTTTTCCCCTCCAAATGCGCCACCAATTTCCGCACCCGAAGTACCAATATTAATATTGGCAATACCACAATCGCTTCCTTGGGCGCTTAAATATAGTTCCGAGGCTTTAAGCGATTGGGTAAATAAAGCCGATGACAAACCTTGTGGCACAGCATTTTGCAACGTAATAGCTTCTTCCAAATCTCGATAGGGCATCACATATAAAATAGGAGCAAAGGTTTCCTTTTGAACAATCGATGAGCTATTACTCAATTGTGTCACAATGGTAGGCTCCACATAATAGCCTTCTTGTTTTAATACATGACCACCAAAAATAATCTGGCCACCAGCTGATTTTATTTCTTTAATGGCTGATTCATAAGCTTTTACTGCATCTTGGTCAATTAAGGGACCCATCAAGTTTTCGGAATCTAAAGGATCACCAATAGTAATTTGAGCATAAGCGTGTTTTAATTTCTCTAACACTGTATTCATTTGGGATTCATGTACAAATAAACGACGTGTCGACGTACAACGTTGACCCGCCGTTCCGACCGCACCAAATACTACAGCAGGAATTGCTAATTTCAAATCAGCTGTTTCATCGATAATAATCGCGTTGTTTCCACCTAATTCTAAAATCGCTTTCCCCAAACGTCGTGCAAGGACTTCTCCCACATGGCGTCCGACACGAGTTGAACCAGTAAATGAAATTAAAGGAATATGGATATCTTTAATGAGAAGCTCTGCTACGTCTCGGTTTTCAGCAATAAAATAACCAAATATATCGGGAGTTTTATTTTTTCTTAATACTTGTTGACATAATTTATGTACTGCTACAGCACATAAGGGCGTTTTTGATGAAGGTTTCCAAATAGTGACATTCCCACAAATGGCTGCTAAAAAAGCATTCCATGCCCACACGGCTACAGGAAAGTTAAAAGCTGATATAACGCCTACGATACCATAGGGGTGCCATTGTTCTATCATCCGATGATCGGGACGTTCTGAGTGCATACTGTTACCATACAACATACGAGATTGGCCAACAGCAAAATCAGCCATATCAATCATTTCTTGAACTTCGCCACATCCTTCTTGCCAAGATTTCCCCATTTCAATTGATACTAGGCTGCCCAAATCTTCTTTATGTTCGCGTAACACATTACCTATTTGGCGAATAATATCACCACGTTTAGGAGCCGGCCATGCACGCCATTGTTCCGCTGCTTTTCTTGCTGCGTTCCTCAATTGCTCATACTCATTCACTCCACAGGTTTGGGCGGAAGCAATACGTTGACCATCAATAGGGCTAAAAGAATCTAAAACGCTATTTTTTTCAGGAGAAAAAAATGTATTTCCAATACTACCACCTGGGTTGATTGATTGAATATCCAGCCTATTCAAAATCTCGGTAATCTTAGACATGCGACACCTCTCGATAAGGTTCGCTAAATGAATTTGATAAAAATGTATCAAGTGGAATCACTTCCTGTAAAACAAAACCTGAATATTGTGTTTCGTTGCTGAGCACAATGTCAGCTACTGTACACAATGATGAGGCCGTAGCCATTTGAATGGCAGACCATGAAATACCCCCTACTTCGTGAGGATAGATTTTTTTAAAATAACTTTGCTCAAGATAATCGTGTCCTTTCCATCCGGTCACAGAGATATAAATGATGACCAAATCTTGATAGGTTTTTGGCACTGAATTTTCTAAAATTCTTTTTAAGGTTGACCTGTCTTCATTCAACTTTAAATCATTCATTAAAAACCGCATCTTTTCACAATGACCTGGATAGCGAATAGTTTTATAGTTCAACCTATTAATTTTCTCCCGATACATTTCAACTAAATGGCCTATACCGCCTGAAGTATGAAACGCTTCATAAAGACGGCCATTTAATTGAATTGTCTCTATATCACCTAATGCAGGCATAGTCACTGATTCACCGCGTTCAATCGCCCGGCATAGGTTCCCGTATTCATTGATTAAACCATCCGTGGACCAAGTTAATGCATAATGTAATGCATGACTGCTATTTTGTGGCAATGCACCCACGCGTAATTTTGCACTATCTAACTTATCAAATGTTTTCATAATGTTATTGGCTGCTAGATTAATAAATCCGGGTGCCAATCCACACTGAGGCACAAACGCTTTTTGTGCATCTTTAGCCAAGGCTTTAACGCAAGAAGTTACTTGGGTGTCTTCCGTTAAATCAAAATAATGAATTTTATTTCTTTTAGCCATTTCAGCTACTTTAGGATTAATAAAATACGGGAGGCTCGAGACAACGGCTTGAATACCTTTGCTTTGAACATACTCACCAACAGCTGCTTCATCTGAAAAATCTAATACTGCTTTTTTTATTTTAGGAAAAGCTCTAAGTAAATGGGTTACATCAGATCCATGAAAAGAAACATCACCTATATACACTTCATAACGCCCAGACTGTTGCAAAAGACAGGCAATTAATGATCCAATTTTTCCAGAGCCTGCAATTAATACACGAAACATATTTTTTACCCCTCCTAAAATTAGATTGAAAAACAGTGAATAAGATACTCACGCATTGAGTTTTCGACGAGGTACAGACGACACAGAAAGCTCAATTATTGTGAGTATAGCCGAAACTTCTAGGGCTTCACAACCGCCTTCTACCAGCGTAAAACTTGAGTTAATTCCTTAAAAATGGTAAAATTTTGCCCGTAATAAAGTTAAGACATTTAAAATTACAGTGAGGATAATAATGCAGTCTACAGAACAGCCTGTCAAAGACAATACGCACTCACCACTGCGGCCATGGATTATTTGGCTATTAGGATGTGTTTTCTATTTTTATGAATTTCTTTTGCAAGTATCACCTGGCGTAATGGGTTCAAGCCTGATGAGGGATTTTTCTGTTACCGCTGATGGATTAGGTGTTTTATCGGGTGTTTACTTTATTTCTTATGCTGGTATGCAGATTCCTGCGGGCATTTTACTTGATAGACTAGGGCCACACCGCCTATTAACGTTTTCTGCGGCAATTTGTGCTATTTCAAGCTTTATTTTTGGCATGACTGATCATCTGCTCACAGCTGTTATTGCACGATTTTTTATCGGGCTTGGTTCGGCTTTTGCTTTTATTGGTGCACTTAAACTCATTGCAAACTGGTTTCCTGCTCGACGTTTTGCTTTGCTCACTGGCCTTATTGTTACATTGGGGATGCTCGGTGCAATAGGGGGGGAAGCACCGCTGGCACATCTTATTTCATATATTGGATGGCGTGACAGCATGTACACTCTCGGTATCGCTGGCCTTATTATTTCGATGGCTATCTTTTTTATTGTGGAAGATACACCCACAGGCAAAGAAAAACCAAAACATTCTTCTTTTAAAGTGCTTGGGCAGGAACTCTATCAAGTTTTAAAAAACAAACAACTTTGGCTCATTGCTATATATGGTGGCCTTATGTATGTCTCTACCCCAACATTATGTGGTTTATGGGGCGTACCTTTTCTCAAAGCCGGCTATCATGTCAGTGAAACCGCTGCTGCGGGCATGGTTTCGCTCATTTTAGTTGGTTGGGCAGTAGGAAGCCCTGTCTGGGGTGGATTTTCCGATCGCATTGCCCGACGGCTTCCTCCTATGGTGGTTGGTGCTATTACGGCTCCTTTAACGCTACTAATTGCTATTTATTACCATTTTTCCAGTCTCTTACTATTACAACTTTTTCTTTTCGCTTTTGGTTTTTTCTCAAGCGCATTTTTACCTTCTTTTTCGATTGCCCGAGAAATTAGCAGGCCAGAATATTGTGCAACTAGTTTAGGATTCATGAATATGATGAATATGATTGGTGTTGCTCTTGCGCAACCTTTATTAGGAAAAGTGCTTGATGCTTTATGGAGTGGAACCATAAGTCAGGGCATTCGTATGTATGCACTCACCGATTACAAAATTGCGATCACCTTAATGCTTACCATTATGATGGTCACCCTTCTTTTACTTCCTTTTATTAAAGATACTTATGGCAGACAATCCCCCCCCTAAAAAACTTTTTATCCTAACTTACGGATGTCAAATGAATGAATATGATTCCAATAAAATGGCACATGTTCTTGAAAAATCTCATGGTGTCATTAAAACTAATGATCCATTAGAAGCCGATATTCTTTTATTAAACACTTGCTCTATTCGTGAAAAAGCACAAGAAAAAGTTTTTTCACAACTAGGGCAATGGCGAAACCTTAAAGAAACCAAACCTGATCTCATTATTGGTGTAGGCGGTTGCGTCGCGAGTCAAGAAGGTGAAGCTATCGCCAAACGAGCACCGTATGTGGATCTCGTTTTTGGCCCGCAAACACTACATCGCCTCCCTGAAATGCTCGATAGCTCCATTGCAGAACAAAGTCGAATCAAGAAAAAGGTAGTGGTCGATATCAGCTTCCCAGAAATCGAAAAGTTTGATCGATTACCAGAACCACGTGCTGAAGGTCCTAGCGCTTTTGTTTCTATCATGGAAGGATGCAGCAAATATTGCAGCTATTGTGTTGTACCCTATACGCGTGGAGAAGAAATTAGCCGCCCCATGGATGACGTATTAGCCGAAGTTTATGCATTAAGCACGCAAGGTGTAAAAGAAGTTAATTTATTAGGCCAAAATGTGAATGACTATCGTGGCAAAACTCATGATGGCCAAATAGCCGACTTAGCACACTTAATTGAAACTATTGCAGGATTTGATGGGTTAGCCCGCATTCGGTTTACTACTTCTCATCCTATTGCCTTTTCCGATAGCCTCATTGCAGCATTTGCCAATGTACCGCAACTTGTTAATCACTTGCATCTTCCCGTCCAAAGCGGTTCAGATCGCATATTAAATGCGATGAAACGTGGTTATACTTCGTTAGAATACAAATCAAAAATTCGAAAAATACAAAAAGTACGCCCCAATATTCGGCTTTCTTCTGACTTTATTATTGGTTTTCCGGGAGAAACCGATAAAGATTTTGAAGATACAATGAATTTAATTCAAGAAATTGGTTTTGATACTTCATTTAGTTTCATTTATAGCCCACGTCCAGGGACACCTGCAGCCTCACTCCCAGACAATGTTTCTATGGAAACCAAAAAACAGCGTTTATCTATCCTTCAAACTCGCTTATTACAACAGTCTCGTCAAATTAGCGAATCGATGATTGGTACAAAGGAAGCCGTATTAGTTACCGGGCGTTCCAAAAAAGATCCCGAAGAATTAACCGGAAGAACCGAATGTAACCGCATTGTTAATTTTAAAGGTTCTCCTGAAAGTGTGGGTACTTTAGTCCTAGTAACATTGACGGAAGTGCGAACCAATTCCATGCGAGGATGCTTGTAAGGATTTATTGCCATGACTCAACTGGCCTTCCCGCCTCCGATTAATCATACGGCCCGTTTTGATAATTTTTTTTGGCATAATAATCATATTTTACGAGATACGCTATTATCCAGCCTTGCCCTACAGCCTAATACTGAGCGTATTTTTTATCTATGGGGCGAGCAAGGCTCGGGTAAATCCCATCTTTTACAAGCAAGTTGCCAGTTAACACCTTGCGCTTATTTGCCCTTAAAAAATCTTAGCGAGATAGGTCCTGCCATTTTAGAAAATTTAGAACATTTAAATCTCATTGCTATCGATGATTGTGATTACGTAGCAGGTAATGCTGCATGGGAAGAAGCATTATTTCATTGTTATAATAAAGTGCTAACACAAGAAAAAACCCGGCTTTTATTTGCTTCAGCCAAACCACTTTCCCTGTTGAATATTCAACTCCCGGATTTACTTTCACGATTAAAGGCTTCCATGATTTTTCAGGTTCACTCACTTGATGAAGCAGCTTGTTTAGCCTTATTAGACGAACGAGCCCTGCAACAAGGTTTAGATTTACCCGAAGAAGTAAAACATTATTTAATTCGACGTTTTCCACGTAATCCCGGGCAATTAATTGAAATCTTTGAAAAACTTGATCATGCTGCTTGGCAAGAACAACACCGATTAACCATTCCGTTTGTAAAAAAAACATTAGCCCTGTATACTCCTCGCCACTAGTTTCCTGCTTTTAGAAGCAGGTTTCGAAGTATACTCACAGCAATGGAGTTTTCGGTGCGACGCGAAAGAAGCAGGCGAGGGAGTGTATACTAAATACATAACTGAAGCCGATGCAGCTCGCAACAAAACCGAAAACTCAAGTGCGCAGAGTGTATAAAAGTAATAGAAGTATTGCATATAATGAATAAGAAACCATCAAACGAAGCAACTATCACCATTGACTCAGCCACGAACAAAGTTACCTTAAGTGGTTCTTGGTCAATACAAAATATTCGTTCACTTTCCACTCATTACACTGAAATGGCTTGGCCAAAAAATGCTGGACTCACAATTGATGGTGAAGCTGTTACTAAAATGGATAGTGCAGGTGCATGGTTGCTCAATCAGTGTCTTCAGTTGCTGGAAAAAAAGAATACGGATACAGAACTCACTAATTTTCATCCAGAACACCTGGATATGCTTAAATTAGTTAAACCTGATATAGAAGCTATTAATAAATCAGAACCACCTAAAAAGGAAAAAAAAGGTTTTCTTTACAGATTAGGCGAAGAAACTTGTAATCGTACTGATGAAGCCCTAAAGTTTTTATCGTTAATTGGTGAATTATGGTTACTCATTGCAAAAGGCATTCATTCTCTTCGCGTTTTCCATATTCCTAATATTTGTAATGCAATCTATCACACCGGCTATCGAGCATTACCCATTTTAGCCATGTTATCTTTTTTAATTGGGGTTGTCTTAGCCTACCAAATGGGTTTACAACTTGAAACCTATGGCGCTAATATTTTTATAGTCTATCTTACAGGGGTAGCTATTTTACGTGAATTTGGCCCGCTCATAGCTGCGATTATTGTAGCAGGACGAACGAGTTCCTCCTTTACGGCTGAAATTGGTACGATGAAAGTCAATGAGGAAATTGATGCGTTAATGACTATGGGCATTTCTCCCGTTCAGCGATTAGTGCTTCCTAAGACACTTGGACTTATTATTGTATTTCCCTTACTTATTTTTTGGGCTGACTTGTTTGGTTTAATTGGTAGTATGATTATGTCAAAACTGATGCTGGGCATTGGCTATTCTGACTTCTTTCAACGCTTAAAATCTGATGTAGGGGCAACTCATTATTATATCGGCCTGTCAAAAGCACCATTTTTCGCCTCTATTATTGCATTGGTAGGCTGTTATCAAGGTTTTGCTGTGACGTTTAGTTCAGACAGTGTAGGTTTTCAAACCACGAAAAGCGTCGTACAGGCTATTTTTCTTATTATCATTGCAGATGCTTTCTTCTCCGTTCTTTATAGCTGGTTTGATCTATGACAGATACAATTATTGAAGTTAAAGATTTAAAGAACAAACTCGGTGGCCAATGGGTTCATAAGGGCATCGACATTGATATTAAACGCAAAGAAATTATTGGTATTGTTGGAGGAAGTGGCAGCGGGAAAACTACTTTCTTGCGCAGCATTTTAATGCTGCAAAAACCTACTTCTGGCAGTATAAAAATATTTGGAACAGACATTCTTTCTGCAAAAGATAAAGACGTAGATCCTATTAGAAGGCGTTGGGGCGTACTCTTTCAACAAAGCGCTCTTTTCAGCTCAATGAATGTCCTGGAAAATGTCTTATTTCCAGTACGGGAATTTATTCCTCATCTTCCTGAAGAATTTATGCATCAACTTGGTTTATTAAAAATCAGCCTTGTTGGTTTACCTCTTTCTGCTGCTTATAAATTTCCTGCAGAACTAAGCGGTGGAATGCAAAAACGTGCAGCAGCCGCAAGAGCCATTATTCTTGATCCAGAGCTATTATTTCTCGATGAACCAACTTCTGGTTTAGATCCTGTCAGTTCCAGAGGCATTGATAAACTCGTTTTAGATCTACGGGATATGCTTGGCCTTACTATTCTTGTGGTCACCCACGACCCCGAGTCCCTCAAAGTCACTGATCGCGTTGCCTTTCTTGGTGAAGGTAAATTGATTGAATGCGCGCCTCTTGAAGAATTAAAAAAGAACCCACACCCTTCTGTTCAAGCCTATTTTACTGGAAAAGAACGGTAAATACCCATAAAAAATGATTTTTCGACATAGAGAAATCTAGACTTTAAAAACGATCTGACGTAGGAGACGGCGCCGCTTCCCCATCTCAAACCATTAACAATAATTTCCTTAAGTCATTTAGCTAAAGTGCAAGAATTTCAAAAGTAATTTCCCTCATCTGCCCTGTCGGGCATCTTCTCCCAAAGGGAGAAGCACCCTTCGTTGTTGCTTCGTAATAATGCCAAGCTTAAGCGTGCGCTTTAGTTTTGGCTTACTTATTTATCCACGCAACAATGCCTTGCGAGGAGTTACAGATATTGTGTAGCGGAGCGGAGCAATATCTGTAACGACGTGGCAATCCAGATATTGATGCTCTTTTAAATATCGAAACTGGATTGCTTCGTCATGTTTTATCTGTTTCGCTACGCTGCTCAGATAAAACATTTCTCGCAATGACGTTCTCCGTAGGAACATTTTCTTATACGCAACTCACGATACATACTTAACTGAATGAAAGTTGGTTCTTGCCTCTGCTGTTTTTAGGACTGGTACAAGACCCTCCTACAATTAAACCTTTTCTAACCAAGACAACCACAGGGTTTTCCAAAATCACACCGCTATGCCCCTCCCCGTAGGCTAGAATCCGGGGCAATAATACGCATTCTCTCTAGATTTCCACCTACGTGTGAATGTCATAGTGGTTTCATCAAAATTTCCTTTTTAAAATATTAAATGAAAATTTGATATAATTTTAATCTTAATCTAAATATAATGAAACATTTGAGTTGATTAATAAAATTAATTTAAGTGTTTTAAAGTATCGGTAAGTTTATCTTACTGAGTTTCCAATATTTTCCTTTGGAGAAAAAAAATGCACGACAGTATACTAGGCAGAATACCAAACTCAACCGTATCAGAAATGCAACCAGGTATGAGAAGCGGCTCATCAGAATCTCATCATTCACAGCGAGAGCTTTTACTTGCCGATGAACATAAAAATCCTGGAATGTGGAGCGGTTGGAGCTCAAGAGCAAAATATTTTATTGGTGGTATTTTCGCTACCGTTCTTTTAGTAGGAGGGACAACGACAGGGGTATTGCTTTCCCAAAATAATGCTAACTCCTCAAATAATAGCGGTGGAAGCAGAAAATACAGCCTTAAATTAAATACCACCGATTTGTATGGCGTAGTAACTTCTCAAACAGCCAATACAATGGCGGTGGGTTTGTATAATGAAACTTATTGGGAACCGATGTCAGAAATTGAGCTGCAATTTGATGACTATATCAACATCGAATTTTTAATGGGTAGCGCTGCTTATTTAGAATACATGCATGATTTTAGAGCAGAAGGCACCACATTAATCACGTGTGATCAATACGGATGTACTAAAAATTATGATGGTACATTAGATTACATGGGCAATAATTCTTATAGTTTAAATTATAATACTCCTATCGGAAATTGTTCTGCTTATAGCATTCAACTCTACCGCGAGGATGATCAAAAGTATAGTTGTTTAACGGTAACGGTAGAACCCGGCAGCACTAGGTTAGATCCCAGGGTAGCAACACAGGGGGATAGTCGATATAATTTTATTCTTGATCCCACCATTGATTGGGGTAGAGCAACCATTAGTTGTACTGATAATCAGAACGAACCGATAGGCGATGCAACTTTCCAGTGTGATAAGCAGGGTTCTTGTACTGAAGAAGGCGATAATCTTGTTATGACGGCAACAGGCCATGCTTGTGCAAAGGAATTGTATATTGTTAATTCTGATACTAATAGTACAAATAATGCTACTACAAGTTGGAAGAAAAACCCCTTCGGCAATTCAGGTATAGGCAGAGGCACTTTCCCCTTGTTTCAGCAGCCTCGTTTCCCAGTTAAGGAATCTTCCATTGCTCCTGTACTGGAAAATTATTTAAGAAGAGCATAAAAAAGTTTTATGTTTTTGAATTTTCCACTGCGTTCTTCACATGTAGGCGGAGAATCTAATAAAGATAACCAACGTTTTCTCTGGATTCCCCGCCTACCTGGAAATGATGCCATAATAGACTTCTTGCATAATCTCCTTATGCGCGAGAAATTGGAGGAGACTCGGAGCACACAAATCGGCAGGAAAGCCGATTTGCACAGGCACTGGCTGAAAGTCGAGGTCCAAGGATGGACCGTGTGGAAACCGGAATGTACACGGCAGTACATGAGGATTCGAGCCCCGAATCTACGAACAAGCTCTCCGTAGAAGGAAGGTTATGCAAAAAGTCTAATGTAATTGCGCCATTCAGGTTAAATAGTATCACTACACAAACACTTCCTCTTCCATCCATATTTGATGAGATAAAAAGTCTACTGTCTTTTGTGGTTTGCGAATTAAATATGGCTTTCCCTCTTTAACAAGCACTTCTGTTGGAAAACCATGGCTTAAAAACATAACGGGTGAAGCAGTTGCCCCATAAGCCCCTGAATGATGAATAATAATAAAATCGCCACTATAAGCATCAGGTAGTAATACTTTTTTACCTACTAAATCACCAGGTGTACATAATGGGCCTGTAATATTATATTCCGTTAATGAATGAGAAGGATATACATCGGGAAATTGAGGTAAAAGCGAGATAGGAAAATTGCGTTTTATTAATCCACCTACACCCACTGCCGCCATATGGCAATTAGTTCCTCCATTCGTGATTAAGAAGTATTCACCCTTTGACAGTTTTACATCCAAAATCTGGCTGATAAATATTCCTGCCTTAGCAGTTAAAAAGCGGCCGCTTTCTAAAATTATACGTGTATGAGGATTATTTTCTCGATAAGCATGTATAATGGGGTGCATTAACGATTTTAATTCCGTTTGATTGAGTTCTGGTTCATTATCAAAATAAGGTACGCCCAAACCACCCCCAATATCAACCATACTAAATTTCACTCCCCATTCTTTGCTAATTTTATCTGATAACACCAACACATTTTCAGTATTTTCGGCAATAACTTGGGGATCTAAAATACGAGTACCATTATAAATGTGAATCCCCATAAGATGAATAGACGGCATCGATAAGAAGTAATGCTTATCCCGCATAACCTGGTTTTCATCCATACCAAACTGCGACGGTTGCCCTCCCATCTTTAGCAATGCATTTTTGCATGAAAATGAAGGATTAATACGTAATGCAACACGAGCAACTTGCTGTTTCTTTGTGGCAATTTCAGAGATGAGCTTAAACTCTGCTTTTGATTCACAGACAATTGCATAAATATCATAATTCAAACAAGCAACAATATCTTCCCTTGTTTTTGCTGGGCCAACAAAAATGATATTTTCTGGTAAAAAGCCTGCCTTAATGACGGTAACTAATTCGGTATAAGAACATACTTCGGTACAAGCACCGAGTTTTCTCATTTCTGCACAAATATTAATATTAGGATTTGCTTTGATGGAATAGAAGACGTCTACTTCTTCTGAAAAAGCTGTTTTTATTTCTTCATAACTTTCTTTATATTTTTCTGCGTCGTACAAATACAATGGTGTACCATATTGTTCTGTTATCATTTGTAAAGGAATATTTTGTATTGTATTCATTATTTATACCTCAATATTGGAAGATACCTGCACCAAAAACAGCGCCCACCGCCACTGTTGCCATCATGTAATAATCACCTTTTTGTATGCAGTTTTCTTCCATCATGGAAGTCCAGTTAATTAACCAATCTGCATTAAAACAATGAGATGTTCGCGGAATATTTTTTAAATAGAATTTTTCTAAAGGTAATTGAGCAAAACGGGCGAATCCCTTCCAACAAGGAATATTAACATTATGCGGTAAAACTAAACGGATATCATCCCAATTCAACCTTGCTTTTTCTAAAGCTCGTTCTGCTGTTTGCAACATGACTGGTTCAAAAAGTTTACCGAAGGAAGATACTTTTTGAGGGCTCATCCAGGAACCTTCTGCATATTCTCCTAATGTAATCATATGCGATGCTATTAAATGATGGTCGGATGTCTTTTCATTGTCTAAAACAACCAACACGGCCCCCGAACCATCACCTGAAATACTAATACTCGGTAAATGACGAGATTCATTCGTAAAAATAGGCTCTCCTACAACAATAAGTATCATTGCCCCTGGCTTTTCTTCTTTTAATAAATGATGGCTAATTTCAAACGAACGTAATAACGAAGCACACTTATTCATACCAGTCGAAAATGCTGTGGCATGCGTTAATGATAGCCGATGCGTTAATTGCTGTACTGAGGAAACACCAAATAAATCTAATGAGGCGGAGGTGCGGGGCACAATGATATATTTAATCAATTTCTTTTGAGAGCTTGTTAACTTGTCTAACAATGGTTGAGCCGCTTTCAACATTAGTTCTAATGAAGAGTCATCACTCACAGGAATAGCATCTACTCCATAAAAACGATTAAATATCTGCGCTTCTTTTGCTGAAACACCAAAAGCCTCATAATGCTCACTCAATTTTTTAATTGTTTGCGGCACATAACTGATAACCGATTGCAAACTAAGATACATCGCAATTTTCTCCTAGTAACTCAGGCATTACTTGTTTCTTTAAAAAATTAACAACGCGACTCGAAATAAAGGGGTGATATAATTCTTGATCCAATCGATTAACCGGCGTATTTGAAAATACTCGACTAGCAATAGCATTAAAAGATCCATTGAAAATATAATGACCTGGATGTCTTAAACAATAATACTCTACTACTGACGGTAAATATTCTTTATATTTTTCAGCACTATCTTTAATGACTTCATCTTTTTCAACGGTTAATAATAAGGTAGGTTGAGTTACTTTTTTTAATTGTTCTACACTAAAAACTTCACTAAAAATAGGCGCCATTAAGACTAAATTTTTAACCCTTACATCATAAACTTGTGTAAAATGATAATGTAATACCTCTTTAAGATTTATTTTAAAATCTGGTTTTTGTTCAAATTTTGGTCTGGCGCCAGCGAGTAATAATGAAGTAAAGGCTCCTGCTGAAAATCCAAACAAACTCACACTAGCAGGATTATCAATATTATCTCGCCATCGTGTCATCACATATTGAACCGCCAGTTTCATTTCATAAGCACGATACCAAATACGCTTTACCCCCCATCCTTGGATACCATTTTTTTTCTCGAATTCCTGTCTTGAAAAACCAACAACGATAAAACCAATTCTTGCCAAACTTTCAGCTAGATAAGCTTGATCGTAATGACTTCCCCCATAACCGCATGAAAAAGCAATCACAGGAAATTTGCCTTTTGCCACCTTGGCACACTCAGCCACATTTCCATCATACCATTGAGAATAATGGGTAACAGATTCTTGTTGTAACGTTGGATACCATATAGCCAAGTCAAAATCATAATCAAACATTGTTGAATAAGTCGTTTTTTCAAATCCTGCGTGCCACATATTAATACCTTTCAATTTTTTGATACTGTTGTTTTAAATTTTTATAATCAACTTTCCCATTATTATTTAACGGTAATGCTGAAACAGAAATATAGGCGGTTGGAACAAATGGTGGAGCACATTGCTTTTGACATATTTTTCTAATGTTCACTACGTCTGTGTTTTCATCAGCAACAAATACTAAGGCTACACCCATAATTAATCCTTCTTGCGTAATAGGAGAAGGAATTAGGGCAATGTCCGTTCTATTAAGCAGGTTTCTCATTTGTATCTCTAAATCTAATCGCTCCACCCGCTGACCTCTTACTTGCCATTGATCATCGACTCGTCCTTTAAAATATAATATTTCGTCTTTATCCTTAGTAACGAGATCACCCGATTTATACCAAAGTCTGTCCTTTTTAATAACAAATTTTTCTGCTGATAATTCGGGCATATTTAAATAACCCTCTACTACTTGAGGGCCACTTAACCACAATTCGCCTATTTCGCCCGAGCCACATTCTTGTTCATTATTAACAATAGCGGTTAGTAATCCTTCAAAAGGCTTGCCAATAGGAGCAATGCCATATTTTTCAGACATATCACGTTGACAAACAAAGCCGGTAAACGCAATCGTCGCTTCGGTAGGACCATAAATATTTTCAATATGAACATCAGGCAACACGGTAAAAATTTTTTGTACAATTGAGTTTGGTAATGGTTCACCACAAAAGAAAAGTGTTTTTATTGTCTGCAAATAATCAAATTGTATTTTTTTATAACGGTCTAAAGCGACAGCCATAGAAGGTACCATCAGCACTGAGCTTACTTTTTTCTGAACTAAAAATTGGGCTAATTCAGGATAAGTATTACCTAAAAAAGGACATAAACACGCACCCACCGACCAGCAAAGAAAAATATCATGAACCGACAAATCAAAAGTTAATTCTGGAATTTGGGAAAATCTATCACTGGCTTGTGGATGAAACTTCTCTTTCATAATCGTCAAGTAATGCAACAGTTGAGATTGACCTACTGCAATCGCTTTGGGTTTTCCCGTACTACCCGAAGTCATCATTATGTAAGCAGGATATTCATTATTAAGCGCTGTAACGTCGTCGCTAACTATAGAAGAAACAGGCAATTGATCCAAAATAACGCAGGTTATGGATTGTCGAATGCCTGTCATTAATATATCTAATTCCGTTAAAAAATTCTGTTCTGTAATAACAAATGTCGTTTTAGTTAACGTAAAGATATACTCAAGCAATGATTTTTCTGTTGTTTTAAGAATCGGCATATAGGTTACACCAGCCACAGCACAAGCAAACAGGCTGACATAACAGTTTATGCCCCGATTCATTAGAATCGCCGCTTGAACTATCTGTTTCTTTTTTAAATATTGAATAAGCGGCCGTGCTTTTTCATATAATTCCCCATACGTTAAAGAAACATCCCCTACTTCCAAAGCTAGATTAGCAGAATGACGCTTAACCGTGTTTAAAAGCAAGTCTGATAACTGGCTCATGCTTCTTCCTCCATTTGGTATTTGGTTAAGTAGTGTTCTTTTAAAATCTTTTTATTAATCTTTCCATTGGTTGTTTTGGGTAACATATCAATTGAAATTATTGCAATAGGTTGCTGATGGGTTGCCAAATTTTTACGGCAATAATGTTTTAATTTTTCAGTAATTTCAGGATGTTCTTCATTAACAAAAAGCACTATCGCCTCACCATATTCTTCATGTTCCACGCCAATAGCCGCCGCCTCGCTAACTTCTGGATGTCCAATAATGGTGGTCTCAATTTCTTTAGGGCTCACTTTCATTCCGCGTGATTTTATGACTTCATCAGAGCGGCCATAAAAATAAAAATATCCTTCCTCATCCATTTTCCCATAGTCACCAGTATGTAAAATAACTTCACCTGGCATGGGACCAGGTCGCAATTTTTTTGCTGTCGCTTCAGGTTTATTTAAATATCCTTTCATGACCGTCTGGCCGCGAACAACGATTTCACCCACTTCTCCAGGAGGTAATCGATTACCCTCTTCATCCACTATCCACATCTCGGTATTTGGTATCGGAATCCCAATACTATCTGGTTTTCGATGTATATCTTGCGGTGGTAAATAAGTGCAACGTTTACATTCTGTTAAACCATACATGGAGAAAATATGAGCTTGAGGAAAAAGCTCTTTTAAAATATTAATATGATTTTTTGATAGAGCCGCACCCGTATTTGTTGCATAGCGTACAGAGCTAACATTAAACTTTTTCTTATCTTGAAATTGTTTTAAAAGAGGAACCATACTAGGTACAACAGGAACAGCGGTTACTTTTCTAAGCTCAATTTTCTTTAAAATTTGGCTAGGTAAAAGGAAATGTGGTTCTAAAATTAAGCTACCTCCTACTGCCACCATCATAATCATTTGATACATGCCATAATCAAATGACAATGGCAACGCGGATATCACGCGATCATTTTCGGTATTTTTAAGGTAACTATTAATAGAAAAACTTGCTGCCAACATATTACGATGCGTTAACATCACCCCTTTGGGCTCTCCAGTTGAACCGGATGTATAAATAATGGCCGCTAAATCAATATCCAGATGAATAGCCGAAAAAAATATCCCCAATAAAGCATCGGAAATTTCATCTAAAATAGCGTTGAAAAATAAGTAATTTTTGTTATTTGTATTAACAATTAAGCATTGTTCAGGAGAAAGTGCTTTGCTAAATGAATACAATTTTTGATCTTGTACCACCAAAACTTTGGCAGAGGAATCATTTAAAATATAAGCAATTTTATCTTCATTTTGATGATTATCAATAATACTAATAACGCAATCGGCTAATAATGTTCCCCAAAAACAAATCACTGCCTCGATACAATTTCCCGTACAAACAACCACGCGATCACCTCGTTGCAATTGTTTCATTTTCAGAAAACACGCCCATTTTTTAGCCGCATGTAATAATTGGCTGTAACTTAATGTCTGGTTTTGAAATTCAATGGCTAGTTTTTCAGGATACTTTTCTGCACTATTGATTAAATATTCTGTTAAGCTGTTATACATTCGGCTTTCCTCCTTCTCAATAAAGAAACACTCAAAATTATTATTGCAACAAAAAAGGAAATGCTTGCTAATGCCTCATAAAAGAAGGCAAGACTATTATATTTCACTGCAATAACGCCAGAAAAAATTTGTAAGATGACAATGAAAACATTTAATAAAAGCCCTTTAATTGCAAAACCAGTTTGCTCCCAAAACGTCATTAAGGTTATGAGCGGCAAATAAGCACAATAACTCCATCCTAGGTAATAAAAATACAATTCAATATTTTGTTGAATTGCGAGGGAATCACTTAAAAAAATTGCGATGGGCTTAGTAAACAGTAAGAGTATTAACATCACTGGCAAACTTATTAAAAATCCAGCAGTTATCGCTAATTTTTTATACTGCCTTAGTAACTCATTTTCTGTTTCATCCAAACGATTACTTAAAATGCCTGCAGACACACCAAATGCTAGCGCAGGTAATATACATAACGTTTGCAATCGATAAGCAATGCCAAAGGAAGCCACTATTTCTTCACCAAAACGAGATAAGATTTCATTAAACACTAGTAAGACACAGGGCATAATAAGATAGGATAAAAACACTGGGATACCTGAGTTACTCACAAGCTCTTTGCAGGCTATCCAACTCGCTCCCAAATCATGTTTTTGAAATTTGAAAGAAGATTTAAAAAAATACCAGGCAATAATACTTCCAATACTATAAGCAATAATTGTACTGATTATTAATGAATATAATCCCAAAGAAGTATCGTAATAAAAAACATACGTTAAAAATAAAAAAAGAAAACTAATACCTACAATAATAAAGAGTGCAACAATATTTTTTCCTATTCCAAAAAGCGCTGCATTAAAAATAGAATTAGTGGAAATAAATAAATAGCTAATCATGTAAGCAATTGAAAATTTAAAAAAATATAAATGATCATTTTCTTTAATATAGAGCGTATCGACTTTCAAAAAGAAAATAATCGATAATAAGAGAATCATGGCGATGATAAAAAAAGCATGGATACCTGCAATAAGGTAGGTACGTTCCAATTCAACGTTTTCACTTTTTTTAGAAGAGGCGTTGCGAATGCTACACAGCCGCCCCGATTCGAGCAGCCCCAACATAACATAATTAATTGGCAAAAAGAGTCCTAAAAAATACCAATTTTCTTCGGAGTCATAACTCACCATTTCAGCGCTACCAATAGAGCAACTCATAACAATCACGCTTGAGATAATAATTGGAATAGCAATGCTGAGATTTCTTTTTAGCATTTCTTTCCAGTAAAAGATGCCTGTGGCGGCTACTTCCCTTGTTAATTTATTGTCCATTCCAGCCTCCCATCAAAATATCCTTGATAAATATTTCTTCGTTGAATGTTTGTTGTGCCATCCATATATTCATAACCAAAACAATCGCGTAAGCGTTTCATCAAAAATGGATGTTCAAAAAGAATATTTTCACCAAAAAAATTTAATATTTCTGTTGATATTTTTTCAGCTAATTGACTCGATCGAGTCTTAACTAAAGAAATAGCAGCAGCATTCAGGGGGTCATTTTGCTGTATTTTTCCTGCCTCAATAGCAAGCAAGCGCAAACTGGATAGTTCTGTTTGCCAATATTCCATTAAATCCCTTTCTTCTGAACTAAATATTGATCGATGAGACGTCACATAGTCTAATACAGACTGCGCATGTCCTAAGGCCAATCCTGCAATACCTAATCGCATAATGTTAAAGGTTTTAATGACTGCCTGTAACCCTCTTTCCATAGGGCTTAAATGTTTTCCTAAAAATTGTGATCGAGGAACCAAAAATTCTTTAAACTTAGCATAACCTAATAACGATGCTTTAATGCCAAAAAGCGGTAAAGTCTGACGTTCGATGCGACTGACATTATCAATAAAATCTTGAGGCTTTACCCATACAGCTCGAATATTTAACAAACCAGGTCCTGTTCGTCCAATAACAATACCGGTTTTAGCAATACCTAAATTTCCTACAAGGATTTTTTCACCTGTAATGCTAATTTTTTCGGGATTCGCTTTAATGTCAAAATGCGTTTCCATTTGACTGCTATCGGAACCATGTTCAGGCTCAGTTGAGGCAAAAAAAGTACGGGCAAAATGCGTCTTTATATAGTCAAAATATTCTTCTTGTTGATCGTCAGATCCAATCCACTGCATCAAAATACCAGATAAACAGGTGCGTGGTGCCGCAAAAAGAACCCCAATATCTCCATAAGATAATGCCTCATACAGATAAAAAAACTCGAGTGCGGATAAACTACGAATCTGGCATAATGTTTGGATAGATTCATGTTGAATATGTTCAAAAATAGCATCAGGCCTTTCTTCAATTATTCCGGCTAATCGACGAAAATAATTACTATATTCACCTAATGTTTTCCCAAAACGACGAACGGCTAAATTTTCTAGCTTATTTAAGGTAATTATTGACATAAGAAATGATTCACTAGTTGAGTAACATAATAAAATTCCAGAATATTTCCTCCTGAAAATCCTCTGCCCCCAGTACAGTTCGCCAATTTTTTTGTGGCTTTTAATAAAAACTCAGAAAAAATCTTTTTTCCATGATTTTCAATGAAATTTTTTTCAAGAATAATATTGGCAATTGCCATATTCTCTACTACTTCAGACAAGGTAAAACGGATCGCTTCGTGCTTTGTTAAAATCTCTCCAAAAGCAACCCTATGCTCCAAATAATGATGAATCCAATTAAGAAATTGTTTCAACCAATAATATTCCTTTTGAAAAAGAGTGAGACAAAACATATTGTAGTCTTGAGTTGGGGCATAAGGATTTTTTTGTAAGGAATGATGGGTCATTCGTTTAGCAGGATAAATACCATGCGACACTAAACTATTTTCCGGTTGTACTAAAATTTCTTCAAGATAGAGATAACATAATTGATTATCATGCATTAAAATTTTTAAAAAATCGTGAGGATCTTTTTTTAATAACAAATACTCTCCTGAACAGATTCCATCCAAATCATTTTGCTCACATACTTCTTCAAAATCTGCAGAAAAATTAAATGGCTTGAAAGTTTCTTGGTTTAATAGGTTATCAACCAGATACATAATTTCCTCCTAAGATAAGATAACTTATTAATAAAGATTCAATATCTTCATCAATTAACAATATATGGGAATAATCTGATGCGGTTTCCATTACGTCTGCTAAGGCTTTCATTGCAGTTATACAGCCAGGAATGGGCTCGATAAAATATAATTGCTTATTATTTATCGCTATTTTTTTAGTCTGAATGGCATAATTTAATAATTTCCAAATTAAGGTTCCTTTTTTAATAAGAATTTTGG
This sequence comes from uncultured Legionella sp., assembly GCA_902168255.1. Classification (GTDB taxonomy): domain Bacteria; phylum Pseudomonadota; class Gammaproteobacteria; order Legionellales; family Legionellaceae; genus CABHON01. The sequence continues at coordinate 42,416 of CABHON010000001.1, forward strand.
TCGTCTCAAATTCAAGTGTATGGTCTAAAAAAATTTTTTTAAAAAATTGAGCAAATTTTCTTGTCATTAACAAGGTTTCTTTTTCAGATAAAATACCGGAGAAAAAAATTGGCCAGCTTTTATTAGTAGCTTCTTTGGAAATAAATAAACCTAATGCCCCATTTTTTTGTGGAATAATATCGCCATCTTCTTTCCGTCGAGGAATAGTACTTTGCTCTAAGCAAAGTACAAGCCCATTTTTATAGACAGGGTTTTGTTGATATTGCGTGATTAATTTTATGGCTAATAAAGGAGCCAGGGTGCCCACATCATTCACATCAAAAGTATCAGCATTGATGTGGTGACGGTCTAAAAAATAAGGCATGCATACAGCATAGTCTGGATCAAATTCTTGGGACCAGTGAGCCAAAATAATCAAATCCAGTTGATTGATTAAAGGTTTCAATTTTTCCGTTTCGAATAAGGCATCGCCAAGCTCGGTATACATATATTGCCCACCTTCATGAAACGTTTCTCGAGAAACCTCTTTTCCATGTAAGACATATAAATCATCGGTGTATTTTTGGTATCGTTCACGAGGACTTCTTCTTTCTCGATCAGGCAAATCAAGATAATGTATTGTCGTTAAATAATTAGTGTGTTGAGTAACCATTGTGCTACCACTCGAATTAATTTTTTTCATCTTAAAATTTCAGAAAACGATGAGTTATATATATTCAAAACTATTTATGAATGTCTTGATAACAAAGATATTAAGCAATAGCTGCATTCATTTCGCGATTTACATAATTTAATACAGAACCTACCGTTTTTAGATCGTCTGCTTCTAATCGTTCTGGATTAACAGTAAAACTATCAATTTTTTCTTCTAATTCAATTAAAAAGGATAATGTACTCATAGAATCTAAGCCTAAATCATCCCGTAAATTCGATTCATTGCTTATCACCTCATTTGCAGGTAGGTTCAAAACATTTCTCAAGACACTTTCAATTAGCGGAAATAAATTGTTTTCCATTATAATCCTCCTCTTCAATCAAAATGTTACATTAACGTTTTTTTAAGAAATAAATGTTATATAAACGTAGACATAAAGAATTTTATTGTCAATGAAAATGAACAAATATTTAACAATTTTTTGAGTTAAACAATTTAAAAAATAAAAAAGCATAACGAAGTAAAAAAATAGTGTAAAAAATCGGGTTAATGCATATTTTTTATAAAAATCCCAGTAAAATGTGCGGTTAAACTTCAAGTAAAAATCATTTTTCTTTGAGAGGTCATTTTACTTTCTAAATCTGCTACAATAGCCTTCTTTCAAAATGTGATAATTTTCGTTTAGTTCAAGTTGCTAATCTTTTTGAAAGAGAGCAATAAAGAAAAAGCAAAAATATCTTTTGAAAGGGCCTAACACTAAAATTATATATATAGAGACGAAGTAATGATGCGATGTTTAATTCTATTTATAATGAGTATTATTTTGGCAAGCTGTTCTACAGGCGTAGAACCAAAACACATTACCACCACGGATTGGAATCAAGCGACAAAGCAAGTGGTTAACCAATATGCCCCTGAATCTGATAAAGCTTTAAAACCTAAATTTGAAGAAAATCATGTTGCCTACCCACCTAAACAAGTGACTTTGTTAACCTTTAAAAAAGAACGAAAAATGGAACTTTGGGCGAGAAATCAAGAAACACAACAGTGGCAATATATTAAAAGTTACGATTTAACTGCTTTTAGTGGAAAGGCAGGACCAAAACTCAAGTATCATGATGGACAAATTCCAGAAGGTGTATACAATATTACGATGCTTAACCCTTTCAGCTCTTGGCAGCTGTCTATGCTCATTAATTATCCTAATACATTTGACAAAGAACATGCGAAACTTGATGGGCGGGAGAATGACAATTTAGGCGGTGATATTTATATTCATGGTAATAATTTATCCGTAGGTTGTTTAGCTATTGGTGATGAGTCGATTGATGAATTATTTGTTTTAATTGCCCGTGTAGGTCCGCAACATACTCGCGTCATCATTGCCCCCAATGATTTACGAAAACAAAAGCCAATTACCAATCTTAAACGACAGCCACAATGGGTTCCTGAATTGTATGCCCAACTTAAAAAAGAGCTTACACCTTTTAACGTAGATACAGGAACAATGCTAGCTTAATTATGACCCGAATCTATTGCCCCGATCTTGTTTCTCTATCATGTGATCCTATTTTTTGTATTGAAGGTAAAAAAGCACATCATATTATGAATGTTCTTAGATGCAAGGTAGGACAAAACCTTGTGTTGTTTGATGGGCAGAATCAAGAATATGATGCACTTATTGAAAAAATAGAGAAAAAAAACCTTTGGGTAAAAGTAACAAATAAAAAAGTTGTTCAACGTGAATCTCCTTTGTATATTCATCTCATTCAAGGCATATCTAAAGGAGAACGTATGGATTTAGTCATACAAAAGGCCACAGAATTAGGCGTCTCTCGTATTACCCCCATTTACACACAGCACGGTGCCGTTTCATTAAACCTGGAACGTATGCAAAAAAAAGAAGAACATTGGAAAAACATTATCATTAACGCTTGCGAACAATGTGGTCGAAATATTATTCCTAATTGTGATCCTATTCAATCTTTTTCGGAAGCCTTGGAAATACCTTTTGATAAAATGGATGCTCGTTGGATTTTAGATCCACACGAATCCTCTTTGAAGTATTCACCATCGAGTGAAAAAAATATACAATCGGTTCAATTACTTATTGGCCCAGAAGGAGGATTTTCTTCCTCTGAAGTTTCGCAAGCCCATACAGCAGGTTTTTCTTCACTGCTTCTGGGTCCTCGTATTTTGAGAACAGAAACAGCAGCTATTGCTGCTATTACCGCTTTACAAGCAACTTTTGGTGACTTTAATTCATTTATTGTTCAATGAACAATGTAGGACAGCTAGTATGATTCCCCGCAAACGTTTTGGCCAAAATTTTTTACAAGATACGTCTGTTATTCAATCCATTATTCAAGCGATTGCCCCTCAACCAGGTCAAAATCTAGTGGAAATTGGTCCCGGACAAGGCGCATTAACGCTCCCTATGTTGAAAATTCTCTCACAGGCTAAAGCACACGAAAGCTCAAGTGCACACGATATGAGCATCATAGAAATAGACAGAGACCTTGTCAAAAAAATCCAAACATGGCCTTATAATATTAATATTATTGAAGCAGATGCCCTCACTGTTGACTTTACACGCTTTTGTCCACCCAAAATGCGTCTTTTTGGAAATTTACCTTATAATATTTCTACACCATTGCTGTTGCATTTACTGTCTTTTATCGACTGTTTAGAAGATGCACATTTTATGGTTCAAAAAGAAGTAGCTGAACGTATTGCTGCTGCGCCTGGAAATAAAGATTACGGACGCCTTAGTGTCATGACTCAATATTTTTGTGAAGCAGAATTATTATTTGATGTGCCTCCCACCGCATTTTATCCCCAACCAAAGGTAGAATCTTCGGTTATCCGGTTGGTTCCCCATAGCACGCTCCCTTATCCACGCGTTGCTTTTGAAAAATTAGAAGCAACGGTTAAACAAGCCTTTGCTTTTCGACGAAAAACCCTCAAAAACAACTTCAAAAATATTCTCTCTGATCATGATTGGAAAACGTTAGCCATTGATTCCTCTCTTCGTCCCGAACAGCTTGAGGTAGCTAAATTTGTCAGCATTACACAACTTTTGGTATAATCTGAAGGTTTTATGAAATTGGACGAAGTGGGGGTAAATGTATGCCAACGATGTTTTCTGGAAACCGGATAATAGTTCCAAAGTCCCCTGCTGAAAAAAAAGAGGCTTTAAAAGTCTCAAGAATTACTCCCGTCCTTGCAGTTGAACACCTTCTGAAGAACCAAAAGTATGAAAAATTACTTGCTCAGTGCGAGCAGTTGATGGAGTTCACCCCTGACCAGCGAGACGCTTATATCACTCCCCTTATTCGCCCTTTTGTTGAATTTGTGCAGAGTTTACCTGAGACACGCAATAGTTATTATGCCAAACCAGGTGGATTTATTTCTCACGCCTTAGTGAGAACCGCTTCAGCCTTGTCCATGTGTCGCGCCTACTTCTCTGCTAATGCGCAAGATAAAACAAAACACCGCCTAAGCTCTCAAGAAATGTTGTGGATGTATGCCTTGTTTTCGGCCGGTATATTTAATGGCATTGGAAAAATTTTTTCTGATTTCACCATTGATCTCTATGACGAATCCAATAAACTTATTGATCGATGGAATCCCTTTGAGGGCAGTATGATGCAATTCAATGCCCACTTCTATGATTATGATTTTGAAGAAGCGCGCCATATTGATCTTTTTAGTCGTCGTCTGAGTGTTTTATTAGCTAAACAATTAATGCCTTTTCAAGGATTCGCCTGGCTTTCCAGTGATAAAGAAGTATTATCTTTTTGGCTTGCTTTATTAGAAGATAATCAACGTGATTCTGGCACCTTAGGACCTTTTATGGTTCGTGCTGATGCATTGGCTATTAATACTTACTTTGATGAAAAACGCCTTCAACGCCAATACGGTGATTTAGACATAGAAGCAAAAGGGGAGATAGATAAACTTCAAGCAGAAAAAGATGAAGAAGAGGCCAAGGAAGAAAACAAAGAGCTTGAGGAAAAAGATGATGAAAATAAAGAAAAAGTTGAAAAACAAGCGCTTGAAAAAGAAAAAATTAGACTGAAGTTTAGCGCTACTTTTGCCCCTCCTCCAGAAACAGAACGCCCTCAACCAGGAAGTGAAGGCGATAAAATGGATAAACGTAATCCTACAACCCAAGCCGGTATTGAATTCTTAAAATGGCTAAATAACCAGTTAAAAGCACAACGCTTTGAATTCAATGACTCCATTTTTTATATGCCTAGTGGCGCCATTTTTCTACCCACCGCACTTTTTGAAGAGTTTCGCCGCAAAAATCCTTATTATAAATCGCATACAGATGTCATTGAATCGTTTAATAAACTTGAATTACAAGTAAAAAATCCTGAAAAAAACAATATACACACCTTTGTTCGCACGCAAGATGAAAACACAAAAAAAATTCAAGGCATTATTCTAAATAACGCTCAACTGATTTTGCCCAAAAATATTAATGTCCGCCTTTCAAGCGGAGAAAAGCTTGCAGTAAATACCTCAGATCTTTCCAACTACACCCATCTATTTGAACCCTTGCAACCGTTAGGCAAAAAAAGTGCTCCTGTGCAACCACAAGAACCACGTCATCAAAGTAGTATGTTTAAAGGCGGATAATAGAATGGCCCATTACGCAATTGGCGATGTTCAAGGTTGTTATCGTGAATTAATGATGCTGCTCGATAAGATTGCTTTTAACCAAACCACTGATACACTCTGGTTTGCCGGTGATATTATTAATGGTGGGCATGAGAATTTAGCGGTTTTACGATTCCTTTCTCAATTACCAAAAAAGCCAGTGGCAATTTTAGGTAATCATGATTTACATTTTCTGGCAGTATTTCATCAAATACGTCCGCTTCGCCCCGCGGATACCTTTGAAGATATTCTCAATGCCCCTGATGCAGAGATACTCTGTCATTGGTTACAATCTCAATCAATTGCCCATTATGACACCTCTTTTCATGCGCTCATGGTTCATGCTGGCATTTCTCCAGTATGGTCATTAGAAGAGACAATAAACCATGCGAAAGAAATTGAGGCGCAATTGCAATCTAATTCACCGGAGCAAGTGCGTCATTTCTTAAAGGCCATTTTTAAAATGGCTCATGGAGAACAAGAAGAACATTGGCGATTAATCACCGATATTTTCACAAGAATTCGTTTTTGTGACCAGCAAGGAAATTTAAATTTTCATTACAAAGGCACGATTCAGGATGCCCCTACTGGACTTTATCCCTGGTTTCAATACAATGTTATTAAGAATGCAAAACCCATTTGGGACATTTCGGCTACTCATCCCGTTAACATTCTTTTTGGTCATTGGGCAGCGTTAGAAAAACCTGACGTTTTAAAATACCCACATTTATTTGCATTAGATACGGGATGTGTTTGGGGTGGCTATCTCAGCGCATTACGTCTTGATGATAAACAATGGTTTCAAGTTAGAGGAAAAAAATACCGATGAACACACAACTACAAATGCTTTTAAAACAAAAAGTCGCCATAGAAGCCCTGTCTTACATTGAAGAAGATATGACCATTGGGGTAGGTTCTGGCTCTACAGTTCATTGCTTTATCGAACAGCTAGCTAATATAAAACATAAAATTAACGCCGCGGTTGCTAGTTCAATCGATACCGAAAAACGCTTAAAAGCTATTGGCATTCCTGTGGTTGATCTGAATGCAGCGGGTGAAGTACAGCTTACCGTTGATGGTGCTGACGAAATTGCCCCGGATTTTACCTTAGTAAAAGGTGGCGGTGGGGCTTTAACAAGAGAAAAAATTCTTATTGCTGCCTCTAAACGTTTTATCTGTATTGCAGATGAATCTAAAAAAGTAGGACGTTTAGGCGTTACCTTTCCCATTGCCGTTGAAGTCATTCCAATGGCAAGAAGTTATGTTGCACGACAAATTGTTACGTTAGGCGGTGATCCCATGTATCGCCAAGGTTTTGTCACCGATAACGGCAATATTATTTTAGACATCCATAATTTGGAAGTACAAACGCCCCTTCATTTAGAAGAAATATTAAATAATATTCCCGGCGTTGTTACCAACGGTATTTTTGCTCAACAAAGGCCGGATATTACGCTCATAGCCTCTGAATCGGGCGTTGAAACATTAACATTAAAAAATAAGTAATTCCATCTATGAAACAATCTCGCTTTCTTTTAACTAGTTTTATCCTATTATTATTCAGCTTTAATTGTTTTGCTGAGGGTAATTTTTATCAAACAACCTCGCCTGTTCAAAATACTTATCAAGTGCAACAAACCTGGCTGTACTATTATGAGAGTGGCCAATATGAAAAGGACATCCAAATTACAATTGATCAAATTAAAGCCAAAGTAGATGCTCTGCTAAAACAGAATGTCCATTCTCAGAAAAAATTAGCTGCCGTATTTGATATCGACGAAACAGTACTTTCTAATTGGCCTATAATAAAGAAAAGCAAATTTATCTATTACCCTGTCCCCTTTAGGGCATGGATAAATAAAGCACAAGCAAAACCCATCATCCCCGTAACAACTTTTTATCATTATCTGCAGGCAAATAACGTCGCCATCTTTTTTATTACTGGAAGATCAGAGAGTTTGCGTCAAGCAACCATAAAAAATTTAAACGCCGCGGGACTTACTGGATACAAAGCCCTTTACTTGATGCCAAATTCAGAACCAACCCATAAAATCGTCAATGTGGCCTCTTACAAAACAAATATACGCCACTTAATTGAGTCCCAAGGATATGACATCATCGTATCCATTGGAGATCAATACAGTGATCTTTGCGGTAGTTATGCTGACAATTTAGTTAAATTGCCCAACCCTTTTTACTTTATTCCAGGGTGTTCGGCCAAACAAATTTGTCAGTGGGCAACGCCTGATTCTCTGTATGCTAAACAGTGGAAAGAGGTTTGCCCTATTTTGTATGGGGATAAGATGTAATATTAATTGTTGCATGGATAAATAAGCAAGCCAAAGTTAAAGAGCCCGATTGAGTTTGGGACTCCACGAAATACCAACGAAGCGTGCTTCTCCCTTTGGGAGAAGATGCCCGACAGGGCAGATGAGGGGAAATTACTGTTGTAACTTTTGTACTTTAGCTCAAATGACTTCCAATACACCGGCAATATTAGTAAAAATTTCTTCATTACTCACACTTAATACATGATAGCCCAGCGATTTAAAATAATGTGTTCTTTTTGCGTCATTGATATTTCTTCGTAGGATTTTAGCGTAGTGAGTAATAGGCGTTTAGTACGTTGTCTCATCAAGCATGCTCCTGTTGGACTTAATAAAAAGGCAAGAACAAAACGAGAAAGAATAAATCAACGAAAAAATATGGTCATTTATTTTCCCTCATCTGCCCTGTCGGGCATCTTCTCCCAAAGGGAGAAGCACGCTTCGTTGATATTTCGTGGAGTGCCAAACTCAATCGGGCTCTTTAACTTTGGCTTGCTTGCTTATCCACGCAACAATGCCGCACTGGAATGACACAGTGGTTTGTTATGAACTTTTAGTAACAGATTATCCTTTGCCCAGAGAATGGACTCGCGAAGCATTACTGAAAAATCACTCAACCTCTTCCCAACTAGACGATCCAGATTGTCCCGGACCTGAAAATACTTTCACCACAATTTTATGGATGCAGTGATCTTTCAATTGTTTTTTATCTTTGATCATTTCTTCGATAAACCAACGCGAAAGCTCTTCTACTGTAATATTACTGACAGGAATAATCGTCACATCTGAAGGAATAAAAGGGATTTTCTCATTATTAAACGTAAACCAGATATAACCGTTTTCTTCTTTCCAGGTTAAGTAGGGTGACTTTCCTGGCATAAGAAATGTTTGATTTAATTTATGGCATAAATCATGTAAATATTTTTTATAAAATCGATAATCAAAATTTAACCCCAGATCATCTACCCAAGTAGATAATGCAACGCCCACTTGATAGTTATGCCCATGAAAATTTTCACGCTCCGTGGCAGAGAAAATAGTAAAATGACCTGCCGAAAATTTCATTGATTCTTTTTGAAGTTCAATGACACTCAATTGTTTTTGTTTATTGTGGTTCATAAGTTCTGTCGTTTATCAAAATGTTCAAATCCAGGAAAGGGAAAAATATCCAAGTTTTTAGTCAATGCCATTACTTTAAACAACTCTCCCATTTCACTAGGAGAAGTAAGAAGGTTAACGGCAGTTTTAGCTTCATAAGAATTTGCTTGCTCTGCGTACAAAGATAAAAGTCCAGCATTCATTAAAAAAGCGGCCTGTTGCGTATAACCTGCGACCGAAAATCCAGCGTCCATGGCTTTTTCAGCTACATCTGTAAAATCCACATGTGTCGTAATATCTTGAAGGCCAACTTGATGATAAGGATCGGCATGCGTTCGTTGCCGTTGGTGGCACATTAATGTTCCCATATGACGATCAGGATGATAAAACTCGTGCTTTGGAAAACCATAATCAATAAATAAAGCAGCTCCCAGCTCCAAAGAAGCCGAAAGTTCCTCAAAAAAAACGTTTAATTGGGGTAACCTTTCAGATTGATAAGGTATTGCTAATTCATTAGGCAAATTTTGTTCTCGAATAAATTCAGCAAGTTGCACAATATTATCGTCGTTTGTTTTTCTATATTCTTCTTGAAATTCATTATCAGCATAATTAACAAACAATTCAAAACACTCTTTATTCGTCACTTGAAAACGTTGCGCAGGCATAGCATCCAATACTTCATTCGCAATGACAATGCCTTTGAAAGGTTTTTTAGGTAATTGGTCTAACCATTCAATGGGCACTATTTGGTTTTTCAAACGTTCTTGTTGTTGTTCACGAAGACCATAACTGGGATCTAAAATCCAATACGCTTTTGGTAACGTCCCTAATTTTGCTAATCCCGTTAATAGATCTTCTGCAAGTTTTCCACTACCTGCCCCGAACTCAAGAATGACAGCGTCAGGTATTTGTTTTAATAAAGCATGGCAAACATTGGCCAATGACTGCCCAAAAAGTGGTGATAATTCCGGCGCCGTCACAAAATCTTTTTCTTCCGTAGCACCGAAAATATGGGGGTGAGCCATGTAATACCCTAATCCCGGTGTATATAAAGCATCGTGCATATATTCAGAAAAAGGGATCCCACCTGCTTTTTGAATTTTATCAATAATATAAGTTTTCAGCGCTTCATGGCGCTGAATATCAGATAAATTTTGTTGCATTGATTAATTTAAAATTTAAAAGTAATCGTATTATTTTACAGGAATTTCGTTGTATTGATAAGAGAAGACTCTCAAAGCATAAAGTTACAGTAGGAATGCATAACATTCATTCCTACAGGTCATTCCAATTGGTACGTCATTGCGAGGAATATTTTCATTTGCACCAAAGCGTAGCGAGGGTGCAAATGAAAAATATGACGAAGCAATCCAGCAACAATCATCCAATGAATATAGATGCCTGGATTGCCGCGTCGCTTTATTGCTCCGCTACGCTGCGCAATACCACTCCTCGCAATGACGGGCTACGTAAGAAGATTGCTCTAAATACGGGTACCTTTTACTCGATGTTCTACATTTAATCTCGTTGATAAAGCAGCATCTAAGGCTTCTTGATCATTAACAGCTCCAACTCTCTGATTACCTAAAGCTCTAGACATAGATTCAGCTAAAAGACTTTGCCTAGCCGGTTTAACCGGTGAGCTTTCAGTGGATGAAGTGCCTTCTTCAATAGCCGGAAGAGCCTTGAGTCTAATTTCAGCATCTTTTTCTTTTGCAAATCTTTGAAGAGCCCTACTTATTGAAACGTTCTCAGGTGATTGACTAATTTTACCTAAGTTATCAGGAGATTCTGATTTCAATATTTGTCGAGGTAATTCATTGATAGTATAAGCCATACAATAGGCAAAATCCCTTTCTTCCTCAAGAGTAACAACCTGTGTTGAACGCTCATCAGGTAAAGATTCATGTTTATTATCTTTTAATGACTGTAAAACATTTTCTGGCAATGTTTGTGAAGACATATTATTGACAACATCAATTGTTTTTTGCTTCAAAACTCCTGTTCTATAAATTAATGAAGCTATTAAATGGTATCTATCCTCATCGCTTATTTCATTAGAAGATGGCATATTTCTTACAATTTGTATAACTGCATTACATAAAGGGGATAAAAATTTTGAACAAGTTTTTTTAATGTGTAAAGCGGCTCTTTTCTCTAACGTTGAACCTAACTCTTTTTCTTTAGCGCCTAATTTAATAGTATTTGCATCAAAAAAATCATTGAATAAATTTTTTGGTTTGCTCTTTAATGCTGTACCAACACGGGCATTGTATTTGAGTTCATCCGCTGCTGAATTTAAAGGTTTTTGATCGCTAACACCTACCAATTTTTCACCAAAATAACTTGTAAACGCTACAGAATTAGGTATATTTGACTCAGCAGCAACAGAATTGATTATATTAAGGGTAGACTTTGCTTTATCAGCAGTATCTAAAAGTGCTCGAATAACGCCCAGTACACAATTGGTTAATGCTACTTTATCTAGTTCAGCTGAAATAGCCAATCTTAACTCATCAAATAATATTTCGTCCGATAGAAGATTTTTCAAATAATCTAAAGCAACAACCCGACAAGGACTTAACACTAAAGATAAAACCTCATTAACTTTATCTTTTGCTGTTTTTTGAACCGTAGGCTGCTTAGGTTTTTTAGGATTTCGAGAATTTATTGAAGAATTGCTGTTCAAAGAAGCTCGCGAAGCAACAGAGGGAGCAAGATCGCTTCTTGCAGTCACAACACTACTCACCGCACTATTAACACTATGAACACTTTTGGTATCATCGTTATCAACGTCAGATTCAGGAAAAAGCTCTCTAACAACTGGTGGTGGAGCATCTGCTATTGCTTCAAAATTATCAGGAACAGGATCATCTACTTCATTAGTTTCAGCCATTGTTTGATTGTTTATAAAAGCGGCAGGCACGACAAAAAGTCGCCCATCTAATAGTGGATGTTGATCAAGGCTTCCATCGATATCGATGCCAAATTTATTTTCTAAAATCATTCTTACATTCACACGTAATTCTTTTTCAGTTGCTTTTTGACCTCTTGTCTTTTGCTCATAGGCTAGCATCATCTCAGAAAAATCACGTATTTTTATACCAAATATAGCCCCTTCATTTATTTTTTCTTGGTCATCTTTGCGAAAAAAATTATACATATGAGCAGGTACATATAAAATCTTTTCCATGAGCTTTTGCTCAGCAAGTGTCCGTTCTGTTGACTGGGTTGTTGTATTTGGTTTGGATTTATAATTTCCCATAGTATGTAATACTCTCTCGTTGTTTAGTTTAATAAATATATCTTTTAGATAAGAGTGCTAACTATCCGTAATGAATTAGCGCTCTTAATTCTTGAAGACTTTGCTTAGTAAGAATCCATTTATCTTAAATTCATGTTACTCAGTTAAGGCTAATGATTCAGACTTACAGTACTCTGTCTTTCTGATTCTTGATCATCTAAATCAGCTACAGATTCCATATCGAAATTACTGATGCTAGAAACTTTACTTGCTGATTTTGTTCCCTTTTGACTTTCATCTTTGCTTCTTGCAGAATTTAATAACGCCGTAAAATTTGCCGCTAAATTTGCCGCGGTTAACAGCGACTTATCGGTTGACTGCGGCTTAATTGGAGACAATTGAATGCCTGTTTCAGACCCATTTTGTGACACAGCGTCTAAATCAGCAACTGGCACTTCATCTTCTTCTCCAAGATCATGAGATCCCGCATTAGATGCACTTTCTTCTTCATCATCTTCCTCATCTAGATCAGCCGCGTCATCTACTTCAGGTTCATCACCAAAATCAGAAACATCATCAAGATTAAGCTCTTGCGGCTCAACATAACACGACAACAACTGGTTAGAACCAAGTAAATTTCTTGCTGATTCTAAGAAGTCATCATTAGTGAACAATGCTCTTTCATGAGAATCTGAAAAAAATAAGTTATTTAATGTTGTTTGACCAAATAAAAAGCTTAAAGATTTAGGTTCTAATGCTTTTTTAAATTCTGAACATAAAAGAGGATTAGAACGAATGAGCACTAATAATTGGTTACGATCAAATTTTTGGGCTTTTTGCTTTAAACCAACATTAATAGTAATTTCATTACCTTTTTGTTTCAAAGCGTTAATTACTTTTTGAACAAACTTTTGTTCTTGTGTTGTTCTATCCCAAGGGAACATAGCAATGGCATTTTTAGCCGCTAAAATTTCCTCATTTGTTTTAAGAAGAATGGCGTTGTTTAAAACAATATTATCTGCTTCAGTTCGATCAGCTTCTGGCTTGTCTTGTAAGTTTTTGATTTGTTGTGCAATAAAAGCTCTAGACTTTTCTCTATGCAGACCAACCAAAAAGCTTAATACATTCTCATCTGTACTGAAATCTAATTCTCGTAATGCCGCTTCCTTTCTACTCTTTTCGGCTTTGCTATGAATGTTTAACATGGCATAAAAAGCTTTGTTATCTCTAATAGCCTTGGTTAAAACGTTTAAGCCATTAAATGTAGCTGCAGCTATTTCAGTTGTTTGTTCGTTAGAAATATCTAAATCGAGTAATGCATTGAGATGAGAATAAAGTAAAGGTTCTTTATCTCCCCAGGCAATCAATTTAGCAAAAAGATAACTTGCATATCGCTTACTGTTTTGCTCATTAAGTTGATAGTGAAAAGCATTACAGATAAGAAGTAACATATCGGTATCTTTACAACGCTTTACTTTTTCTTTAAACAAATGGAATTTGTCATCATCCTTTTTTCTAGCGTCTTGAACTATCGCAGGGATTTTCTTTGAATTGGTTAATTCCACTAAATGATAGTCAAAGGATTCTTTTTTACGTGAACTATCACCCTTCCGTTTGTTTGGATAAACAGTCGTCTTATCGCCTTGTGTCCTTAATAATTCTAGATCAGGACGCAGGGTCATTACAGGAATAGCAGAAATAGCCATAATTCAAAATACCTTACTTGTCTTAAATATAGACAATTATTAAAATAAAATTAAGAACTTTTACAGTTCAAACAAAACGTTAACCTTAGGGAAAACTTATATTTGTATTCTACAAATTTAAGCTAAGAAATTCAACAAAAAATTTATGAAATCATTTCCTTGCAAGAAAATATTTGTTAAATTTATTCGGATTAGCTTGTGCCAACAATTAGCTGTGAGTATATAAGATATTCGGCCAGCTGAAAAACTTATTGCCCGGAATATAATTTCTTGAAATCTTTGGCAAATTATTGAATAATCGTCGCATTATGAAAAAAGCTTTACATACCCTGATTAAACAATCATTAAATGAACTCTTTCCGTCTCAAGAATTGCCGGAATTTCACTTAGAAAACACTAAAGATCCGAAGCATGGGGATTATGCATGTAATTTTGCGCTAGTTTCAGCAAAAATTATCGGAAAGCCACCACGTGAGATTGCCCAAAGCATTATTTCGTCTTTACCATCCACGTCATGGATCGAAAAAACAGAGATAGCAGGGCCTGGTTTTATTAATTTTAAGCTTTCACCTGTTGCCCATTATCAAGTAGTGCAGGATGTACTAAATCAAAAAGAAAATTTTGGAAAATCCACAATCGGCAATAATCAAAAGATTCTTTTAGAGTTTATTTCATCTAATCCTACTGGCCCTCTTCATGTTGGCCATGGACGTGGCGCTGCATTTGGTTCTTCATTAGCCAATTTGCTTCGTACTGCCGGATTTAATGTTGATTGCGAGTATTACATCAATGATGCCGGTCGACAAATGGAAATTTTGGCGGCGAGTGTGTGGTTGCGGTATTTGGCGTTAGTTCATCCACAGAATACGTTTATTTTCCCTGATAATGGATACCAAGGGGATTATGTGATTGATATGGCTCAAACATTACTTGCACAAGTAAATGATCGCTATGCACATATTGCAGTTGACGCTCTTTTTAAGGATTTACCTCCAGACGAAAAAGAGGGTGGTGACAAAGAGATTTATATTGATGCGATTATTGCACGCGCTTCAGAATTGCTGGGGCGAGAAGCATTCCAAGAGATTCAAGCATTTGCAACAGATGCAATCATGGACGATATCAAACAGGATTTAGCTGAGTTTAGGGTACATTTCGAATCATGGTTTTCTGAAAAAAAATTATTTGATGATGGCTCTTTAGAAAAAGGGATTGAAGCACTAAAGCAATCTGGGTTTACCGAAGAAAAAGAAGGTGCTTTGTGGTTTAAAGCGACTCATTTTGGTGATGAAAAAGATCGAGTACTTATTCGTGCCAATGGCAAACCCACCTATTTTGCTTCAGATGTGGCCTATCACTGGAATAAATATTCTCGTGGTTATGAAAAGTTAATTAATGTATTTGGTGCGGATCATCATGGTTACATCCCTCGATTGAAAGCTGTAGTTGAAGCATTAGGTAAAGATCCTAGTGCACTAGAAATACTACTGGTTCAATTTGCTATTCTGTATCGCGGAAAAGAGCGTGTTTCCATGTCGACACGCAGTGGTTCTTTCATTACCCTGCGTCAATTACGTGAAGAAACTGGCAACGATGCCGCTCGATTTTTTTACATTCAACGTAAATCAGATCAACATTTAGATTTTGATTTAGAACTCGCGAAATCCCAATCCAGCGAAAATCCTGTATATTATGTGCAATATGCGCATGCACGCATTTGTAGTATTTTCAAACAAATGACTGAAAAGAAATTTAAGTTTGATCAAGAAAAAGGATTACAAGCATTAAACAGTGGTAATGTTTTATCACTGGAACATGAGTTACAGTTAGCCAAAACCCTCTTACAATATCCTGAAATGATTGAAACGTCGGCCATTTCTCGCGAACCACATCAAATAGCACATTATTTGCGTGAGTTAGCAAACCATTTTCATACTTACTATAACGCGTGTGTTTTTCTTGTAGATGATGACATATTGCGCAATGCTCGGCTATGTCTTATCATGGCGACCCAACAAATATTAAAAAATGGCTTGACCTTGTTAGGTGTCACAGCCCCAGACTCTATGTAGACGAAAAAATTATGTCGAGAAACGATTACGCTAAATTATCGCCACGTGGCGACCAACGATACCGAAAAAACCAACATCCACATGCGCCTAAATCAGGCTACTTTGTTTTATTGCTCCTTGTCATTATAGGCATTACTGGTTATTACGTTTTTTCACGCGGCATTCTTTTTTCTAAAAATCATGAAGAAGTTAATCAGCAACCTGCCAAAACACCAGAAGCGCCACCTAAACCAGCCAAACCGCGTTTTGAATTTTATACATTACTCTCGAAAGAAACAGTACCTGTTTCTCGAAATAACAATGGTGAAAATAACAGTGCGACGGTAACAGCTGATGCAACAACAACACCTGAAGAAGCCGCTGCCCTAAAAGCCGCTCAAGAAAAGGAAAAAGAAAAAAAAGCAGCCGAGGCTTTCAAAGTCAATGATACTGCAGCGCTTGAAACTGCACCGACAGGGGTACCTTCTCTTCCTCTTCAAACCAGACGAAAGGTAACTATCTCATCCACAACAGAAACTGCAACACAACAGCCGCCTGTTACAGTTCAACAAAAAACCACTACCATGCAACAGCCTAAACCGGCTACTGTTCCTGTCCCACCTGTAACCCAAACTCAACCGAGTACGATAAATTCCAATCGTTATCTCCTACAAGTTGCTGCCCTTCAACGAATAAGTGATGTCGATCAATTAAAAGCCAAGCTGACTTTCTTAGGCTTTAATGTTTCCGTGGAACCATTCCAAAAATTTGGTACCATTTGGTATCGTATAAAAGTGGGACCCTATTTATCTCAAGAAGCTATGCAAAAAGCACGACAAGTATTAACCAATAACCGTCTAAGTAGTATTGTCATCACTTTACCTCCAGCTAAATAAACAGTTTATGAGACAACTTGTACTTGATACAGAAACCACAGGACTAGAGCCTACCCAAGGCCATAGACTTATTGAAGTGGCAGCAGTAGAAATGATTAACCGTCGGTTTACTGGCAACTATATTCATTATTATATTAATCCTGAACGAGAAATCGACGCTGGCGCTCAAAAAGTCCATGGCATCACTAATCAATTTTTAGACGATAAACCTAAATTTCATGAAATAGCGGATGATTTATTCGCTTATTTAGACGGCAGTGAACTCATTATTCATAATGCCCCTTTTGATCTAGGGTTTCTCGATCATGAGTTTTTAAATTTAAATAAAGCTTTTCAAAAAAATTTCTCCAAGATTAGTGAATGCTGCTCCATTATCGACACGCTTGTCATGGCAAGAAAAAAACATCGTGGTCAAAAAAACAATCTTGATGCCCTTTGCAAACGCTATCAAGTAGACAACTCTGGCCGGGATTGGCACGGCGCGTTAATTGATGCTGAATTATTGGGTGGCGTGTATTTAGCGATGACTGGCGGACAAATCAGCTTATTTGATACGGCTATATCACCGGAAGCAGCCACAGCTTCTGCCCTTTCCTCACCTGATATCCTCATTACACAACCGCTTTATGACCTTCCTCAAGGTCCATTTAAAGTGGTATATGCCTCGGAAGATGAGTTGGCCACTCATCAGCAATATATGGAAAAAATTAGTAGTTGACTATTGTATAAATAGTATCTTATAATTTTTTTGCTTCCAACAAATGCGCCTACTATAGGATAAGAAATATGCAAATAGTTCAATACGATCAAATATCAGAAAAAATCATTGAAATAAGACAACAAAAAGTAATTATTGATGCCGACGTAGCAGTACTTTATGGTGTAGCAACAAGAGATATTAACAAAGCAGTTAAAAATAACCCAGAAAAATTTCCTAATGGTTCTATAATTGAATTGAATTTAATTTAAATGAAAAGAAAGAGCTGGTGGAAAATTTCCACCGGTTCTATAAATTAAAATATTCAACTACATTTCCAAAAGAAGAATTTTTTAAAATCATGATACCCGAGGAGCTTAAAATAGTAATTAACGAGAAGACACTGCACGTGCCCAAACCCAAGCCGAACCACAAATTAAAGCGCTTGCAATCAAGTCAACTAAATAATGCCACCCTAATAATAAGGCCGCAGTGACAATGAGGATGTTAAAAGGCAAAATTATCCACCAGAGCCATCGCACAGGCCATGCACTTATTTGGAATAATATCGCCCATATGACATGAAACGATGGCATAGATATTAAGCCTCCTAAACGCGAATGAGGTACTAAATGGTGATGAATTTCATAAAACTTTTGACCAGTATTATATTGTGCTTCTAAAAAATGTGGACTGTAAACAATGCTTGCTGGAGCCATTGTGGGCCAAAAATAATAAATAAAAAAACCAACAAACAAAGTGAACAAGACAAAAAAGAAATATCTTTTTACTGCTAAAAATTGTCGAAGAAAAATAAGCAAGATAGGAACTATAAATATCTCGTAATTCAAAAAGTTATAGGCTTTATATAAACACTTTACAAAAAAGGGATGTTGATACAAGGCATGCATAGCTTTCTCAGGATTATAAAATAGAGCTAAGTCCGACTGAAGCAAATACTCATCAATAGGTTCAAAGGGCGTCAATTGAATAGCCGTTGTTGCATACATCACCAGTGAAACAATTAAGAAATAAGCATTCACATAGGTCAGCGTCTGAGTAATTCTAGACTGTGCCCCTAGAGTATAAAAACAGCCTAACGTAAAAAGTACACCGAAAAAAACCACGCTGATCGCATCGGCTAAAAAATAATTCACGAGGGAATAATGCCAATAATAATGGTTAATCGCTAAAATTCCTGACGCTATCGCAAAGATAATAACAAAAAAAGTTAGTGTTAGACGGTCAAGTTTTTGAAAACTAAAGGGTTCCACTGAAGGCGAAGTAAGCTTGTTTATCATTTTAATATTTTAAATAATTGGCCTATGGCTTGTCAAAAAAAATAAATGCTTTAAAATAATAGGTTTTTTACCTTTGCGAGTCTCTTGTGCTTGATTTAAAGAAAATACGAAATTTTTCCGTTATTGCCCATATTGATCATGGGAAATCAACGCTTTCTGATCGATTGATTCAACATTGTGGTGGCCTCTCTGAGCGAGAAATGAGTGCCCAAGTGTTAGATTCCATGGATATTGAACGCGAACGCGGCATTACCATTAAAGCCCAAAGCGTGCGCTTAATGTATAAAGCAAAAGATGGTGAAACTTATGAATTAAATTTCATCGACACCCCTGGTCACGTGGATTTTAGTTATGAAGTATCACGTTCTCTTTTTGCGTGTGAAGGGGCTTTATTAGTGGTCGATGCAGCTCAAGGCGTTGAAGCTCAAACTCTTGCCGTGTGTTGTACTGCCATTGATCAGGGTTTAGAAGTTATTCCTGTACTGAACAAAATCGACTTACCTCAAGCTGAACCCGAACGCGTTATTAATGAAATTGAAGAAATTGTCGGTATTGAAGCCCAAGACTCACTTCGTGTCAGCGCGAAGACAGGTATTGGTATTGATGACTTGCTAGAAATGTTAGTCAAAAAAGTTCCACCACCAACAGGGGACGCAGAAGCTCCGCTTCAAGCATTAATTATTGATTCATGGTTTGATAGTTATTGGGGCGTGGTGTCGCTCGTACGCGTTAAAAATGGTGTGCTTCGCGTAGGTGAAAAAATGCAGGTGGTTTCTACCGGAAAATCTTACGTTGTGGATAAAATTGGTGTCTTTACCCCTAAACGCACCGATACCGGTGTTCTTTATACTGGCGAAGTAGGTTATGTCGTTGCGGGAATTAAAGACATTCATGGCGCCCCTGTAGGCGATACCTTAACATTGGCTAATAATCCCGCTTTAGAGCCTTTGCCTGGTTTTAAAAAAGCACAGCCTCAAGTGTTTGCAGGGCTTTTCCCCATTAATGCCGATGATTATGAAGATTTTCGTGACGCTTTGTCCAAACTTAGTTTGAATGATGCCTCCCTATTTTATGAACCAGAGGTTTCAAGTGCGCTTGGTTTTGGTTTCCGTTGTGGCTTTTTAGGTATGCTTCACATGGAAATTATTCAAGAACGTTTAGAACGTGAATATGAATTAGACCTTATTACGACTGCTCCTACAGTAGTCGTAGAAGTCATTACTACAAAAAACGAAACGTTACATATTGATAACCCAGCCGATTTGCCTGCGGTAAATTATATTAGCCAAATGAATGAGCCTATTGTTAAAGCCAATATCCTTGTTCCTCAAGCTTACCTAGGGCCTGTGTTAACCTTATGTACCGAACGGCGCGGCATTCAGAAAAACATGGTTTATCTAGGTAATCAAATCTCATTGACCTATGAATTACCCATGAGTGAAGTCGTATTAGATTTTTTTGACCGATTAAAATCCGTGAGTCGCGGATATGCTTCTTTAGACTATCATTTTGAACGCTTTCAACCGGCCGATTTGGTTAAGCTTGATATTTTAATTAATAGTGAAAAAGTTGACGCTTTATCCCTTATTGTCCATCGAGACAAAGCTATTCCTCGTGGTCGGGAACTAGTAGCTCGCATGCGTGAAATTATTCCCCGCCAAATGTTTGACGTCGCTATACAAGCCGCTTTAGGTGCGCATATTATTGCACGAGAGACAGTGAAAGCCCTACGCAAAAATGTTATTGCTAAATGTTATGGTGGAGACGTCAGTCGTAAACGTAAATTGCTTGATAAGCAAAAGGAAGGAAAAAAACGCATGAAACAAGTCGGTCGCGTTGAAATTCCTCAAGAAGCCTTTTTGGCAATCCTCAAATCGGATGGTAAATAATAATGACGTTTATTACGCAAAATTTTGAATTAATACTTTTTTTATTAGTGTTAATCTCTGGACTTATTTCATTAATCGATATTATTTGGCTTGCTAAAAAAAGAGCAGCTAAAGCAGAAGCCCAAGGAGCAGCATTAAAATTACCCGCTATAGTGGAGTATTCCCGCTCATTTTTTCCCGTGTTATTTATTGTTTTCCTTATCCGTTCCTTTGTGGCAGAACCTTATCGTATTCCATCAGGCTCTCTTAAACCAACATTGTCTATTGGGGATTTTATTGTAGTCAATAAATTTGCCTATGGATTGCGCTTACCTATATTACATACCAAATTTTTGGATATTAAAGAACCAAAACATGGTGATTTGGTTGTCTTCCGCTTCCCTCCTGAACCTTCTATTGATTACATTAAACGTGTCATTGGGTTACCTGGCGATCATATCGAATATAAAGATAAAATACTTTATGTAAATGGCAAAAAAATGCCCCAAAAATTTTTGAAATACGCGATTGATTCCGAACCAGGATTAGGCACTTGGAAAGTAGAAAAAAAACGTGAGAATTTTGCCGGCATTAAACATGATATTTATATTCGTCCTGACGTTACAAACAGCGATTTTGAAGTAACGGTTCCTAAAGGACAATATTTTGTCATGGGTGACAATCGTGATAACAGCAGTGACAGTCGTTATTGGGGCTTTGTTCCTGATAAAAATTTAATTGGCCAAGCTTTTTGTATATTGGTGAGTTGGGATGAAGAATCCGACAGCGTTCGTTGGTCACGTATTGGTAAAATTGTCCATTAATAATGACATCACTTAACGCACTGTATAAAAAGTTGGATTATAGTTTTAAACAACCAACTCATCTTAAAACAGCACTCACGCATCGCAGTTACTCTGCAAGCAATAATGAGCGCTTGGAATTTCTTGGTGATTCGTTGTTAAATCTTATTGTTGCTCAAGCCCTTTATGAACAATACCCTAAAGCCACTGAAGGTGAATTAAGCCGCCTACGGGCTTATCTTGTACAAGAAGATTCACTTGCTGAAATTGCAAAACAAATAGATTTGGGACCTTTTCTTCAATTAGGAATGGGTGAGTTAAAAACGGGTGGTGCAGAACGAGTGTCTATTTTAGCGGATGCACTTGAAGCGATTATTGCCGCAATTTTTTTAGACAGCCATTTTGAAGTATGCCAGCAATTTGTATTGAAAATTTTCCATGAGAAACTGAATAATCCTTCTTTGCAAACTAACACAAGAGACCCAAAAACAGCGCTTCAAGAATATCTTCAATCACGAAAACAAACGCTTCCAGTCTATGAAATCATTGAAACAAGTGGTGAATCACATCAACAAATGTTTACCATTCGATGTAGTGTAAAAAGCTTAAACAAAGAAACCATTGGCACAAGCACTAGTCGACGAAAAGCCGAACAAATTGCTGCCAAAGCATTTCTCGTTGAATTAAACCAGGCGTAATTTTAATAAAAATACGCTATAATCACGATAAGGAACTCAAGTTAAATATTATTCTTTTTAAGGGGAAAATCATGAGTAAAACAGTAAACACTCATTTTACTGAAGAAGAAAAGCGGTTGTTACTCAAAATATTTAGAGTAAATTTACCCAAGGACGTAACGAGTGAAAAAATTGATGAAATGTTTTATCGATTACAAACGAAACTACAAAAAGCACATGAATCAGATAGCGATGATTCACGTGGTGTCGACTTCTCTGAATTAGCCAATATTACACTGGAGTTAACTCCCTCCAAAAATTCCCAAGCTCCCAGCATTCTGCCTAAAGATTCAAAAGAACTCATTCAATCCCTCAAAAAAGCATTAAACGAAATACCCTGGACAAGCATTGCCCTTGAAACAGCAAAATGTGTTGTTATTGGTTCTTCCCCTCAATCATTAGCTATTGCGGTTGGATTAGAATTATTAATGCGCATTCGATTCGGTAATTTATTTAGAGGCGGCGCTGCGGCTATTCAGATCGTTTTAACTAATCTTAATAAAATAGATCCACGAGAATTGGCTGAAGAAGCAGCTAAAGATGCTGCAGCAGCAGTGATGACAGCGGTCAAAGTTTTTGGCAACTTTATAAATATACCAAAAGATGCTGTTCTTAAAATAGAAGGTACCGCCTCCAAATTTTTCTCTGCCTTTACAAAAGAGCTCACTGCATTTGGAAAAAGACTGGGGTTGCACGTAGAAGCACTGGAACATTCCAAATCATTAGAAGCTGAACAACAGAAGAAAACTGCGCCGACTCCTTTTCATATGTCGCCTATTCCCACAAAAGTAGGCGCTTAATAAAGATTCTTTTGCCAGCAATTTTTAAAGTGGCAATTAATATTAAACTAATATAATAATGATATGATTGATTTATTATACAATTAATAGAAAACTTTTTTTAAATGCTACCCTTTTCTGCGTGCCTTACTGATATAAATCAACGAGCCAAACAACAAGATGCGGCTAGCATCAAGGATATAAATGATTTTAATTTTCTATCTGTCGAAGAAGAAAATGTAGTCTTTTCAGCAACTATTGCACAAATGCAAAATACCTATGGGCAGCATGAATTTAGTGGTTCAACACTTTGTACAACAATTGCTTGGACTAAAGAAAATCAAAAAACTAAAAATCGTTTACTTTTCCTAACGGTAGCTAATTTGGGTGATAGTTTGGCTTATTGTATTATTCTCCATCCAAATAATACAATTGATATTACTCCTATAAATCGCTTGCATAAACCACAAGAAAGAAGAGAAAAAAGGCGGCTTAAAGAATCTGGTTTTCCTCCGGCAACTTATGATTCAGGAACTTGGCGATTAAGAGCGAAAGGTAGCAGCCACAGATTTATGGATAGCCCCTCTTTAGCTATGTCTCGTTCATTAGGAGATAGGGCTTGCGAACACTATGGCCTCATTCACATTCCTGAAATTAGAAGAGAAACAGGAATATTGCCCGAGGGAGCTAGAGCCTTTATATTGGTTGCTTCTGATGGACTAGAAAACCTAACAAGTAAAATAATTGGAAATTTATTCCTCATCAATAGGAATAACCTATCTGAACTTGCTCAAGAAATAGTAGCGTCAGCAAAGGCAACATCCACTGATAATATTTCCGTGGCAATTTTTGAAGTAAAGGAAACCCCTACCTCTGCTCTTATATTGGATGGCCATGGAAGTGAGGGAGAAAAGGTTTCTTTTGGGGTGTGTGAAGCATTTTATCCTGCACTAACACAAGAAATTTCCCAAGTTTTTACTCCAAACCGTATAAAAAATTGTCCCCTTAGCAGAGAAGTAGAAGATTTTCAAAAGGATTCAGAAGCAAATGGAGAAAATCCTTTTATCAGAAAAACATCAGAAGTACAAATAGATTCAAATCTTGAAAATCTTCAACAGATCGTGATGGAAGCTACATTAACATATACGGACTGGAACGAACACAAGACTTTCTATGATGGAATAGATGGGCGAGGTGCTTATGGATTTTTTACATTTTTTCGTCATACAAAAAAAGGCATTGATTATGCTAAGTTATTAGCAAAACAGGTGAGTGATGCAGAATCGTTTGATGAGGCAAAAATTTTCATCGATAAATTTCTGAATCGTTACATACGATTTGGCCTTAAGTATAATATTCATTCATGTGCTTCATATTTACTGGAAGGACTAATGACACTAGAAGATTCTCCGTGGAGTAAATTACGTTCCATAACCCCACGATTAAACAGATAATATAATATTAGCCACATAAGTTTCCTTTCTCCTGAGACGAGTCTTGCCCTCACTCGTCGGGGACAAGTTCAAGACCTGTCCCAACTGACATTTCATTGGAATTAGGTATGATGAAGTCATTAAACGAGAAAATAGAGGAAATACACTATATCAAAAAAGCTTATTGCAAATTAAATGCAGCCGTAAAAAAGTTTTACAAAAGTAAAACTTTAATATATACTTTAGTCAATATATACATGGAGATAATTATAATGACTGCAATAGCTATTCGCCAATCAGGTGGCGCTAATATTATTAGTCTTCCAAAAGCTATATTAAAAATATTAGGACTTCACACGGGTTCAGAACTAGACTTATCCATTGTTGATTCGAAAATAGTTCTTACTCCAGTTAAGGAAACATTTACACTAGAAATGTTATTAAAAAATACCCCAAAAGAATCTTTACACTTCACCGAAGAGGACAAGGAATGGTTAAATGCTAAATCAACGGGAAAAGAAATAGAATGATTTACATTCCTAAAAAAGGTGATATTGTTTGGTTGGATTTTGATCCAAGCTGTGGAAAAGAAATTATAAAACGGCGACCCGCTTTCATAATTTCCCAACAAGCGTTTAATGAACATACACAAATGATTATTACCGCACCTATTACTAGCACTATTCGAGGCGGTCAACTGGAAGTTGCTCTTTCAAATAATCTTCAAACAAAAGGTGCTGTTCTTGTGTACCAGCTTAAAGCGGTCGATTTTTTTCATCGAAACGTTAAATTTATTGAGAAAGCACCAGAAGAAATTACTAAACAGGTGTCCATCATTGCACAGTTACTCGTTCAATAAATTACTATTACCTACGTGGTTCAGGCGTCATGCTATGACCCATTTTAGGCATGTTACCTAATCGCAACTGTTTCTCCATTTCTTGTTCCCTACGTTCATTTTCGAATTCAATCATCGCCTCTTGATTGCCAAAAGGTGCTGGATTCAAATTCGGATCAATTCCATCAAAGCGTTGAGAGTCTAATAAAGGGTGTTGCTTCATTTTTTCTTGCATGCCAGGGGAATTGCCCCCTTCTTTGCGTTGCGGTTTGCGGCGCTCTTCTACACTCGCAAGCTGGCGTTCAATTTGTTGTTCAAGGCCTCTACGCTCATATTGCATGAACTCCGTTTCCTCGATGAGGTAAGTAGTTGGAAAACCTTCATCTCCAAAGGGTGTGAACCGGCCTGTTCCTGAACCCGAGGCAGAACCTGATTCAGAGCCAGAGTCTGAATCAGAACCCGTTTCTTTTTCGTTTTTATTTGGTTTTTCTTTAATAAAGTATTCCCAAAATTTCTTTTTCGTCATAATTAAACCTTGATAATGGTAAATATAAACCCAATACTGTTATGTTAAGAATAAATAGAATGCTTTGGAACTTTTATTCAGTTTTATCATATGGTTCCCCTTAAAAAGGGTGTTGTTACATAAATCACCAGAGTAAAATTTATCAGAATTCTTCTATTGTTTTTCATATAAAATCTCGCAGAATGGTGCCTCTCCCTTGAGGGAGAGGATGCCCGGTAGGGCAGGAGAGGGTGAAATCAAAACAAGGAAAATGACTCACTTCCCAGTGCTATATTTTTTATCCGATTTAAAATAATTGTCCAATACATGTGATATATTATTACAAATTTCGTGAGCACCAATACGTAATACATGGTACCCAAGCTCTGTAAGATAGCATGTTCTTTTTGTGATAACTCCGTTTATTAAGGTTTAACATTCAAGTCATGTTACAACAAAACAATTGATTTTCACCCTCTCCTGCCCTACCGGGCATCCTCTCCCTCAAGGGAGCGGCACCATTCTGCGAGATCTTATATAAAAAAGCAATAGAAGAATTCTGATAAATTACTCAGTTGATTTATCTACCAACAACGCCTTTTCCAAAGGGGTAAGAGGAGTTTTCTGCATAAATTTTAAATATCTCCCTGCTGCGCTTCGCAAGTCCGCCTCCTTTTGCAAAGGAGCAACCGCCACAAAGGGCTCACTAAAATTTTAAATAGATGTTCCAACTATTTATGGATAATAATATGCTTTTCCAAGGCCTTGCATAAAAATTATAAATAATCACGCCAGAGAATTTCTGCGATTTGAATAGCATTCAATGCAGCTCCTTTGCGTACATTATCACTTACTATCCATAAGTTTAGCCCATTCTCATGGGAAATGTCTTCCCGGATTCTACCTACAAAAACAGCATCTTCTCCTGAACCATTGACTTGAGGGGTTGGATAACTGTCTGTTTCAGGATCATCCAGTACAACGATGCCCTCTGCATTATCCAATAAAGATTTAACTGCTTCCGCTGAAATTTTATCACGCGTTTCAATGTTTACCGCCTCTGAATGGCCATAAATAACAGGCACACGCACTGCAGTAGGATTAACAAGAATATCCGGATCAGAAAAAATTTTTTGGGTTTCCCACACAATTTTCATTTCTTCTGCTGTGTAACCATTGCTTAAAAAATTATCGCATTTTGGTATCACATTAAACGCTATTGGCTGGGAATAAACATCAGTGGTTGCTGGACGGCCGTTCAGTAATTCACCTGATTGCTGAACTAACTCGGATATGGCTTTTCTTCCTGTCCCGGAGACAGACTGATAGGTTGCCACATTAATGCGAGTAATACCCGCCGCATCATAAATAGGTTTTAAGGCTACTAATAATTGAATAGTGGAGCAATTAGGGCTGGCAATAATATTTCGATTCACATAATCACCAATAGCTTCAGGATTTACTTCAGGAATAACAAGAGGTACATCAGGTTCATAACGATATTGCGAGCTTTTATCAATGACAATACACCCTGCTTCTGCTGCACGAGGTGCATATTCAGCTGAAATATCATTACCTGCTGCGAAAAAAGCGATATGAGCTTTAGAGAAATCAAAATCCCGTACATTTTCTACTGTGTATGATTTTCGTTTGAAATCAATTAAACGCCCTTCAGAATTTTCACTACCAAAAAGATACAGCTCTTCAATAGGAAATTTTCGTTGTGCGAGGATATCGAGTAATGCTTCACCCACGATACCTGTAGCGCCGATAATGGCAATATTTGCTTTTCTCATTTTATCTCCAACAATTATTTCACACGACGCATCATAAAAAATGCAATAATTCCAAAAATTATCGTAGGACCTGCCGCTCCAATGAAAGGAGAAAACTGGTAGACCAAACTGGCTGATCCAAAAAATTTATCTATAATATGAAATCCAAATCCAAAAAATGTGCCCAAAACAATCCGGGAACCCATTGAAGATTGCCTTAATGGGCCAAAAATAAAAGGAATGGCTAAAAACACCATAATACAACTGACTATTGGCTGAAACAGCCGTTGCCAATAATCTAATTCATATCGCCTTGCTTCTTGATGCTGCTTATGGGCAATCTCAATATAATGGCTTAACTCGCTTAACGTCATTTGATCAGGTTCAATATCAACTAAACCTAATAACGCAGGAGGTAGGGGTACATCCCACAATGCTTTGTCATATCTTTTCGTTGTCACCCGATCGGCTGAGAGGTCAGATTCAACCGCATCTAACATCCACCAATGGTGATCGTTATATTCTAACTGATGAATCGCACGGGTTAAAATCAATTCATGCTTGTCATTAAACTGATATTGTTTCACCTCTTCTAATTGATGATGAGGTGAAATTGCCGTTACATAGACAAAATTTTGTCCATTACGAAGCCAGATCCCCCCATGGTAAAGGATAAACTCTTTACTACCGCTCCGCAAAATGACTTTACGCTCCTCAGAAGCATGTACCCATTGGTGCATCATGCTTTCACCCAGCACTGTCACTAAAATAATTAATATGATAGCCGCTTTCATTGTTGCCCTTGCTAACTGAAAAACAGTTGCTCCTGCGGAACGAATGGCAATTAACTCACTATTGCTTGCCAAGGAACCTAGTCCTATCAAACAGCCAATAAGAGATGCCACAGGAAAAAATAGGTAAACCTGGTAAGGCATCTGCATAACAATGTAGGCAAATGCTTCCGTCAAGGTATAGTCCCCTGCACCTAAGTCATTTAATTCCCCCACAAAAAGAATAAACATCTGAAGCCCGACCAGTACAAGGGTGACCAACCCAATGGAAGAGGCCACTGTTTTGCCGATGTAACGACTCATTATTTTCATGATGATTCCCTCAGCGAAGTTTATGGGTTCTAATTATTAAACCAAGCGCTAATAAAAACACCACGCCATGAATCCACCACATTCCTAACCAGGTAGGCACTTCTTTCGCAATTATCCAATCTCTTCCTACAAACATCATATTGGCATAAATAACATAAATAATAATAGCAGGAAGCATTTTTGCCAATTTTCCTCGCCGAGGTTCAACTTTACTCAAGGGAATAGCTAATAATCCCAATGTAAGCGCCATCAATGGAATAGAAAAACGCCACTGAAGCTCAGCTGCTTTTTCGGGATCTTTATTATTAAAAGGAAATAATTCAGCCGTTGGTGTATTGGAAATCTCTGATTTCAATGCGTTATTGTTAGACTGAGGTAATCTTACTTTATATTTATCAAAAGATAGTACCTGGTAATCAGCACTTCCTGGCGCGCCTTTATAAGCATGCCCATTTTTTAATACAACAAATTGAGAACCTTTCTTGTTCTCTTCAGTAAAACCTTTTTCAGCCCAGATAATATTCCAAAACGAAGAATTTTTTTCTTGCTGGGCTAAAAATATGCCTTCTGCTTGCGTATGATCTCGAGACATTTCTGACACATAAAAAACTCGTTTGCCTTGATTTAGCGCGGTAAATCGTTGTGGAACAATAACTTGAATTAAAGCAGAAACGCCTCCTCCTTTGATGAGTTGCTGTCTATCCCGCGCAATAATAGGGCTCGCCCATACCATTAATACTCCTGAAATAATGGCAACAATAAGGGATAATCCCATGGTGGTAATAATAAGTTGTTTTTGAGTATAACCGCATGCTTGTAAAACAATCATTTCACTTTCTGCGTAAAGACGGCCATAGGCTACTAAAATAGCCATATATAATCCCAATGGAAGCAATAATCCAGAAAGATTAGGGATTTCTAGCATCATCAATTTCAACACCACCATACCAGGAAGTGAACCTCCTGCTGAGCGGCTTAGATATTGAACAAACTGATTACTTAAAAAGATCAGTAATATGATAGTTGTTAAGGCAGCCAGCGTCGTAATAACTTCTTTAGCTAAATAACGCTGGACAATCATGAATTAATTACTCTCAAAACCAGGGTTTAACATGCCCCATTACCATGGCACCTACCACAACAATCCACACAATCGTGGTTGGAATTAAGACTTTCCAGCCAAGACGCATAAGTTGATCATAACGGTACCGAGGAAACGTTGCACGAATCCAAAGATAAACGAACAAGAAAAAAGATGTTTTTAAGGCTAACCAAACGAAAGGCGGCACAAAAAATAACAATTGGTTTAACCATGGCCATGCCTCAAAAGGAGACAGCCAGCCACCCATGAAAAATAATGCTAATAATACCGATACTAATACCATTGCCATGTATTCAGATAAATAGAATAACGCAAAAGTAATACCGGAATATTCCACATGGAAGCCTGCTACAATTTCAGATTCACCTTCTGCTAAGTCAAAAGGAGCACGGTTAGTCTCGGCAATACCTGAAATCCAGAAAACCATAAACAAAGGCAGTAAAGGAATAAACCACCAATGAAGAATACCACCTTGTTGAGATAATACAACATTGGAAAGATTCATGCTTCCCGAAGCCATCAACACACCTACTAATGCAAATCCCATGGCAATTTCATAAGAAACTGTTTGGGCTGCACTCCGAAGTGCTCCATATAAGGCATATTTTGAGTTGGAAGCCCATCCTGCAATCAATATACCGTAAACGCCAAGAGAGGTCATCGCAAATAAGTATAGTACACCGGCATTTATATTGCTTAAAACTACTCCTTCAGAAAAAGGAACAACTGCCCAGGCTGCTAACGCTGGGGCTAAAGCAAATAACGGCGCCGCAATGAAAAGAAATCGGTTCGCTTTTACAGGAACAATTACCTCTTTAAATATAAGCTTAATTAAATCAGCAAAGGGTTGAAACAATCCTCGCGGCCCAACTCGATTTGGCCCAATCCGTAATTGAATAAAACCAATAACTTTTCGTTCAGAAAAAGTTAAATACGCCACAACAATGAGTAATGGAATAACGATAGCCAAAATTTTAAGGACAATCCACACTACTATACTGATATCTTGTAAAATATTCTGAAACATTTATTTACTCCTTAACAGTCACAGGTGAAAGTGTGATAGATTCAAGCGCATGGCCTAATCCATGTGTCTCCGTTAAACCACAAGGCACATAAATGGCATTTTTTGCTACCCGATTATCTAAGCAAACAGGTAACACTGCTTCATAATCCCCTTGCTCAACTCGTACATGCGGCCCACTGATTTTATAATGTTGAGCGGTCTCAGGATGTAAACGAATTTTAAGGGATTCTACTCCGGGTTCAGAGGCCTGAAGTGCTGGGGCATTCCGACATAATGCATCTGCACGATAGATAGGCCATTCGCCAATGCGTGTAAGATTATTATCTGCATTGTTTTTGTTTCGTAAGGGTAATTCTTTTACCTGGCTTTTATTTAAAACAGCAGGAACAATGCTTTTTATTTCATTCAAGACATCTTCTGATGATTCATAGTCAAAACCTGCTGCATGGAATAAATTACCCATCACTCGCAAGATTTTCCAAGCAGGCCGTGCATTACCTTGAGGAGAAACCACTCCTTTAAAGGTTTGCCAGATACCTTCTATATTAACATAAGTACCCGATGTTTCAGCATACACAGCGGCAGGTAATAATACATTGGCCATTTTTAACATTTCGTCATTCACGAAGCTTGTTACCATCACAACCCAGTGAGCATCAGAAACTGCTTCAACCGCTCTATGAGGATCGGCAATATCTAAAGAAGGATCAACGTTTAACATCACCACTGCTTTCGGACGTGAACGAAGAACAGATTGAATATCTTTACCTTCTTCGGATACAGCTTGTCCCATCGGGCCACGATGAGGAATCATACCTGCTAACCAAGCACCCGCCGCATTGGCACCTTCTGTCATCACAATGACGTTTACATCCATAGATTCTATTAAACGGACTAACCAATGAAGCAAGCCAGCAGAAGGATGATTTTGAGCAATTGCGCCTAAAAGAATCGCTGCAGGTTTATGATTGTGCA
Source organism: uncultured Legionella sp. (assembly GCA_902168255.1). Classification (GTDB taxonomy): domain Bacteria; phylum Pseudomonadota; class Gammaproteobacteria; order Legionellales; family Legionellaceae; genus CABHON01. The sequence goes on from CABHON010000001.1 coordinate 74,004, forward strand.
AGTAAGTTGCCATATTTGCCGCACTTTCTTCTGACTCTACACCCTCAAAAAAATCTTTCGCTGATTCAGGTAATGATTTACCGGATAAAGAAGCAAGCACTTTAACAACTTGTGCTAAATGTTCAGCTAAATATTGAGGAGCATCGATAATTTTTTCAGCTAAATCATAATGCAAATCATAATCGATAGGATTAATTGCCATGATTTTAGCACCAGCTAAAAAGGCTTTGCGCACTCGTACGTTCGCTAAAGGCAATTCATGATTGAGATGAGAACCAACCAGCAAAATAGCTTGTTGTTTTTCGATCTCAGCATAAGGAATATGCATTATCGGCGCTAAAGGAGCGCTGTCTTGTGCAGAAAAATCAATTTGGTGTAATCGGTGATCAAGATGGTGCACGCCTTGTGAACGCATCAATTTTTGTAGGAGATATAATTCTTCTACCGTTGATGAAGGGGATGCAAAAGCAGCTACTTCATCAGCCCCTGCTGCATTAATAGTTCCTTGAATACCTTCAACGGCCTTTTTCAATGCAACTGACCAATCCACTTCTTGCCATACACCATTTTCTTTTACCATGGGTTGTAGCAAACGGTTAGGACTTTTAATACTTAAGTAACTGAAGCGATCACGATCAGAAAGCCAAGTTTCATTAATTGCTTCATTTTCTTTTGGTACCACGCGCATTACTTCATCACGACGTACATGAAACTCAATAGAAGAACCTAATGCATCATGAGGTGCAATACTAGGATGCTGTTGCAATTCCCACGCGCGTGCACGAAATTGAAATGGTTTAGAGGTTAATGCTCCAACAGGACATAAATCAATAATATTAGCTGAAATTTCTGATTGAAGACTATGTTTAACATAAGTCCCAATCTGCATATGTTCGCCTCGACCCGTTCCACCCATTTCCCGTAATCCGGCGATTTCTTCACCAAAACGTACGCAACGGGTACAATGAATACAGCGTGTCATTTCAGTCGCCACTAATGGACCTAAATTATCATCCACAACGGAACGTTTTGTTTCATCATATTCTGAAAAATCTTGTCCAAAAGACAAAGACACATCTTGTAACTCACATTCACCACCTTGATCGCAAATAGGACAATCCAAGGGGTGATTAATTAATAAAAACTCCATTACTGCTTTTTGCGCTTCAACGGCTAAAGGTGATTGAGTATAAATTTTCATGCCTTCAGTTACGGTTGTAGCACAAGCTGGCAAAGGTTTTCTTGATTTTTCAACTTCCACCAAACACATACGGCAATTAGCCGCTACAGCTAATTTTTTATGATAACAAAAACGAGGGATAGGAATACCATGCTCATCCGCCACTTCAATAATGGTTTTACCATTATCAACGGTTAATTGTTTTCCATCAATTTCAATATTTGCCATATTAAATTCACCTATCTTACGAAGCTTTATGAGCGGCACATCCACCGTTGAGATGTTGCTCAAATTCATGATAAAAATGTTTCAAATAACTTTGTACTGGCCAAGCAGCAGCATCGCCTAATGCACAAATCGTGCGGCCTTCGATATTATTCGCTATTGTAACAAGCTTTTCTAAATCTTCAGGTTTGCCTTCCCCATGGACAAGACGATGAAGAATACGTGTCATCCATCCTGTACCTTCACGGCAAGGGGTACATTGCCCACAAGATTCTTCCATATAAAATTCGGAGACGCGTAATAACGTTTCTACCATACAGGTAGTATCATCCATAATAGTTAAGGCACCCGTACCTAAACTAGATCCAGCTTTTTGTAAGCTATCATAGTCCATATTGATATCCATGATGGCGTCTGCTGGCAGAATCTTCATGGATGATCCACCAGGAACAACCGCTTTTAATTTTCTGCCCTCATAAAGGCCACCAGCCAGTTCCAATAACGTTTTAAAAGGAACGCCTAATGGTAATTCAAAGTTACCCGGTTTTTGTACATGACCAGAAATACAGAAAATTTTAGACCCACCAGAATTTGGTTGTCCTAAGTTTAAGAACCAATCACCGCCTTTTTCCAAAATAACGGGAACAGAAGCATAGGTTTCTGTATTATTAATCGTCGTAGGTCGTCCATATAAACCATAATTGGCAGGGAAAGGTGGTTTAAAACGTGGTTGTCCTTTTTTACCTTCGATAGAGTTTAATAGGGCTGTTTCTTCCCCACAAATATAAGCACCCGCACCCAAATGATTATATAAATCAAAATCGATACCTGAACCTAAAATATTTTTGCCCAATAATCCCGCTTCATAGGCTTCTTTCAATGCTTCTTCCGTGTTGATAAAAGGTTCCCAAAATTCGCCTCGAATATAGTTATAGCCCGCTTTAGCACCCATCACATAAGCACCAATAGCCATTCCTTCAATTAATTGATGAGGATTATAACGAAGAATATCACGATCTTTACATGTGCCAGGTTCTCCTTCATCTGAATTGCAAACCAAGTATTTTATACCTGGAGTATTACGATTCATGAAGCTCCACTTCAAACCTGTTGGAAAGCCTGCGCCTCCACGACCTTTTAATCCGGATTTTTTTACTTCTTCAAGTACTACTTCGGGTGGCGTTTTTTCTGTTAAAATTTTTCGCCACACAGAGTACCCGCCTACTTTTTCATAGGTTTTCAATGCCCAGGGTTTTTCACCGTCTTTGACATTCAGTGTTCGCAAACACACGGGATTAAATTCGAGCATATAACTTTTACACCTTTAATAATATGAACTAATTTGTGGCCGAATCTTACCATAGTTCGAGATGAGGATCTACCAGCAACTGACTTCTTTCATAACAGTGTAAATTTTCAGGAGGCTTCAAAAAAAGATGGGGTAAAAAAATAAAAAAACCTCGATCTTTAAATTTAATTCAAAGATCGAGGCTATATAGAATTATGCATTCTAATCTGCAAATGCAGAAAATTTAGAATCTATAAAACTAACGGTCATTATCATGCGAATGTTGGCCACCCTTGCTTGCAGAGCGACGTTGTTCTTCAGGATCGCGATGTGCAGCAGCTTTTTTACCCGCTTCCGAACGAGATTCAGAACTACGTCCTGATTGGTTTGATTGACTAGAATGGCTCGATGATTGACGACCATGTTGATCTTGTTGAGAACCAGATGATTTTCTTTCTTCTCTATCTTCATTTCTGTTCATGATATTTCTCCTAAGTAATTAACGTATCTGCTTAAACAGCATTTGCTCTTCAAGCCCACAAAAGCATTTAATAATTCATCATATTAAATGCTTCTTTTAACCATAGTAGAATAAATATCTTAAAGTGCAAGAAGTTTTTTACAGCATTTTTCCATGATGGGGCATTTTCTGCAAGTTTTTTACCGACCAATTATAGTAAGTTAAAATTCAATTGACTATTGATTAAAAGAAGGAACTCGGACGAAGGTAGCGCGAGGTCAGGGATGGATACAAGACATTATAAGAGGTTTACGTCAATTCTGATTTCTCAAAAATTTTCGGTTACATAATATTATCTGCCAACAAAAATTCTTCTGCTGTAATAGCTTGAATAGCATCCGTTTCAAATTTATTTTTGTTCACTACAATCAGTTTAGAACCAGGAAATTGTTTTGAAAACCAGGCAAACTCTAAAGGAGAACATCCTCCTCGCTTCACTTCAAGAAAAGTTTTATTTTCCAATACAAAATCAAGCTCATGTTGTTGAGTTTGCCAAAAAAGTTGGGGTTCGAATAAAATATCACTGTGAATGGCGCGGCGACGCGTTAGTTCCTGAGAAACTAGCCACTCAAGCCATATTCCCTGTTCCTTTTCATCCAACAAATCAAAATCCTCAATTCGACGAATTCTCTTAAAATTATAGGTTAACGCAACCAATAGATTACTAAAATGGTGCTTGGCTGCTTTACGTAAAACAGGTAATCCATTATTTTGATCCCACAGAAAAGCGGGAGTAACAACACTTAAATCACTTAATAAATCAATATATCCTGTTGCAACGGTATTATTAGCCATATTAGTCTCTCGGGCTATTTTTGCCTTAGCTACAGGTGTACCACCAAATTTAAACAAAGTTTGCAGTATATTATTTAAAGATTGTCGATTTCGCCCTGATCGTGTTACTTCGCCCTCTACCCAGTCACGTACTAATTCAACTACATATTCAGGAAGCGCACGGTGCGTGGCAAGCTCAGTACATGCAATGGGTGAACCACCTGAAAGCATATAAGCAATAAATGTTTTTTCGCCCAAAACAGCGTTACACACTTGATGAAATGCTTTATATGCAATAGGCGTAAACAAATAATTAGTCCGTTGAAGCTTGCCTTTTCGTCCAGGAAGGCGTTCAGCACCTCGGCGAATATCGGCAGCATTGGATCCTGTCGTGATAATTAATACTTCTCGCAATAATCCCCGATCGGACATACGCTTTAATGCAATTTCCCATTGGGGAATAGCCGTAATTTCATCAATAAAAATTCGCCTTACCTTTGCCTCCCGATGAAAGCCAGTCAATAAATCTTCAATTGCACTTTCAAGACGCTCCATTTCCAACAACATATCACCATTGAGATAAAAGGCCGTACCAGCACCAAATTCAACAATGGTATTTTTAAGCATTTGTTCAAGCCAAGTACTTTTTCCATACTGTCTAGCACCACGAATCAATAAAATACCTGGTTCTGTTGGCAGTACTTTCAATCCAAAATCTATATCAAATACATAAGCAGTATTGGCTAATTGATCTAAATGAGGAAAAAGACCTTTTTGGTCAATATTACCCATCGCCAATGCATTATTAAGCTCTAAAATATCCATGTTTTTTTAATTTCACCATCTAACGTTAGCAACGTTAAGAAACCTAACGTTTTAAACGTTAGTATATCTAACGTTCTGAATGTTAGCAACTTCGAGCAGTAATAATTTTTTAGATTGGGATGGACTTCTCATGATTTTATAATATGTTAGAATATGGGCTTTACCTTGGAAAATAGCCATGTCTTTTAATGCTCCTCTTGAAGTAGTCATCTTAGCCGCTGGTGATGGTAAACGTATGAAATCCAGTTTACCTAAAGTATTACATCCTATTGCAGCTAAACCTATGTTAGCTCATATTATTGAAACAGCTTTAAGTTTAAATCCTAAACATGTTCATATTGTATGTGGTGCCCATACTGAACGGATTCAGAAAGAAATTGAGTCTTGGGTAAATACACCCATTCATTGGGTTTTTCAAGAAAAACCCTTAGGTACTGGACATGCGGTACAATGTGCATTAAACACTGTTGCGGGAGACAGTCAGGTATTAGTTTTGTTTGGTGATGTTCCTTTAATATCATCGGATACTTTATTACATCTCAGAAAAACAACAGACGATCATCAACTGGGTTTACTTTTAATTAACATGTCTAACCCTTCTGGGTTTGGGCGAGTTGTCCGGGATGATGCTGGAAATATTTTAAGTATTGTGGAAGAAAAAGACGCGAATGAAACTCAGAAAAAGATAACAGAAATTTTTTCAGGCATTCTTTTATCCACCGCAGCAGCCTTAACCACTTGGCTCAAAGAAGTCAAATGTGAAAATGCACAAAGTGAATATTATTTAACTGATATTGTCGATATGGCAGCGAGAGAAGGCTATTTCATCGCGAGTATTCATGCACCCCATCTATATGAAGTACAAGGGGTTAATAATCGCGTACAATTGGCCTTGCTTGAACGTATTTATCAAGAAAATCGTGCTCAGGAGCTGTTGCTACAAGGCGTTCAAATCATGGATCCTCAACGCATAGATATTAGGGGTGAATTTGAATGTGGCGAAGATACAAGGATTGATATTAACGTTGTATTTGAAGGTAAAAATAGCATAGGTAAAAATTGTTATATTGGACCTGGTTGTCTTATTAAGGATAGTACGCTTGCAGATAATGTGGTTATTCAGGCGCAATCTATCCTAGATGGCGCTAAAATTGAACCCGGAAGTGAGGTCGGGCCCTTTGCCCGCCTTCGTCCGGGAACTATATTAAAAGCGCATACCAAAGTCGGTAATTTTGTGGAAATAAAAAAAACTGAATTGGGTGCCTATAGTAAAGCAAATCATTTAAGTTATTTAGGTGACGCTATTATTGGTGAACACGTCAATATTGGAGCAGGAACAATTACTTGCAACTATGATGGGGTCAATAAACATCAAACCATTATAGAAGATGGCGCCTTTATTGGCTCGGATACACAATTAGTTGCACCCGTGCGTGTTGGAAAAAATGCTACCGTTGGCGCTGGCGCAACACTCCGAAAAGATGCGCCTGCCGAACAATTAACCTTAAATGAGGTAAGGCAAAAAACGTTAGCGGGATGGAAACGCCCTATGCGAAAGAAAGAATAAATTTTCGTATGCGATTTTTATTGAAAGATCAATAACTTAACCAATATTATTAATCAATTAATTTTATTTAATTAAAATTTAATGAATTTTTTTCAAAAAAAAGTTGCATATCTTAAAAAATAGAGTAAACTATAAAGCAAGCCTAGTAGATTATGTTTGGTTTCTTGAACCAATACTTTTTTACCGCGGGAATTACTTAGTTGGTTGTGTTGTGCACGCCTTATTTTTTAGGAAGCCTGATCAGCCACAACCGATTCCCACTTGAACCTCTCGGTTCAGAACCTGGTCTACTAGGCATTATCTTTTTTCTATGCCTGATAATTCTCAAAAAACACATCTTCGAACCCAATTACTGCAGCAACGCAACAATTTGTCACACCTGGAATTACAGCACACTGCTAATAAAATCACCCAACAAATTGTCGCCTGGGATAAATTTAAATCAGCTCAACATATTGGCCTATATCACGCTTTTCGCAATGAAGTGAATTTACAAGCTCTGTGGATTATCGCTCATAATTTAGGCAAAAAAACTTATTTCCCTGTTATTGACTCCCTGCGAAATAATAAAATAATGCAGTTTTTAGAAGCTACGCCCGATCAAGATTTACCCTTAAATCACTTTAGAATTAAAGAGCCATTTCCCAACTCCCCTTCCATTGCGATTGAAAACATGGATTGTCTTTTTATTCCCCTCGTAGCATTTGATCAAAAAGGTTATCGCTTAGGCATGGGTCAAGGATATTATGATCGTGCACTAGCTAACTTACAGAATAAACCTTGTTGCGTTGGCATAGCTTATAGTTTTCAAGAAGTAGAAACCTTACCTCATGATTCTTGGGATGTGCCCCTTGATGTTATTGTAACAGAAAAAGAAATACGGTTTTTTTGATTTTATACCCAAAGAAATCAAAATAATCTTTTGATAAATTAACTCAAGTTTTGGCCTTCCCACCGCCCCGCCTGACATCGTTGCGTGGATAATAGTCGAACATTACTCGTTTTTTCTCAAAAAATGTGAGTAAATTGATGATGCGTCAATTTATCAGAAGAAGTGAAATTTTCTTTTGTGCTGTTAAAAATAAGTGCTTTTGAATTAGCATAAGTTGGTTCTTCTGTTATTTTTTTAGGAAAAACACTATTTGCGCTTTCTATTATTTCAGTTGCTCGCTTCTTGATTAATTCATCCGTAATCTGTTTTAGATATCCCTCAGCATTCTTTGTAATTGCTCCTTTATTTATTAAGACCTGCAAGACATTCAACAAACGTTCATTTGCTTCCGCAGGTAAGTTACCTCTCAACATATACAATACCGTAGTTACGGGTGAGACGGTGGCCCCCGGCCGTTCTTTAAAAAATTTAACCCCAATATTGTGAGACATGAGTAAATCCCAGGCTTTATCATTCATCCGCTGAATAGCAAATACCAAGGGGTTTAAAGAGCTTTCATTACCGGGTCCTTGTTCACTCCAGTTTTCATTTTGTGACCCAAACTCCTCAAGCAAAAACTGTACCATGTAGGCATTATCATAACCAGCAGCAATAACCAGTGAATAATATACATCTTCTATTTGGACTAATCCACGTGCCTTAGCCTGCCTGATAAATTCTTCGTTGTTAAATAGAGTAGCAAGATAAATAGGGGAAACACCTTCGTTAATATTTGAATGACTCCTGGAATCTTTAACAAGCGCTTTCGAAAAAGGAATATTTAGTTTTTCCATTAATTTAAATAAATTAATGGAAGAAAAAATGTCTGTTTTTCCTGTATAGGCTGAAAAAGAAATGACAAAATAAACCATTTTAATCAACTCAGGCTTATAACCCGGATCGTTTCCATCTTCCAATATTTTTTTTATTTCTTCATTAGGAAATTTCAATAGATCTAAAGCAATTAAAACATACTCCCCTAATATTGCATCCTGTGTCTCTTTGTAGCGTTCCGATTTTAAAGCATCTAAATATCTTTTTTTGGGGTGTGCTTCCGCAATATACGAACGACTCCGAGGGTTATCGAAATAAGGTAAGGCATAACTCCCTTTATTCGTTGTGTAAACACCACCGAGAGATGGTATGAAGCTAAACGGTCTTGCTTTAAATCCCAAGTTAATTAACTGTCGAACAAGCGCTCGATCACAACATTCTCTAATTGCATATTCCATCAATGGCTGGTCATAATATTCTAGTTGGCTGGAAATAATAGCCTCATTCTGACATAACACCTTTAACTGATTTTCAGGTCTAGTTAAATCAAAATCGCCGGGATTTCCTTTTTCTCTGGTCATTTGCTCAATAACTAAAGCCAGATGTAATGTAGCGGTATTCAATGAAGTAGGTAACATTTCATTCGTTAAAAGTTTGAATAGCGCACTCACAGAACAACGTTCGGAACTGTAAAAAGCTTTAACAATTTCTTGCAAGCTTATATCATCGAATTTACATCCTGAATCCAACAATGCCTTTACTTCTTCTAAAATGCCCTTTTCAATGAGATGAATTAGTTTACGAGTATCAGGCAAAACAAAAATTTGTTGAAGATATGCTAATGGAAAATAGCTCATCAATATTTTTTCATCACCAAGCGGTGATGCAGAGCGATTTTGGAAAATGGTAGAAAGTTTTCTAGGTGTTTGAATGACCTCGCCGTACATATCTCCCCAAATATAAACCTCTCCCCTGCAATCACGGGCAATACCAATATTTTTATCATTAAAAAATATTTCATTAATAGGGCTATCTGCTTTTTCTTTTAATTCTGTTGGTTTAAATCTGTCTTGATTATCAGACACCCCTAATTGATACTTGTCATTATGACCCCAAACAAATATTCTTCCATCATAACAAACTGCTACCCCATACTCATTACACAGGGAAAGGTATTCTACAGGTGCAATATCAATTAAAGCTGGACATGTACTCCAGGAATCACTTGTTAGCCTCCCTAGTGTTCCATACATATTATCCCCCCACGTATACACTTTACCATTGCGTAATACAGCAGTGGAGCATTTACCGAGTGAAATATGGGAAATAGTGCTTCCCTCTTCTTCCACTAGAATGGGTAATATTACTTTGGTTGGAATAGATCTATCTTGACGATCTCCGAGACCTAGTTCGCCAGAATTATTTTGCCCCCACGTATAGAGATCACCTCGCTTAGTTAAAGCTGCAGCATGTGATTTACCTGCCGCAATTCTTATAACACACTGATCAAGAAAGGCATCAATTTTATTGGGTTTATTAATAGACTCTCCCTTACTATCAAACCCCAGCTGTCCAAAGTAATTTCGTCCCCAAGCCCATACGTCTCCATTCTGGAGTGCTAATACATAACCATCTCCAAAAACAATGGAAGTTAAATCATTGGCATTTAAGGCAGTAACACACACCGGAGAAGGCGCATTTTCATCACTTGCATAATCAATACCTAACTGTCCATTATTGTTATACCCCCATGCATACACCTTACCACTTTTACATAACGCGAATACAAAGCCGAGTCCGGCACGCAAACGAAAGACTTTTTCCTCTGCAGGCAAAGCAACTGCGGTGGGTTTTTCACGGTTTTTAAAATCACCCACTCCCAGTTGCCCAACAGAATTACTGCCCCAAGCATACACATTACCGCTTTCACATAGCACTAAGGTATACTTATTATTTCCAACAAGTATCTGAATGATTATTTCACCATCAGGCAAAGCAACTACTGTTGGCTCAGTACGGGCCTCAAAATCTCCAACTCCCAACTGACCATAGTCATTATCACCATAAGCCACTAGCATATCTTCCTTATTCACCGCGTACTGATGTTTAAGAGGCATAGCAGCAATGGTTTCAAGATCAGATAAAATAATGGGATAACAGTTTGGCATATGTCATGTATTAAGAGCGATGTCTTAACAGATTCTAGTATATTTATCTTAAGATAAAATTAGATCAGACATGTAGGTATTTATATACCGGTCGAATCCACAACACCAGATTTCATTAGTGAAACGTCATAGCAAATGAATCCAATTCAGAAAAGTGCCCAGTTTTCCAGATAAGTTATTGCTGTAGGGCAAATAACATTCGCCCCCACAGATCAATTATTCAACCACTTTTTAAGCAAAGGCACACAGGCAAAGCAAACAGCAGATACAATCAACCCAACCCAAACATAACTTTGGAAAGCGTGTTGAAAAATCACATTTAAGGAACCTAAATCAGTAACTCCTTCAGGAACGCTGGCATAAGTGGCTAATAGTCCGCTGAGCTTTCCACCAAATCCCGTTGCCATGAAAAAACCTCCCATCATTAAACTAGTGTGCTCTTTAGGAGAATATTGCGTTACCATTGAAAGTCCAATAGGTGAAACTAACATTTCCCCCAATGTAACCACTAAATAAAATAATATCATCCATATCATGGACAACATGATTGGTGCACTAGAAATACTCCAGGCTAATATTTGCATTGCTATTGCTAATGCTAAAATACCACTTGCAAATTTAGCCGGTACAGAAAATCTCACTTTTTCCATACTCCATACTTTAGCTAATACTGGTCCCAGAATTAAGATGAAAAGACTTTCTAAGCCGACAAAAACCGGTGTCGGGATAACATTTCCCCACAATGTACGATCAACGGCTCGATCAACAAACACGTTTACCGCAAAAAACATTTCAAAGAATAAGCCCCAGAAAACCGTACTAAAAATAAATAAGCTTAATACCGCTAACAACCGTCCACGTATCACTTTTTCTGATTTCATCGCCAAGGTAATAACATATCCACAAAATAACAAACCAAAGACATATAACACATAGCTGCCTAAATTAGCTGATGTCAGAGCAAAATAAATTACGGTTACAGCCAGTATCAACCATAAGAAAAAACTCGGTCTTTGTCTTAAAAACGCCGGTAAAGAAGAGACATGTTTAATAGGAGGAAAGCCTTTATCTTCAAAATAACGGTATCCCCATCGAAATACACACACCCCAATAACTAATGCTAAACTTGAAGCAGCGAAGGAAGCGCCCCAACCAGCCCATTGCTTAATATAACCCGTACTGAATGTTGCTAATAGCACGCCAATATTAATTCCCACATAAAACAACGTAAATCCGGCTTCCCGACGATTATCATTCGGTTGATAAAACTGTCCCAAAAAGCTGGAAATATTAGGCTTAAGCAAACTATTACCAATCACAACTAAAGAAAGCCCCATAAACAAAGTATGCTTTTGAAGTGCGAGAATGGCATACCCTACACAAAGTAAAAAGCCTCCTATTAACACGGCAAAACGATTCCCTAAAAATCGATCGGCTGCCCATCCACCAATCACAGGCATCATGTACAACAAGGCGGTGAATTGGCCTAACACTATATACGAATCCATGTCAGAAAAAGACATCTTTTCAATTAAATAAAAAACCAATATGGACTGCATAGCATACAAACCAAATCGCTCCCACATTTCGGTGAGAAAACATACTCTCAATGCTTTTGGTTGATTCATGGTGTTTATCCTTCTTCGTTGTTAGTAGACATTAATAAGGCGTTGCCGCCAGCTGCTGTGGTATTAATTGTAAGTGTACGTTCCCCACATAAACGTTGTAAATAATGAGGCCCGCCTGCTTTAGGTCCAGTACCGGATAGTCCTTCTCCGCCAAATGGCTGCAGTCCAACTACTGCACCAATCATACTACGGTTGACATAACAGTTACCCACTTTCACTTGAGATTGAATATAATTGATCGTATTGCTAATTCGACTGTGAATGCCAAGTGTAAGACCATATCCGGATTGGTTAATGCTATTAATTACTTCTGAAAGATTTTGTCGTTTGTAGCGTATCACATGGAGTATTGGACCGAAAACTTCTCGCTTTAACTCGCTTAAATCATTAATGGCAAAAGCACAAGGAGCTACAAAATACCCATCCTCGTTTAAGCACTTTTTCAATACCACTTCAGTAATCAATGTGGCAGAGCTTTTCATTTTATTTTTATGTTGAATTAACATATCTTGTGCATCTTTATCGATAACGGGGCCAATATCTGTGTCAAGAAGCATAGGATCGCCTATTTTTAACTCGCGCATTGCACCATCTAATAAACGCATAAGAGAATCAAATACTTCATCTTGGACAAATAGTACTCGTAATGCCGAACATCGCTGACCCGCACTTCCAAAAGCAGAAATCATTACATCTTGGGTTACTTGCTCCAGCAATGCTGTTGAATCGACAATCATGGCATTCAATCCGCCAGTTTCTGCCACAAAAGGAACAATAGGCCCAGGACGATGCGCTAACGTTTGCGCGATGCTTTTAGCCGTTTCTGTGGAACCCGTAAATAATACTCCTTGAATACGAACATCAGCCGTTAATTTAGGTCCAATGACGGCACCATCACCCGGCAATAAATGTACGACATCTTTTGGGATACCTGCATCATATAATAGTTGAATAGCCCTTGCCGCAATTAATGGCGTTTGCTCCGCTGGTTTAGCAATAACCGTATTTCCTGCCGCCAAACACGCTGTAACCTGGCCTAGAAATATGGCTAATGGAAAATTCCAGGGACTAATGCACAACATCACGCCCCGCCCATGCAGTGAAAGTGTATTACTTTCCCCAGTGTAGCCGTTAAACACAATTGGCTCAGCTAATTGTGTTTCTGCTAGGTGAGCATAATAACGACAAAAATCTACCGCTTCCCTTACTTCTCCGATAGCATCAGAAATAGTTTTTCCTGCTTCTAAAATGGCTAATGCCATAAATTCACTTTGGTTTTCTTCTAAAAGGTCAGCTGCTTTGCGCAAACAATTAGCTCGAGAGATAGCACCTAGCTTATTCCATGCATCATAAGCTTTCTGTGCCGAATCTATCGCTCTTTCAATATGTATATCATCGCTTAAGTAAACTCTTCCCACTTCTCGTTCTGTGCAACTGGGTGAAGAAAGTGTTTGAGATAATAAAGATTCTGCGGTTCCTCCCGACGGAAAAGCTTCCCAAGAATGATTTTCCCAGCTATCAAGTTCTTTTTTTAACTGCTTCAATGCATTCCAGTCGGATAGATCTATGCCTTTAGAATTGGAACGCTCCGGTGAAAAAATATCAAGAGGCAATGCAATCTTTCGCGGCACATCCCATAAACGTTTAGTTTTTTCTACTGGAGACTGAACCAACGTTCCTATGGCTTGATCCGCATGAGCAATTTGATTCACAAAAGAAGAATTGGCACCATTTTCCAGTAACCGTCTTACTAAATAAGGCAATAAGTCTTTATGTGATCCCACAGGTGCATAAATTCGGCAAGGAATATTTAACTTATCAGCAGGCACTATTTGCTCATATAACTCTTTTCCCATACCATGCAAGCATTGAAATTCAAAATCAAAAGCACCTTCAGCTTGAGCAGCCTTAACATTTTCTAAGACAAAAGCTGCAGTATAAGCATTATGTGTAGCAAAGGCAGGAAAAATACATTCACGGTAACTAAGTAGTTTTTTAACACACGCTTGATAGGATACATCGGTATGACATCGCCGGGTAAATACGGGAAATTCTTTTAAGCCTAATATTTGAGCTTGCTTTATTTCAGCATCCCAATAAGCACCTTTTATGAGCCGAACCATCATACGGCGCCCGCCACGTTTTGCCAAATCAGCAACCCAATCTAACACATAACTTGCTCGTTTTTGATAAGCTTGCACGGCCAAACCAAAACCATTCCATCCTTCTAATGCTTTATCTAAAAACACCATTTCAATAATATCTAAGGAAATATCTAAGCGATCGGCTTCTTCTGCATCAACCGTAAGCGCACAATTGGCTTTTTTGGCCTCTTTAGCTAATTCCAAAAGACGCGGGGCAAGTTCGCTTAATACTCTTTCTCGTTTACTTAATTCATAGCGTGGATGTAATGCCGATAATTTAATGGAAATACTTGGTCCTTTTATTGGTCCAAGATTTTTGGATACAGTACCCACAGCACGAATGGCTTGTATATAAGCTTCTTGATAACGTAGGGCATCTTCTTCTGTTCGTGCGGCTTCTCCTAGCATATCATAGGAATAACGATAACCGATTTGCTCATGTGTTTCCGCTCGTTTTAATGCTTCGTCGATGGTTTCACCCATTACAAACTGCTTGCCCATAATACGCATAGCATGTTCCACGGAACGACGAATAACTGGTTCACTGCTTCGGCTAAAAAAACTTTTTAGAGAGTGCCAAAGACCTGCTTCCTCCTGGGAATTCATTTGTAAGAAATGCCCTGTCAGCATTAATCCCCACGTCGCGGCATTCACAAAAAATGAACCACTTTTCCCCAAATGGGCTTTCCAATCGGGAGAAGTTAATTTATCCCGTATTAATAATTCTATCGTTTCTTTATCGGGTACACGAAGTAATGCTTCTGCAAGGCACATTAAGGCAATACCCTCTTCGCTTGATAATGCATATAACGATAGGAAAGCATCCACACCATGACTATTTAAACGTTGTTTTCTTATTTCTGTTATCCATTCAGAAGCTTGTTTTTCTACCTGCTTTTCACTTTCTTCATCTAATTGTGCTTCGGGTAATAAATGCTCAAGGCAGATTTTTTCTTCCAAACGATAAGAATCTAAAATTGCCTGACGTTTATTATCTAATTGGGGAAACGAAGAACAAAGCATAAAAACCTCTTTGTGGTAAAAACTCAAAAAAGCAAATGAGTATACCCAAAGTTATATAACAAAAAAAGGTGGTGTAAGTTACCCTACACCACCTACAAGGACTACATGAACTTGCTATCTGTACTTGCTGCATTTAAATTATGAAATTTAAACATCTGCAGTTTAATACAAAACTAATTCACAAATCAATACATAAAAGAAACTTTTTTAACATTTTTGTAAAATTATTTCAAAATATATCTATAATTTAACACTAATGACCTCTTATTGTCCCTAATCTCTGGTCGTTTCAAAGATCTCGCGATATATTTTAAAACTAATTTTATCTTATTGCATTTAAAACATTTAAATTATGACTGTACAAAAATCTTTACGCGTGGAACGGACTGGTTTCACGCAACGTTTAAATAAAGCCTTAGACAAAGAAGGATTTCCTCCTAAAAATAGAGGTAGAATTCAACAATTAGCTGACATGATGGGACTTAGTCATCGTGGAGCAGGAAAATGGCTCGATGGTGAAACGGTGCCGCCTGCTAAAAAATGTCCTTTTTTGGCGGAAAAACTTCATATAAATGAAGAATGGTTACGTACTGGCCAAGGCAACATGATCCGAGAGTCAACCGGCACTTATGGCAATAACAAACCGATTTTAGTTTCTAAGGAAGTGCCGCTTTATGCCATTGGCGATTTGAACAACCCTTATCGCACACCACTAAATACCGTCACTTGTTATGTGGCTTCTACAGGAAGGGTTTTTGGAATCAAAGTTGACACAGAAGCTATGTCTCCGCGTATTCCAAGTGGTAGCATGATTCTTGTAGACATTGACAAGAAAGCAAAAGATGGCGATTTTATATTAGCTCAAATGGAACGATTTCCTGGACCTCAATTTCGCCAATTGCTCATTAGTAATGAAACTCATTATTTAATTGCGGATAACCCAAAATTTGAACGCATCACTTTGAATGCCAATGATAAAATTTTAGGTGTGGTGGTTCAAACGATTTTGTTGTTTTATTAAGCAAAGCCAACTAAACTAACAAATCGAATTCTTAATTAATTTGGAGAGTATTATGTCATTTTCGTTACCTTCTTTACCCTATGAAATTGATGCCCTTGAACCTCATATTTCCCGCGAAACATTAGAGTATCATCATGGTAAACATCATAAAGCTTATGTTGATAAACTAAACACATTGATTGCTGCCGATACCCAATACCAAGATAAAACCCTTGAAGATATTATTCTCAATAGTACTGGCCCTATTTTTAATAACGCGGCTCAAATATGGAATCATACATTCTATTGGCATTGTTTGTCCCCTCAGGGTGGTGGTAAACCTGAGGGTCAATTAGCTAAAGCGATCGATGAAGCCTTTGGATCATTTGATCAATTTAAAGAGCAATTTACTAATGCAGCTATTAATACGTTTGGCTCTGGTTGGGCGTGGTTAGTAAAGAATCATGAGGGAAAAATAGCGATTGTTTCCACGAGTAATGCGCAATTACCCATGACTAACAAACAAACCGCATTATTAACCTGCGATGTTTGGGAACATGCCTATTACATTGATTACCGAAATAGCCGTCCTAATTATATGGATGCTTTTTGGAAATTAGTCAATTGGGAGTTTGTGGCTGAAAATTGGGAAGCTTAGTAAAAATTTGAGGGGTGAATAATTAATTCCCCCCTTCTTTTGTTCTTTATTTGCACAAATTAGCTTCATTTATGGTAAAATGATTAAAAGTATTGCTTAATCGGAGATAGCTATTTTGCCCTTATCATCTACACATAAAGGTTATCCTTCAAGAGACTCTAAAGATAAATTAGATAAAAATATAGACTCGGCCGTAACAATGCCATGGGGAGGATCTCTTTTTCGTACTGAACCTTGCAAAATTTTTTCTATCAATCTTGCATTACAAACAGATGCAGATAAAAAAAAATGCGCTCATCAGGTTTCTGAGATCTTGTTTAATAACGCTATGGCTGAGATTGATTTTATTTTTTTGCAAGGATTAAAAGATCAACACTCCTTAGAACTCTTTTCGACAGATTCTGGCTCTAATTCACAATGGAGCAGAGCAGAAAAATTTTCCAGCACTAGAGAAACTGGACATCTTTGTTATTATAATAAAAGCCGATATCAATATGTGTCTTCTGCCCATCCTCTATACCATCATCAATTAAAATTTTTTGATAAATTTAATAAATCGGAACCCATTATTTTTTTCAATATGGATGGAAATACAAATTCGCAAAATCTTTTACATATCCTAAATTCTACGAACTTTTCTTTAGACAAGACAACATATGTTATTGATAGCACTGCTACCAGCTGCTATTTCAAGAATCCAGAAAGACAAGTAATTAGGTTAACAACTAACACATCACCTACTCCTGATGGGCCAATAGTTTCCCGTATGCCTATTAACGTAAATGATGCAACCAAATTTCTTAATCAATTAAAAAGAGCAGAAACATTACTTCAAACACGAATAACGTCACTTACTTCCCGCTCAAATTTTATCTATAGCACAAGCATCACTAAGAAAAAAAAGGCAATGTTAGATGCTCTAAAAGAGGAAATTAACCAAGCAATTTCAGCAGATATTTTTAATAGTACTTCAATTATTGATAAGGTTAACCAGGCCATGCAAAGTATGGATACAGAAGTAATGAGCGTATCAAGCACTTGCATTTCTTATAAAATGCCTACAACCCTGACAATGTTTAAACAAGTAAGGCAAACGTTTTATGAGGGGCCAGATAATAGACGGGAAGAAATACTTTACACGCTTGATAAGCAAATTCTTCGGTTGGAAAAAATTACTCGCAAATCATCAGAAAGTTGTTTATCCGCATATAAGCGAGAAGCATTGATAAATATCCGTACTCAAATTATAAAACAACCACTTAACGCCTCTTTAAAGCAACTCAATGATATTATTAATAATTGGTGGGATAGCGACATCAAGAATCCTAGTAATAATCAAGAAACCATAAAGGTTTCAACGCTAATGCAAACACTGCGACCAAAAACATTTAGTTTTTATGCAGAAAGCTATAGTAAAGTTATTGGATTACAGAACTTTTTAAATCTAGAGATACAAAAGGAAGCTACAGCACCCAAACTGCAATAACTGAGTTCTCGCTCTAACTATCAGGATTAGCAATATTATTTAATCTGAGTTGTATATAGAAACTTTTTATATAATTGAATTTTGGTTAATATGCAGAAATTTTTATCTCCCTAGTGTATTGTTGCGTAAATCAAACAGAGTAAAATGTATCAGAATTCTTATATTGTTTTTCACATAAGATCTCACAGAATGGTACCTCTCCCTTGAGGGAGAGGATGGCCGGAAGGCCAGGAGAGGGTGAAATCAAATTATTCTGTTGTAACAGGATGTGAGTGTTAACTTATTAGGCGGTAATTATCAAAAAGTCCGAACGAGTAAAATATGAAGAAGAACAAGCCATCTTACAGAACTTGGATGATCTGTATTTACGTCTTGATGATAACGAAATTTTTAATAATATATCAAAATTAGAAATTATTTTAAATCAATAAATCAGATAAAAACAACCGGTGAAGTAAGTCATTTTTCTTATTTTGATTTCACCCTCTCCTGGCCTGCCGGCCATCTTCTCCCTCAAGGGAGAGGCACCATTCTGTAAGATCTTATGTGAAAAACAATATAAGAATTCTGATACATTTTACTTAGTTTGATTTACAACAACGTCTTTGCCAAAGGGGCAGGAGTGATTTTTCTGCAGAGATCATTCTTATGCGCATTTAGAGGCTATTTAGTACTAACGCTTTCAGTCTCAATCACTTGATAAAAAACTTCATCGCGATCAATCATGCCTAGTCCATTGCGAGCTTTCTCTTCAAGTGCTTCCTGTGCTTGTTTTAATTCATTCACTTGAATTTCCAGCAAATGATTTCGTTCCATCAGTGCTTGGTTATGTGAAACTTGCTTTTCAACGGCTTCTTTTAAATGCAAAACGGAGGTAATACCTCCGTTTGATAGCCACAAATCACATTGTAATCCGGCTAATAATACCAGTAAAAGAACTATCCACGTTTTCATGCAGAAAAGAACCTTTTAAATGCTGTCTTGCCTGCATAGGGAATACGTGCATGAGAAACATAAGAAGAAGCCTGTTCAATACGAAGCAATTGATTATATTTCGCAGTACGATCAGTACGGCAAGGTGCTCCCGTTTTAATTTGTCCGGCCCCACAAGCTACTGCTAGATCAGCGATGGTGGTATCTTCTGTTTCCCCTGAGCGATGAGAAACAACCACAGCATAGTTATTTTTCAAAGCCATATTAATGGCTTCTTGTGTTTCTGTTAAGGTACCAATTTGATTTAATTTTATTAAAATTGCATTGGCAGCCTGTTGCTCAATACCTTTTGCCAATAAGCTTGGATTAGTAACAAAGAGATCATCCCCGACTAGCTGAACAGCATTCCCTAAACGTTGGGTTAATGCAATCCAACCAGCCCAATCACCTTCGGCCATTGCATCTTCAATAGTAATAATTGGATATTGAGATACCCAATTGGACAAATAATCTATCCATTCTTCAGCAGAAAAATGTTTATTTTCTGAATCAAGGCAATATTTACCCTCTTTATATAATTCAGAACTAGCAATATCTAAACCTAGGGCAATGTCCCTACCTACCTGTAATCCTGCTTTCTCGATCGCATTTAGAATAATTTCAACCGCTTCTACATTAGAACGTAAATTAGGCGCAAAACCACCTTCATCACCTACTGCGGTAGATAAGTGCTTGGATTTTAATAAGCTTTTCAACGTATGAAACACTTCTGTACCCATTTGCAGTGCTTCGCTAAAAGAATTAGCTCCAATAGGTAACACCATAAACTCTTGGATATCCACATTATTATCTGCATGAGCCCCGCCATTTAAGATATTCATCATAGGCACAGGCATCGACAAAGGTTGATGAAAACTACGGGCAAGTGATGCATACAAAGGCATATTATCATGTGCTGCCAATGCTTTAGCCACCGCCAGCGAGACAGCGAGTAATGCATTAGCCCCTAATCGCGATTTATTTGGTGTTGCATCTAATTCAATGAGATGATGATCAAGTGCTTTTTGACTAACTATAGTGCGATTTTCTAAAGCGGGAGCAATGATGGTTTGAATATGATCAACTGCATTCAATACACCTTTACCCATATAACGTCCTGGGTTTCCATCGCGCAATTCAGCAGCTTCATATGTACCTGTTGAAGCGCCCGAAGGAACACTTGCCCTACCTGTGATGCCAGAAGAAAGTTGTGCTTCAACTTCAACCGTTGGGTTACCTCTCGAATCAAGAATTTCTATTGCTTGCAGGGATCGTAATATGGATTCTGACATATATTCTCTCTTGTATATTTAGACTTCCATCAAGTCTTCTTCTTTTACCGCTAATACTTTATCAATTTCTTCAATATATTGGTCTGTCAATTTTTGAATCATATCTTGACCTCTACGCTCATCATCTTCAGAAATTTCTTTCGCTTTAAGATATTCTTTTAAATCATTATTAGCATCACGTCGTGCGTTACGAACTGCAACTTTAGCTTGCTCTGCTTCACCCCTAACAACTTTGATGAGATCTTTCCGACGTGCTTCTGTCAAAGGTGGCATAGGAATACGAATAGCCATACCAGCTGTTGCAGGATTTAACCCTAAATCCGAATTTAAAATGGCTTTCTCAACAACGGCAACCATTGTCTTTTCCCAAGGTGTAACCATTAAAGTTCTTGCATCAGAAACAGAAACGCTTGCTACTTGGTTCAAAGGCATCTCGCTTCCATAATAATCCACTTTAACATGGTCAAGTAAACTAGGGTGCGCTCTACCTGTACGGATTTTGGTAAATTCATTGTGCAATGCTTCCACACTCTTTTTCATTCGTGTTTGAGCTTCCTGTTTAATCTCACTTATCATGATGATTTTTCTCCGGTGTACCGCTGATTGTTGTTCCAATGGATTCGCCTCTTACAATAGCTTTTAATGCATGAGGGCGATTCATATCAAAAACTTGAAGAGGCATGCCATGATCTTTGCATAAGCAAATGGCTGTCAAATCCATCACTTCAAGTCCTTTTAATAAAACTTCATCGTAAGTTAAATGGTCATATTTTTTTGCTGTAGGATCTTTGAAAGGATCCGCTGAATAAACCCCATCAACTTTAGTTGCTTTTAAGACGACATCTGCATCGACTTCAATGGCTCGAAGGCATGCAGCTGAATCTGTTGTAAAAAATGGATTGCCAGTCCCGGCAGCAAAAATCACAACATGTCGTGTTCTAAGATGTGTTATAGCCTTGCGACGATTATAAGGATCAACCACACCCATCATAGGAATAGCTGACATAATACGTGCTGGCATATCAATGCGTTCAAGGGCATCTCGCATAGCTAAAGCGTTCATCACCGTAGCTAACATGCCCATATGATCCCCAGTTACTCGACCTAAACCAACTTCCGAGAGGGTTTTACCGCGGAAAAGATTTCCACCACCAATCACGACACCAACTTCTACTCCCATAAGGATAAGGCCAGCAATATCGGTGGCAAGTCTATCGAGGATATCAGGATCGATACCAAACTGTAGATTACCCATCAACGCTTCTCCACTTAACTTAAGTAGAATACGCTTATACGTTAAACTCGCCGCAGAGCCGTGATGATGGGTTACCATTGTTAAGAACCTCTTACTTGAGCCATTACTTCTTCAGCGAAGTTAGTGGTTTCTTTTTCAATGCCTTCGCCTAAAACGTAGCAAGAAAACTCAAGCACTTCTGCTGCCTTTTCTTTTAACACAGCTGAAACTTTTTGGTTAGGATCTTTTACAAAAGGCTGACCTAAGAGACTTACTTCGTCAACAAACTTAGCTACGCGGCCATCAATCATTTTTGCAATAATTTCAGCTGGCTTGCCAGTTTCTTTTGCTTGAACAGCATAAATTTCTTTTTCTTTCTCTACTAATTCAGCAGACACTTCATTAGGGCTTACAACTAATGGTCGATTAGCTGCAATATGCATAGCAATATCTTTAGCAAGTGCTGCATCGCCACCTTTCAATTTAACCAATACACCGATACGAGTACCATGCAAATAAGAACCAATAAGTTCACCACTGCCACATTGCATCGACAATAAACGGCGCATTTGAATGTTTTCGCCTAACTTGCTGATTAATGACTTTCTTGCATCATCAATTAATGTACCATCCGCTAAGTGTGCAGCACTTAACGTTTCTACATCATTGATATTTTTCTCTAAAGCAACTTTCGATACTTCTGTCGCAAAGTGTACAAAGTTTGTATCACGCGCAACAAAGTCTGTTTCGCTGTTAATTTCTAACATAACTGCATGTGTTGCAGCCGCATTAACATTCGCAATAATTGCGCCTTCTGCTGCGGTACGGCCAGATTTTTTATCTGCCTTAGCAATACCTTCTTCACGCATTTTTTTGATAGCATCTTCGATGTTACCGGTTGCCACTAATGCTCGCTTGCAATCCATCATTGCCGCTCCGGTTCTTTCCCGAAGCTCTTTTACCATACTAGCTGTAATTTCAACTGACATTTGTTTTCCTCCAAATTACTCTTCGTTATCTAATGCCATTGAAGTTGACCCTGTTGAAACAACAGTTTCTTCTTCAACTACTTCAACAAATTCATCTTTTGCTTTATCATCAACTTGGCTATTTTTTCTTGCTTCGTTAATAACATCCGCTATAGCAGATAAATAAAGTTCAATAGAACGACGAGAGTCATCATTTCCTGGGATAATATAATCAACATGTTCTGGATTATTATTTGTATCCACAATACCAATCACAGGGATTTTTAAACGGTTAGCTTCTTGAATAGCAATTTTTTCAACGCCTACGTCAATAACGAATAAGGCGTCAGGCAAACTTCCCATATCTTTTACCCCGCCCAAGTTGCGTTCCAATTTTTCCAAGCTTCGCGCTAATCCTAAACCTTCTTTTTTGATCATTTGTTCAAAAATGCCTTCATCACGCATTCTTTCTAATTCTTTTAAGCGTTTTACTGATTGGCGAATAGTCTTGTAGTTAGTTAACATACCGCCTGGCCAACGAGAATCAACATAAGGCATACCACATTCTGTTGCATAAGTTTTTACTAAATCTTGTGCAGCACGTTTTGTTCCAACAAATAAGATTTTGCATCGATTTGCGGCTAACTGACTAATGTAGTTCAACGCATCCATGAACATAGGCAATGTTTTTTCGAGGTTAATGATATGGATATCATTTTTTTCGCCGTAAATATAAGGACCCATTTTAGGATTCCAAAAGCGAGCACGATGTCCAAAATGAACGCCAGCTTCAAGCATATCACGCATACGTGTATTGCTATTCATAAAATTTGACATATTTTATTTTCTCCGGGTTATACTTCCACCAGCCCCATAAAGTACTTCGAAAGAAGACCCACTTCATGTGTCGGCCAAGTGTGTGTTGTTAAAAAGGACATTGATTATACAATAATTAGAAAAAGAACTGAAGCCCTCTGCGCGCTCTTAATAGGATGCTAGCTATGCATTCTTTTAAAATTACTGCAAAATTCGGTTGCAAACTCCGAATTTTGCAGTAAAATATCTCAGTACTATTTTATACTCCGCGCAATTGAATATATAAATAAGATATTATTTTTTTAATCTCAATTCTTTACCTTCACAAAAAAGTATCCATTCCTTTTCGTGTTCCTTGGGAGCTATAACAGCAATAACGTCTGCCCCTAATGCACCACAACCTTTAGCGGCAAGAAAGTCAGGATGTTTCCGCAAGTCATCCAACAATGATTGGGTGGGTTCTGACGTTAAATTTAACTCAGTAAGACTGCTAGCATAACCGTTGATTGTATTAATAAAAGTTTTGGCATCTTTTTGTTGCAACGCTTGAAACCCTTGTACCGTTAAATTCTTAAGAGTGGAATAATCAGGAAGTGTTTTTAAATTTTGTAGATAATGATGTGTTGGTAGCTTATAAGGCGTTTTAAATAACAGTAAACTCAAATCATCAAATGGCCAATTTAACACAACAGGTATAGATGTCTTATTGGATGAAACATACACCAGGCCTTCTTGCATTTGAGACTGGGCAATTAAATCAGCACCACTTGGAGGATAGCCTACCTTGTTATAGGCATACTTTAAATAGGTTTGATAGAGTGCTTCTTGAGAAAAAGTTTTCTCTGTTAATTGGAAATATAATTTGAAACAGGATAAAAACTCTGCCGTTGATCCCCCAAAGCCTCCTTCTGAATAAGGTGAAGACCATGCTAGGTTTAAAGTTTCAAATATATCTTGATGATCGGCAATAAATTTTCCGGCCGGACTTTCCGAATGAAACGGATGATGTATTTTGTCTTTAGCTAATAGTGTTAGTTCAAAACAAGGTGCCGTACACGCCACGAGGGCTGAACCTCCCTGTAAAACAGCGTATTCACCTAAAAGGAACGTCTTTCCCGGAATATTAATTTTCAAGGCAATACAGTCTGTTTTTGACGTAACTCGTGTAAAAATTCAATGGCATGACTTAAGCTAACCCGCTTATGGAAGTGAAGCCATTGTTCTAATTTAGCTTTTAACCAAGGCATTTCTTCCTCATTAGCCCCAGCGCTTAATGTCAGGTTATCAATATGCAGTTTCATATGGCCTTGCACAATACCCACTGTGGTTAATGCTCGCAATGCACCTAAATTTTGTACAAGTCCCACCGCTGCCGCTACACGAGAAAGTTCTTGTGAATTTTGAATATCCATCATTTTAAGGCACATTTTAGCAGTGGGATGTAAACGTGTTACTCCCCCAACCGTACCTACAATAATGGGTGCTTCAAACTTCCCAGTTAATTCTTTATTGTGATAACGCCACTGAGTAATAGCACTATATTGACCGTTTCGCGCTGCATAAGCATGCACACCAGCATTTACTGCACGCCAGTCATTTCCTGTTGAAATAATAACGGGGTCAATGCCATTTAATACCCCTTTATTATGCGTTGCCGCACGATAAGGATCTTGTTCAGCAAAGTAAGAAGCCTCTTCAATGCGATAAGCCAAATCTTCATCAATATCTGCTAATACTACTTTCGCATGAGTTACTTGCGTATCATTCAAGTTAGATAAAATACACATCGTTACCGTTTCATTAGTTAACTCTTCAATGAGTGGCTTAAGATATTCAAGGATTTGGTTGATAATATTAGCACCCATGGCATCACAGCAATCGGTAAACACGTGAATAACCGCCATTAAAGAATCATCTTTATGGGCAACTTCACGTAAAGTGATACGTTGAACTCCACCGCCCCTTCGCACAAGGCCAAACGCTACGTGCTCATTTGCCTTTGCAATTAATTCTTTTTCATGCACAGCCAATACATTTTTCAAATTTTCCCAACTTTTTACACGAGATATTTGAATTTGGCCAATTAACGTATTCCCTTCCACAGACGTTGAAATATTACCGTGTTGTCGAATCCATTTTGCGGATTTGCTTAACGCGGCAATAATAGACGTTTCTTCAACCGCCATGGGAATAGTATAATCTTTTTCATCAATACGAAAATGCGTAGCAACCCCTAAAGGCAATTGAAAATAGCCAATAACATTTTCAATCCACTTTTCCGCCAAATCGGGTTGTGAGATTCCACCTTGGTTTAAAAAATCAATATCTTCTTTAGATAAAGCACCCATTTTTTGGAGCCGCTCAAAACGCTCTTGCCGGCTTAACTTTGAAAATCCATTAAAAAGAGAGGTATTCTGTTGAGAATGCGACACAAAAATTTACCTATAAAAAAATGCTAGTTATATCTATATTTATACCGTGTTTTGGGTGTTTTTGTCAATTTTGACAATTTCTTTATAGTATTGGAGAATACTGGGATATGGTAAAAAATAATTGTCGTTTAATATTTGCCTGCTTTACTTCCGTTATTTTTCTAGCATCCTATTTTATCTTTATCTCTTCAGCTAATGTTTTCCAAGCGTATTCTATAGAACATTATTTTGCCAGCAGTGTCTTTCCAACCGCCAGTATTATTGGGATGCGCATTTCTTTATTTGTTACACTTCTTTGCACATTTAAATATTTTCAAGATTTAAATCGGCAACATTTTTTAATGCTTTTGCTTTTATCTCTTTTAATAACTGTCTTACTAATGCCTCTTTCCTTTACTTCTTATCCTGCAATGGCTGGCTTTAGCAATGCTATTTTTGACTTAACGGAACCCTGGCGGCAATTTTTTGCACCCCCAGGCCTTCGAGCAACAATTGAAGGAGTAACCGAAGGATTAACAGGAGTTATTGATATTTCTACCGTAGCTCTGGAGCAAAGTTGGAGTCATCATCTCTCGCGCTATCATTATATAGCACCTATTTTTTTGTTACTCTTATTATTTTTTTGGATATTAGGGCGTAAATTGGTACATGCTAAATTTGCAACCCATCAACAAGACATTATCCCTAAAAGTATTTTGCAATTATTAAAACAATACCCTTTTATTTTCATTGCCTGTTTATTTGGCGGTATTAATACCTCTATTTTTAACTACACTCTTTTCCTTATAAAAAGCAATGCACCTCACGTAGCTGTTCAAAATTATCAATACTCTATTTATCTCGGCTCGATAATAGGTCCAATCATACTGGGGCGAATAGCAGATAAAAAAGGAATTTTTAATACGCTAATATATTCGAGCATTATGCTGATCATCATCAGAAGTTTTATTATGGGATTTCTTGAACTGCATATTACCTCTTTTCACGGCTGCTATGTGTTGACTTTTTTTGTGGGTTGCTTAACCGCTACGATTTGGACCCTTATTGTTTCATTGGTGGGTGAACGTTTAAGAAATCAAGGCATTTTCCGTTCTTTTGCTATCTCCAATATCATTTTTCAAATCGGTTTTATTATCGCAAGCAACATTTTTCGGTATTATAATAGCCCGTTTCATATAACCAAATTCCTTTTGCTTTTTATTGATATTGTTCTAGTCTCCATAATGTGGAATTTCTATAAAAAAGATAAACAATTACCCCCTCCTATCCATTGAATTTATTACCACCGCTGAGAAATAGTGGTAATGTGCAAAAAATTTTTTCCTTATGTTATACTGAAAAGCTTAACAATGATAAACTTCGGAGAGCGTTAATATGTCTTTATCCCCATTGACTGCTGTATCCCCTATCGATGGGCGTTACTATGAAAAAACCAGTCCCTTGAATGCCTTTTTCAGTGAATTTGCTCTTATTTATCATCGTATTATTGTTGAAATCCGTTGGCTTGAATCCCTTGCCGAACATCCTAAATTAACAGAAATTCCTCGACTTTCACCTAAAGCTAAACAAATATTGGATGACATTTTAAAAAATTTTTGTGAAGCTGACGCTGTATTAATTAAAAAAATTGAAGCGCGAACCAATCATGATGTTAAAGCCGTAGAATACTTCCTAAAACAAACTTTTCAAAGCCATCCAGAACTCAACGCAGTCAGTGAGTTTATTCATTTTGCTTGCACCTCCGAAGATATTAACAATTTAGCTTATGGATTAATGTTACAATCTGCACGAACACAGATTATTGCACCTTTAGTCAATGATATTATTTCCACAATCACTGAACAAGCCATAAAGTATGCCGATCTTGCCATGCTGTCGCGCACGCATGGGCAACCTGCTTCCCCTACAACACTAGGGAAAGAATTAAGCAATTTTGTGTTTCGTTTAAAACGCCAAGTTTCAACGTTAATGGAAATTCCTATTCGAGGAAAAATGAATGGGGCTGTTGGCAATTTTAATGCTCACTGCAGTGCTTATCCAGAAATTGATTGGCTTGCTCACAGCGAAGCATTTGTAAAAAGCCTAGGATTAACATGGAATCCTTATACCACCCAGATTGAACCGCATGATTATATTGCTGAATTAGCACACAATATGATAAGGCTGAATACCATTTTTATTAATTACTCTCGCGATACATGGAGTTATATTTCACTCAACTATTTTAAACAAAAAGTGGTTTCTGATGAAGTTGGTTCTTCTACCATGCCACATAAAGTGAACCCGATTGATTTTGAAAATGCTGAAGGAAATTTAGGTATATCTAATGCAATGCTTTCTTATTTTGCACAACAATTGAGTATTACTCGCCTTCAACGTGATTTAACTGACTCAACCTTAATGCGCAACTTAGGTTCAGCATTGGCATATAGTATTATTGCCTATCAATCCATTAAAAAAGGAACTAAACGTCTTGAAGCCAATCCTGTTGTCATTGAAAATGACCTGAATGAGAACTGGGAAGTCATTGCTGAAGCGATTCAGACGGTAATGCGCCGTTACCATGATGATAAACCCTATGAAAAACTCAAGCATTTAACACGGGGAAAAAAAGTAGATAAGCAAACTCTTCAACAGTTTATTGCAGAATTAGATATTCCTGAAGAAGCTAAAAATCAATTGTTGGAAATTACTCCACAAAATTATATTGGTCTTGCAGGACATTTAGCGCATCAAATTGAAACGATTAAGTAAAATATTATGACTACTAAAGCATCCAGTTCCTTATCTCATCATACTCAAAGAGGCGGACGTTTTTTCTTTGATGTCTTGGTCATTGGTAGTGGTTTTGCAGGACTAAGTTTTATTCTTCATCTGCTGAAGAAAAATCCCTTTTTAAAAGTTGCTTTAATCAGTAAAACTAAGCTAGGCGAAGGTAGCAGTAGCTACGCTCAAGGAGGGATTGCTGCCTCACCTAAAAATCTGGATGCATTTGAACATCATATTATCGACACACAACGCGCGGGTGATGGATTATGCCAACTTGATGCTGTTCGTAGAATTATTTCCCAGAGCCCGTCTGTCATTGAAGCATTGATAGAACAGGGAGTGCCTTTTGATAAAAATGAAGATCAGCAATATGCACTAGCCCAAGAAGGTGGGCACTCTCGTCGGCGCATTTATCATTGTGGGGATCAAACGGGCAAACATTGCATGGAAAAAATGCTGCTCTCTTTACGAAGCTTCCCTCAAGTCACTATTTTTGAAGACCATATTGCCGTCAATCTTATTACCCAACAACCCGATCATACACCGCAATCCATTCCTGAAGTTGTCGGTTCGTTTATATTGGAAAATGAAAATGGGCTTATTCATACGTTCATTGCAAAAACAACTATTCTTGCCACAGGAGGAGCAGGGAAAACGTATCGTTATACCTCAAATCCTGAAGTAGCCACGGGTGATGGTGTTGCCATGGCCTATCGGGCTGGTGCTCGTGTGGGTAATATGGAGTTTTATCAATTTCATCCTACCTTGCTTTACCATCCTGATATCAATAACTTTCTTATTTCTGAAGCAGTACGAGGTGAGGGTGCGCATTTACGTTCAGTCAATACTGGTGAGCGTTTTATGATGCACTACGCTAAAGAGTCAATGGAATTAGCAACCAGGGATATTGTTGCGCGTGCTATTTTTAATGAAATTGAACACAGCAACCACAATTATATTTATCTCGACATGACCCATATTAATGGGGCTTTTCTAGCAAAACGATTTCCCAATATATATAACACCTTAATACAAGCAGGTATTAATCCTTCTATTGATTATGTCCCTGTCGTTCCTGCAGCTCATTATCAATGTGGTGGTGTACTCACTGATATTAATGGAAAAACAGATTTACCTCGTTTGTTTGCTATTGGAGAGACTGCTTTTACAGGACTTCATGGCGCTAATCGTCTCGCCAGCAATTCATTATTAGAAGCATTTGCTATGGGAATCAATGCCGCCGAAACATGTGAAAGTTTATTACAAAAAGATATTGAATTACATAATGATTTCGAAGATTGGCATTCCGAAAGTGTCATCAATGTTAGGCGAGCTAGCCAAATTAATGCCCATTGGCGAGGTCTCCGAGGTGAAATGACTTCCTATGCTGGTATTGTTCGAACTGAAGCGGGCTTACAAGATGTGCTACAACTTATTTTAACACGTAAAAAGATAGTAGAAGAATATTATTGGCATCACCGTATTACCCGCGATTTAGTTGAATTACGCAACATTATTTTAAATGCCGAAATTATTGTCCGTTCTGCTTTACAACGCAAGGAAACTCGCGGTGGTCACTACCGAGAAGATTTTCCACAAAGAAACCCGGATTCTCATGAAAGCATTATTCTCGCAGGAATCTAACATCCCAAAGCAAAAGAAACGAATACTATTCAGTGTTAGTTTTATGATGTTGATTGATTCTATTGGAGTGGGAATTATTCTACCAATTTTACCTCAATTATTTTTTAATCCCGATCTTAGTCTTATTATAGGAAACCCTGAGCATAGAGCATTCCTTTATAGCCTTACGCTTGCTGTTTATCCAATGACACGCTTTTTTGGCATGTCCTTCTTTGGAAGAATGTCCGATAACTATGGAAGGTATAAACTTTTATTAATTGGCGTAGGTATTTTTATTATTACTTATTCCACTGCTATGCTTGCCATCACCATTCATAGTTTCTGGTTATTTATACTTGCCCGTTCTTTTAATGGATTCCTTAGTGGCATTTACAGTGTTGGAAATGCACTTGTGAGCGACATTAGTGGCAATGATTCAGAAGAACGGCTTCTTAATTTCAGATGGCCTTCGCTTGGAGAAAAATTAGGGTTCACTATTGGTCCATCACTTTCCATTTTTGTTGTCGCAAATGCTTATTTTTCAAATGAACTGGCTATTCCCTACTTCTTGGCAACTATTCTAGCAAGCATAAATTTTCTCGTTCTTTTCTTTACTTTTAGAAGATCTCCCCAAATTGGTACAACCAACAATTATTCACCTATAAAATGGATCCAACTGTTTGATGCAACCTCTGCCGTTATACGAAAACGAAAAACGCGCTTTCTCGTATTATCTTTTTTATTTGCCCAATTTAGCGTAAGTTTATTTTCCCAAGCACTATCCCTTTATCTCACTATTCAATTTAACTATACTCCTGCTCAAGTAGGTATATTTTCTACCGTAATGAGTATTTGCCTGGTTGTTAGCCTCTATGGATTAACTCCCTGGTTAAAATCATATAGTAGTGCAAGCTTGGTAACTTTAATGTTAGGGATTTTAGGAATTTTGTTTGGCTTAATTTGCTCTAGAATTGAATTAGGCATCCGATTATTTCCAGAATCAGTAGTCCCTATCTGGATAATATCAGTTATCTTTTTTTTCACACAACCTATTATTAGGCTATTATTCACCACACTCTTTTCAGAAAGTGCTTCTCTGAGCGAGCAAGGTTTAATTATGGGCGCCGCCGGACAAACCTCCGCATTAGGTTATGCTTTTTCATCACTCTTTGTAGGCCACATCGTTCTATCTCATCTTGTTATGTGTATTTGTTCTCTATCTTTCATCGTTGCAGCGTTGATGCTTCAGTTTCATTCGCGACAACAAAATCCGTTGTGTTCTTCCGAGGCGGTCGTAAAATCAAATAAAAAATATAAATAATATAGAAGCCATTTGTACGTTATCAGCCAACTTAATTTCTAGCTGTTAATTCGCATTTTAATAGTGTATTAATACTTTTATGCTAGGATGAATAAAATGATACGTAAGGCTGGATATAAAGAGAAAATTTATGAATTTTACTCTACCTAAAGATTTCAATAAACTTCTTTCCAAAACCGCTTATGCGCGAGAAATTGGAGGAGACTCGGAGCGCAACAAAATTGATTTTGATGTCGTTACTGGTTCTGGTTTTTCATTTGAACCCTCTCCAAGAACAATAGAAGAGTATTATCATCTTGGATGCCAGCATGAAGAGGAAAATAGCAAAATTGATGCTTGTGGTTTTTTCTTATTAGCAGCTGAACAAGGGCATGTAGATGCTTGCTATCGATTAGCCCTTCTTTATTTATCTGGTATCCAAAAAAATACCAACGCTGCGGATCAAGATCATATAGATGCTTGCTATCAATTAGACCTTCCTTATTTATCTGATATCCCAAAAAATATCAAAGCTGCCGTTTCTCATTTTAAAAAAGCTGCGGATCAAGGCCATATAGATGCTTGCTATCAATTAGCCCTTCTTTATTTATCTGGTACCCAAAAAAATACCGAAGCTGCCGTTTCTTATTTTGAAAAGGCTGCGGATCAAGGCCATATAGATGCTTGCTATCAACTTGGAAAATACCACTTTAAAGTTAAAGGTCCAAATCTAATGGCAAAGATAAAAGCAATACAATATTATCGAACAGCGGCCAAGCGAGGACATGCGGAAGCAAAAGCAGCGCTTACTGTTTGTTATACGAATCTTTTAATTAACGATTACGCTCACGAACAGTTTAAAAATGCACGTTCGGAAGAAAGTGAAGGGGATCCAAATAGAAGAGCAAGCAATTATAAAAATGCAGCAGATTGTGGACATCCCGATGCTGCCTATCAGTATGCAATATATTGCAAAAACGGGATTGGTGTTGATGAAAATATAGCCGAAGCTGCTAAATATTATGAATTGGCAGCAGATCTTGGACATCCGGAGGCTGCCTATCAGTATGCCATGTGTTGTGAAAACGAGACTGGCGTTAATAAAAATATGGGCGAAGCTGCCAAATATTACAAATTAGCAGCAGATTGTAGGCATGTGGAGGCGGCCTATCAGTATGCCATGTGTTGTGAAAACGAGACTGGTGTTAATAGAAATATGGTCGAAGCTGCCAAATATTACAAATTGGCAGCAGATTGTGGACATCCGGAGGCTGCCTATCAGTATGCCATGTGTTGTGAAAACGAGACTGGTGTTAATAGAAATATGGTCGAAGCTGCCAAATATTATCGATTGGCTGCTGATAAACGTCACATAACTGCAGCTTATTGCTATGCAATGTGTTGTGAAAATGGTTGGGGTATTAGTGACGGGACGTTTGACGCCCCAAACTATGACAAGTATTATCGATTCGCTGCTAGAAAAGGCCATACCGACGCCCAATATAGACTAGCCAAATATCTCTATAAATCAGCAGAAAATTTAGGTGAAGCTATACACTTTTGTAACAAGGCCATAGAAAAAGGCCATCCTAGTGCAACAACTCTTTTGCAACAATTAAATGATTTAAAATCACGTGAAACGACACAAAGAAAACGACCGCTTCCCGATGAAGGATCTCCTTATGGCGGTAGACAATCTAACGCTTGGCAACCAAGAAGACATTTTGTTGCAGGATCAGGATCTCCAGCATTGTTTACTCCGTCAAGAATAGATGGGACAAGTAAAAACAGTGGAAAAGGTACCGATACTTCAAGAGGCAATCCTCCACAACAATCGAGTAAGCATTATTAAATCAATCCTCTTGTATTTTACCTTTTTTAGCCGTATCCTTTTCGGTTAACAGATTCCTTAACCTATAAGAAAATGACACAAGAAACACAAATCCCTTCTTATAACCCACAAGAAGTTGAACAAGACGCCCAAGATTTTTGGGCAAAAGAGCAAAGTTTTAAAGCAGTGGAAGATCTTTGCAAAGAGAAATACTATTGCCTTTCCATGTTTCCCTATCCTAGTGGCACATTACACATGGGACACGTCCGGAATTATTCATTAGGTGACGCTATTAGCCGTTATCAACGCGCACTGGGAAAAAATGTGTTACAACCCCCCGGATGGGATGCTTTTGGCCTACCAGCAGAAAATGCTGCCCTTAAACGCGGACTTCATCCTGCACAATGGACCTATGACAATATTGATTCGATGCGTGCCCAGTTTAAGCGTTTAGGCAATGCTTATGATTGGAGCCGGGAAATTGCTACTTGTGATCCAGATTATTATCGATGGGAGCAGTGGCTTTTTATCCAGATGTTTAAAAAAGGTTTGGCTTATAAAAAGAATACATGGGTTAACTGGGATCCAGTTGATAATACTGTCTTAGCCAATGAGCAAGTAGTTGATGGCCGCGGATGGCGCTCTGGTGCACCAATTGAACGTCGCGAAATATCCCAATGGTTTTTAAAAATTACTGATTATGCAGAAGAATTGCTCAAAGATTTAGACAATCTTCCTCACTGGCCTGATGCCGTCAAACAAATGCAACGCAATTGGATTGGTCGTTCAGAAGGATTAGAAATTACCTTTAACCTAGAAAATTCTGCTGATACCTTTACCGTATACACCACCCGCCCAGATACCTTAATGGGAGTTACCTACATTGCTATTGCAAGTGAACATCCGTTAGCGTTAAAAGCAGCCAAACATAATCCTTCTTTACATACATTCATTCAAGAATGCAAAAACATTAAAATGGCCGAAGCCACTATTGCTACCATTGAGAAAAAAGGCGTAGATACGGGCTTAAAAGCTATTCACCCTATCACTGGTGAAGCGTTACCTATTTGGGCTGCTAATTTTATTGTAGCGGATTATGGTTCTGGTGCCGCCATGTGTGTACCCGCTCATGATCAGCGTGATTTTGAATTTGCACAAACTTATCAATTACCCATTAAAGCAGTCATTCAACCGCTCTCAGGTGAAGAGTACGATTATTCAAAAGCAGCTTTCACTGAAAAAGGGTTATTGGTGAATTCGGATTCCTTTAACCACCTAAATTTTGAAGAAGCATTCAATGCGATTGCAGAACGTTTAGTGAATGAAAGTAAAGGCGAAAGAAAAATACACTATCGGCTTCGTGACTGGGGTATTTCAAGACAACGGTATTGGGGCACTCCCATTCCCATGATCTTATGCCATCATTGCGGCCCTATTCCAGTACCAGAAGAGCAATTACCCGTTATATTGCCCGAAGATTTGGCTTTCACTGATCCTATCTCACCTCTTAAACAATCTAAAGAATTTACTGACGTAATTTGCCCAGAATGCGGTCATGCCGCTTCGCGTGAAACGGATACCTTTGATACCTTTATGGAATCTTCTTGGTATTATGCGCGTTTTGCCTGTCCAAACCAAGAAAATGCAATGTTAGATGATCGCGCCCGTTACTGGACCGCCGTTGATCAATATATTGGTGGCATAGAACATGCCGTTATGCATCTTTTATATGCCCGCTTTATTTATAAAGTAATGCGTGATGAAGGCTTATTAAACTCCAATGAACCTTTCAAACGATTGTTAACGCAAGGAATGGTGCTAAAAGATGGCGCGAAAATGTCGAAATCGAAAGGTAATACGGTGGATCCGAATGGTTTAATCGATCGTTATGGTGCTGACACCGTAAGGTTTTTTATTCTTTTTGCTGCCCCTCCTGAACAGTCACTTGAATGGTCTGACCACGGCGTAGAAGGTGCCCATCGTTTCCTTAAAAAACTTTGGCAATTTGCCCATCAGTCTACCTTTGTTATTGAGATGAACCAATCCGATGAAAATGGTAGTTCCATTCATTGGGAAGAAGCACCTCATAGCATTAAACAACTTCGCAAAGATCAACATGAAATCCTCGTTCAAGCGTTGAATGATTATGAAAAAAGCCAATTTAATACGGTAGCTTCTGCCTGTATGAAATTACTTAACAATCTAGCTAAAATTCCTTCCGATGAAACTTATGGCCAACATTTAATTCAAGAAAGTTTAAGTTTCTTGCTTCGCTTATTGGCTCCTTTATGCCCTCATATTACCCATCATCTATGGCGTGAATTAGGATATGGCCCACAAATTCTTAAAGCACCTTGGCCAAAAGCAGCAAAAGAAGCATTACGTTTGGACAAAGTGGAATATACTATTCAAGTAAATGGCAAACTACGAGGTCATGCAATTGTTCCTTTTGAAGCTGACGAAGAAACGGTTGTTGAAGCAGCATTGGAACAATTGGCTACAAAAAAAACGCCTATTACAGGAATGGTAAAAAAGACCATTGTGATTCCTGAACGTAAGTTAATTAATTTGGTGATAGGATAAATAATGTTTCATGCTTTGCTTTCGTTATCTAAACAACGATTTTTATTGATAAGTCTTTTTGCACTTTGCTTGGGTGCATGTGGGTTTCATTTGAGAGGTAATATTCCACTTCCTAAAACATTATCTCCTATGTATATTGCTACGAATATGCCTTATGATCCCCTTATTCAGTTGATAGAAGATACATTAACGGCAAGTCATATAGAATTGACTGATTCCCCTAAAAAGGCGAGTACAATATTAAAAATCATTGATATTCAATACACTGAAAATCTCGTCAGTGTGGCAGCAAGTACCAATACACGCCAATATACTTTATCTGAAACATTACGCATGGAACTAACAACTCAAAAAGGCGCCACTATTATTCCTGTGAGCACTTTATCAGCCTCTAATCCTTTGACAGTAGATAGTAACCAAGTATTAAATACAAGTGTGCAAAAACAAACATTACAGCAAGAAATGCAACAAGCTATTGTACAACAGGTGATGATACGACTGGGTTCTCAAAATACCAAAAAAGCGTTGGGCGCTACTGCTTTAACAACGGCAGCAGTACCTGAGTTAGTGTCAGATGATTCGTAAAATAATGTAGGTTTTTGTAGTGTGCTACGTAGTCCGTCATTGAGAAAACATATTACGTGAATAAATAAGCAAGTTAGCACGGAGTTGTGTAAAGACCACCTTCTGGGCGATCGTCAGTTTTGTCAATTCTATCACGAAGTCCGTCATTGCGAGGAGTTTTATTGCGCAGCGTAGCGGAGCAATAAAGCGACGCGGCAATCTAGACATTAATATTTATTGGACTGTTGCTGCTGGATTGCTTCGTCATATTTGCATTGAACCCTTCGCTACGCTTTGGCTGCAATGCAAATATTCCTCGCAATGACGGGGTTTCAATAGAATTTTAAATAGCTTGAAGAATCAGCGAATTATTTATCAGGGGCACATCTTTCGTAGTTGCTTCATGATAATGCACAAACTAAATTTAGCTTGAGAGTTTTTTTTTGAAAAAACAAACACTTTCGCGTAAGATTCCCTGCATTAACGAAAAAAGGTAAAACTATGCTAAAGCGGGATATTTCTACAACCAATGTACTTATTGTGGCTGCAGGAAGCATGATTGGTTCTGGTTGGCTTTTTAGTCCTTTTATTAGTGCAAAAATGGCGGGGCCTGCTGCTTTGGTAAGTTGGACTATTGCTGCAATCTTTATGTTATTTATTGCGCTTCCTCTTTGTGAATTGGGCACAATTTTGCCCCTTTCCGGTGGAATGTCAAATTATCCTACTTTTACTCATGGAAAGAAGGTAGGTTTTCTATTTGCGTGGACCACCTGGCTTTCTTATGTGGTGATGGCTCCCATAGAAATTCAAGCTGTTTTACAATATGGCAGTTACTTTTTCCCTGCATTAATTGACCAACACTCCTCGACGTTCCACCTTACTTATTTAGGATATGCGGTTGCCTTCGTTATTTTATCTATTGTAACGTTAATTAATACTTTCGGTATTAAGCTGATTGCTGAATGCGGGAAATATGCCGGACTCATTAAATTTTTATTGCCTATTATTGCCATTGCAAGTTTGTTATATGTTGGTGGACATCAGGGTTTTGCGCATAATCTTTCCATGGAACATGACCAACATTGGAAAAATATTTTTTCTGCGTTATCTGTTGGAGGCATTGCGTTTGCGTTTACTGGTTTTCAAAATGGCTTAATGTTAGCCGGGGAAGTTAAGCGGCCACAAAGGGATATTCCGATTGCTATTTTAGGCGCAGTGGCTATTGGTTTTGTACTATATTTTATGTTACAACTAAGTTTTATTGTTGCTATGCCGGAAAAATATTTGGCGCATGGATGGCAACAACTTTCTTTTCCTGGTATGAGCAGCCCTTTAGTAGGACTAACAATATTATTGGGATTGGGAACTGTGGCAGCACTGCTCTTACTGGACTCCTCTTTTTCCCCTTTAGGAACATCATTAATTTATGTGACGGCAACCTCTCGTATTTTGTATGGAATGGCAGAGCAAAAATATCTTCCTTCCTCTTTATTAAAATTAAATAAACATCAAATTCCTTATGTAACGTTAGTAGTTAATTTCGTTGTCGGTATGTTGTCTTTCCTTCCTTTTCCTGGATGGCAAAAAATGGTTGCTTTTCTTTCTTCGGCAAGTATTTTGTCTTATAGCATCGGCCCAATTTGTTTGATGGCTATGAGGCAATTACAACCCACCTGCCCTCGTCCCTTTAAATTGGCGTATGCTTCAGTTGTTTGTTATCTTTCTTTTTATATTTGTAACCTCATGTTATATTGGTGTGGTTTTTCAATTATTTGGAAGTTATATGTTGCTTTATTAATTGGACTGCTTATTCACCTAATTTATCAAAAAAAATCAAGCTATCAGCAAGAAACAACAAAAGATAATAAAAGCTTACAATGGTTTTTATTATATATGACCGTTATACTTGTTTTCTCTTATTTAGGTTCTTTTGGAGGAATAGGAATTTTAAAATTGCCTTATGATATTGTGTTAATGTTTCCTGTCAGTATGGGTATTTTTTATTTATCTCAACGATGTATTTCTCAAAATAATAGCGTTGCAGAGGAGTTGCAGAAGATGGAACAGAGTAGTGTTATGTTGACTTAATTTAGCTTGTCTCCATGCCGCGAATATTTCACAAAAATAAGTGACAACAAAATTAATTGCTAAATGGGCTAATATGAATAAAAATTGAGAAAGCAAAAAATATGCAATAATGGCTGGGGTACCAGGATTCGAACCTGGGAATGCGGGGATCAAAACCCCGTGCCTTACCACTTGGCGATACCCCAAGAGAAATAGCAAGTCATGATAACTTGTAAAGACGCGCATTATGCACCTCTCTTTTCTGAATGTCAATAACTAGAAGCATTTCCTCTTTTCTGCTATTCTACTTTCTTTTTTGGCGAATAGTATTTATCCCTTATGAAAGTGGTTTCTGGCACATTAGCTCCTCCTGCTTTTTCAACTATAAAGGCACTGGGCATATTGCTTCTACTTGGCTTTGTATGGGGTTCTGGATATTCCATTGCCAGGTACGCTACTACTCATGGTGTTTCACCTCTTGGATATTCTTTTTGGCAATCATTAGGCCCTGCTATTTTTCTGGCTTTTTTAGGCTTCCAAAAGAAGAAAGTTCGCTCTTCATTCACATGGAAATTTATTCCTTTTTTTCTTGTTTGCGGTCTAATCGGTATTGCCATTCCCAATAGCAATATGTATTACACAGCTGCGCATTTACCCGCTGGAATGTTGGCAGTTTTAGTTAATACAGTGCCATTATTTGTTTATCCTATTGCTTGCTTTTTGAAACAAGAATCTTTCTCTATGGAACGTGCAGGAGGCTTGTTATTAGGATTTTGGGGATTAATATATCTTATTTTTCCTTTTCATTCTCTTATAGAGTTTTCAGAATCATTTTCTATGACAAAATGGGCGTGGCTTACACTCCTCAGTCCATTCTGTTTTGCTCTTTGTGCAACTTACATTGCTAGAAATAAGCACGAATCAGTAGGCATTTTTGCTTCTTCCATTGGCATGCTTGCTAGCTCTACCCTCTTTTTAATACCTTTTGTTTGGTTTCACCATGACTTCTATTCTTTATGGTTTCCATTAACTCTTCCTAAATGTGCTGTTATTTTGGAAATATTTTTATCCAGTCTAGGTTACCTTCTATTTTTTTATTTAATCAATTATGCTGGCTCGGTTTATTATAGCTTAACTGGTAGCATCGTTAGTCTTACGGGTGTGTTTTGGGGGTATGTAATTTTTGGGGAAACCCTCTCTCACTCGCAATTCATAGCTATTTTAATGATCACCGGTGCAATTTTAATTATTTCATATAGTTATAGCCCCCATTATTTACAAACAAAAAAGAGGATACAACATGTTAGACACTCTCGTCGAAACGTATAGCGCGCAACTTACATCAATTTATTATTTAATTTTGTTGGTTAATGTGTTTTTGCACATTGTCTTTGCAGGCGCGGTAGCAAAAGATGGAGGCCGTCTTCAAAAGTTGGGGCAAAAAACCCTGCTTGTATCTCCTTATATTTGGGCATTTGCGGTGCTTGTTGGTGGAGTATTTACGGCGGTTGTTTACTGGCTAATGCATCATTCAACACTCACCAGAGTAGTTTCTACTACTCCTCAAGGAAATGTTGTAAAAGCTTAAAATCCTAAGGGCGAAACATCGCCATAGTGGCATTCGGGTAACCTATTTTAGGATCTCCCGTAGGGGTAGATCTTGTACCCGCCCGTTATTTACAGATTTGAATTTTGGGCAGGCACAAGATCTGCCCCTACAATGGAAATTTGTCTGAATGCCATTGGCATCGCTCACCCCCGCATTTATACAATGTTTTTTAAGTGCCGTGTAGCATCGAGTACTTTTCTTAATGAGTCAAACTCACGACATAAAGTATAAAATAAGAGACCTGTGCGTTCATTTTCTAAATTCCCTACTTGCCAATAAGCGCCACGTCCTACATCCTCGAAGTATTCTAAACTTACATGCCTTTTTTTGGCCACGCCAGGGAATAGTCCACAAAACAATAGGCTTTTATCACCTACTTCTTTAAATAACTCCGCACTTCTTTTGCCTTGAAGCTCTAACGCCCTCAGAAAATCTAAGCCAACCACTTCGGAGGCCCATTCTACTTCTTCAGTGAATCGCATCAGTAAATAAACCAGATAGCTTTCTACATCTTCATGCATTCGGAAGTGACAGTGGATTTCTGCTTCATTAATTAAAGCATACCATTGAGACAAGGCACTTGGCTGTAAAACTAGTGAAGTCATGGTTTTTCCCCTTATACTGTTTTGCCTTATTTACAGTATAGAAGCTCAAGGGGAGTATTACGAATTGTTGGCGTCGGCTTTAGCTCGCGCTACCTGAATGACATTAATTAACTCATCCACTAAGCCCGATAACTCCGCTGGCACAATAGTATCAATAACATCTGGTGGATATTTAGTCGCTAACTTCATATCTTTAACAATTTCGACTGCAATATTATGAGCATGTTTATCAGGTTTTCCCGCAATACGCTCCACGGATGCAACATTTACTCGTGTGGGCGCCATTAATAATAAGGGTTGTGAAAATGCAGTAACATCACTCGATAGAATGGGCAAAGCATCAAGGCTACGGTGCATGGTGGCAAATACATCGAGCTCATCCTTATGAGATTCATCCATAGAAGGTTCTTCCAGCATTTCATCAATCACTTCAGGTTCCGAGCGAACATGGAAAGCTAACAAAGCAGCCACACTGCCCTGTATACTGCCTAAATGCTCATTTTTCTTCAAAGAATCAGCAACAAAATCAATATCCTCACTCTCAGCAGGCTGCTGAGTAATCATGATATCGCCGCTATCTAAGATAGTTTGAAAATGCTCCATTTTCTTCATGAAGTTACGGAGATAATCATCAGACGGCTTCTCAACTTTCAAAAACTGGTTTAATTTCAGTAATTTTACAGGTGCTGGGTTCGCAAAGAACATTTTTGCACGAACAATTTTAGATTTAAAGAAAATATGCGCTTCCCCAGGATTTTGATCTTTAAGATCTAACAAATCAATACGGGCTCGTTTTTCAAAAGAAGAACTCTTGGTATCTAAATAACTATTGGTAAAACTATCCTCTTTTGTTTGGAAAGAATCTACTTTGGTGACATACGCTTCACCTGCTGTTTTATTAAAGAAATCCCACGTTTCTGTTGGATCTTCTAGCTTCATGCAAATCTTAATATTCGTATTAGCACCAATAGACGCCGCTTCTTCTTTTGATGCTTTTTGGAAAGCTGGTAAATCCTGCCCCGCAAAAATGGCGGAGAATCCTAACGAACGAGCCTGTGCGGGAACAACCGCAAATCCTTTTACTGCGTAATATCCATACTCGTCCATAATACACATATAAGGTGTAGGTGAGTTAGTGGGTTTTCGTTCAATAACGTCACGATATTCCCCTTCAACGCTATCACCCAGACCTGCTGCAAGCATAACTTTGAGTGATGCAATAATAATTTTTCCTAAATTCGCCAATTCATCGGGAGATTTTTCTAACGCAGGCAAAAGCACGACTAAAATTCGACGATTTAACACCACATCATTAAAGTCTACTTCCGCCAAGTTTGTTCTTAGAATATGGCCATACGTATCGGCCAATGAAGAGAATGTCCGGGTCAATTGCATGGTAATAAACCCATGCTGTTCTAGAACTTGAGAAACTTGTTTCCCTTTTTTATCAGGACTATACCCTGGTAAGTTTAATACATAGTTTTTTAATGGTTCTGTTACCACTGAAGGAACACTTTCTAAACTAACCGACTCTTGTTCATCTCGAGGGAATTGTTTATCCATGACAATTGATTCAAGCATAGGTAAGTGGAAATAATTACGAATAGAGTTGGCATCTAATAAAATAAAGCCTTGATCACGCATATACACTAAAATTTTCATTAATGCTTCGACGAATGTAATAGCACGACCTTTCCACATATCGCCATCCGAGGATTGAGAACCTGAATCCATCAAACTGGTAACTAACTGGGACAACATACTTGATGAACCTTGGCAAAAAGGATTCATTGTATTGGATAAGCGACGTTCTTGGGGACCAATTACGTCACGAGCACCTGTCATATAGTTAATTAATAACAAATCATCTTCACGACCCATGCTACGCGTCATTGAAAATATTTTAGCAAAGAGCGAGTTATCCCCTTTACCATCAACATAAATAAAACCACTACCTTGTACTAAAGCATTATAGGCAATGGAAATAAGCGCTTCTGTTTTACCGCTACCGGTTGAACCGAAAATTAACACGTGAGTACGCATGTCTTCATTATTAAACCAAAGTTCTTGGCCAGAAACCAAGTCATTACCAAAAAAGGCAATTCCCCGTGACTGCCTTGGTTTTTTAAGGGCGGTATCCATATCATTATAATCTTTTGTATGTGCTGTCAATGGCATTCGGAAAGGTAGGCTAGTTTTACGTGTTTGTATAAAAGCAAAAAAACCAACGCCCACAAGAAATACTAAGTCGGCCAATGATGGAAAGAAAAATAATATGGCTGCAAACATGGCCAATATGATCGTAATATTCGTTGGTTCTGAGAAAAAATCCCCAGCATGCTGTCCTAACGTGCGCGTATCCCGCAGCAGCTTCTGGGGATTAATCTCATGTTTGGTCTCAATTCCTCTCATGATGACAATTCCCTCCAATCTTTAGGCGACATTTTTACTTCCTTTATAGCCAACTCTAATGCTTTTACCGCCTCTTCAATCATTGGCATAAGGCACTTTTGTTCTAAAGCTTTTTCTACATGCCAATGTGCCATTACACCACTTACTTCTACAAAGGCTGTTTGCCGTCCTACATTATTTAACACATACCACAATCGGCGATCAATGGGTTTTAACCAAAGAAAATCTGCACTCGCTAAAACTCCATCTTGACGTGCCGCACTTAAAAGAGCTGCCATCATTGTCATGACATAAGCATGCTTTTGGGTAATTTCTTGAACCAACTCCGTATTTTTATGCTTGTTTAACAATCCTGGAACCAAGGAGACATCCAAACGTCCTTTTGCAGCGGATAAACTTAATGCTTTCAATAACTTTACAGCCCCATCCCTATCACGGTTAATTTTGGCAATAAACACTGCTGCTAATGCTTTTGTTTGAGGTGGCAAGGCATCAAAGCCGCTCCAATAGGGGCCCAATTGTAACGTAAAAATTCGTCTTGCTTCTCCTTTTTTCACCGTAGCAGTTAATGGTGTTGATAAATGGGAAATTCCACGTTGCGCAAATTCATCTCTTTTTAATAGGTTAAATTGTTTGGCAAACTCCATTGGGGTCAATGACATTGCCCAAGGACCCAACTGAACATCTTCTGCAGTGAGATTTTTAGTAATAACAGGCATAATTTGTGGCCAATTAGCCTGCTCCTGTTCTCTTAATGTTTTCATGGAATAGGTACGAC
This sequence comes from uncultured Legionella sp., assembly GCA_902168255.1. Taxonomy (GTDB): domain Bacteria; phylum Pseudomonadota; class Gammaproteobacteria; order Legionellales; family Legionellaceae; genus CABHON01. Next base: position 118,050 of record CABHON010000001.1, read on the forward strand.
GAAACTTTATGCCAACATTTCCCATATATACCCATGCAGCCATACCGACTAAAATAGCACCAAATGGGTAACGTAAATAATGCCCCACTGCATAGCAAACACCCACTAAATGATTCCAGTCCACTGATTCAGCAGGAACTGTTTGCATATAATTAGCCCAGGAATGCAATACAGGAATAGAAACAAATATGGAAATAAGTTTGATTTGCAACAATTGCAACTGAAAAATCATCGCAACAATCAGGGCATGGGCTTTGTACCAAATCCCATAACCGACGCCAGCAACGGTAAGCATAATCCAAAAAGGCGTAAGCGAGTTATCAGCGTTTCCTTGTCCTTGGCCCTGCGCTCCTCTTGGTGGTGGCATAAACTACCTCATTGTGTGCAAATAATTAAACATTAACAAGGTAAGTATAGCATGGTTTAATGGGCATCACGCAAGCTTTTGAGCCTTGTTTTCTAACACCTGCTTACCTTTTTTGGTAATAACATAAGCTTGATTAGGATGGCTTACCACCTCTGGGTATAAATAAGCAATTAATCCCTCTTCACGCATAGGCGTTAGATGCCTTGTTTTTAAATTTGTAACATCCCTTTTTAAAAGCGCTCCCATTTCCTCTGCAGAATAGCCTTTCATAAAGCATAAATTTAGAATTATTGATCTTATGACAGAAGCTCTCGCTTTTGGACTTAAACGATAAATAGCTTCTTGCAATACGTCTGAAAGTTCACCTTCATTGTCGAGCCTACTTCCATTTGTGTCGAGCCTACTTCCATTTGTGTCGAGCCTACTTCCATTTGCGTCGAGCCTACTTCCATTTGCGTCGAGCCTACTTCCATTTGCGTCGAGCCTACTTCCATTTGCGTCGTTCTCACTTTTATGATCAGCTACTAAAGAAAAGGCGAGTTTATAATAAGTATTTCGCCCACTTCCTCCTCTTTCGAGCAAATGATATTGCTGCCATAAACGTCTCAACAATTTACTGGCCGCTAAAGTATCCAATTCAGTAATAGCACGCAGGGCTGCATTATCAATCGCCCCTATTTCTTTGGCTAAAATTAATGCTTTTGTTTCATTATCACTTAAATTCAATGATTTAAATTGTTGCAACCAAACCAATTGTTCTTCACTCATGAGATGATGAAGTAAAAATTTAGCCGTAAAATTATTACTTTCCCTATTTGACACTAAAATGGGATGAGTTAGCCCAATTTCACCCAATAAACGTTTCATTGTGCGAAACCCGCTACCCTTAGTTTCTGCAAATTCCAAATCATATAATACATTAGCCAGTATAGGATTTCGCAATACAGAATTCATATGATTTAAATCCTCTAATGGCTTTAATGAATAACCCGCATTACACATTTCGAGGCGATTACTATAACGCACAATAATCGTGGGTTGATGAACACTGTAATCTCTGTGCATTACAGCATTTACAATTGCTTCACGAATAACTTTCTGGGGCAAAAAGGGCTGATCAGATCGTTGCAATTCTCCTTCTTCTAAACGAAAATGGCGTGGAATTTCATCTAAAATTACATTTTCAATTTTAGGAATAAGTGTAATGAGCGATTCGCGCAGATCAAGAGAGTATTCAAAACGTTGGTGAGGATCTTCCACCCATTCTGAGCCCGAAACTCGAACGTAATCAACCCGGACAGCGGGGAGCAACCTTCTTAAAGACAATGCTTTACCAAATAATAATAACCCAGCAATATTAGGTACATATTCACCGTTTTGATATTTTAGAACGCGTAAAGCTCGCAACAAATTTATATTATCAGCTTGCAGCTCTTCCGCACTAGGCCGAACTTTAGCGCGCAGTCTTCGATACAACTCAATAATATTGTCGTCTAAATCTTCTAAACTACACTCTGGCAAAACAATTTGTTCATAAGTAATACCTGATTTAGCTATTAAAATAGGCTCTAATTCTTTTTCTGTACATTCATAATCGCCATTTACACCTCGCCTCCATACTCCGGTTTTGCGTTTATTATGTTTATCAAAGTTACCAGTAAAACGACAGGGTTTTGCACTAACATCCAACTCATGCACAAAAACCCCAATAACTGATTTACCTTCAATTTTACTATGTTTACATTCAATATGAACAGGCTGCTCAAACTGCTGACGACAATTATTTTGAAGTTCGTTAAGAAGCTGATCTGTATTTTCAGCGCCACATATCCAAAAGCTATTATGCTTCACATCAGGCTCAGCAACTCCCAACAATAACCAACCGCCACCCAAACCTGGTTCATTTGCAAAAGCACATACAGTTTGCATAATTGAATAACCAACACTACTGGCTCGTTTTGCTTCAATACGTTGCTGCTCTTCAAGTTGAACAAGTTCATTAAAAAGTTGTTGGTTAGTCCAATTCATGCGCGCTTTCTCATATTAATTTACAAATCAAGCTTCTGGCAACGTCACTCCTCTCTGTCCTTGATACTTTCCCCCGCGATCTCGGTAAGAAGTTTGGCATGTTTCATCGGATTGTAAAAATAACATTTGAGCAACACCTTCATACGCATAGATTTTTGCTGGCAAGGGCGTTGTGTTTGAAAACTCTAGAGTTACATGTCCCTCCCATTCAGGTTCCAGTGGTGTAACATTAACGATAATGCCGCAGCGTGCGTAAGTAGACTTTCCAAGACAAATAACTAATACATCGCGTGGTATACGAAAATATTCCATTGTAACCGCTAACGCAAATGAATTGGGGGGAATAATGCAAACGTCAGATTCCACATCCACAAAACTATTTTTATCAAAGTTTTTAGGATCAACAATGGCTGAATTAATATTTGTAAAAATTTTAAAATGATTGGAGCATCGTACATCATAACCAAAACTTGATGTTCCATAAGAAATAATACGATTTCCTTCTTGAGAACGAACTTGATTAGGTTGGAAAGGTTCTATCATTCCATGGTTTAAAGCCATTTCATTAATCCAACGATCGGATTTTATTGCCATTGTTGCCTCATCTGTAAATATATTTTAGGCATTATATAAGATCCCACTGCATTATTATACCCTCTATTTATTTGCTCGCAAAATAGAAAAATTTGACTATACTTTTGAATTTAATAGCGAGGCAATAAAAATGACTAAATTAGAAAAAGTACTATATAAAGCATCGGCCAAAGTAACAGGTGGTCGGGCAGGACAAGTGCACTCGGAACATCCTGAGTTAAACTTAACGCTTTCTACCCCTAAAGAATTAGGAGGTCAAGGAGGTGAGGGAACAAACCCCGAACAACTTTTTGCTGCAGGTTATTCTGCTTGTTTTGCAAGCGCTGTCAGTTTGGTGGCAAAGAAAGAAAATGTAACTGTTTCAGGGGATATCGAAATTGAAGGAAACGTTGGAATTGGCCAAGTAAACCAAGGTTATGGCCTTGAAGTAGAATTAAAAATTTCTATACCCGGCGTAGAAAAGGATAGAGCAGAAGAATTAGTGCAAAAAGCACATCAAATTTGCCCTTATTCAAACGCTACGCGAGGAAACATAGAAGTTACGCTAACGGTAGTGTAACTTCTCCCTACCATTACCAAGGAAGTCACCACTCCCAACTTGTGTCAATCATTAGACTTCTTGCATAACCTCCTTATGCGCGAGAAATTGGAGGAGACTCGGAGCACACAAATCGGCAGGAAAGCCGATTTGCACAGGCACTGGCTGAAAGCCGAGGTTCAAGGATGGACCGAGTGAAAACCGGAATGTACACGGCAGTACATGAGAATTCGAGCACCGAATCGACGAACAAGCTCTCCGTAGAAGGAAGGTTATGCAAGAAGTCTATTAGCTAATGCTTAAAATTTTTGATATAATTAAATTATGATTTAAAAGGATTAGGGAGTTGTTCCATGAAGAAAAATTTAGTCGTTTTGACCCTTGTAGCTGCCTTAGGCATACATGAGGGAATGGCTACAACCGTTACCACCACCTCACCTTACTCAAGTGGCAGTCGAAATGTTACAGTAACTACGAATACAGGACATGTTGGTACCGGCACCATACAGGCTCCTGGTAAACTTACTGTGACCACAAATGGAAATACAACCACAGCCACAATGACGAACAATCGTACAGGCGAGACAAGTACGTACACCAAAACAATAAGTGGTAACACAGGTACCCTCTCAAAATCGGGTAATGGCACTACAACTGTTACAGCAACAACCCCTACGACGACTGAAAACTCAGAAGGTGGAACGGACACAACAGAAACTGTCACAATAACAGGTCCCGCAAATTATAGTCATACCCTCACAAAAACTACTTCTGAGACTGGGAGCGGTGATTATACTATGTCTGTATCAAATCAGAGTGGTACTGTTTTTCTAAATGGGACTGCCACTAGTTCAAATGGCACTGAAAGTGCATCCATTTCGACAGAGAAAGGTAAGGAGGGGACAATAACAGTATCAAGTGATGGAAAAACTACCACAGCCATATCTCCTACAGGAGGAACATTAACTCATAATGTGAGCGCCTCTGGCACCACAACAACGTTTAATCGCAACTACTTAGGTAGCGTTTCTTCAGTATCTGCCCCTACTACCACTACAAATTCTGAAGGGGGTACTGTTACAACAGAAAGCGTGACATTAACAGCAAAAAATCCTGCAGGTAGCTACTCTAACACCCTTACAAAAACCACTTCCGAAACTTCAGCAGGTAGCGATGATTATACGATGACTGTATCAGATCAAAGTGGGTACGTTTATGCAGAGGGAACTGAAACTGATTCCGATGGTACTATAACTGTGTCAGGTTCATCAGCGAAAGGCAACCATGTAGAAATAACAAAGGGCAATGGTGAAAAATCTACCACAATTACTTCTAATGCAGGTGGACAAAGAACGCATGATGTCAGCACCTCTGGCACTACCACAACCGTGACAACCAGTGAAGGCAATGAGAAGACTCGGGATATCACCCCCTCTGGTAAATCAACAACGGTTACAGATTCGTACGGTGGAACGGCAACTCGTGACGTAACTTCCTCCGGCACTACAACAACCATTACAACCGCAGATGGTGGAACGGCAACTCAAGATGTAACTTCTTCTGGCACAACCACAACCGTTAACACCGTGTTCAGTCAACCAACGGTTACAGATGTTTCAGCCCCTACCACCACTGAAAATTCAGAAGGGGGAACCGTTACAACAGAAACAGGAGTATTAACAGGTCCTGCTGGTTACAGTGGTACCCTCACCAAAACCACCTCCGAAACTTCAGCAGGTAGCGACGATTATACCATGACTGTATCCGGTCAAAGTGGGTATGTTTATCTAGAGGGATCGGAAACGAATTCTGATGGTACTATAACTGTATCAGGTTCCTCCTGGAAAGGTAATCATGCAACACTAACCAATGCTAATGATGAAAAGTCTGTAACCGTTACAACTCATAGTGGCGGAATGATGACTCGGGATGTTAGTGCTTCGGGCGCAACAACAACTGTTACAACCGATAAAGGTAATGAGATGACGCATGATGTTAGCGCCTCTGGCAGTACAACAACGATTACGACCGCGGACGGCAGTGAGGCAACTTATGAAACCACCCCTTCTGGTACAACAATGTACATTTATCCTGTTCCCTCTGAACATTTCAGGCCGATAGTCGCAGAAAACACGGAAAATTCCATGATAACACCCGAAGATCTTTCTATGGGGATACTTATGATTGCGATGGGTACCGCCCCAGAAATTGCTGAGACGGTGAGTCAAGAAGAGTAAAATGGGGGCGAAGTAGCACCTGCAGACTAAAAGTTAGGCTAATGTTAGTCTAACTTTTTTCTACCACTACCCCCGGAAATTTACCCGTATAATCAATTTTTGTCAGGGATATTTTGGCAGCAGTTCCACGAGCAATATCATAAAATGTCTGTGTATTAACATGCTGTTGATAATGAACTTCTTGGTGAGTCATCCAAGGCACTCCGGACTCAGAAGTGTCACACATCATCGGGTCTAATACTAGCCTACCTAATAAAGGTACATCATATTGCTTTGCTAAGGCTTCTCCACCTTTTTCACCAAAAATGGGAGCAGTATGTCCACAAGAAGGACAAACATGTGCAGCCATATTTTCCACGATGCCAATAACAGGGACATTTACCTTTGCAAACATGGTTAATGCTTTGCGTACGTCTAATACCGCTACTTTTTGCGGTGTAGTCACCATAATAACACCGGTAACAGGAATTTTCTGAATCATGGTTAATGACACATCGCCTGTACCGGGAGGTAAATCGATAACCAAATAATCTAATTCAGGCCAATGGGTATCAAAGAAAAGTTGCTCTAATGCCCTGCCAACCATCGGGCCACGCCATACCATGGGTGTCTCTTCTTGAGGAATCATGTAAGCCATTGAAATAGTTTGTAACCCATAAGATTCTGTTGGTTCAAAATGTTTTCCATCTTTACTGGGTGTTGGTTGGGTGACTCCGAGTAAACACGCTTGACTCGGGCCATAAATATCTGCATCTAACAACCCTACTTTAGCACCTTCTTTTTGTAATGCTAATGCAACATTTAGGGCAACCGTTGATTTACCTACTCCCCCTTTTCCAGAGGCAACCGCAATAACATTTTTAATATTTTTCAGTCGTTTTAGGCCTGCTTTGATGGCATGTGGTTGAATTTGAGCCGTTATTTCCCACTGCACTTTCCATCCTGCATCGGTGAGATGCAAATTTTCGTCAAGGAACGCATCAAGGTGTGCCTTTATTTCATGTTGGTATTGTTCGATAGGAAAGCCAAATACCAAGTGTACTTTCACTAGGTTCTGATCCTCAAGATCAATGTCTTTCACGACATGAGCCTCAAATAAGTCTACACCCAAATAAGGTTCAATGTATTGAGTTAACGCTGTTTTAATTTTTTGAAGCATAAGAATTTAATATTTAAATGCAATATGTAAAGCAACAATACCGCCGGTTAATTGATGAAAGTGACAATCTTGGAAACCTGCCGCCGTAATCATTGTTTTTAATGTTTCGGCATCCGGATGCATTCGAATAGATTCAGCTAAATAACGATAGCTTTCTTCATCTTTCGCCACCACTTTTCCTAAAAAAGGCAATACTGAAAAAAGATACACTTGATACAGTGGCTCTAAAAAAGCTTTAGGCTTAGAAAATTCTAACACCATTAAGCGCCCGCCTGGTTTCAATACCCGAAACATTGACCGAATTGCCGCATCTTTGTCCCGAACATTTCGTAATCCGAACCCAATAGTAATGGCATCAAAGCTATTATCTTCAAAAGGAAGGCATTCAGCATTGGCTAAAGTATAGACAACATTATCCAGAAGGCCAGCATCCCACATGCGTTGACGTCCATGTTTTAACATATTTTCATTGATATCGGCTAACACTACTTGTCCCGTAGAAGTCACTCGTTCCGCCAGTAGTTTCGTTAAATCACCGCTCCCGCCCGCTAAATCTAAAACGCGTTGCCCAGGGCGCACATGGCTAACAGCCAATGTAAAACGTTTCCAAAGCCGATGAATACCTAAGGACATCAAATCATTCATTTGATCATAATTATCAGCAACCGAGTCAAATACTGCATTGACCTTTCCTTGCTTTTGCTCCCAGGAAACCTCTTGGTATCCAAAATGTGTTTTCTTTTCTATTTTTTGTTCCTCATAAGAAAATGCCCATTTACTCCTTCAGGACAATACTGGGTGGCTTCGTTACACAATACCACTCCCCGTAGGGGCGGGGTCTTGTACCCACCTGTTGTTGCGGCCAGGTACAAGACTGCCCTACGTAGGAAAATTGTCTTTTTTGCCATGACGGAGAATGGTTTATGGTATTTGACATATGTATCAAAATCAAGTACTTTTCGGGAAATTTTGGATCAAGCCGAGTAATAATAATGCATACCTACGCTACATTGCAGCTAAAAAAGAATGAAGACAAACGAATCAGAAATGGACATCTATGGATTTATAGCAATGAGGTAGACACCAAAGTTACCCCACTCAAACAATTTTCACCGGGCCAATTGATTGATATTTATAATTCGCATGGCAAATTTATTGGTCGAGGTTACATTAATCCTAACACGCTGCTATGTGCACGTGTTTTAACCTTTAATCCCAATCAAATTATTGATGAAGCGTTATTTCAACATCGTATTGCCCACGCCTTATCTTTACGGGAACAATATTTTTCCAAACCTTTTTATCGATTAATCTTTGGTGAAGGTGATTTTTTACCAGGCCTTGTAGTAGATCGTTACGGTGATACATTATCGGTGCAATTAACCACCGCGGGTACAGAAGGCTTGAAAGATTTAATTGTTTCGGCGCTTATTTCCGTTGTTAAACCAAAAACGATTGTCTTACGCAACGATCATAGTATGCGCGCCGTGGAAGGATTAAACAGCTATGTGGAAACCGTGTATGGCGATAGTAGCGCCCCTTGCACTATCATAGAAAATGATACCCAATTTATTATTCCCGTTTGTGAAGGCCAAAAAACAGGCTGGTTTTTTGACCATGGTGACAACCGTCTTAGAATGTTTAATTGGATTAAGGGTAAACGTGTCCTTGATGTTTTTGCTTATTTAGGCTCCTGGAGCATTCAAGCGCTTACTCATGGAGCTAAGGAAGCATGGGCAATTGACGCTTCTGCTTATGCCTTAGAACTGGCCACAGAAAATGCACGCCTTAACAAGGTCGACAAGCAGTTTCATTCTCTTCAAGGCGACGCTTTCCAACAATTAAAAAACCTTCATCAAAGTAACGAACGTTTTGATGTGGTACTTCTTGATCCGCCTGCGTTTATTAAACGTCGCAGTGATAAAAAAGAAGGCTTATTAGGCTATCAACGCATCAATGAATTAGCAACAAAAGTCCTTAAAAAAGATGGTTTATTAGTTACTTCTTCTTGTTCACTCCATCTAGCACCTGAAGAGTTACTCAATGCCGTTAATCGTGCCACCAACCCAAGAGAACAATTTACTCAAATTCTTGCACAAGGACATCAGAATATTGATCATCCGATTCATCCTCAAATCCCGGAAACCGCTTATCTTAAAACGTTGTTTTGCCGAATAGGTTAAATCTTATTATTAGATATTGATATATTCAACAAAATAGATTAGAATTAAAATTAGTTCAACCAATCCAAAATAAAGGTTTATTTATGAGTGCAACAGCAATGATTTACTTCGATACATTACAGTATGTAAAAACTTTAAAAGCATCTGGTTTTTCCCAAACTCAATCAGAAGCTTTAGCCGAAGCGCAACAAGAAGCGTTATCAGGATGCCTTAACACTACTTTTGCGACTAAAGCAGATATAACGGATGTCAGAGCTGAAATCGCTGACGTCAGAATCGAAATTTCCAATGTTAAAAATGAATTATCTGAAGAGATACATGAAGTTAAAGCTGAAATAAAAGTGTTAACTTCACGTGTTAATCGTCTTGATTGGATGCTTGGATTGTTATTAACCGGTATGGCTTCACTTGTAGTGAAAGCATTTTTTGGCTAACGTTCTACAAAAATTAGCTGGTGATTTGAGCACAAACCACATAAACATTCCTGAAATATAAATCCTAATGATCACGTGAAACAGCAAAGTGAGCTAACTGTATAAGGGCTTCTTTATAAGTAGACGCATTTAAACATTCGAGAGCCTGAATAGCCCGCTTACTTTCCTGTTCGGCTAACCGACGAGTAGCATGAAGAGCCTTCGTCTCATTAATAATTTCAATAATGCAAGAAAGATTTTCAATCGAACCTGTTTTGATGCTTTTATAAATGACATCGATTTGCTCAGGGGTTCCATGTTCTACGGCACAAAGCAATGGAAGAGTCATTTTACCATCAGCTAAATCATCGCCAATGCTTTTCCCAATAACATCCGCAGTAGAGGAATAATCCAAGGCATCATCAATCATTTGGAAAGCATTTCCCATATGCAGCCCATAATCTCTTAAACCTGCACAAATTTCTGAAGGCATTTTTGCCAAACGTGCACCGGATTCAGCAGAAATTGAGAATAACAGGGACGTCTTTGACCGAATAATTTCAAAGTAATCCTCTATTTTCATATCCGTATGATTTTTTAAAGACAATTGTTTGATTTCACCCTTGGCAATATTGGTTGCCATATAAGCAAATAAATCTACAATATTTAAATCGCGAGAATCGAGTACCCATTGAAAGGATTGGGTAAATAAAAAATCACCAATAAGAATGCACGATTTACTATTCCAAATCTCATTAGCAGTTTTTTGACCACGTCTTAACGTAGATTCATCTACCACATCATCATGCAGAAGCGTGGCGTTATGAAAATATTCAACAGCCGCGCCAATTTCAATGTGTTTGGTACCTTCATAACCACAGGCTTTAGCAGATAGCAATACCATCAACGGCCGAAGTCTTTTCCCACCACTGTTAATAAGATGACCCGCAAGCTCCCCAATCAATGGAATTTCATTGTTAAGGGGATTTGCAATCAGACGATGGACCGCATCCAAATCGTCAGAAACAAGATTTTTAATGTTGTCTAGTATATTTAGCATAAGAGTGGGGCAATCCTAAGCCGACTTCGCAGAAGTGTCAAGTTTTTCCTCTTGGACAGAACGAATAACCATTTGAGGAAATGCCATATTAATACCTGCTTTTTCAAATGCTGTTTGAATCGACTCTTGCAGAGAATTCTTTAAATTATTGTAGTTTGGGGTCAATACCCACACAGAAACCTGAACATTAATGGAATTTGTACCAAAACCAGCAATAGTTACACTGGGTTCAGGATCCGTCAACGCAAAACTATTATCTTTTACTACCTTAAGCAACACAGCTCGTACTTTTTCAAAGTCAACGCCATATTCTACTCCCATGGATAAGGTAACCGATCGCTTAGGAAAATAACTCAAGTTAACAATTTCAGCTTGCATAATATTCTCATTAGGAATACGTACCAGCGTATTATCTGAAGTGCATAATCGCGTGGACAACAAATCAATGGAATCGACTACGCCCGTAAATCCTTTAGCTGTGATAGTATCACCTATTTTAAAAGGTCGTTCTATTAACAAAAAGAGTCCACTAATTAAATTAGCCAAGGATGTTTGAGCTGCAAAACCAATTCCAACGGTAAAAACACCCGCTGCACCAAGCAATACCCCTAATTTAAATCCAAGTTGTTGCAACGCCGCAACAGTAAAGAGCAACATAGCACCATAAAACATTAAACGTCGACAAATCATGGCTTGATGTTTGGAAAGCATTTTCTCTACAACTTTCCCAATATGCCCGCTGGTTAACCTAGCTATCCAATAACCACATACTAAAATGGCAACAGCAAACACGAGATGGACTAGCTTTACTTCACCTAAATTAAAAAAATTTAACATGTTATTTGTATCAATCATCATTCTACCTAATAAAAATCTTCGCCGTGCCGCACATCCGCTCCTCTTTCAAAAGGAGGAATCCACCACTAAAATTACGCATTCCCAAGTATATGAATATTTTCATGACATTTCTATTGTATAAGGTTAAAATTGTCTTAGTTAGTAAAGGGTAATTATGAAAAATCAGTATGACGTTATTATTATCGGTTGTGGTTTGGTTGGTGGAAGCTTAGCCGTTTCTTTACCGCAAAATCTTTCTATTGCCATTATCGACGCAGAGTCACCCATGACTCAACAACCTGGTTTTCTTGCACTTAATCGCCTTTCTGCGGATATTTTAAAAAAATTGAGTGTTTGGGATGACATTATCACCAAAGACAAAGATAGTGCGACACCTTTAAAACGTATTGCTGTTTCAGAAGAAGCTGATATATCAACCGATCGCCTCATGTTGCAAGCCGAAGACATTGGTGCACCTGCTTTAGGTTATGTGACATCTACAAAAGCTATTCGCGAAACTCTTTTTTCCCGCATTCAATCACAAAAAAATATTACACTTTTCTGCCCGAATCGCGCTGAAGCAATTACATGGCCTGATGAAGATTTCGAAAATATTGCTGTGAAACTTGCCGACAATGATCAACTACTTCAAGCTAAACTGTTGATAATGGCCGATGGTGGACGCTCATCACTTCGTGAGCAACTAGGATTTGAAACGCATAAAAAAAATACAGGCCATCATATTTTTATTACACAACTTAAAGCCAATAAACCTCACCAACATCAAGCTTTTGAACGTTTTACCAAACATGGTCCTATCGCCTTGCTACCTCTCAAGCATGAAGAATATGTATTGGTATGGACAATGAAAGAAGATAATATCGCTTCATTTCTTGAACAAAGCGAAAAAGCATTACTACTTTCTTTACAAGAGGCTTATGGAAATAAAGATTTTAATGGCTGGTCTGAAAGTGGCCCGCGACGTACTTATCCCATTGTATGCAGTTACGTTAAGAATCCCATTAAGACCCGTCTCGTGTTAATGGGTAATGCGGCACATACAGTTCACCCTGTGGGTGCCCAAGGATTTAATTTAAGCTTAAAAGATGCTTTGATACTCAACGAACTTGTTCAGGAAGCATCAAATGCACAACGTGATATTGGTAACGAACAGCTATTAAAAAATTATAGCAGTCAACGAGAAGATGATACTGAGTTTGTTTTATATTTTACGCAATCACTCTTAAACCTTTTTTCCTTGGAATTACCCTTTTTATCCCAAGCTCGTTCTCAGGTAATGGCATTGCTTAATCAATCTTCTTATTTAAAACAGGCTATTCTTGAAAGAACCGCTGGGATACCCAATCTTTCAAAAAAGAAAATCAGAAAAGAAACTGGGAAAGTACCTGAGCAGCCTTATGATATTATTATCCTAGGCAATCGCCTGGTGGGTAGCACGCTTGCTTGCGCGTTAAACCAATGTTATCGCATTGCCATTTTAGACAAAGCACCCACACCTTTACTTTCTTTTTCAGAGGATCAATTTCAATTACGTATTAATGCCTACAATCGCGCTTCTGAGGAACTTCTAAAAGGAATTGGTGTATGGGAAAACATCCCTAAAGAGCGGCTTTTTGCTTTTAATAAAATATTCGCCACGCACGAACACAACGATCTGTCATTTCATTCAAATACAGTGGGCGAACCTCATTTAGGTCATTTTATTGAGAATGATCTAGTTACCTATACGCTTCATCAGCGTATCAAAGAACTATCGCATATTGATTTCATTGATGATGCCAGTGTTGAATCCATTGAAACCTCTTCGGACTATATTCATCTTACCACACATGATGGTCGACATTTTTCAGCAAAATTATTAGCCGCCTGCGACGGCGCAAACTCCGTGACACGCCAATTACTTGGCTTACCACTTTCGCATCATCCTTATTACCAACGCTGTATTGTTGCTAATATTTTCTTTGATGGCAATTTAGATAAGACAGCATGGCAAAATTTCTTGAAAACAGGCCCTATTGGTTTACTACCCTTACGCGAGGGCGTTTGCTCGCTTGCTTGGAGCTGCGATAATGCAGAAGCACAACGACTGTTAGCACTACCCGATGAAACGTTTATTGCCGAATTAAATTATGCAACGTTAGGCTGTCTCGGAAAAATTACAAAAATTTCATCCCGCCAATCTTTTCCACTTACAGCACAACATCTTGATCATTATTTTGCTGAAAGAACTATTTTACTCGGCGATGCAGCACATACCATACATCCTTTAGGTGGCTTAGGTGCTAATCTTGGCTTTCAAGATGTACTAGCCGCTGCCGCTTTACTCAATGATGCAAAAATCAGCTCTCGCGACATTGGCCGTCGTTATTTGCTAGAAAAATATGAAAAAATGCGCAAACGACATAATGCGCGCGTGATGGATACCATGACAGCATTTAATGCCATGTTTCATCAATCACATCCAAGATTAAATCCTTTAGGACGTTTAAGCTTAAACATCGCTAATAAAGTAACGCCTATCAAGAATAAATTATTCAGAGAAGCCATGTGGATGGGAATGACCCCGGAAAAAATTCGAGAAATTATTTCTTAACAAAGGTATTTGCTGAAGTCTGCTTATATCACAAGCATAACATTGAGGTAGTATTGTAAGGGGACGCAAGTGACCTTCCAGTCACTTGCAAAGACTTAATTAAGCCAACGCTGTTTTAGCTTGCTCAACTAATTTTTTGAATGCAGGTTTATCATGGATAGCCAAATCGGACAATACTTTACGGTCGATTTGAACACCCGCTTTCAACAAACCATTCATGAAACGGCTGTAAGGTAAACCATGTTCTCTAGAACCCGCGTTAATACGAGCAATCCAAAGTGCACGGAATTGACGTCTTCTTTGACGACGATCACGATAAGCATATTGCGCTGCTTTAATTACCGCTTGTTTAGCAACACGAAAGACACGGCTACGCGCGCCTAAATAACCTTTTGCTAATTTTAAAACTTTCTTATGACGAGCTCTTGCAGCTACACCACGTTTGACTCTTGGCATAATAACACTCCTTTATATTCTTAATTAACTACCAGATAACATACGTTCAACTGATTTACAATCAGATGGATGTACGTAACAATCAGAACCACGAAGATGTCTTTTGTTCTTTGTAGTACGTTTTGTAAGAATGTGATTACGACAAGCGCGCTTGTGCTTCAAGTGACCAGATTTGGTCTTAATGAAGCGCTTCGCTGCACCTCTATGAGATTTTAATTTTGGCATATTTTAATACTCCGCGTATTTTTGCTCATAGCAATAGAGTTTTTGGTGAGGCGCAAGCGAAGCAGACGAGGGAGTGTACGAATAGTACATGACCGAAGTCGATGCAGCTTGCAACGAAATCAAAAGCTCTAGTGCAAAGAGCACGTTATTTTTTCTTGGGGCCAATCACCATACCCAGCTGTTTACCTTCACGTTTAGCCTCTTGTTCGACAACGCCATGTTCTAGCGTATCTTTCTTAAGACGATCCAGTAACTCCATACCGAGTTCTTGATGAGAAACTTCACGACCACGAAAACGTACCGTGATTTTTACTTTATCCCCATGCTCCAGAAAGCGTATCAGGTTGCGTAGTTTTACCTGATAATCACCTTCATCCGTCGTTGGACGGAATTTCAATTCTTTTATTTGAACTTGCTTCTGCTTCTTTTTAGCTGCAGCTTGTTTCTTATTTAGTTCAAATAAATACTTACCATAATTCATTACACGACAAACAGGCGGTTTCGCTGAGGGAGAAATCTCCACTAAATCCAGCTCTTCCTCTTCCGCGATCCTAAGTGCCTCTCTTGCTGACATGACACCCAATTGATCACCATTGCTACCAATAACACGAATTTCGTGGCTTGTTATCTGCTCGTTAACACGTGCGCGTGCAGATTCCCGCTTCTTGATCACATTAATGGCTTATATCTCCTGTTTCTTTAAGGCTTCTGCCTAATCGTAAAATATCTTCTTTCAATAATTCTTCAAATTGAGAAAGAGACATTACACCTTTATCCACTCCTTCACGTGTACGAACAGAAACTGTTTGTGTTTCCATTTCGCGATCCCCTGCAACCAGCAAATAAGGAACACGTAAAAGGGTATTCTCACGGATTTTAAAGCCAATCTTCTCATTACGCAAGTCTGATGTCACGCGGAAACCACTTTCTTTTAGTTTTTGCTCCACTTGCGTAACATAATCGCTTTGACGATCCGTAATATTCATTATAGCCACCTGAACAGGGGCCAGCCAAGCTGGGAAAAATCCAGCATAATGCTCAATAAGAATACCAATAAAGCGTTCAAAAGACCCTAATATTGCACGATGAATCATTACAGGAGTTTTACGGCTATTATCTTCAGCCACATACGTTGCATCTAAACGGGCAGGCATCGAAAAATCAACCTGAACCGTTCCACATTGCCAGGTACGGCCAATAGAATCTTTCAAGTGAAACTCTAATTTAGGTCCATAAAATGCGCCATCACCTTTTGCTTCTATCCACTTTAAGCCTTTGCTATTTAAAGCATCCGCTAATGCTTTCTCCGCTTTATCCCATACTTCATCACTACCCACACGCTGTTCAGGACGTGTAGCTAATTTATAAATAATCTCATTAAATCCAAAATCAGGATAAACCGTATTAATAAAGCTAATAGCCCCAATAGCTTCTGCTTGAATCTGATCTTCTGTGCAAAAAATATGACCGTCATCTTGTACCATACTGCGAACACGCATTAAACCATGTAATGCTCCAGACGGTTCACAACGATGACAATTTCCATATTCAGCAAATCGTAACGGTAAATCCCGGTAACTTCTGATACCTTGGTTAAACACTTGCACATGAGCAGGACAACTCATTGGTTTCACAGCATATTCACGATTTTCAGTTTCTGTAAAAAACATTTCCTTGCTAAAAATCGGCACATGCCCAGATTTTTCCCATAAACTTTTATCAATAATTATGGGTGTACGAATTTCTTTATAGCCGAACTTT
Source organism: uncultured Legionella sp. (assembly GCA_902168255.1). GTDB lineage: Bacteria > Pseudomonadota > Gammaproteobacteria > Legionellales > Legionellaceae > CABHON01. The sequence continues at coordinate 134,522 of CABHON010000001.1, forward strand.
TTCAAATGGCCGCTAATGTATTCTTGTAAAATTTGATAAATGGTCCAACCATTGGGATGCCAAAATGCCATTCCCGGAGCTTCCTCCTGAAAATGGAACAAGTTTAATGCTTTACCAATTTTGCGGTGATCACGTTTTTCCGCTTCTTCTACACGAAATAAATACGCTTTAAGATCCTCTTCCGTCATCCATGCTGTGCCATAAATTCGCTGCAACATTTCATTTTTTGCATCACCCCGCCAGTAAGCACCTGCTAATTTAGTCAATTTAAATGCTTTTATTTTTCCAATAGAAGGCACATGCGGGCCACGGCATAAATCTTCAAAATCACCCTGCTTGTACAAAGATAACACTTGATCTTCAGGAATATCACGAATAATTTCAGCTTTATACTTTTCGCCAAGCCCTAAGAAATAATCAATGGCTTCATTTCGCGGCAACTCTCTTCTTGTTATCTCATGATTAGTTTTCGCCAATTCCTTCATCTTCGCTTCAATTTTTACTAAATCTTCAGGCGTAAAAGGACGTTCAAAAGCAAAATCATAATAAAACCCGTCTTCAATCACAGGGCCAATTGTCACCTGAGCTTGCGGATATAACGTTTTAACAGCCTGTGCTAACAGATGGGCACACGAATGACGAACAATTTCTAATGCTTCCGGATCTTTATCCGTAATAATAGTCACCTGTGCATCTTCTTCGATGGTATAGCTCACATCGACCAAACGGCGCTCAGAACCATGGATCAAGGCACCCGCAAAAGCCGCTTTAGCCAAGCTTGGACTAATTTTAGCCGCAACCTCACGAACTGTAACGGGATGTTCAAAAGAAAGCACATTCCCATTGGGGAGTGTTATATTAAGCATTATGAAATCACTAAATTGGTAGGCACGAGTGGGATCGAACCACCGACCACCACCATGTCAAGGTGATGCTCTACCACTGAGCTACGCGCCTATTAAGTTTAAACTTATTTAAACGGCCGACTCTACCACATCTTCCTTGCATTTTCAATATAACTACACTATAATTTAATTACAGTAACTACTGACCATTCTACCAAAAGGAAGGGTGAAACAATCCAAAGGTAGTAATATTTAGGGGTTGTGAAGTGGTTATGTTGATTTACTCCGGCAATTAAATTTGCGGTGAGAGATTGAGTATAGCAGAGGCTTATAAAGTTTTTTATTATACGGCGTATGATAAAGAGTTAAAGCCAATATACTTTTTTAACTAACCGCAAACTTAATTGCCGGAGTATTTTTATTTATTTCATAAGGGGGCGATCTAGGATTCGACGTAGATTGCGAAACTTAAGGAGCATGTCGAGGACGTAGTTCCCTCGTAAAAAAACTGCAAGTAAATATAAATGCAAACGATACAAACTTTGCTGATGCTGATTTCGACAGAGTAGAAGTAGCAACTGCTGCTTAATCGAAAAAAGTGTCTACGTACCGCGTAAGACCGGTGCTCCTTTTGTCTAAGTTCGCTTGTGGACTTAAACAAAGGGTAATACTACACAAGCTAGCAATATGATGTTTCCTTCATCATAAAGCAAAACTTAAAGGAATCGCTTAAAGTACTCCTGTCTGTCGGGGCACTTTAAGTCAAAAAATAAAGACAAGACTACACATGTAGAACCAAAAGCGTAGAATGTGCGGACGCGGGTTCAAATCCCGCCGCCTCCACCAATTTAATATCACATCTCATAATGTCCAAAATTCATTGATACTAAAAGCTTTGGCTTTATAATATGTCCAACGATATCCAATAACATACTCCTAAATCCAAATGCTTATTTATACTGCTTTTTCCATACCGCACCTCTACCTCCCACCGCTAACCATGACTTTTCCCTCATCTCGCATTTGTCGTAAGAAAAACAGGTAATATTAATATAAAATTGCCAACTTATTTAAACTTTATCTGCTTGTTTCGTGTCAATTATCTTTGCCGGTTGACGATATCAGACTGTTCTTCTGTTCGAACAGAAGAACAATAAAAATCTTTAAATTTACTGAAGAGATAAAACATGGAGACATTTGAAGTATGTTTTAAAATAAAAACACTGGTTGGCTTCACGCTTCTAATAATTTCTAGAGAAACTAAGCTAATCAAAGTTCAGAAACTGAGAATGATTTTTGAAGGAATCGCTCTTTTAAACATGTATGAAATTGACAAGCAATTCATTGATGCTAAAAGGTTTTGACCTTATACTATATCCGATAATTTGTATATTAGGGACTTAAATGTTTCATAATCCTTTTAAATGCATAACAATTACAGATTTGCGCTTGATTGAGGAATTAATTCATTGTTCATATAATCTTACTTTTGCCACACGCTTACATCATTTGCCCATACATGATAAGTTTCATTTACCTACAGATATTATTACTTCAAACGTTTTTAAATATTTTCCTAGTTATGAACAAGAATTCTTGCATGCTTGCAAGGCAAGTAATGATGTAATAAATTTTTCAAAAGATTATCCAGATAATAAAATGATTAAAATTTCTACGGGTAAAGAAATCGTGATTCATATTTATCATCAAAACTATGAACCATTAAACTGCAATGGAAATGGTAATAATAAAAATTCAAAGACGAAAAATATTGAATTCAGAATATCAGATCTTTCAAAATTCACCGGATTATGCCGAAGATATAAAACACCAACAGAGGTAGAAAAAATAATTATGACAATATTTAAGAATAAAAATGGCACATAATAATAAAATAAAAGAATATTCATCTTTATTTGCAACAAAGATGAATTATATTTTAGATCTTTGCCAAGTATCTCCTTTGCAGCTTGGTAGGGCTAAAGCTATACAAAATATTACTCAAGAAAAAGATTCGACCGTAAATAATTGGTTATTTAATGGAAAAATACCTCGGGAGAATAAGAAGTTATTAATTGCCGATGCCATTGGAGTTTCTGTTGATTATCTCTTTAATAATGAAATTGATGTCATGTCTATCAGCAAACCAACAATATACAAAGAGGAACAATGTTATTTAATTCCATATATTACTGAAAATGAAATTTTAGATTTAAAAAATAGTGATATTTTTGCTATTAAAACTCGTGTCCCTATTATGTTTCCAGGATTTGAATCATTTGTTAATAAATATGGTAGTAACATATATCTTACAAGACTACAAAACGTAATATTTGAACCTCATGTACAAAAAAATTCAGAAGTTATTTATTCAGAACAAGTAATTTTTGAAGACTTTAGATTAGTCATTCATTTTGATAAAGAACATCAAAAACTAGTTGTAAAAAGAGTGATTGTAGAAAATAATATATTCTATTTAGAATTTATGAACACAAAAAAATTACTAGTAAGAGAAATTTTAAATAAAGATGAAATTTATGTTTCCATAATTTTGACATATTCATCCTAACAGAGGTTAATGTATGCTAGAGAAAATCAGTGCTTTTTTAAATATTGAAAAATTGATAGAATATGGTTTGATTATAGGATATTTTATCTCACTATTTAGTGCCACTTGCTTTTTCTTTGACACCAGAGCAGCCGAAATTTTTGGAGTTACTGTCCAATTACCTATCGGATTAATTTTCTTTCCACTCACTTTTGCCTTTAGTAATATCATTCAAGATAGATATGGTCGTCTAACAGCAAATAGTCTCATATTTACTGCTTTTATAGGTGATACATTATTAGTGTTTGGCGGTGTTTTCCTTGCATTTATTGGGGATAGACAAGATTACTGGACAGTTTTCAGTGATATGCCTTATATCATGATTTCCACATGGTTTTTCTTAGGAATTGGCGCGGTATTTAATATTGGGCTCTACTCTTACTTAAAGAGAAAAAGTGCAAACAATCTTCAGCAACTATTATTTCGTTTCTTTTTAACCATCACTGCAACAGAAGCACTAACATCCCTTATGTCAATGCCATTAATGTTTTATCGACATGGTTTAGTCGGAAGCGTTATCTTAACCACTGCTTTAGTTGTGATGTATAAAGTTACAGCAAATGTTGTGATCACATTATCTTATGGTGTGATGGTCAAAAAGCAAGATTTAAATTTCCCTCAGCTGAGTTAAGCCTCCATCAAGCGTAATATTATTTCCTGTCATAAAATTGTTTGCTTCTAACATTTTTACAACAGAAAAAACATCAGCAACACTACCACAATTCTTTGTATAATATACGTTGCTATAATCTTTTAATTGTCCATTAAATTTCTTGCGAATCATTGGAGTGTCAATGGTAGCAGGAGAAATAGCGTTAATTTGGATCTTATCATCAGCATGCTCAATTGCCGCCACTTTTGTCATGTTAATAATCGCCGCTTTGGCCGAACTGTAAGCAAGAAAATTCTTCATACCAATTTGCGCAGTAATACTAGCTATATTAATAATTTTTCCTCCATGAGGTCTCATTAATTGAATCTCGTTTTTTACAGCATTAAAGGTTGGTATAAAATTTTCTTTCCATGCTTCCACAATTTCCGTTTGAGTAAAATCTACTAATCCCTTTCTTGTACTAGAAACTCCAGCACAATTTATTGCCACATCTATCTTTTGTATTTGCTCAAAAATTTTATTAGCCTCTAATTCATTTCTTAAATCACATTTAAAAAATAGACAATTAGGTATATCAATGTCATTCATATCAATACCTATGACTGAATACTCTTTGGGTGAAGAAGCATATTGTTTAGCAATATAATGACCAATACCCGAGGATGAGCCTGTAACTAAAATGTATTTTTTCATAAGATCTCTTGACAGATGCAGTCTTGTAAGGTAAAAACTAAAAATACTTTCTTTTAAATCAAAAAGAAAGTATTTGGTGGTGTTATTTAAAGGCAAGTATAAAGAGGGAATTTAAACAAGACAAGTTTAAATCAGTCGCCTTTAGAATTTTGTAACTGTCTGCATAGCATGGGAGAATAAAATGAAAATTGTACCACTGAAAACAAAAGAAAGTATTAGCATCGGCGATGAAATTAAAATTTTTGTTCGACAAATTAGCGCCTCAGGAGAAATAGAACTTGGTATTTCCGCCTCTAAAACCATACCTATTCATCGTGAAGAAGTGTTAGAAAAATTAAAAAAGTTAAAGTCACAGCTAGCATTGATTAAGGATTGAATAGGTGCCGTCATTGTTACAGGTGATGGCATCATACTTAATATCTCTTCATTTTATTTATTATACGTCAATTCCTCCGCCATTAATTCTGCTTGCTTCAATATAGTTTCTGTCGCTAAAAGCTGCATATCGGGTGGATAACCATATTGCCTAAGAATTCTTTTCACTATCACTTTTAATTTAGCTTTGACACTTTCTTTTATAGTCCAATCAATGGAGGCATTCTCTTTAACTTTTTCATACAAAACAACAGCCAGTTCACGAAGTTTATCTTTTTCCATTACTTGACGTGCACTATCATTATTTGCAACAGCCATATAAAACGCATATTCGTAGTCAGAAAGCCCCATTTCTTTTGGTTCTCTATCCATCTCTCGCATTTCTTTGGATAATTTAATCAACTCTTCGATAACTTCTGCTGCGGTTAATATTTTATTGTGATATTTCTTAATGGAAGTTTCGAGCATTTCCATTAGCGTTTTGCTTTGAACAAAATTCTTTTTCGTGCGTGATTTTATTTCATCATTGAGTAATTTTTTTAACACTTCCAGTGCAATATTTTTATGCTCCATGTTTTTAACTTCAAGCAAAAAATCATCGGATAAAATTGAAATATCCGGCTTTTTAATTCCTGCTGCATCAAACACATCAATTACTTTTTCAGTGACAACAGCCTTATCAATTACCTGTCGAATCGCTGTTTCAATTTCTTCATCTGTTTTACCCAAACCTGTACTATCAAACTTAACTAGTCTTGATTTCACAGCTTGAAAAAAAGCAACCTCTTCTTTTGCATCCATTGCTTGATCATGCGGTATCGCAATAGAAAAAGCTTGAGACAATGCAGTGACTTCATCAATAAAACGTTTTTTGCCATTTTGAAGGCCCAAAATATGGTTTTCAGCTGCAAGAATAAGCGATAATTTTTTTCCGGTATCTGCAGCAAAATAATGCTGATAGGCAAAACCATGAAACATTTGCGATACCACTTCTAATTTTTCCAACATCAATTGCACGGCATTTTCCTGAGTTTCAGCGGGATCGCCTTTCCCTCCCGCATCTGAATAAAAAGACAACGCTTTTTTCAAATCAGAAGCAATACCCAGGTAATCAACAATTAAACCACCTGTTTTATCTTTATACACACGATTCACGCGCGCAATGGCCTGCATTAAATTATGACCTTGCATGGGTTTATCAATATACAATGTATGCAATGCGGGGACATCAAAACCTGTGAGCCACATATCTCTCACAATGACTAATTGCAACGGATCTTCAGCATCTTTCATTCTATCTGCTAACAAACGCCGCTGCTCTTTTGTCGTATGATGTTTGGATATTTCTGGCCCATCAGATGATGCCGATGTCATTACCACTTTTATCGTGCCTTGTTTCAAATTATCACTGTGCCATTCAGGTTTCAACGCGACAATGGCTTGATACAATTCAGCCGCAATACGGCGAGACATGGCGACAATCATCGCTTTACCATTCATCACCTCTTGACGCTGTTCGAAATGAGCCACAATATCTTGTGCCACTTGTTTAATTCTAGCTGCACTTCCAATCAAAGCTTCCAACTGTGTCCAACGTGCTTTAGCCTTTTGCGTTTCAGAAAGATCACTTTGCGCCAAATCTTCATCTAACTCTTTTACCAGTTGTTTGCCTTCATCACTTAACGCAATTTTTGCCAGGCGACTTTCATAAAAAATACGTACTGTTGCGCCATCGCCAACAGCTTGGGCAATATCATAGACATCCACATAATTGCCAAATACTGCCGGCGTATTCACATCGCTATTTTCAATTGGTGTTCCCGTAAAACCCAAATACGTTGCATTCGGCAACGCATCTCGCATGTATTTGGCAAACCCATAGACCATTTTTTTACCAATTACATTGCCGTACTCATCTTTCTCGTCGATAGTTTTCGCTTTAAATCCATATTGTGTACGATGCGCTTCATCCGCAATCACAATAATATTGATCCGATCGGATAATTTTTCATAAACATTCCCTTCACTTGGCTGAAATTTCTGAATAGTCGTAAAAATCACACCACCTGATGCGATCTTCAGCAAGTTTTTGAGTTGCTCACGATTTTCTGCTTGTATTGGCTCTTGCCTTAACAATTGTTTAGAGACCGCAAAGGTATCAAAAAGCTGATCGTCCAAATCATTGCGATCCGTAATCACCAAAACCGTTGGATTATCCATTGCCAACACAATTTTTCCCGTATAAAACACCATCGATAAAGACTTTCCAGATCCTTGTGTGTGCCAAACAACCCCACCTTTTTTATCTCCAATGGCTTGTGAGTTAACACCAGGTAAATTATAGGTTTCTGGAGGTTGTTGAATTTTATTAATCCCCATCCTTACATATCCCGATGCCCTCAACGTCGATTCTACCGCCCGATTAACGGCATAATATTGATGATACGCGGCCATTTTTTTCACGGTTTGAATCGTAATAATACCTGTTTCTTTATCTTCTTTTTTGGAACGTTCAAAAACAATAAAATGCCGCATCAAATCCAGCAAAGTTTTTTTATTCAACATGCCACAAATCAATATTTCCAATTGCCCAACAAGTGTTGAAGCCTCCGCTTTACCATCAGCGGTTTTCCAAGCCATAAAGCGGCTATAGTCCGCCGATATCGTTCCCACACGCGCATCAAAACCATCAGAAATTATCGAAAACCCATTATAAACAAACAAGGAAGGAATAATTTGCTTATATGTCTGCAACTGTTTAAACGCCGCCTGCACTGTTGCATTTTCACCCACAGGATTTTTAAGCTCAATCACCACCAACGGCAAACCATTCACGAACAAAACCACATCCAATCGTTTATTCACATGATTTTCAATCACCGTCAATTGATTCAACACCACAAAATCATTGTTCTCCGGCTCATTAAAATCAACCAACCACACCAAATCCCCACGACTATATCCATTTTTCTGATGTGTAACCCGAATCCCCTCCGTCAGCATACGATGAAACGATTCATTACTCGCCATTAAATCCAGCGAATTAAGTCGCAAAATCTGTTTTATCGCCTCTTCTTGCGCATCAACGGGTACAGACGGATTAATACGTCCAATCGCTTTCCGCAACCTTTCCAGCAACAGCATATCCTCAAAAGACCTACGCTCCGGCGTTATCCCATCCGACGCAACATCAGGCCCATAGATGTACTGAAACCCTTGACGTTCCAAGAGTCTAATCGTAAATTCTTCAATTGCTGATTCTGTTATTCGGGTCATTCGATACCTTATGGATATGATTTACTTTGAAGCACTTTTAACAATAAATAGATTTACTGGAAATGCAATGTTTTCTTACTTCCTCAACCCACAACTCATACCAAAACCATGTTTTTCCTGCAACCAAAGCTCCATACTGTTTAGAGGGATTTTTAGCATCAAGATTTTTCCAAAGTTTAGTATGGTAATGCATAGAAAATTTAGTATAGCCCTCACTCTTCATTATTTCTATAATTTCTGTTGGAAAATATTTTTTCTTCTCAGTTTCCTTTAGAAAAATACGTTCTTTATCTTGGTTGATCCCAATTGCCATTCCCGAATTTTCTTTCACAAACTCAATAACTTTATCTGCCTGACCTTTTCTATTTGCTGTTTTTGGAACAAAAAATACTCTATAAGCAAATCTTGGATTAGAGAACTCCTCATTAGTTAAAGAGCCATCAAAGTGTATCAAAAAAGCCTGAATATTTGGGGGTAACCCTTCATAATCTAATAACAACTCCTTTTGCTCTGTGGTGATTTTTGAAAATTGCAAACTAAATGAAAGATGTTTTTCTATACCAAATTTATCAGAAAATAGTTGTTTAAAATAAAAATTATAGTTCAAACAACATGCTTGAAATTTAGCGCTTAATAGATCATCAATTTTTGTGGTCATTTGATGCTCGATTTCATTGCGTAATTTAATTAAAAATTTTAAATTGTTTGATGTATCTTTATCAATTGGCGACTTATTGTCATCGATACACCTTGTAAGTTCCCAATGTTTATATGCACCATATTTAGTTTTATCAAAAATTTTTCTTTTTCCATTTTTTTCAAAATATCTATAATCAATATTTTTTTCTCTATAGTAGGCATGGAATAAATAAGTCCATGCAATTATAATTAGCACTATAAATGACTCAGATTTAAAGCTTATATTGGGATTATTAAATATTTGAATTGCTGCTAAAGCTGCCTCACGTGATTTTTTCAATAACTCTTTTTTTATGGAGCCTATAATTCTTTTTGCCACTATATCTTTATTTCTCCACTCATTAATTTTGGCAGAAGAATATCTCTAAGCTTTCTAAAGTTTTCAATTTGTCGAAAATTTTTATCTATTTTTTTGACGATGGCATCAGATATTTTATTAAATTCCAATATTTTTTCTTCGCTCGGAAAATATAATTCATAATTCATCAAGTGATCTATATTTACCCGTTGTCGTCCACTCGAACCTTCAAGGCAACCTTCAGCGTAACCTCGAAAATCATCATTTCTAGCCAGGGTATACGCTAGAAATGGATGATACTTTTCTTTTGAGCGCATGACAATAAATTCTGTTGAACCCCATCCTATTTGCTCATCTTGCAAAAAGGTTACAAAAGAGGCTTTTCCATTTTCCAAACAAGGTGTTATTCTAGCAAGCAATGTATCTCCATTAATAAATTTTGTTCCGGAAGTAAATTTTCGTTCATACCAATCGTCTGGATGAAACACAGAAGTGCAAATATTAGCCATTTCCAAATAAGGCGCATTTGTTCCTTTTGATAACTTCCGTTTAGGATTAAACTCAACAAAATCTGTAATTTTACAGATGAATTTCCCGTTTAATACAAACCACTCCCTAAACAACGTCTCAGCCATAGCCTCTAGCGTTTTGTTCTGGCGATGTAAAAGATCGATTTTGTCATCAAGACTGGAAAGAATTTCGGCGATGGCTTTTTGTTCGGGGAGGAGCGGTAGAAGTATATCGATTATTTTTACTCTTTCTCTTCCCAGTTCAATTTGTCCAGTTGAACCTTCTGCAAAACTCTCAATTTCATCTTCTCGAGCTCTTAAGTTGTAAAAAATAAAGGTGGGATCTGCCAACGCCTTATTTATGCGAACAATTGTTACATGGCTATCAACAGTAGCCTTAATATTATGATGAAATTTGGCTACTCTTCCAGCCGTACCGATACCAGTTGAGTTAATTAATATATCATCAGCCTGCAGAATTTTTTCGGCAGTAATTGATTTTGTTTTATCAGTGTATTTCGCAAGCATTAAATCAATGCGCCCATTTCTTATACACTTTTGGTTAATAATCAAATCACCGTTTTTTTCAACGTAACGTGGAGAAAAACCTCGATTCACATATTTGGTTATTTCACCTAAACTAGATTTCGTCCACTCACTCATCTCTCACCTCCATTTCTTTTACATCCCCAATCTCCAACCACCCACGGCGTCATTGCGAGGAGCGATATGGCGGAGCAAAGCGTAGCCATAAAGCGACGTGGCAATCCAGAAAAAAATCTAAAATTCAAAGATCGATGCCTGGATTGCCACGTCGTGCTGTCCTTCCGCGATGCTACAGGCCAACACTCCTCGCAATGACGGGGTAAACGGGTAATACGTGCTTGGAAATGATTCAATCCTGCTTTATTTTTAATTCCCTCGAATTCGGGGGAATTAAAATCAGCGTTGGGCTGGTTCAAAAAATTCGAAAACCGAAAATCATTGCCAGAACGGCTTCCTTGTTCTTGTCTTCTGAAGCAACGGGGCAAATAGGTATTATATGCTTTTATCATGATTTGCTTATTATACGGTGTTTTTTATCGCGGACAAAGTGATTATTTACTCACATCTTTCTGGACAATTGCATCTGATACATTTATTTACTTTCACCTATATTTATATGTCCCAAATTGACGCTTTATAAAGATGTGTTATAATTAATTATATGTCCTAAATTGACGCTTTAATTATGAGAGTAAAATATCAAGACAGCATAGAATTTAAAATGATCAATCGTATAAAATTGCTACGAGGTACTGTAGTATTGCGCAAAGATTTTAATGATATAGGTTCTTATCGCCAAACGAGTCGAGTTTTTAAACAATTGGTATTAGAAGGTAAGTTAGTCAAAATTAGCACGGGTGTTTATGCTAAAGCTTACACATCAAAATACACGGATATTCCACTGATTAAAAATGGCACTGATTCTGCTTTGAGAGAAGCATTAAAACGTCTTGGTGTTAAATATGAATTAGGTAGTGCAGAAAGAGATTATAATGAAGGAAAAACAACCCAAGTCCCTGTTACAAACATCGTTAGATTGAAAAGTCGTTGTCGTCGACATTTTGCTTACAGAAATAACTCACTCATATTTGAAAAACAAATCAATGCTAAATAATAAAGAACTCAGAGAACTCATATCAGCTACACAGCAGAATATTAATTTACGTGAAGCTGCGATTGAAAAAGATTACTATGTGACACAAATTATTCATGCCATTTCCGGGTTGGAAAATGAGTACTTTAAGTTAATATTTTGTGGGGGAACCTGTTTGGCGAAGGCGCACAAAATTATTAGTCGCATGTCAGAAGACATCGACTTTAAAATTCAAATAACACAAGATCTTTCCAACTGGAGTAAAACTCGCTTTTTAAAAGAACTTAAGGCATTTAGAGCTTATATTCAATCACAATTGATTTTTTCTGGTATAACTGCCAAAGATCCAATTGTGCGCAATGAAGGACAATATTTTAAAATTGAGCTTGACTATCCTTCTGTTTTTCCTCACGAGAAAGCGTTAAGACCAGATATTTTATTGGAGTTTACATTATCCGACATTTATCTTTCAACGACGAATTTATTAATTCGTACATTAATTGAAGACAATTTAAATGATGTTACCATATCCTCATCAAATGAAACTTGTTGTATATCAATTACTGAAACAGCCGTTGAAAAGTGGGTAGGCTTGACTCGACGTATCATTGCTATTGACCGTGGCTATCACAAGGATGACAAAACGCTGATTCGCCATGTTTACGATCTATATGTTATTAAGCAAGCAAATAAAATAAATACTGATTTTTTTGAACTAGCCAATACAGTAATTCTCAATGACGCGAATCAATTTAAAAATCAACACCCAGAATACTTCACCGATTTTAACGCTGAGATACAACAATCAATAACAATTTTAAAAAATAATTCTCTGTGGAAAGAACGATATGAAGAATTCATTGAAACGATGATTTATGATCATTCTAGTGTTCCAGTGTATGATCTTGCTATTGAAAACATAGAGAATATTAAGCTTTCAGTAACGAGTCACCTTTAAAAATAAAGTTAAACCCCTCAAATTCGAGGGGTTTATATTTCGATCCTCGCCAAGTTCTCCAATATCCGTTTATTCAACGCTTCTTCTTCCTGCAATTGCGCTTCGAATTCTGCTTTAAGACTCATGAAGCGTTCTTTAAAATTAAAATCGTCTTCTTCATCGGGAAGGCCGACGTATCGCCCTGGGGTTAAGACATAATCTAATTCTTTTACACGTTCAAGAGATGTAGAGTTACAAAAACCTTTGATGTCTTGATAATTGCCCTTTTCTTGGCGCCATTCATGGTAGGTGGTGGTGATTTTTTGAATGTCTTCAGGAGAAAGTTCTCGTGTGCGGCGATTAATAAGATGCCCCTCATTGCGTGCATCAATGAAAAGAATTTCACGAGTTCGTGTACGCTTATGGCGCGAGAGAAACCAGAGACAAGCGGGAATTTGGGTGTTGAGAAAAAGTTTGGCTGGAAGATTCACGATGCAATCAACAAGGCCTGCTTCAATCAATGCTTTGCGAATTTCTCCTTCACCGGAACTTTTAGACGTAAGAGAACCCTTTGCTAACACAAAACCTGCCACACCACTTGGACTTAAGTGGTAAATAAAATGTTGTATCCACGCATAATTAGCATTTCCGGTAGGCGGCGTGCCATACTGCCATCGACCATCTTTTCGCAGTAAATCACCTGACCAGTCACTGTCATTGAAAGGTGGATTGGCGATAACAAAATCAGCTTTCAAATCTTTATGTGAATCGTTTAAGAAAGAGCCTTCATTGTTCCATTTGAGTTGAGAACTATCGATGCCACGAATGGCAAGATTCATTCTGGCTAGTCGCCAAGTTGTATGGTTACTTTCTTGGCCATAAATAGAAATATCATTGATTTTCCCTTGATGACTTTGAACAAATTTTTCAGATTGTACAAACATACCACCGGAACCACAGCATGGATCAAAAACGCGACCTTTGTAGGGCTCCAGCATTTCGACCAATAATTCAACAACACTACGCGGCGTATAGAATTGACCACCCTTTTTACCTTCAGCAAGGGCAAATTCACCTAAGAAATATTCAAACACATGTCCAAGAACATCTGCACTACGTGCTTTAGCATCGCCTAATGCAACATTGCTAATCAAATCGATTAATCCACCCAGACTCGCCAAATCAAGATTACCACGTGCGTATACTTTAGGAAGCACATCGGTTAGCGATGGATTTTCTTTTTCAATCGCATCCATGGCATTATCCACATCTTTACCAATCGTGGGAAGTTTTGCTTTTGACTGTAAATAAGCCCAACGAGCTATTTCTGGAACAAAAAACACATTCTCCGCTTTGTATTCGTCTTTATCTTCTGGATCAGCGCCAGCATATTCCCCTTGATTACTTTTTAGTTTTCCATATAAAACCTCAAAAGCATCTGAAATATATTTAAGAAATATTAATCCTAATACCACATGCTTATATTCTGCTGCATCAATATTTTTTCTGAGTTTATCAGCTGCTTTCCAAAGCTGCTTTTCAATGGGTTCGTTTGAAGTGTTTTCTTTGGCCATGATATTTTTCTATATATAATATCCTGTTATTGTACTGTATCTACTAGTAAACTTGAAGAATTAACTCGAAGAAACATCACATGAGTAAAAGCAGACAATCAGAAATGATTATTTATCAGAATGAAAATTACATACAAAGGTTATTTAACGACTCTCCAAGACTTTATCTTTCAAGAATAATAAACTGCTATTTTCACGAAATATGTTTTTTTCAAAAAAATACAAGCAGGGTATCATCAACTACATGTAAAATAGTAAATCAGCTTATAAAACATTCAAAATCAGATAATTCACGTAATAATAAAATATTATTTCACATTGCAATTAATGCCAGTGTAATAACAAGTTTTATACAAAATTATTTGGCCAAAAATAAAAGCACATCATCTTTTTATTGGCGAAATTCACTTAAATTATCAGATATAGTATTTCAATATCGCATAATCAATATTTAGATCAGGCTATAAGTTTATCAAAAATTTTATCTATCTTAAATTTAACGTGAAAGAATAATTGCCTTATATACAAAGGCTGTTAATTTTTATGAGTTACCAAAAATGTGCAGAAAATATTTTGATATTGAGCAACGAGTTAATATAGACTCTTCCAGCATTGAAAAGAAAATAAAAAATTGTTTATACGTGAGCATGGTGGTATGAGAAAAGTGTTGATTTTTTTGCAAAAAAGTCTCGTGGCTCCACTGTTACAATGCAAGATAAAAATAATGGGTATCATCGAAAAAATGAGAGTTATACTATAATTTCATAGTCATTAAATCCAAGTAGTTACAAAAGCTATTTATATTTACAATACATCTATTTTCGGCTCTAGAGGCTAAAACACCAAAATGATTTGAATAATAACACCTAAAATTTTATCATGCGCATTTAAGATGGTTCGTTCAAATTTTGGATTAGCGGCGATTAAATAATGCACACCGTTGCTGATAATCAATTGTCGAGGTTGAGGGCCTGGAATATGTTCGAGTTGCATTAATATAAAATCACCATCTTTGGTTTTTCTGTCCATGTCGACAAAAATAATACTTCCTGCAGGAATTCGTGGAAACATCGCTTCGCTATCTATTTTTATAGCAAATGTTTTGTTGCTAGATGGGGTGAAACACGGAATCCTTTGCAAGGGAGTGCGGTAAGGGTTATTGAGATCTTCCAGGGTGTAAAAAGGAATATCTTTAAACATCAGATCAGGTGGGTTGGTTCCTAATGCTCCTGATTCTCGAATCATGTTACCTTTTCCGAAACAAAGCCACTCTACACTAATATTAAGCTTCTCTGCTAAAAAATAGATTTTTTTAGCAGGAGGAACAGTTTCACCATTGAGCCATTTTCCTGCTCCTCGATGACTTAGTCCCATCATCTCAGCTAAAAGTTTAATTCTTCCTTTATTTTTAGGTGGAAAGCCTGCTTTATCTAAAGCGTCATTCAGGCGTTTGCTAAAGTCCTTATCTACACGTAGAGATTTTTGTACTGGCATAGGATAAAAATGATATGAATTGAAATTAGTTCAAATATGCACTAGGGTAACGCGAGATGTTGAGGCAAAATAATTTTTTGATGTAAGATTGATTTATAATTCCGAAAACAAGATTTTATTTGAAATAATTCTATTTTAAAATTGAAAACTTCTTTAAAAAAAGAATTTAGAGAACTAATTCTCATTATTCCAGCATGAAACTAAGAGATGACCTGTAAGTTTTATTTTCTCTTTAGTATAATAAAATATCTAAACATATTGAGACAACCATCATGCACTTTCAAAACAGCGTAGCTGTTGATAGATTTAATTATTGATGGTGGCCTACAGCCATTCAACAGGAGTAATTGTATGAATTCTGAACCGATAATTTTGTGGGGTGTAAAGGCATCGCCTTATGTTCAAAAGTGATGATTATGCTGGCTGAAAAAAAGATTTCCTATGAACATCGTTCTATTTTGCCTAAAGTTTTATTAGAAGCAAGAAATGAGCTAGTACCGGAAAGCTTTGACAAAATTAGCCCATTAGGAAAAATTCCAGCTTTACAGATTGGTAATTGGGGAATTGCTGATTCTTCTGTGATTTGTGCTTTTATTGAAAAAGAATTTTCTGATAGTAAATCGTTATATCCTAAAGAACCCAAAAAACTAGCAGAAGCGTTATGGTTTGAGCATTATGCTGATACTACCTTTACAGAGGTGGTTTATAAAAAGATATTTTTGGAAAGAATTATCAAGCCTCATTTGCTTGATAGCCCTACTAATGAAGAGTGTGTTAAACACGCAATTACTGTTGAATTACCGCCTCTTTTAACGTATTTAGATAAATGTATTGAGGGGAAAGATTGGTTAGTTAATAACTCTTTTTCTATTGCTGATATAGCTATAGGTGTGCAATTGTTATCCTTAAAAAAAGCAGGTGTTAGCATTGAATCATGGAAAAATCTTCTAGATTATTTTAGGAAGATAGAGGAGCATTCTGCTTTCAAAGAATTAAACATCCTCTAAGTAACTCTGAAATTTCTACACAGGATATTGCTAGGGATAAACAAGCCCGGGATTTAGATTAGTCTATTGATGATGGATTAATGCTGTGATATAAACTTCAAGCAACTAAAGTTTATATCACAGCATTAATCAGGATAATCATGAAAGCTTATGCAATTATCATTCGTAAACTAGTAGGCACCCTGGCTTTAGGGCTTGGATTTATAGGTTTTGTTTACGCTGATACAACGCCATCTAATCCCAATGTGGAAAACCCTCATGCAATGCCTTTTTATGCTGGGCCTCTTGATCAAACTTTGATGGTAGTACCTGCCAGTGTAACGAGCTCGCCAAATAAGACTTATATTTTGCCAGCAACACCTGCCACAACCCAATGGGGCATTTTTAACGCCAATTTGCAACCAGTATTGAAGATTAACTCGGGGGATACGGTGGTGATCCAAACGCTGCCTGCTGCTGATAACCAGGTAGTTCCAGGGGTAAAGATTGAAAAAATCATTCAAATGAATAATGCAGTACCTGGCCGGGGACCGCACACGTTAACCGGACCAATTGCCGTTGCAGGGGCAGAACCTGGTGATATTTTGAGTATTCATATTAACGCTATTACTCCCATTGCCTACGCTTCAAATGACTGTGTTCCTGGCAAAGGCTTGTTTCCAGACTTATTCCCGAATGGACAAGTGAGTTATTATCATATTGATCTTAAGAATAAGCAAATTCAATTTGCTCCAGGCATAATCATCCCTTTGGCTCCCTTCCCTGGCATTATTGCCGTGGCACCTGCCGCCAGTGGAGTTTTTGACAGCGTTCCTCCTGGTGTTTATGGGGGGAACATGGATTTACGCATCTTAACCCAAGGAACCACTTTATATCTTCCCGTCTTTAAGAAGGGCGCGATGATTTGGTCTGGAGATTCTCATGCCGCCCAAGGTAATGGTGAGATTGATTTAACAGCAATGGAAACGGCATTCTCAGAAATTAGCATCACCGTTAAGTTAATTAAAGGCAAAAAATTAGCCTGGCCGGAAGTTGAAACCCCTGACCACTGGGTTACCATGGGGTATGATACAGATTTAAATAAAGCTTTGGACATTACAAAAGCGCAAACCGTGGCATTCATCATGCAACAGCGTCATGTATCCAAACAAGAGGCCACGAAGATTATGTATCAAATCTGGAATTGCCCCATTTCTGAAGTGGTCGATGAAGTCAAAGGAGCATATTGCATGATACCAAAAGACTTAAAGGCCATAGCAACCCCTTTACCTTCAACTGATAATGCCCAAGAGTTTGTAACTGTAGCCAAAGATCCAGATGCTTTAGTGGCTATAAGTCAAGCCTCTATGGCCATGTTAAAGAAAGTATCAGCAGCTAAAAACATGAGCATTCAACAAGTTTATATTCTCTCAAGCTTTGTATTAGATTGCCGTTTTGCACCTTATGTTTCCGGTAATAAAGAAGTTCATTGTATGATGCCAAAAAATATTTGGGTTTCTCAGACTAACAATTCTTAACAAACTCTGGAAGTACTATATTTCTCAATCACCGGTTGATATTCTAGGGATAAATAAAAAGTAATGCGCTATAGTAAATAATATAAGCAACTAACTGACAGAAAATATATGATTACTATACGTAAAGCTAATGAACGCGGGTATTTCAACAATGATTGGCTTAAAAGCTTTCATACTTTTTCATTTGGCGAATACTTCGATCCAAAACATATGCACTTTCAGCACCTGCGTGTGATTAACGAAGATTATATTGCTCCTGATAATGGATTCCCGCCACATAGTCATCAAAATATGGAAATCATGACTTATATTATTTCAGGAGAACTCGCTCATAAAGATGATATGGGTAATCAGTCTATTATTAAGAGTGGTGAAGTCCAATTTATGCGGGCGGGAAAAAATGTTATTCATAGTGAATTTAACCCTTCAAGCATCACACAAACCCATTTATTACAAATTTGGATTCTTCCTAATGAAAAAGAATTAACCCCTACCTATTCGCAGCAATTTTACTCCCTTGATGACAAGAAAAATAAATTTTGCTTATTGGCTGACAATAAAGGAACCGCTAATGTGTTTCAAATAGCCCAAAATGTTGCTATTTATTCCTCTATTATAGAAAAACCATCTATCTTGTCTTATCCGGTAGAATCCAATTCTCACGTTTGGATACAAGTAGTTCAGGGCACCATGAAACTTAATGATATAAATCTATCTGCCGGTGATGGTGTAAGCATTCAACAGGAGGAAATGACACTACAATTTTCCACCGATGAAAAGTCTGAATTTTTATTATTTCATTTTGGGTAATAATAAGTCTTCAAACCCAAATTGGTGATAATTATCAATTTTAAAAGGAAAAAGAATACCATTTAAATGATCGCATTCGTGCTGAATCACTCTCGCATGAAACCCAGAAACGGTACGCTCTATTTTTTCATTATTGATTGAATAACCGGTGTAACAAATATCCATCGAGCGTCTAACGCTTCCTCGAATGCCTGGTACACTAAGGCATCCTTCTAAACCTACCTGCGTCTCTTCTGATAATATTTTATAAGTGGGATTGATTAAAAATGTTTCGGGGATACGGGCTTCATTCGGGTACCGTTCATTTTTCTCAAATCCAAATAAAATCACCCGAACACTCACGCCAATTTGTGGTGCCGCAATACCTACCCCCTTATAATGCTGCATTGTGTCATACATATCTTCACGTAATTTTTTTAAAAAATCTTGTTCCAGAAGAATATCTTTTATTGGCTCCGACATTTTTAATAGCCGTGGTTCTCCCATACGCAGTACTTCTTTAATCGCCATTATTATTTCTCACTCTAATTTTTTCACTTAATAGCTAATTTTTTATTACTTCCTTAACACGCACCTTTTTCGAGTATATAATGCCTCATTAACTCTATTCATAGCAAACAATTAAAACAATTTAGTGAAGAAATAATGACTAAACTTTCCGTCAATATTAATAAGTTTGCTACCTTACGTAATTCTCGTGGTGGTAGTAATCCTGATGTGGTTAAAGCCGCCATTGATGCCCAACAATTTGGCGCCGATGGTGTCACGGTACATCCTCGTCCTGATGAACGTCATATTCGTTATGATGATGTAAGACAAATTAAAAAAATTATTACAACGGAATTTAATATTGAAGGCAATCCACGTGAACAAAAATTTGTGGATTTAGTGTTGGAAACAAAGCCCGATCAAGTTACCTTAGTCCCTGATGCTTTAGGACAACTGACTTCAGATCACGGTTGGAACACTATTCAGCATCAAGAATACTTAAAAGAGATAGTCAGTGTTTTTAAACAAGCGGGAATTCGGGTTTCTATTTTTTTAGATCCTGATATTGAAATGGTAGAACATGTCGCTACTACAGGCACAGATCGAATTGAGTTATATACAGAAAATTATGCAAAACAATTTCTTCTTAACCCAGAATTGGCTATTCAACCTTATTTAGCTGCTGCGAAAAGAGCTAAAGATTTGGGATTAGGTTTAAATGCTGGGCATGATTTAGATTTGCATAATTTACCTTTCATTATTCAAAACATTCCGTGGATTGCGGAGGTTAGCATTGGACATGCGTTGATTTGTGATGCTTTATATATTGGGTTTAAATGTGCAATAGAACAATATAAAAAACAACTTATCCTATAATCCAATTGAATTTTAGGCATTGCTATACTTGTAAGAGATTAAATCATAATTAGTTAAAAATAGTAGGATTACTCTACTCAACATCCCGATAAATCAACTTCATTAAATCATCATTCGATAATTTTCCACTGACACCTTGCTCGCTTAATAATTCATTGGCAAGATTGCGCTTATGTTCATGAAGGCTAATGATTTTTTCTTCAATGGTATTTTGCATCACAAAACGATAGATGGTTACCGGTCGTTCTTGGCCAATACGATGAGCACGATCGGAGGCTTGGTCTTCCACTGCTGGATTCCACCACGGATCAAGATGGATCACGTAGTCGGCGGCGGTTAGGTTTAATCCACTACCTCCCGCTTTTAAGCTTAATAGGAAAAGATCGCCTTCACCTGATTGGAATGCTTCAACCGACTTTTTTCGCTTTGCTGGTGAGGTTGAACCATCAAGATATTGATAGGTTATATTTTCTGCTTCGAGTCTTTTTCTAACAAGGCTTAAGAATGAAACATATTGGCTAAAAACCAGGGCTTTATGTCCGTTGTCGATAATGTTTTTGACGGTTTCGATAAAGAGATTGAGCTTACTGTTTTCAATAGTGATGGCATTATCAACCAAAGAGCTGTCACAACACGCTTGGCGTAACTTGGTAATTTCGGCTAAAACACCTAATCGATCGTTAGCACTCATTAAGCGTCGAATACGATCTTCTGCTTTTTGGCGTAACGCTTCATAAAAAACAGCTTCTTCTTTGCTTTGTTCTACATGAATGGTTTGTTCAGTTTTGGGAGGTAACTCGGTTAACACGTCGGATTTAAGTCGCCGTAAAATGTAGGGTGAAACTAACGCTTTTAGCGCTTGAATTTTCTCAGCAGATTGGCCATTTTCTATGGGTGCCGAATATTTACTTTGAAAAGATTTCACCGTTCCTAACAAACCGGGATTAATAAAACTAAAAATACTCCATAATTCACCAAGATGGTTTTCAATGGGCGTACCGGAAAGGGCAACGCGATTATTGCCCTTTAATTTCATTACCGTTTTCCAGCGTTTAGTGAAAGCATTTTTGATCGCTTGTGCTTCGTCAAGAATGATGGTTTCCCATTGTTTTTCAGTTAATAACTCTTCATTATGTTGTAATAAACCATAACTGCTGATGACAACATCAAACTTACCTGCTTTTTCAATGAGTGCCTTACGTTCAGTTGTTCGTAATGAATGGACGTTAAGCGTAGGCGCAAATTTTATTAATTCTTCAATCCAGTTAAATCCTACAGAGGTAGGCGCCACTACCAAGGCGGGACCTTGTTTCGCACGCTCAAGTAATAAAGCAATGGCTTGAATGGTTTTCCCTAAGCCCATATCATCGGCTAAACACGCTCCAATACCCCAATGCGTTAAACGGGATAAATACTGGAACC
Organism: uncultured Legionella sp.; assembly: GCA_902168255.1. Classification (GTDB taxonomy): domain Bacteria; phylum Pseudomonadota; class Gammaproteobacteria; order Legionellales; family Legionellaceae; genus CABHON01. The sequence continues at coordinate 156,203 of CABHON010000001.1, forward strand.
CTTCCACTTGGTAATCACGCAAAGTTGCTTGAAGTGTCGAAGGTACTTGTGGTACATGTTGTCGCATGGTTTTAATTTTTTTAAGATGCGCTTCCCAACCGGCATCAAACACCGTATTTTCTGCTTCGGCAGCAATATCTGATAACACTTGTGCACCAAGTGGATTGATACGGTTTCCATCGGAGATGGTTTGTAGTAAGCGAAGTTGTTTTCTGAGGTGTTGGGTTAATTCTAAAAATTCGCCATTGCCAAGACGCACAAATCGTCCAATAGAAGAAGTATCCAGTGCTTCTAAAAGCGCTTTCATATTAATTACTTCACCATCCATTAATTTCATTTCGCCTTGGTAGGTGAACCAATTATTATCAGAAGTAATTTTTAATGAAAGGTTTTGTGCAAAGAGACGTTGTTTAATTTTGAATGTTTGTCCTTGCGGCCATTCCATTATTAGGGCATTTTTAGTCGCATAATCTTGAAGTTCGGATAAAACCTCAAGAGTCTCTTCAGGTGTTTCCATTTCATATACGCCAGCATCAGATTCATGTGAATTCAAGCTAGGGCATTGTGTTAATAATGTCTCAATGTTACTTTTTTCTAACGCTAAATCACGAAGAATGCGGGTCCTAACTTGATTGATATTTCCTTCAGAGGGTAATAATAAGGTTAAACTTTTGTTCCCTTGCGCCGCTTTACAATAGGTTCCATACGACGGTACTGGTTTCACCCATAGGGTTGCTTTTATGCCTTGTTTAACAGGTAATAATTGCAAACATGGCGTAACATCGCCTTTCACTTCGGGAATATTGCTATCATGGAGTTCTATATGAATTTTAATATCGTGTTTTGCATGTTGAATCACATTTAACACTTTTTCTTTAGCCATTGGGGGAATTACCAACCCTTTTTTCGTTAAAATTTTTCCAATTTGAACGAAGGCTTCTGAGAAATTAATGAGACGATATTGGTTCATGCTTTCTGGTTCGATAATGACACCTTCCTCAGCTAGATAATGTGAAAGATGAATTCGATATCCTTTAGCCACTTCATCAATATATAATTCTGGTTCACCAGATGTTAATTCAAGCATGGTTTGCCTGTTTTGATAATGGGCCACATTAGGGTGTCCAACTAAAGCTAATAGGGCACGACGAGAATCAAATTCATAATGGGGGTACCACGTCGTTCCGTCGTTAATAAGGCAATTAGCAACTGCTTTATCCGCTGACGACAAATAAGAAAATTGCTCAAATTGAGCATAATTTCTTAGTTTATCCAAATTGATGCCTCTTCCTGAACTCCATTTTCCCGATTTATTTATACTTTGTTCGACAACCTCCACCTGTTGTCTGTCAAGATCTACCAACCAAAGCAAACGCTTTTGTTGGGCAGGCATATTTGCATCATTACCTACCAATAAATCTTCTAATGCTTGAAAACTATATTCCCACGCTTCTTTTGTGGTAATAAGCTCCAATAATTTAAGTTTTATTGGACTAGTTTCAAAAAAATTATTGGCTGTCTTCTGAGAAGAATTATTTTCTAACTGTAATAATTCACTTAAAAAATAAGCCATCAGATAATATTGCTCCCTCACACAACTTTCAAACTTTGCTTTTATGATATCGGCATGTGTTTCTAGATACATTTTGCCTTCCACCATATACCGTAGAATCTGTTCCACTATTTGCGAGAAGGGATGCTCGTCAATATCGCTAGTGGAATTAAGGCGTTCGCGAAACTGTTTATCTAACCATCGCTCATTCTCTGAATGTCCTCCTCGCTCAATTAAGTGAATTATTGGCAATAACTCATAGGTTATGCCCATGGGCATTCCACCTAATCGATTTACGAGAAATTCCTCATAAAGAGTAGCATTCGGTTGAAGTTGTGTTGAATTCTTCTCTACAAAAGCTATATATAAACTATGAAAAAGCCCTAACACATTATCAAAATAATAATAACGACAACTATACTGTTTTCTTAATGCAGTTAAGGCTTTAGAATAAAATTTACCCGCTAATTCCAACTGATGTGATAAAAATGCAAAGGTAGCTTGTAACGCTAAATAAAAACCTGCTTTAGAGTCGCGTATTTTATCGGCATGAATAACTGCTTTATCGAGATTACCCAATGATAAAAAAATCATCGCACAACAATAATGTAGAAAATCATGATGTAAATGCGTGAAATCTTGCTCACAAAATAATGCCAAAATTTCTGCATTATTGATGACTTTCGGTGCTTCACAATAATAATGTCGCAGCAAAGAAATATACAAATAGGCTTGAATAATAGGCTCGCGGGAAGATAACCAATTCAAATCAATAGCAGTTTCTAACCTAAAAAAATCAAAAATTTCTTCTAAATAATTGATTATTCGTGCACAATAAACCCCGTTGTCCGAATGAAGGGTAAAATAATCTGTTGTATTGGTATACAATGCTTTCAAAATATGTACACGCATTTTTTCTGAATGTTGTTGAGTGGTTATTAATAAATCCTCATTATTAATATCATAGGGATATATACGCTCTACTACAGAAAAAACTTCATTCAATTCATTCGCTGGCATCCAAGCTAAAAAATCATGCTCTAAATGTTCATTTATAATGAAAGCAACATTTTTTTCCGCAAGCTCTACTGACGGAATAGATTTCTTCATGGCAGGTTGAAAATCATTATTGTGGATTAATGTTTTACTCGCTTCTTCTTGAATTCCAGCTTTAATAAGGGCATCCATAAAACTTTTATTAGATGATGGATACCACGAAGGAGAACGATTGTTTGTACAAATAATTTTCAGTGCGATGAGTTTTCTTTCTAAAGGAGGTAATTGCTCAAAAACTTTATGTAATTGTTGTTTTTTTATTTCTGATAACATATTTGACCGTTGGTTGTCTATGGAGGCTTTGGAACGTAATGACAGCCGTATCTTTAATCCATGAAAAGCCTTATACTTTAATTAGAAATATATTAACGAAAAAGAAATTAATTAGCAAATGTTGATTATAAAGTTTATTTAGGTATGATAATATAAATTTTGTTATCTATGCACAAGATGATGTAGATTATATATCCAATTTTTTAAGGACCAACAAATGACCAACAGCGAAATTCTCATCTATAAAAACAGTGATGGAAATATCAAAATAGATGTCCGTTTGGAGGAAGAAACCGTATGGCTTACTCAAACACAGTTGTGCGAGTTATTTCAAAAGTCAAAAGCTACTATCAGTGAACATATTAAAAATATTTTCGAAGAAGGTGAATTATTATCCGCAGCAACTGTTCGGAAATTCCGAACAGTTCAAAACGAAGGTAGTAGAACTGTAGAAAGAGAAATTGAACACTACAATCTCGATATCATCATTTCTGTAGGCTATCGAGTAAAATCACCTCAAGGTACTCAGTTTCGTATTTGGGCAACCCAGCGACTTAAAGAATACATTATCAAGGGTTTTGTTTTAAATGATGAACGATTTAAATCGGGAAACTCAATGAATTACTTCAATGAGCTTCAGGGACGTATACGCGAAATACGCTTATCCGAAAGACTTTTTTGAAAAACAATTGAGTTTTTTAAAATTGTTCAAAATAAACTATTATGGGCAATTAGCCAGAATACTGCAGCAGAGTTAGTGTATCGTAGAGCAGATGCTAGCTTACCTTTGATGGGTATGCAATCTTATGACAAGAAAAATGCAACCACTATCAAAAAATCTGAGATAAGTATTGCAAAAAATTATCTCAGCGAAGAGGAAATAAAACTACTTGGATTATTAGTTGAACAATATCTTGCGTTTGCAGAAACAATGGCTCAACAACAAACGGCCATGTACATGAAAGATTGGATTGTTCGTTTAGATGCTATCTTACAACTTAACGGCAGAGAATTACTTACTCATGCAGGAAAAATTAGTCATGAGTTAGCATTAAAAAAATCCGGTGATGAGTTTGCAAAATATCAAGTAACTCAAAAAATTTTGGAGAAAGAACAGAGTCTTCAGGAATTAGAACAAGATATTAAAACATTAAAGCAAAACAAATGATGCTAATTATGCTTATTCATACTACCTCAAACCGCCCCATTAATCGTGAATAAAGGGCTTTTACTGTTTCAGGTTTTGCTTTATCAGGAGATCCTGAGTTGAATGGCGGTTCAGGATCATATTCTAATCCTAACTGAATAGTTTCTGCGATATTTTGGCCACAAAGTTTAGCAGCTAACAATAAGCCCATATCAATACCTGCAGAAACACCGGCCGATGTCATTACTTTGCCTGTTTCTACTATACGTTTTGATACAGGAATAGCGCCAAATAACTTTAAACGCTCGACTACTGCCCAATGACTAGTTGCTGGTAAACCTTTCAATACTCCTGCAGCCCCTAAAATTAAACTTCCTGTACATACTGAAGTTGTCCATGTCGTTGTTTCATGAATCTCTTTAATCCACGATAAAATTTCTGGAAAATCTCTCAGTGTGGTAGCGGTACCGGCTCCAGGAATTAATAATACATCTGTTTTAGTTATTTCATGAATGGATTTTTCAGCACCTAAAGCAAGCCCTGAACAAGTAGTAATTTTACCGGCATTTAAGGCTACTCGATTAACTGAAACATCAGGTAACCGAGAAAGAATTTCATAAGGACCAATAGCATCTAACGCCGTCATTCCTTCATAAAATAAAAAGGTAATGTTCATTAACGCACCTCTAAAGTATTTCTCTAGGGAGATAATATACGCTGCTTACCAAGTTCATGTAAATAGCGTAGAATCTACCCAATATACTAATATGGCAAGTAAAAATTTATAATAAAGAGGTTAAACATGCCTAAAGTAGCCGCTATTCAAATGACATCTACAAGCGATGTTCAGCATAATTTTTATGTTGTTGAAAAATTATTGCAAGAAGCTGCTGATTTAGGAGTAAAACTAGCTGTCTTGCCAGAAATGTTTCCTCTTCAAAGTCCAGAAGCATGGGGCAAGCTTACTATTGCCGAATCGTTGGGAAATGGCCCTATTCAAGAATTTTTATCTCAGCAAGCAAAAAAACACCATGTATGGATTGTTGGAGGTACCATTCCCATAAAAACAAATAATCCTAAGAAAGTGTATGCAGCATCCTTAATATTTGATGATAACGGGTACCAAATCGCTTGCTACAATAAAATTCATTTATTCGATGTGATTATTAGCAAACAAGAGAAATATCGTGAATCGGAAACAACTGAACCGGGGAATATTCTTAGTTTAGTTGATAGCCCTGTTGGAAAATTAGGGCTAGGTGTATGTTATGACATTCGTTTTCCCGAAATGTTTCGTTGCCTCTTTAATCAAGGCGCTGAAATTTTTGCTATACCTTGTGCTTTTACAGAAAAAACCGGTAAAGCGCATTTTGAAGTTCTCATGCGCGCTAGGGCGATTGAAAATTTTTCTTACGTAATAGCAGCCTGTCAAACAGGCGACCATGGTAATGGGAGGCGCACTTATGGACATAGCATGATTATTTCTCCCTGGGGAGAAATTTTAGATAAATTGGAAGCAGAAGAAGGACTCGTTGTTGCTGATATTGATTTATTATTCTTAAAAAAAATTCGTGCCGATATATCAATAGAGAAACATCAGAAAATGAAGTTGAATAAATGGACTACCTGAGGTATTAAAATTTTAAACATCGTAATTCTTTTTGATACACTCGCCAATCCGGCATAAATTTATCCATAAATGCCTTAAAACGATAATTGTGGGAAGCTTCCAACAAATGCACCATTTCATGTATAACGATGTATTCAATGCATGCCACTGAACGCTTTGCTAACTCTAAGTTAAATCGAATTTTTCCTGTTCGATAACTACAACTTCCCCAACGTGTTTTCATTTTACGGATAGAAAATTGCGAAACTTTTACCTGCATCACCGGTTCCCATTTTGCAATAAGAATAGCAAGTATATTTTTCAGTTCCGTTTTATACCAATATTCAAGAAGCATTTGCCTTTTTTTCGAACAAAAATCGGGATGAATATGCAACACAATTGCATTATCTTCTAATTTTACCCTGGAAGAATCGTAATAATTTTCTATTCTCAACCCATAACTTTTACCACAAAAATAATGCCTTTCCCCCTCTATAAATTTTAAATCTAATAAATTAGCATTAACGTTCTGTCGGTTTTTTTGTATCCATTCCAATTTGGAGAAAGCAAAATCATAAATAAACTTAAAACTCATTCGCAAGGGTGCGGATATGTGCACTTTCCCATCTGAATGACGCACTCTTAAATGTATGTTTTTTATACGTTTTTTCGTCACTTCAATGTCAATATCATGCAGTTGGAAGGTTTTAGTAACCTGTATACTCATTGTTTTTCTTAAAGCTGTATTTCTGGACTCTATATAATACCTTTTTTGAGGCCCTATTTTAACCTCCACTACAAAAAAACTATATGCTTTGCAAAGGTCGTCATTGATTCATATAATAGCCGCACATTTAATTAAAAAGAAAATATAGTATGTCTATCTTATTTGAGCCCATTACAATAGGTGATTTAACCTTAAACAACCGCATTATCATGGCACCCTTAACCCGCTGCCGTGCAACAGAAGAGCGCACTCCGAATCCATTAATGGTGGAATATTATACCCAACGTGCCACCTCTGGTCTTATTATTACAGAAGCTACATCAATCTCTCCCTTGGGTGTGGGTTACCCTAATACCCCAGGCATTTGGTCTGAAAACCAAATTGACGGATGGAAATCAGTCACTCAGGCAGTCCATGAAAAAAAAGGTAGAATATTTTTACAACTTTGGCATGTAGGACGCATTTCTGATCCTATATATTTGGATGGGAAGCAACCGATATCATCGAGTAACATTGCCGCTGAAGGACATCCGAGTCTTTTACGTCCTATTCGTTCTTTTGTTGCACCCAGACCGCTAGAATTGAACGAGATTCCATCTGTTATTGCAGAATACAAACAGGCTGCTATAAATGCTAAAATTGCTGGGTTCGATGGTGTAGAAATTCATGGTGCTAATGGATATTTATTAGATCAATTTTTACAAGATAATTGTAATAAACGAACTGATATGTATGGAGGTTCCCTTGAAAATCGTGCCCGCCTTATGTTGGAAGTAACTGATGCCGTTATCGACGTCTGGGGAGCAGGCCGTGTTGGCATGCACCTAGCACCGCGTTGTGATTCTCATTCTATGGGCGATTCTCATCCTGTCCAAACGTTTAGTTATGTCGCTGCCGAATTAGGAAAACGTGGCATCGCTTTTATTTGTTCCCGCGCCTCATTAGGCGAGGATAACCTCGCTAAAACCTTAAAAAATGCCTTTGGAGGACCTTATATTATTAATCAAGGAATTTCTCAAGAAGAAGCAGAAAAAGAAATAATAGCGGGTCACGCCGATGCAGTCGCGTGGGGAAAATGGTTTATTGCAAATCCTGATTTGCCTGAACGTTTTGCTTTAAAAGCAACGTTAAATGAACCTAACCCAGAGTTATTTTATGGTGGTGGTGAAGCAGGTTACACAGATTATCCTACTTTAAAAAACTTATGATTATTCCTTGGATTGTCGCCATCGGCATGTTTATGGAAATGTTGGACAGCACGATTGTGGGTGTTGCCATTCCCACTATTGCCCATGCCTTTAATATCAATCCAGTCGATTTAAAATTAGCGTTAACCAGTTATTTAATCACGCTCGCTATTTTTATTCCTATTAGTGGTTATGTGGCGGATCGTTTTGGTGAGAAAAAAACATTTAGTTTCGCTTTGATCATTTTTTCAATTGGTTCATTTTTATGTGCTTTATCAACCAATCTCCCTGCCCTCATTCTCTGCCGGATTATTCAGGGAATTGGTGGTGCTTTAATGACGCCAGTTGGGCGTTTATTAATTTTACGGAATTATCAAAAAGCAGATTTTATTAAGGCCATGAACATTGTGATTGTCCCCAGTCTCCTAGCACCAGCCCTAGGTCCCACAATAGGTGGCTTGATTTTACATTACTCCAATTGGACAACCATTTTTTGGATCAATGTGCCTATCGGCTTTCTTGGCTTACTAGCCGCATGGCGCTTTTTACCACCAGACATCCACGAAAAAAAATCACCCCCACTTGATTTAAAAGGTTTTATTTTATTTGGCCTTGGTATTTCTACGTTAACTTTTTCTATGGCTGTTCTCGGGGATGCCTTTTCTCATCTTAATGTGGCGATTATATGGTTTATTACTTCATTATTTTTTCTAGGCGGTTATTACTTTCATTATCGTAAAAGCACATTTCCTATCGTTGATTTATCATTATTTAAAAATGAGCTTTTTTCCATAAGCCTTACCATTGGTTTTTTTAGTCGCTGTGCAACCGGCGCCATTATTTTTTTATTGCCATTATTGCTGCAATTAGTTTGGCATGATACACCGTTACAAAGCGGTATGATGTTTTTTCCTTTTGCCTTGGGAATGATGTGCTCAAAGTTATTATTTATTCGCTACTGGCTACAGCATTATGGCTTTCAAAAAATATTATGGTGGAATGGTATAGGATTAAGCATGACGCTTTTCTTTTTATCTCATTGGAGTACGCCAGGGTCTCACATTGAATTAGGTATATGTTTGTTTATTTTAGGTATGCTGATTTCGCAACAATACACACTGCTTGCCACATTAACCTATTTTGATATGAGTAAGGAAAAATATAGTCAAGCCACCAGTTTGGTTGGCACCCAAATGCAATTCTCAATTGGTGTCGGTATTGCTTTTGCTGCTATCTTATTACATCTTTTATCGCTTTGTTTTAATTTACCCATATTTTCTTCGCCTGTTTTTCGTACTATTTTCATTATTTTTAGCCTAATTATGCTAATAACTTTACCCTTTGTTCGTAAGATATCCCCTGCTCTTTCTTTGCTATCCGAAAAATAAAGAATAACAAAACCTACAAACAGGATATTGAAAAAATACAATGGTGAAAGAATTTTTCGCGAATCTTTTTTACTCAGCCTGCAATGCCATTACCCATTATTGTAATAGAAAAAATGATTATAAAAATAAAACTAAATATTCGCCTGAATATACTCTTGAAACTCAAGAGAGCTTTTTACAGTGCCGGTTAGAATGGCTGGTAGCGCATAAGAATGGTGGTTCTCAAGCCATGTTTTTAACTCATTTAGGCGCGCTGAAACTGTTTTAAATAATAATAAACATTCCGAAGATTTTTCTACTTTACCTTCCCACATATAAACTGAAATAGCTTGTGGAATAATGTTCACACAAGCTGCATATTTTTCGGTTACAGCTTTTTCGGCTAGCTTTTCTGCTGCTTCTAAAGAACCAACTGTTGTATAAAGTAATGCAATCTCATTCATTTGTATCTCACTGTGCTATAAGCAAAAAATTGCAGAATATTTTAAATCCACCCCTCATTAAAATCTATCAGAATGGTTCCCCTTTGTTAAAGGGGAACCTACTCCCAATATCATTTTGCAACTAGTGACGAGTTCTTCGGCGACGAGCTTGACCTTGGCCATGTCGTTGAGTTGCGCCACCATTTCCCCCACCGCGTTTCAAAGGTTTAGGAGCAATAGTGGGATCGGGTTCAAATCCGGGAATAATTTCTTCTTGTAATTTGACTTTAATAACTCGTTCAATATCGCGTTGCAATTTAAGTTCGTCAACGCACACAAGCGAGATAGCATGACCTTCTTTTCCGGCTCGACCAGTTCGTCCAATACGATGCACGTAATCTTCGGGAACAAAAGGTAACTCATAGTTTACAACGTATGGTAAGTCAACAATATCAATACCTCGAGCAGCCACGTCAGTAGCCACTAACACTTGTAAACTTCCTTTTTTGAAGCGATCTAATGCACGATTACGCGCCGCTTGGCTTTTATTTCCATGAATAACGCCAGAAGAAATACCACTATCATTTAAATACTCACCGACTCGATTAGCAACATGTTTGGTACGAGTAAAAACTAACACTTGATACCAGTTTTGTTCTGCAATTAAATGCTCTAATAAATCACGTTTTTGATTGGCATTGACGGGATATACTATATGAGTAATCGAAGGTGCTGCCACCTCATTTTTTGTTGCGGTAATTAAGGTAGGATTATTAAAAAAACCTTTCATGAGATCTTTTATTTCACCTGAAAAAGTAGCCGAAAATAATAAGTTTTGACGTTCTTTTGGTAACAACGGAAGAATGCGCTTAATATCTTTGATAAATCCCATATCCAACATGCGATCCGCTTCGTCTAATACGAGCATATTAACATGGGAAAGGCTAATCGTTCGTTGTTGAACGTGATCCAATAAGCGCCCCGGTGTGGTCACTAAAATATCTACGCCGCTTTTTAATTGCTGAATTTGAGGATTCATGCTAACGCCACCCATCATCGCCATGGATTTCAAGTTAGAATACGCGCCATATTTACGAACACTTTCTTCAACTTGTACAGCTAATTCACGTGTGGGCACTAAAATTAATGCACGAATGGCTGAACGCACTTTTTCTTTTTGTTGGGATAGTGTGTGTAATAAAGGCAAAACGTAGGCTGCTGTTTTTCCTGTTCCGGTATTAGCAGCACCAATCACATCTTCACCTGATAAAATAACGGGGATTACTTGCTGTTGAATAGGTGTCGGGGTAGTATACCCACATTCCATGACCGCTCGAGAAATTTCGTCGGACAATCCAAGATTCTTCATATTTTTCCTGTATTTGTTTAAAAGCTGACCAGTTTACCACACTTTATGCTTTTTAACCAAAATTCCTAAACCCGAACTACTTACCTCTATAACAATAGGGGATTACCATGGAAACGTGCTAAAACCTATTTTCATTTTTCTTGAAGTGGAATGAATAGACTTCTTTCCAAATCCACTTATGCACGAGAAATTGGAGGAGACTCGGAGCACACACAAATCGGCAGGAAAGCCGATTTGCACAGGCACTGGCTGAAAGCCAAGGTTCAAGGATAGACCGAGTGAAAACCGGCGTGTACACGCGAGTACATGAAGATTCGAGCACCGAATCGAGAACAAGTTCTCCGCAAAAGTAGGGTTTGGAAAGAAATCTAATAAAAATATGAGCACTTATTCGTGCTCATATTCCTCGCATCTTATTAAGCTGTTAGTTTACTTTCAGCAACTCAAAATGGGGCGTCGTGGGAGCAACGCTTGGTTAGAGAGAACACTGCTAAGAAATTTTTCCATACTATTATTACCTTCATAAGATGACAATATAGATTGTGTATCTTGGGCTTGGCTCAATGTGTCATTAATCAATGTATATAATGTCCCGCCCTTAAGCGCCTTAATTTTCATTATGTCTGCTGAGGATAATTGGTCATCTTGACCAATTTGTGTATTATCTTTAATGGCGGCTAATAAGTTAATTAGCTTTGTTTTCAACCCTTCTTTATCTTCTAACTTATAAACATGAAGGCTAAAAAAACCCAAACGTCGAGAAGAAGTTGTCGGCTTGTAGGATTGAATTTTGTCGATCACAGCCTTAGCTAGTTTTTTTAACGAGTCATTGATAGCAACATCTAAAGAAACACCAGAAAATGAATCTTGTGTGCCTTCCAAAAGAGTATGTGCATCATCATTTTTACTCTCAGAATCTCTTGGGGTAAGAATACGAACACCCCCTGTATGAAGAGTTTGCGTTTCCGTTCCTTCTTGAGAAATTTTAGGGCTAACACAAGATTCGGGGGCAAAAGCTTGTGTTACCTCCAGATCTTCTCCATAAGTACTTTGCCACCGTGCATCTTCTTTTTGTCGCATTATGTTTTTAAACAATGCGATGTTAGGAAGATTAATATTCTCAATCGGCTTGACAGGTTCTATATAAGAAAATATGGGGGCTTTCTCTTTATCTGGGTTTATAAAATATACAGTTCCATCCTCATCGATATAAAAGTTTGTGTTATCATTTTTGTCATCTTTCTCATTTAGGTTGAGAGAAAAAATGAAATTTTCATCTTCTTTTTTTAGTACTGTATATTTTTCCAGCATTTCTTTCAGTTCCCTGTCTGACTCATCCTGTTCAGCATACAAAGCAAATAATATTGTCCGCATAAATTTTTCTCAAATTAAAATATTAATTAATAAATGCAGTGATAGCGTTATCACTGTGTACTAAAAACTTGGCATTTTAGACAGAAAAAGCTCAAGTAGGATAATATTCTACCAAAATTTAATTAAAAAAATAATACCATCTTAATAATTTGATCATGTTTTTTGTTTTGATTCGCCTTTACGCTTTACGGTATTTTTCAATGACGGTACAATTGACAAATATCTAACATAAATAGAGACTTTATTATTATGACAAAAAGAGTTCGTACACGTTTTGCCCCTAGTCCAACAGGTGATTTACATGTAGGTGGCATACGTACAGCCTTGTTTTCCTGGTTATTTGCAAAACACCATAACGGCGATTTTTTATTACGTATTGAAGATACCGATTTAGAACGTTCAACAGAAGCTTTCACGCAAGGAATCTTTGCTGGTATGTCTTGGTTAGGGCTTGAGGCAGATGAAAAACCTTGTTTCCAATCCCAACGAACAGAACATTACCGTGCAGTTATTAACAAACTCTTAGAAACGGGTCATGCCTATCGATGTTACTGCTCAAAAGAACGTTTAGAAACACTTCGTGAAAATCAAATGGCCAATAAAGAAAAACCTCGTTATGATGGCCATTGCCGTGATCAAGAACCAGTTAATTCGGATCAACCTTATGTGATACGATTCAAAAATCCCTTAGAAGGCGCTGTTTGTTTTCATGATCAAGTGTATGGTGATATTGTCGTCCAAAATAGTGAACTCGATGATTTAATTATTGCCCGCACCGACGGAACGCCAACCTATAATTTATGTGTTGTAGCAGATGACAATGCGATGGAAATTACTCATGTTATCCGAGGCGAAGATCATGTGAATAATACCCCACGTCAAATTAATATTTTAAAAGCATTAGGAGCTGAAATTCCTGTGTATGCCCACCTCCCTATGATTCTAGGTGAAGATGGCAAAAAATTATCCAAACGTCATGGTGCAGTCAGCGTCATGGAATTCAAAAAGCAAGGCGTTTTACCCCAGGCATTATTAAATTATATCGTACGACTAGGATGGGCTCATGGCGATCAAGAAATTTTTAGTCTTGAAGAAATGATTCAATATTTTGATATTCAAGCAGTAAATCGTTCTGCCGCTGCTTTTAATTATGAAAAGCTGTATTGGCTCAACCAACATTATCAAAAAACATTGCCTGCCAATGAAATTGTGCCTGAGCTTGAAATACTATTTAAAGAAAAAAATATTGATGTTAATAATGGCCCGTCCTTAATGCAATTATTATCTGTACAAGCAGAACGTTGTAAAACATTAGAAGAAATTGTCAATAAAAGCCTTTATTTTTATAAAGAGGATTTAAATCAGGAAGATCGCGACGATGCAGCACAGAAAAAATTTCTAAAACCTTTTTTAGTGCCGGTTCTGCAACAAATTAACGAGCGTTTATCCGCACTCTCCCAATGGGAGGCCGAAGCCATTCATACAATTATTACCACAACAGCTGAAGCTTTTGAATTATCCTTAGGCAAAGTTGGCCCAGCAATTCGTGTGGCTGTTACGGGTGGTAGTGTATCACCTTCTTTGGATGTTACATTAGCCCTGCTCGGGAAAACACGTGTAATAAATCGAATAGAAGAAACTATTATATTGTTAAAAACAATGGAGGCTTAATATGAAAAAAGAGGCAAAAGTTTTGCACTTAGCAAGTGGTGGATTCTTTCTTTTTCTCTCTACTTTTTTTTCACCCTTAGCTTTTGCAGAATGCAATCCCCCTCCTCCGCTCAACGAAGTTACTTTTCGACTTAGTGCGGAAGAATGGGTACAAACTACCTCCGCAAAATTAATAGTGAATATAAACGCTGCCTTGAATAAAAACACCTTAGCGCAAATGCGGCAACAAATTATGGGTAATTTGAATAAAATTGCCCAAGGTGATTGGCATATTACCACCTTTGAACGCAGCCAAGACAGTTCAGGTTTAGAAAAGTTGTATGTGGTAGCAGAGGCACGTGTCAATGAATCTTCTTTAACTAACGTAAATTCGCAAGCTGAAAAATTAAGCGAACCAGGCATCAAATATAAAATTCAACAGATTGATTTTACACCCAGTATGGCCGATATTGAAAAAGCAAAAATGGAACTTCGTAAAACTATTTATCATGATGCACAAGCTGAAATTACTACATTGAATAGCGTCTATTCTTCCCAACAATATGTGTTACATGGCATTCAATTTGGTGAATATGTAACAAAAGCCATGCCGATGGTAATGATGGCTGGAGGCGTACGCGCACAAAGTCCTGAAGACACAAATAATGCTGTCAGCAATTTAGTAAAATTAAGTGCCGAAGTCAATGTCGCCTCAAAGGGACTGCCTTCTGCAAATAAATCATGATTAGATCTAGTGAATCATTTGACTTTGGTAAAGTAATCGCCCATCGAGGAGCTTCAGCTTATGCACCAGAAAACACTTTGGCTGCATTTCGAAAAGCCAAAAAACTAGGTGCTAAATGGGTAGAATGTGATGTCCAATTAACAAAAGATGGTAAAGCTGTGATATTTCATGATAGCCGATTGAGCCGTACTACCGATGGCTCTGGCTGGCTCAAACGAAAAAATTATGAAAGCTTAGCAATGTTAGATGCCGGGGAAGGCGAAAAAATTCCAACTTTAGAAGAATTACTCGTGTGTGTGAATGAATTATCATTGTCTTTACATCTTGAAATAAAGCCTAGCTTTGGCCGCGTACGACAGACAACTGAAACTGTCATAAATATTCTTAACCAAGCTTCTTTAAAAAATACTGAGCTTTGTATTTCAAGCTTTTCTCGCCGCATGTTACATAGCATACACAACTTAAACCCAGACATTTCATTAGGAATGGGTATGGATCGTTGGAATCCATTTTGGAAAAAAAGTGCTGAACGCTTATCCTGTATTTCGATTCATTGTGCTAAGAATATTTTAACACCCCAAAGAGTACTTGAAATCAAAAATACGGGGCGTCAAGTATTAGCTTATACCGTTAATAATCCCGAAGACGCTGAAGCACTTTATGCAATGGGCGTTAGTGCTGTATTTAGTGATCACCCTGATTTATTGTCGATGTAATTATACTCTTCGCTAATGAGTTTCGGTTTTGTTGCGAGCTACATCGACTTCGGTCATGTACTACTTGTACATTCCCTCGTCTGCTTCGCTCGCGTCTCACCGAAATTCATTAGCTGTGAGTATATACTCAGCCCATTAGGAATTAGTATATAATCTTCTTAAAATTTGATGTGCAATAAATTCAGCGGCATAGATTTCGAGTAATGCACTGCGATAAGGCAGCATAAATTTTTCGGTGCCGGTATTAGACGTCAACACTAATTCACTTTCTGTTCCACCTTCGCTATGCCAATAATTGTTTAATCCCTCAATTCGAAAGAAATGGCCGTGTATTTGCTTCTCTGAACCAAAGACAATATTTTTATGATTAGCCGGTGTTCGAATCAATGATTCTAATACGCCCCCAGTCGCTTCATCGTGAATAACAATAGTTTCTTTGTGGTGAGCTAGCACCGTTTTTAGACATTCCGTTGCACGTTGATTACCCGACTCTAATTGGTAAGGCGACAAAATAGGGTTTAACAAGGCAAATATGTGCTCTATTTCTGGTGCGTTTTCTTCTAATAATACTTTACAATCCACATAAGGATAATCCCATCGAAAAGAGGTGCGGCAAATTGAAGCATACGGTTTCACGGCTGTATCCACCTTCTCAGCTGCTAAACTTTCCGCAATACCAAACACTTTCCACTGCAACAATCTTCTTTTCGTCGTAAGTTTTGGAATAAGAAGAGGAAGCACTGCTTCTCTAAACATAGGCAAACATTCCCGCGGTGGTCCTGGTAACATAAAAATCATTTTTTGATTATCTGAATCTACGTAACACGCACAACCATTAGCGCTCCCAGTTATATTTTCCAGAATATCCGCCTCTTCAGGAAATAGTGCCTGTTGGCGGGATAATTCCGTGAAAGGTATATTAATGCGTTGGTAGCGTTCCTCTAATTTTTTTAAACTTGCTTCATGCTGGACTAATGGCCGTTTTAAAAAAGAGGCTAATGCAAAACGGGTCTTATCATCAGACGTAGGGCCTAAGCCTCCAATGGTAATAACAATGTCATGGTGCGCTAACAAAAATCCTAATGCTGCTTCAATTGCTTCAACATCATCAGGAACTGTCATTTGCCATTCAGGATCAAAACCCTGACTAAATAATTCTTGGGCAATAATTTGAGTGTTGGTATTTAATACACTACCTTGTGTTATCTCATCCCCTGTCGCTAAAAGCGCAATTTTAATGGTATTTGGCATAATAAAATTATCTAATAGTTTTAAGTAATTTCCTATATAACTTAAAATAAAAATTATATCTATAAGCAAGGTAACAATTTATTGTTGACAATTGACAACAACCTCTTTAAAAAATGCCGTCATTAGTGCAATCAAAAATGTAGAATCTTCTTCTGTAAAACCTATTGTGATCCGTGTCGGACCTGAAGATTTTGTAACAGAATCTGAAATTGCCGAACGCTTACCTTTTAAGAAACAAGCTGTTTCATTGTGGATAAACGGCAAAAGACGTGTATTACCTCGATTTCCATGGCCTGTTATGAAATTATCTAGCCATTCTCCTTTATGGAAATGGAGAGAGGTGACGGAGTGGCTTTATAGTCACAAGTTAATTAAGGAATTGTCTGTTATTGAAAATGCCATGTTTCTTGAAGACATTAATGCAGCTCTTGAAGAAAGAGATAAAGATGTCTTTGAAGCACGCCAAAAAATATTAAAACAACTAAAATCCCATAATCCTTTAAAACTTGCCAGCTCTTGAATATTGTTTTACGCTTCAGCTATTATATAAAAATTACATTTATAGTAAGTTAAAATTTAATTGACTAAAAGAACGTCGCGGTAGCGCGAGGCCAGGGATGGCCGTTTCTGGAAATCAATAGTCAATTAAATTTAAACCACTATCATAATCCCAAGAGGAAGTAGCCCCATGCGTAAATTATTGATTTGGATAGTAACCATTTTTTGTCCAGGAATTATATTTCTACTTACAGAGGAATATACAAAAATGATAATTGCTTTTGCTTTGCAAGCCAGTCTTCTTGGATGGGTTCCTGCAATGATTTGGGCAAAACGTAGCTGGACAAAACGTTTGAAGGCAGAAGCACCAAAGCCTATAATACCACCGGTGCAAACCGCAACACCAACTGCTACCATTCCGGTTCCACAACAGACCGCCGCGCCTATTAAAAAGCCGCAGGCTGAAGAATGATCGTGACAACCCATTCACCCTGTCGTGTACTAGTTAACGGGGCAAGAGGGAAAATGGGCGCTCTTGCTACCCAGACGCTTCGGCAACAAACTGATTTTGAGGTAGTGGCAGAATTGGGTAGAGAAACACTTCTTGAGACAGAAATTCAACGATACTCACCTGATTTAGTGGTTGATTTTACCAATGCTGAAGCAATCCACGCAAATATGCACACAATTATTGAAGCAAATATTCCTGCCGTCATCGGCACTACAGGTTTGTCAGCAGAAGAAATTGCTGAATACAAAAAACGCAGTGATGCCCAAAAACAAGGCGTTATCCTTGCGCCCAATTTTTCAATCGGCGTTTTATTAATGATGAAATACGCTGCCGATGCCGCCCGTTATTTTAATGAAGTTGAAATCATTGAAATGCATCATCCCCAAAAATTAGATGCACCCTCTGGCTCTGCACGAAAAACTGCTCGAATGATTGCCGATGCCAATAATAGTTTTAATTCCCCTCCTGCTGTATCAGCTGAAAGTAAAGCCCGAGGTGGAGTATATGACAACAATCATATTCCTATTCACGCCATTCGCCTTTCTGGAAAAATAGCCCACCAACAAGTTATATTTGGCAGTTTAGGTGAAACATTGACCCTTCAGCATGATACGTTAAGCCGTGAATGTTATATGCCAGGCTTTCTGATTGCTTGCCGTGCCGCACCCACATTAGATCACTTTGTCGAGGGACTAGAAAATATTCTATGGCCCATTTATACTCAAAGCAATTGAGTTTTCGGTGCGGCACAGACCGACATGAGCGCCGGAGTGTACAAGTAGTACATGAGGATGCGAATGAGGACTGCAACAAAACCGAAAATTCAAGTGCGCAGAGTATAGTTAACGATTTTGGAGATTGATATGAATGAAATAATTCACCCTCTATTAGGTCAATATATCCAAGGGAAAATGCAGTTGTCGAATGGCAATTCGGCTAAACGCCGCACGTTAACCAACCCTGCGACAGGAAAAATAATTGGTGAAGTAGAATTCGCAGGTGAAGCCGAGCTTGAAGCAGCTGTTGCCAGTGCGAAACAAGCTTTCCCTGCTTGGTCTGCAACACCTCCTTTAAAGCGTGCGCGTATTCTTTTTAAATTTAAAGAATTGCTGGAACAACATCAAGATGAATTAGCTGTTATTGTCAACCAAGAACATGGAAAAACTATTGAAGATGCAAAAGGTTCTATAGGCCGAGGCATTGAATTAGTTGAGTTTATGTGTGGCATTCCTCACCTTCTTAAAGGAAATTATTCTGAAAATGTTGGCTCATCCATTGATTGTTATACTATACGCCAACCCTTAGGATTATGTGCTGGTGTTTCGCCGTTTAATTTTCCGGTCATGGTACCTTTGTGGATGATCATCCCCGCCATCGCCTGCGGTAATTGCTTTATATTAAAACCTTCAGAACAAAATCCTTCTGCAACAGTCTTTCTAGCAGAATTACTTACCAAAGCAGGTGTACCTGAAGGTGTTGTTAGTATCTTACAAGGCGATAAAAATATTGTGGATCTGATAATTAAACACCCCGCTATTTCAACAATGACAGCGGTTGCCTCAACGCCTGTTGCTCAATATATTTACCAACAATCTATTCTGGCAGGTAAGCGTTCGCATACCTTTGGCGGTGCTAAAAATCATGGCATTGTGATGCCAGATGCTGATTTAACCACTACCGCTGAAGCTTTGGCAGGCGCCGCTTTTGGTTCAGCTGGGGAACGGTGTATGGCTATTTCTGTGGCGGTGGTTGTTGGGGATAAAACGGCAGATGCTTTAGTACCTCTTATTGCCGAAAAAGCACGTGCACTTAAAATTGGCCCTGGAGATCAGCCTGGAATGGAAATGGGACCATTGGTCAGCCAAGCTCATTTAGAACGGGTAAAAAATTACATTGATAGTGGCGTAAAAGAAGGAGCTTCCTTAATTGTGGATGGCCGCGAACAAAAGTTTGAAGATAATCCCGAGGGTTATTTTTTAGGTGCCTCTGTTTTTGATCATGTAACGCCTCGCATGAAAATCTATCAAGAAGAAATTTTTGGTCCGGTATTGGTCATTGTACGCGTGTATGATTTTGAGCAAGCCCTTGCTTTAATTAATCAAAACCCCTATGGTAATGGCACCACTATCTTTACACAAAGCGGTGAAACTGCCCATGCTTTTGCGCAACGTGTCCAAGTGGGCATGGTTGGCGTGAATATCCCTATTCCTGTTCCCATCGCATATCATCCATTTGGAGGTTGGAAACAATCTATTTTTGGGGATATCAATATGCATGGGGAGCAAAGTATCCAATTTTACACTAAAACAAAAACCGTCACCGTTCGCTGGCCAAATACTAGCCAAGCAACCAGTGGTTTTATTATGCCCAACTTAAAATAACCGGTGAGGAGAAAACAAATGACTACCATGCAAAAAATTGGATTTATTGGTCTTGGCAGTATGGGATACCCAATGGCGTCCCGACTTCTTGAAGCTGGCTATGAAGTGACTGTTTTTGATGTTCGTCCTGAACCTATGCAAAAGCTGCATGAAAAGCATGGTGCTAAAATGGCTACTTCGATTCAAGATTTTTCTCCAAACCATGATATTATTATTACAATGTTACAAACCGGTGAACAAGTAAAAAATATTTGTTTAGGGGAGCAAGGCATTTACCTGAACGCAAAAAAAAATGCCATTCATATTGATACCTCCTCGATTGATATTGAAACCACTCGAGAATTACACCAATATGCTGAAAAAGCTGGTGTACGCTCTCTTGATGCACCGGTTTCAGGTGGGATTGTGGGGGCAGGCAATGGGCAGTTAACCTTTGCAGTGGGTGGCGATGAAACTACATTAAATGATGTTCTTCCCATTTTAAATGTGATGGGAAAAAGGATTGTTCATACCGGTGGTCCAGGAAATGGGCAAGCGGCCAAGATTTGTAATAACATGATTTTTGGTATTTCCATGATCGCCGTTTCCGAGGCATTTTCCTTAGGTGAAAAATTAGGTCTAACCCCAGAAAAGTTCTTTGAATTTGCCGCCCATGCTTCTGGGCAATGCTGGGCAATGACCAGTTATTGCCCTGTACCGGGTATTGTTGAAAATACTCCTGCAAATAACCATTACACTCCGGGTTTTGCTGCTCAGTTAATGCTTAAAGATCTTCATTTAAGCCAACAAGCGGCCGCAAGTGTTCAGCTTAAAACCCTATTAGGAAAAAAGGCCGAGGAATTATATCAAGCTTTTGTGAACCAACATGAGGAACCAATTGATTTTTCTGGTATCATTAAGATGATAGAAAAAATTAAAGAGTAAAACATGCCCCGTTCAAAAAGTAGCCAAAAATGGCTAAAAGAACATTTTGACGACCCTTTTGTTAAACAATCACGTCAAGATGGTTATCGCTCTCGAGCTGCTTATAAACTTCTTGAAATTCAAGAAAAAGATCATTTATTACGCCGTGGAATGTGTGTAATTGATTTAGGTGCAGCCCCTGGAAGCTTTTCTCAGATTGCCGTCGAATGTGTTGGTGATGCAGGTAAAGTAATTGCCCTGGATCTCTTACCGATGACCCCCATTAATAATGTTGATTTTATTCAAGGCGATTTTCGTGATGAAGCCATGCAACAAAAGATTTTAGAATTACTGGGTGGCAGAAAAGTTGATGTCATTTTATCTGACATGGCACCCAATATGAGCGGTTCACGCCATATTGATATTCCACGAGCCATGGGATTAGTTGAAGAAGTTGTTTTTTTTGCTTCAGAGGTGTTAACTCCCGGAGGTTCTTTATTGATGAAGCTTTTTCAGGGAAGTGGGTTTGATATGTTATTAAAACAAGTGCGCAGTGGTTTTGAAAAAGCCATGATTCGAAAACCTGAAGCGTCCCGCGCTCGTTCTAGTGAGTGTTTTTTGTTGGCAAAAGGCTATAAAGGTACTATAGTTTTTTAAAGTAGTTTTTCTTAAAATGTTCTGGGCGAATAACATTCAATGGCATTCGCCCCTTGCTAGAGATATCATGAGTCAATATAAAAATAATACACTGCCTCCTGCAACAAAAATTGTTGTTTTTGAAAAAGGTACTGAAGCGCCTTTTATTGGAGAATACTGCAATGAAGAGGGACATGGAACTTACTTATGTCGTGTATGTGGTTTAGCACTTTTTCGTGCTGATGCAAAATTTCATTCAGGTTGTGGTTGGCCAAGTTTTGATGAAGAAATTTCGAGTACCATTCGACGAGAACCTGATGCTGATGGACGACGAACCGAAATTCTTTGCATGCGTTGTAATGCCCATTTAGGACATGTTTTTTCAGGTGAACATTTTACCACCAAAAATCAGCGTCATTGTGTAAATTCTTTATCGGTCGATTTTGTACACAGCGATACCATTGTAGATTCTGATGAAGCTATTTTTGCCGGTGGATGTTTTTGGGGTGTTCAACATCTATTGAATCAACTTAAAGGAGTCGTTAAAACCGAAGTAGGTTATACTGGGGGGCATTATTTAAATCCAACATATTCAGACGTATGTCGCGGTGATACAGGTCATTTAGAAGCGACACGGGTTATTTTTGATACAGCACTTCTTGACTATGAAACACTCACTAAATATTTTTTTGAAATTCATGATCCTACACAAGCAAACGGGCAAGGCCCTGATATTGGCTCCTCTTATTTAAGTGCCATTTTTTACTTGAATGATGAACAGAAGCATGTTGCAGAAGGACTCATTCATCAATTATGTAAACAAGGCTTAAATATTGCCACTAAATTAAAGGAAGTCAGTATTTTTTGGAAAGCAGAAACTGATCATCAAGATTATTATTTAAAAACGGGCAAAAATCCGTATTGCCATTCGCGAGTAAGGAGATTCTAGTCTTATTGAGCAGATAAGGTAGGACTCGTTCTATCAAGAAGAGATTGTGTTTCCCCACATGTATCCTCCTCTCTGTTGTATCCAAAACGCCTCACAAGTCTTGCCCAGGAGGACACACTCTCTTGCTTCTTATTACTAGCTGCTGTTTCGTTCCTTTGAGATGCTATAACCACTTTCGGTTGGTTTGCCACATCAGTCATTAATAGCTGGTTTATATCTGCAGATGATCCAACGGGTGTTAAGGGGGCAGTGCTAGGTTGCTCAGACAATATCGTAAAATAGGTATCAGCCAATCGGAATAAAGCTTCTATTTCACCTTTTCCTTCCCAGTTCGAGGAAAAAATATTCACACCGAATGCCAGTTCTTTTTCAAAAACATCAAATAAGTTATTCATATTGGTAATCATATAAAGGTTTTTACCTACTACCAATTTTATTTTTTTGCGCTCATCAGGCTCTGCGCTTATCCATTGTTTAAACCATTGCAAAAAAACAAGTTTATCGTTATTTTTTTCGATGAGAAAGTAATCCCACCAACCTGTTGTTGAATTAAATGTTGAGATCTTTTTATCAATCATCAATAATACAAAGCTTTTCCCTGTTTCTTCAAACAATAGATTAGACGCTACACAATATTTCTGTATTGCTTTTATAGAAATACCTAAATCTTCATACCCAAACTTCCCTGCATAAGAACCTGGTTTGTGCCAAGTTGTAAATACATTTAAAAAGGAGTTTAATTCTGGATATTCAATATTTATATCACAAGATTGTTTGTCTTCATTTTCATTAACATTAAGCAATTCTAAAATTCTTGCCCTTTCAGATACGTACTTTTTCTCATTAGTTTCTTCTGAAGATAATATTTCATACGTAGGATTAGTCTTTTTATACCAAAATTTTTCACGCAGGTACTCTTTTATAGGATCATAAAAAGTATTAAGCCCTGCCAACACTAATACACCAAACGTAAGTATTATTTTATCGGAGCCTCCACTAATAACTCCTGTAAAGGTAGTCAAGGTAATGACAGCTAACATACCAAGACAATAAAGGGCACTGAATCCATATTTACCAGTTCTTCCCCAACATTCACTCGCTCGTTGAGTTCCAGGTTCTGCTACTAACGCGCGAGTAAACCATAATACCGCTTGAAATGTTTTGAAGATAAACTTGCCACCATAAATCACTGATAGGGCAAATGGAAGAACTACACTGACATAAAGAAGATTAAACGAAAGAGCAAAAGCTATCGCAATGAGTAAACTCGCCCCTCCTCCTACAGCAATTAATGTATTCAGAAAAATTCTTAATTGAATACTTAAATGTTTATTGTTTAATAATCTATACTCATCTCGATTAAGATAAAGCCGCCACAAAGAACCTATAAAAGAAATAAGGCTCAAAGGTACTGCAAGAAGTGATAAAATAAATTCATCTGAAAATATATAAGCGATAGCACTGGAAAAAGAAATGCCAAATCTGAAATAATAGTATCTCTCTAAGTTTTTCTTAATTTTTTTGATTTTTTGATCAATATCCTTCCTTGCTTTTTCTTCTTCTTCTCGTACAACCACCGAATCGGGAGCGTTACTCATATTGATTAAAAAAATGTTGGTTCATTAAAAATGACGGCAATATTATACCACAATATATAAAAAAGAGCCAGGGATATCCTGGTTCTCGGGAGCACGCTTTTTCATAAGCAATACTAGCCTCTAAACAGGGAATTAACCTTCTAAGGCTATATGCCCTAGGAATTTGAATAGACTCATTCTCAGAAATCATAATAAACCTCTAAAAAATTATGTGCCCATTTTAACAAATAATTATTAAGTTAAAATGAAGTGGAAGAGTTTGCCCGAAAAATAATGCTTGAATCCTATTATTTAAAATGGTAGGATGATTGTATCTCGCTTTTAAAAGAGCAGGATAAAAGTACTTGTTCAACATCCAACTAAAAGGTCCAACTATGAGAATTCCTTCATCCCATTTATTTCATTTTTTTAATGCACTTAGCCTATTTACTTTACGTAATCTTACAAAAGCTCAAATACTGTCAGATAATATTTTTGAAAATGCCTCTAATAACACTTGGGTTTTAAAAAAAGAATATGCTAATAATGCGTTTTGTGAATATGACAGCTGCCACTTGGTTTTAGAGCCTAATGCCAAACAATGGATTGCTTTTTCAACTAGTGACGGTAACGATACTCTTATTTATGATATTTGTGATATTACACAGCCCGCTATTAGCTACAAATCCGGAGAACCGGAATGCATGGCCTATTCTGGCGCTACCATAACCGTTACGTCAATTATAAATAATATCACTGCTTTGGGTAATGAATATGTTCAATCAACCCAAGTGAATAAAATAATGGAAAATCAAACAGATTCAGAGGCTTGTTTAGAGGTTTACAACATACAAGCAACTCTTTTGGATAACCCATCTCAGTCTTCTACTAAAAAAAATAATGGTTTAACCACTAATCAATTGATTATTACAATGTTTCTATTTACATTATCTGCTTGCTGTTTATTGTTATTTTTGTCCAAAAATAAATTTGCAGGAAAGAAAAAAGAACTATTACTTATAAATGAAGAGAAATTTTTACAGAAAGAGATTAGCGAGACAAGTATTGGAATTTTTTCTCATCCTGCAGCTGACACCAGAAAAAAAACCACAACGCAACAATCAGGGGTAAAGATGTCTTCTCTTGTGTAATCATCATTTTCTTAAGATAAAAGAATTTATAATGACCTCTCTAGATTATTTATTAATAGGAGGTCATTTATTGATTGATATTATCAAGCAAAAGAAGAGTGATGGCGCATTTAAAACCAATGAAATCCTTTTGCCAACATTCCTGATAAAACACTTAGAATTGTTGCTCCTGTCCAAATAACAAATTTGAGTGTATCATAACGCAAATCTTGGAGATCTTCTTTTGTGGCAAAGGCTTTCAAATCATCTTTCGTCGCAAAATTTTGAAGTTTTTCTTTAATCCCTTCAATATCTTTTTCTAGAAGACGGATATCCTTTTTTGTAACTAATCCTCTTCTATCTAACTCCGCACGACGTGCAACCGTTTCAAGTGCAGCTTCCATTTGTCTTACTTGATATGCAGCTAACTTTCCTGGATCTTTGATTCGTTTGGCTGCTCTAACATATTCTAATGTATCAAAATATTTAATTGGCATATCAGATGCTACTATCGTTACCATAACTATAATCTCCGATGTTGGAATTGGAACTTGTCTTATCTAAAAGCATTATAACATTATTTAGAGGTACCACCAACTACCAATGCATCTACTTTAATGGTAGGTTGCCCAACACACACAGGTACTGATTGGCCTTCTTTACCACAGGTACCTACACCACTATCAAGTTCCAAATCATTTCCTACCATTGAAACACGTTGCATCGCCTCAGGACCATTTCCTATTAGTGTTGCACCTTTTACAGGATACATGATTTTACCGTTCTGAATCAGATAGGCTTCGCTAGTAGAAAACACAAATTGTCCAGAAGTAATATCCACTTGGCCACCACCCATATTGGTCACATAAATTCCTTTTTCAACTGAACCAATGATTTCATCCGGATTATAATTTCCCCCTAACATGTAGGTATTCGTCATCCTTGGCATGGGAAGGCAAGAAAATGATTCGCGGCGACCATTTCCAGTAGGAGATAATCCCATCAAGCGAGCGTTAAGTTTATCTTGCATATAATTTCTAAGCACGCCATTCTCAATAAGTGTAGTACATTGGGTTGGAGTACCTTCATCATCCACCGTCAATGAACCACGTCGCCCAGGTAATGTCCCATTATCCACAACAGTAACGACATCAGAAGCAACTTTTTCACCTAAACGACCTGAATAAGCAGACAATTTTTTACGGTTAAAATCGCCTTCTAAACCGTGCCCCACTGCTTCATGCAATAATACACCTGCCCAACCGGGACCTAATACTACAGGCATGGAACCTGCGGGTGCTGGCCTAGCATTTAAATTCAATAAAGCTTCACGAACTGCCTTTTCTGTATAACGAGAAACCGCATCATTTTCAACGAAATACTGATAATCCCATCGACCTCCACCACTACCGGTTCCTTGTTCACGACGACCGTTTTCTTCAGCCATTACTTCAACGCTTAATCTCACTAAAGGACGCACGTCTGGTAGCAATAATCCTTCACTATTCAAAATTAGGATAACTTCGTAGGTAGACGCAAGTGAGGCACGAACCCTTTTAATCCGAGGATCCATACTATGCGCTTTTTTATCAATTTCGCGTAATAAATCTACTTTTTCTTGGTTACTTAACAATAATGGATTGGAAGGTGAATATAATAACTCTTGGTGATGATGCGTTTTAATCGTTCGAGTGGGAACAATAATGTTTTTATCTGCATGTAATGCAATATCTCGCGCCATACTCACTGATTGAATCAGTGTCTTTTCATCAAAGGTGTCGGTATAAGCTAAACCAGACTTTTCTCCACAGACAGCCCTTACACCGACGCCTTGTGATATATCATATGACGCAGTTTTAATTTGATGATCTTCTAACGCCCATCCTTCTGACATGGTATATTGAAAATATATGTCACCTTCTTCAATTCCCTGTGCTAGCAAACGATCTAAACATCGTTGCAAATGGTGTTCGGTTAACCCCGTAGGTTCCAGCAAAATATTACTTGCAATGGTCCACGGAGATAAATTAAGCGATTGCGTTTCCATAGTATGCAGCCCTGTTAACAGCACTTATTAAAGCACGAAGTGTAGCTAGTGTCGCATCATTGTCAATACCAGCCCCCCAATAACTATTTCCCAACTGATCAATCACCCGAATGTAAGAGGCCGCAATGGAGTCCGAACCGCGACTTAAGGCATGTTGGTAATAATCATCTACTGTTAAATCCAATTGAAACGTTTTATTTAGATAATTAATAACAGTATCAATCACCCCGTTTCCTGAACTTACCAAGTCATAAGTTTCATTATTAAATAATAGCTCACCATTACAATTTAGTTGAGAAGAATTATCTTTATCTTTTTCAAAATAGATGGATCTAAGTTCAAATGGCTTTTTAGCTTTGAGATATTCTTGCATAAAAATATCCCACGCCTCATCAGCTGTAATTTCTTTGTTTTTTTGAAGTGCTTCTTTTTTTACCAGCAAACTAAATTCTTTCTGCATATTAACTGGTAATCGGTAACCATGAAATTTTTCCATCACATAGGCTAATCCCGATCGTCCTGATTGGGTGGTTAATCGAATAATATCTTCTCGACCGCGTCCAATATCTTCAGGATTCATGGGTAAATAAGGCACATGCCAAAATGTTTTGCCACTTTCTTCATAAGCTTTTAAGCCTTCATGAACAGCAAATTGATGTGGGGCTGAAAATGTCGTAAAAACTAATTCACCTGCATAAGGATGTCGAGGAGAAACAGATAATTCCGTACAATTTTCATAAATATCCATAACTTCATTAATATCTTCAATAGTAAGTCCCGATTTAATTCCTTGTGTATGCAAGTTTAATGCGAGGGTTACAATATCTGCAACACCAGCCCGCTCGCCATTTCCAAACAAGGTTCCTTCAACCCGGCTTGCGCCAGCCAATTGGCCTAATTCAGCAGCTGCTACAGCACATCCTCTATCATTATGAGGTTGAATGCTAATAATCACATTTTCCCTAAAATTGATCTGGCTAATGAGATACTCTACTTGATCCGCAAACACATTAGGTAAATCCGTTTCCATAGTTGCTTGCAAATTAATAATTAAGGGATTGTCTTCCGTAGGTTTAACTTCATCGATAACAGCATTAACAATTCGAACCGCTAAAGTAGGTTCTGTGGTATTAAACCCTTCGGGTGAATATTCAAATTGCACTTCGGTTTCGGGCATTTTTGCTGCAGCTTGCTTTGCATAACGAAAGGTAGCCACAGCTTTTGTTACTAATTCATCCGGATTAATTTCAAAAACGTCACTGCGCCGTAACATGGACGTTGTATTATAAAGGTGCACAATTGCTTTTTTTGCACCTTGTATTGCCTCAAACGCACGATCAATTGACGTGGTTTTCATCTGCGAAATCACTTGAATTTTGACATTATTAGGAATGATATGTTCATCAATAAGTAAACGCACAAACTGAAACTCTTCATCCGAGATAGCAGGCGATGCCACTTCAATTTCTTTAAAACCTAACTGAACGAGCAAATGAAATAAAGCAAGTTTACGAGAAATATTCATAGGCGAGGGCAATGATTGGCTTCCTTCACGCAAATCAATACTGCACCATATAGGGTGTTTAGTTAACGTCTTAGATGGCCATTGCCGCTGGTTTAATTCTAAACGAGGGAAATGGGTATAAATAGTTTTGTGCATAAATGTCTCATTAAACAAATTCTTAATGAATTATTATAATGTTATGTCAAGTTTTTTACCACCCCAGCACTGTGTTAGACTTCTTTCGAAACCCTATTTTTGAGTTTCAAAAAGAAGTCAATCCATGAACTGCCTCAATAAAAGCTTCGACATGTTCGACAGGAATATCGGGTGTGATTCCATGACCCAAATTAAAAATATGTCCTTCTTTTTTCTCATCTTGTCGATACGCACTTATGATTGTTTTAACTTCTTGTTCGATGCGAGTAGGAGAAGATAATAAAACAGCAGGATCCATATTTCCCTGGATAATAACTTTTCCTTGAGTGCGTTGTTTAGCGTGATGAATGTCTACTGTCCAATCAATACCAACGGCACGACAGCCTGACTCGGCAATTTCTTCTAAACACACACCACTATTTTTTGTATAAAGGATAATGGGCATTTCTGAGGGTAAATTCGCAATAATCATACGAATATAATGTAATGAAAAATCTAAATATTCTTTTGGTGGCAAAATACCGCCCCATGAATCGAAAATCATTACTGTATTCACACCCGCTTTAATTTGCGCAGTTAAATATTTAATTACTGATTGAGCCAATTTATTCAGTAATTGATGTAATGCTTCGGGATTTTTATACATTAACGATTTTATTTGGTGAAAATCTCGGCTTTTTCCGCCTTCAATCATATAGCACGCTAATGTCCACGGACTGCCCGAAAAACCAATTAATGGTACTTTTCCTGCTAACTCATGCTTAATGAGTTGAATAGCTTGGATTACATAAGATAATTTCTCTTCTGGCTCAGGAACTTCTAGGGCCTTAATATCGGCAGCAGAGCGAATATAACGTTCAAACTTAGGTCCTTCTCCTTCAACAAAAGATAAACCTAAGCCCATTGCATCAGGAATAGTCAAAATATCAGAAAATAATATCGCTGCATCTAACCGAAAACGCTCTAAGGGCTGCAACGTAATTTCACAAGCCAGTTCAGGCGTTTTACACAAAGTCATAAAACTACCTGCTTTTGCACGCAATGCACGATATTCAGGTAAATAACGCCCTGCCTGGCGCATGATCCAGACAGGCGTCCTTGAGCAAGACTCCCTGTTAAGAGTCTTGATAAAGCATTGATCTTGAATGGTACGAATAGACATTAGAGAATATACCTAGCCCAGTCTTCATCTTTAATGAGATCCGCTAAATGTGTGTTTACATAGTTGGCATCTACCTTCACTTCTTCACCATGACGATCTGAAGCATCAAACGAAATCAATTCAACGACTCGTTCTACTACTGTATACAAGCGCCGGGCACCAATATTTTCCATACTTTCATTTGCTTCCCATGCTACTTCAGCAATGCGTTTAATTCCTTCATCGGTAAATTCTAGAGGAACACCTTCGGTTTCTAATAAAGCAGAATATTGCTTGGTTAGTGACGCAGTTGGTTCTTTTAAAATACGTACAAAGTCTTCCACAGTAAGGGCTTTTAATTCCACACGAATAGGGAAACGGCCTTGTAATTCGGGAATCAAGTCGGATGGTTTAGAGACATGAAATGCGCCAGACGCAATAAATAACACATGATCGGTTTTTACCATACCGTATTTGGTAAATACTGTTGATCCTTCAACCAGCGGTAGAAGATCACGTTGTACACCTTCTCGAGAAACATCAGCACCACCGTGTTCGCCCCGTTTCGCAACTTTATCTATTTCATCAATAAAAACAATACCATGTTGTTCCACACTTTCAATTGCGCGTGCCTTTAAATCTTCTTCATTAATGAGATTTGCCGCTTCTTCTTCTTGCAAAGCAACCAATGCTTTTTTGACTGTCATACGCCGAGCTTTTTTACGCTCACTTGACATATTTTGGAACATGCTTTGCAACTGGCTCGTCATCTCTTCCATGCCAGGAGGCGCCATAATTTCCACCCCCATCGGAGCCGAAGAAACTTCAATTTCAATTTCTTCATTATCAAGTTCACCATCACGTAACTTTCTTCGGAAGGCTTGGCGAGAGGTATTATCTTTTTTAGGTTTTTCACCATCAAATACATCTCGAGGCACCGGCAATAAAGCATCTAATACGCGTTCTTCTGCTTTTTTTTCAGCTTCTGTTTGAACCCGATGCATAGCTTTTTCACGCTCTTGCTTTACGGCGACGTCGATAAGATCACGAACAATAGAATCAACGTCTCTCCCCACATAACCCACTTCAGTAAACTTGGTTGCTTCTACTTTGACAAAGGGTGCATTGGCCAACCGAGCCAATCGACGTGCAATTTCCGTTTTACCAACCCCTGTAGGCCCAATCATCAGAATATTTTTTGGCATAATTTCTGCACGCAAGGTTTTGTCAGAAATCTGCATACGACGCCATCGATTACGCAAAGCAATTGCCACTGCTCGCTTTGCCAAATCTTGACCAATAATATGTTGATCTAACTCCTGAACGATTTCTCGTGGAGTCATTACCGTTGTTACATCATGTTGAAGTTTTGGTGCAGCCATTTTTTAATTTAATTCCTCAATAGTAAAATGATGATTGGTATAAATACAAATATCCCCGGCAATTGCTAGGGATTTTTCAACAATCGATTTAGCTGAAAGTTTAGTATTATCATATAATGCACGTGCAGCAGACTGGGCAAATGCACCCCCAGAACCGATGGCAATAATGCCTCCTTCAGGTTCAATAACATCACCATTTCCCGTTATGATTAGGGAGTTTTCATGATCGGCCACCGCTAATAAGGCTTCTAAACGCCGTAAAAATTTATCCGTACGCCAATCTTTAGCTAATTCTACTGCCGCTCGAATTAAATTTCCATGATGCAACTCTAACTTGGTTTCAAAACGTTCAAATAAAGTAAACGCATCCGCTGTACCACCAGCAAAGCCCGCAATAACTTTATCTTTATAGAGACGTCGTACTTTACGTGCATTGCCTTTCATAACAGTGTTTCCCACTGTTACTTGGCCATCTCCCCCTATAACAACTTTACCATCTCTTCGAACTGATAAAATTGTGGTACCTCGAAATTGTTCCAAAAAATACTCCTAAATTTGTTCTTTTATATTATTTATCGCATTATAAAAATCATCTTACCCGTAGGGGCAAGCGCGCTCTCTCTACACTGCGGTATCTTTAGAGAAGCAATATAGTGACATTCTTGAAAACTAGATGGGGATTAATATCCCAAATTTCAAGGGTGTTTAAATAACACCTCGACCAGCACTAACTCGAATCATCTCACCGGTAATATCTTCGCTACTCATTAAAAATGATACTGCTTTTGCAATAGACAAAGGAGCAACTTTCTTTTTTAAAGGTGTAGCCTGAATAATCTTTTGTTTTTCATTCTCTTGCAAAATATTCTCACCTTCTGGCCATAAAACCATGCCTGGCGCCACTGCATTGACACGAATTTCAGGGCTCCATTCTTTGGCTAAACTTTGGGTTTGATGCCATAAAAGGGATTTGCTCATCGTATAAATACCGTAGTCTTTTAAAGGACTACCTTCGGCGTGAATATCGGTAATGTTTATAATACATCCTTTGGATTGCTTTAAATAAGTGTAAGCAGCCTGGGATAAAAAGAAAGGGGCTTTGGCATTACAATCCAGTAAGTCATTCCAAATTTCTTCAGAAACAATAGATAAATCGGTTGTATAAAATGTAGACGCATTGTTTACAAGCGCATCTAATTGCCCCCAATGGTCAATAATCATTTGAATCAATGGTTTTAACTCAGCAATTTTTCGTAAATCACATTGAACAACTAACGCTGAATCTGCTCGTTTAGCATTCAATTCTTGTGCTAATTTATCTGATTCTTCGCGAGATCTATTGCAATGAATAGCCACACGATAATTTAATTCATGCAAATGCTCTACAATGGTTTTGCCAATACGTCGAGCTCCACCTGTCACTAATACGGTTTTATTCATTCTTTTTCTCACATCGAAAGAAGTCTATTAAATCCAATGAAACCCTTTTGCCATTACACCCAATAAAGTAGCAGCCATACTAAACGTAAAAAGCATCATCTTATGAACACTGGCAGAAATTGCTTTGTCTAAGATTTGAATATCCTCTTTAAATTCCTTGTGAACAAAGTAAATATTTTCTTTTAATTCAGTACGAACAACTTGAATTCCTTCCTTCAATTCACTACGCAGACACTGGATATCGGATTTTAATTCAGCACGTACAGAGTGGATTTCAGCACAAACTGATTGATTATCAGTTTTACATACATTTCGTATTACTTCCAAACCATGGACGAGATCTTTTTTTAACAACTCAATCTCGTAATGATTTTGATTAACAGCTGTTTTTAGTTCTTCCCAATCTGCCTTAGTTATAATAAAAGCTCTCTCTGTCATAAATGCTGCAAACTCCCCCTGGATTTCTGCTGCCTCACGGGGCAATCCCGCTTTATGCAAATCGTGAACATAGGCAATAACATTAAATCGATTTTGATGAACGTAATGAGACATGCGGTTTGCTGCCATAATTTATACCTCGAATATTGGACTAATATTTAAATTAACTCAGAAGGCAAAACAACCGCCTATCAACTTCTCGCTGAGTTTCCTAACAACCAAAGCTGATGAAACAAATTCTATAATACTTTTAATAAAAATACTAGCCCACTATCGCTTCCCATATTGCCGTTCTCACCAGCACCCCATTTTTAACTTGCTGTAAAATCACCGATTGAAGACTATCAGCCACTTCTGA
Organism: uncultured Legionella sp.; assembly: GCA_902168255.1. Classification (GTDB taxonomy): domain Bacteria; phylum Pseudomonadota; class Gammaproteobacteria; order Legionellales; family Legionellaceae; genus CABHON01. Next base: position 189,720 of record CABHON010000001.1, read on the forward strand.
CGCAATCTCAACTTCACGATTCAGAGGTCCTGGATGCATTACAATAGCATGCGGGTTTGCTCGTTTCAAACGTGCGGGTGTTAATTGGTATTTCTGAATATAATCTTCCAACAGGGAATTTTCTAACCCTTGCATACGCTCTTTTTGTACGCGTAAAGTAATAATGACATCGAGATCATCCAATGCTTTTTCATCTTGTGAATAAGAGATGCCTTTCATTTCAGGAATAAGCCATTCTTTTGGACCAATTAGGCGAATATCCCGGCATCCTAAACATTGCAATGCTGCAATATCAGATTTAGCTACACGGGAATGAATGCTATCACCTAAAATTCCTACTTTTACTGTATCAAAACGTTTTTTATGTTGATAAATGGTCAACATATCCAACAATCCCTGTGTTGGATGTGCATGTGTTCCATCCCCTGCATTAATAAAAGCATAGTAATTACCTAAAAGATCAGCCATGTTTTTTACTATGCCTGATTCAGGGTGCCGAATGACAAAATAACCACACCCCATTGCCCCTAAAGTGTGCAAGGTATCTAAAAGGGACTCACCTTTATTCACAGAGGATGTATTAATATCTAGGTGAACCGTTTTTAACTGTAAAGCATGAGCGGCTAGCTCAAAACTAATGCGCGTTCGTGTGCTATTTTCGTAGAACAATAGCGCTCCTATAGCTTGGGTATTTACCGTTTTTTTTAAAGATTTAAATTCCTCTGCCCGCATTAGTATCACTTCAATTTGTTCACGGCTTAAATCACTGATTTGTAAAAGATGTTTCACGCATTAACCTACTTAAAAAAACAAAAACTTTCAAACCAAAGTCCTAATAAACGATAATCTAAACTTTCTGACAATGACAGTTCCGGAGATATACTTTCTTATATGAAACTCAGGTTTCTTTTGAAAGGCTTTCATTAAAAAGCCATTGCTCAACTATCAATTTTGCTGCATAACTATCGACTTGGGCAGATTGAATTTTACGATATCCCCCTTCATCAAACAAGCGTTGACGAGCCTCAATGGTGGTAAGGCGCTCATCTACAGGATAAAGGGGTAAAATGGGAAAACGTTCTTTCAATTGAGTGCAAAATGCTTTTGCTTTTTCAGTGGTAGGGAGGTCCTTGCCATCTAAGTCCAATGGAACACCAACAACTATAGTATGAGGACGCCATTCTTTAATTAATTGAGCAACTAAATTCCAATCTGGCACCCCTGCTTTAGCGAGGAGGGTTTTTAATGGTGTCGCTTGATTAACAACATTATTTCCCACTGCCACTCCAATTCGTTTGGTACCCCAATCAAAACCTAACACAACAAAATTACGGGTATTAAGCATTCCCACCACTCATCAAAAATTGAGAACTCCCTATTCCTAAACGCTGCAGGGCCGTTTCCCACCGTTGATCAGCCGCCACATCAAATAATAATGAATTATCCTCTGCTGCATAAACTAACCATTCATTATCTTCAGTAAGTTCTTTTTCAATTTGACCGGCTTCCCAAGCAGAATACCCTAAAATAAAAATCATTTCTTTTGGGCCTTTTCCTATCGCCATTGCTTTTAAAATGTCTTGCGAAGTGGTGATACATAAGCCATTCGGCATTTTCAAACTCGAACGCCATTTAGCACCACTATCTTGATGCATTACAAAGCCATGCTCTTGATGAAGTGGTCCTCCTATCATCAAATTTATTTCATTTAATGCGGGCTCTTTTATTTCAATTTCCATTTGGTCAAATACAAACCCTAAAGGGCAACGGATAGGATGATTGACAATTAACCCTATGGCACCTTCTTTGTTATGTTCACACAGGTAAATCACCGATTTTTTAAAAAGAGGATCTCGCATGCTTGGTGTAGCAATTAAAAACTGGTGACTTAACGATGTTACAACATTTAATGCTTTGCTAGTTTTCATTTTTTAACCTCTGTATTAATAATAACACATCCTAGCAAGCTCTTCCCAATCTCTTTTTTTGGCTTCTCTCAACAACCTATTTTATAACCAACGTTCATATACAGATTTATGCTCACGAAGTTTTTCCTGTGCAAGATCATAGGCAAACATATGAAAATTTCCTCCTTTTTTCGCATCATGCATATTAAACGTAGAGGTGTCGGGCGAAATAAGAATGTCTGCTTTTTCCATTTCTTTAATAGTATTCATATATTGATTAATAAATGAAGATTCTACTACTATATCGGCAAAATGTGGCAACACATAATCCTTTTTAAACCCTAATTTGTATTTAAGAATGTCCACAAATTTTAATATCGGGGGAAAATGATATCTTTTTTGGGTAAAGGGATGAAAATGGGCGTTTAGAGCAATAATTTTTCCCGTTTGATTAAGGTAGTTTTGCATATCTTGTACCGGCAAATTAGCGCAAACACCCCCATCGACATAAATCATGCCATCTTTTTCAAAAGGGGGCAAAACACCGGGAATAGCAACACTCGCCCGAACCCATTCCCATAATTTTCCTCTTGTCCTAATTTCTTTTTGAGTGGTAGACAGATTGCTTACCACACAGAAAAAATTAGTTGTTAAATCCTCAATTCGATACCCATCATATATTTTTTGAAGCAAATGTGTCAGCACCTCTCCACTTAAAAGGGATACTATTGGCATTGTCAGGTGACGATACAGTTGTGCCTCTTTAAATATGGACATGACTGAATGCAATGCCTTATCAAAAAGTTCCCATTTATAATGCATGGCAAGGCCTCCACCTACAGCTGCTCCCATACTGGAACCACCAATACAATCGATAGGAACATTAGCTTCCATTACGGCTTTTACCAAACCATAATGTATATATCCTTTAAAACCACCCCCGCTAAAAACCAAACCAATGGCTTGTCCTGTCATATATCGATAAATACGCTTATAATAAAAGGAATTTTTGATAATATGATGATGTCTTTTGAAAGGATATTTAGCATAAAATTTTGCAGTATCCGTATAAGGACCCGGATTTGAATGAACAATTACAATGTCGGTAGGCCGCTCTCGTAATGCCGTAACCCTCTCTGAATCAACAAGCTCCCATTCACCTTCTTTTACAATTAAATAAATATAGTCAACATGATCTAACATGGCTTTTAACCATTTTTCTTCCTGGTAATCTGCTACAAAAATATTGTGGCCAATTTTTTCTTCACATTGATAAAAAAATGAAACAATATCTAATTGTGTTTTTTTCCAGTCCTCATTTTCATAAAGATGAACATTATCCTCATTATTATACTGTTGAAAAACCTTTTTCATTCCTTGCAAATCAATACCTTCAGATAAAGCAATTAATCCAATGTTTTTATAAGGGTAGTGAGTAGTACGTAAATCCATAATGACATGACGCAATCGCTTGGCAATGGTTTGAGTTAAAATCATCAACAAATCAGGATCTTTTTTAAAGAAGTTTAAAAAAATGTCGTGGTCTATTTTAAGCACTTGAGAAGCAACGCTTGCCCTTACTGCCAGACTACGAGGTTCGCCTGAAACAACTCCCATTTCGCCAATCATCTCTCCTCGATGAATTTCCATCACTTTTTCTAAAAAATCCGACGTCGTAAAGCCTTCAAGGTGACCATCAATTAAATAAAATACGCTGTCACTCGGCTCATCATGATAAAATAATACTTGGTTTGCCTCTAAGCTCATTGTTTCTGATTGCACCACTAATTTTCTTAAAGCAAACTCGGACAAATGCTTTAAAATGGGATACTGTCTCAATCGGCGCACAATTTCGTTAGTATCAAAAAGGAACATGGGCTACCTCAACGTTAAAATGACTCATACTCACAGTATAAAACTTGAAAAATAAAAGAGAAAGAGGTATGTTTAGCGCCTTCAATATTACCGAGACCGACATTCATGCTTGATTTTAATATCGTCACTGATGATGAAACCAGTGAGCTTTATCTTGAAACCTCTTTAAGCGGAAAACCTCTTCTCACTACAGCGCAATTAAATAAGGGTAGCGCTTTCACCGAAGAAGAGCGCCACACTTTCAAACTATTAGGTAAATTACCCTTTCGCGTAGAAACGTTAGATGAGCAAGTTGCTCGCGCTTATCATCAGTATCATCAATACACAACGCCTTTGCAAAAGAACATTTATTTAAATGCGCTTCATGACAAGAATCAAGTTATCTTTTATCGAATGGTTAGTCAACATTTAAATGAAATGCTACCCATTATTTATACTCCTACAGTCGGTCATGCTGTCCAACAGTTTAGTCAGGAGTTTCGTCAACCACGAGGATTGTTTTTATCTTACCCTCATCGAAATCATATAGAAGAAATTCTTAAGAACCGCTCAAATCCTAAAATTGATCTTATCGTTGTTACCGATGGAGAAGGCGTATTAGGTATTGGTGATCAAGGTATCGGAGGTATTCAAATTCCCATTGCCAAACTAATGGTATATAGCTTATGTGGTGGCATCAATCCAAGCAAAACCTTACCTATTCAATTAGATGTTGGTACAAATAATGAAGAATTACTGGCGGATCCATTCTATTTAGGATGGCGTCATAAACGTATTGAAGGTGCTGAATATGATTCGTTCATCGAACAATTTGTTAGCATCATCCAAAAACTTTTCCCTAAAGTATTTTTACACTGGGAGGATTTTGGCCGTGAAAATGCGCACAATATTCTTAAAAAGTACCAAGATAAAATGTGTACCTTTAATGACGATATACAAGGCACAGGCGTAGTCGCCCTTTCCGCGTTGTTATCGGGTATTAAAGTAACCAAAACAACACTAGCACAACAACGTATTATTATTTTAGGTGCAGGTTCAGCAGGAATCGGCATTGGCAATCAGATTGTCGAAGGTTTATGCCGTGAAGGATTATCATTAAAAGAAGCCTATCAAAGAATATGGATGATCGATCGCCAAGGCTTATTAGTAGAAGGTGATGCCCTTTTAACAGAGGCACAACAACCTTACGCTCGCTCACGGGATGAAATTGTAGGATGGCGTACAGAACAAGCAAATTTCATTAATTTAGCGGACACAGTCAATGCGATTCATCCTACTGTCTTAATTGGATGTTCTGCCCAAGGTGGCGCTTTTAAACGTGAAATATTACAAAATATGGCTGCTCATTGTGCCCGACCTATTGTTTTACCTCTTTCCAATCCAACAGAAAAAGCAGAAGCTACACCAGAAGCAATTCTCGAAGCGACTGAAGGCCGCGCTTTAATTGCGACAGGTACGTTATTCCCACCTGCCCGTTGGAAAGATAAAGTATTGCCTATCGCACAATGCAATAATGCACTTTCTTTCCCTGGAATTGGAAAAGGTTTGTTGTTAAGCCAAGCAAAACGATTAACGAAAGATATTTTATGGGCTGCTTGCGAAGCATTAAGTGAGCAATCTCCCGCATTAAAAGATCCTCTTGCCCCTTTATTACCATCGCTGGATGAAGCACAAACCGTGGGTAAACATGTGGCTAAAGCGGTAGTCTCACAAGTTGTACGTGATAATCTTTCTAGCCTGTCGCAAGAACATCAAAAAAATGTCGGCTCATTGGTGGAGAATCATTTCTGGATTCCGCAATACTTACCTTGCCGTCGAAAGAAGTAGAAAAATCCCACTTGTGATATTTCCCACTTTAAGCTATGCTTTAAGTACTAAATCAAAGGAGGAAAAAAGATGATGCTAAAAATGGTTCGCCCAGATTCAAAAGGAAGAATTACGCTAGGGCATTTAGCTGATGGTGTGAGTGGTTTTTCTATAAGAAAAGAGAAAGATAAAATTATTTTGGAACCATATGCAGAAATTCCTTTACGTGAAAAATGGTTATTTCAAAATGCTGCTGCGCTTGAAAAAGTAAAGCAAGGTCTAAAGGATGCAGCATTAGGAGATGTAACGGAAAGAGGAAATTTTTCTCAATATATAGATGAGGATGATTAATAATGTCATTTAAGCTCCTATTTACTCGCCAAGCCAACCAAGATTTAGATAAGTTAGAAAATAATTCAAGCATGTTAAAACACTTAAAAGCCGTCAGAAAAGCACTTGCTTATCTTGAAAAAAATCCCCGGCATCCAGCACTAAATACCCATAAATATAGTTCTTTATCAGGGCCCAATAAAGAAGAAGTGTTTGAAGCCTATGCAGAAAATAACACTCCTTGCGCTTATCGTATTTTTTGGTATTATGGAAATGAAAAAAATCATATTACAATCATTGCCATAACACCTCATCCTTAATTACTCGAAAATCATCTTCTTTAAAAGGAGGGGTTCTTCTCAGGTAAGGCTTTTCCAGAAGTGGGTGAGGAAACCATTCCCCTCACGACGCTATAAGCAGTACTTGCAAACACATGAAACGGATTCGAGAATGTTGCTCGAGAATTCGCCGCTTTTTTATTTTTATTGATTAAGCGCTGGTTCTCTTCCTCAGTCCTATCAAACCAAGGTTTTTTCTCTAGGTTCTCGTTAAAGTTAACCAGTACCATTCCTCTTCTTTCTGCATCCTCTTTTTTTCCATACATATATCCATATTTTCCAACATTCTGAGTAGTACCGGCATAGTAAAGCATTTCGTCATTTTCTTGGATAACACAAATCCCTGTATGCTCAAAAATTCCTTTGGCTGTCCACTGCCTATCTGGATCTTCTGCATGAGAATCTCGATATTCGCTAGATAAGGTGAGTAAAGAGCATTCTGCGTTTTTGTGATACGATATCAAGTGTTCTTCTGCTGTAATAGCATCATTTGCTGCGTGTACTAATGATTTTTGGATTGCTTCTGGCTCTGGGCCTACCGACATTACATTACTTAACAACTTACGGAACAATGTCCCCATCCACGAAGGGCTGTCTATAAGTATATTTTCATTAGATTTGCTAATATAGTCAAAAAGTCTCGCGATACATAGTTGAGCAAGATAGGGCATTTCTGACACATCCAATACATTAATTTGCTTCTCAAATTGTTTAGCTATTGAACGTGCACATTGATAAATTCTATTGATACGATTGTCTAAGGTTGTTCCTTCAAAGAAATGATGCACTCGTGTAGCCTTTGTTTTATCGGTTGATTTGCGAATAAACAAACATAAATCAATAATGGAAACAACTACAACACTTGATGGAAAGTTAATAGATAAAGGTATAGGAAAACCCAACGAAGCCGGTGATACAGAAACATTAGGCAATATTCCTGCTGCTTTTTTCGCAATATCTGCCAGGTTATCAACATTATCCGTTGGCCTCATTAACTCGCCGGTACTAAGGCTTAAGTAAAAATGATAACTTTTATCCAATTCACTAGCAAAGGCTTGAATGAAATGTTCCTTTTTTATCTCTTGGGCACTTTGACCTTTTTCCGCAGAATTATCCAATTTCTCCGGCGAATTTTCACTAAAATGACGTTGGGCTATGGAAGTGAGAGTGCACCATAATTGTTGTTTAAAAAGCTCCTGATTACTTTCATTATTGTCTTTTACATATTGAATAAGCTCTTTACTTTGTAAGTTTATTCTTTCATGAAATGTACTCAAATCGCCCGGATTGTTTTGGGCTATATTTAAATATATTTCTTTCCATTCCTTATGATTCTCAGAAAAAAGCGCTAGAATATTATCTGCCGCTCGGTTTTTACGTTCTGTTTTTTGGCTATCAGTAGCACTTGTAGTACCATACTTTGAACTAGAGTCCTTTTTTGCCAGGCTCTCTAAGTCTTTACTTTTACGATAAATATATTTATTCAGTTCTTGTAAAAGATAGGTATTGATCTGGTTTGTCCAATTCTGAAAATCTCTTTCTTGTCGCAAAATGCTAGAAATTTGTGCGGCATTTTTTTGTTGCGCATCGTTAATCAATAATGCTAACTGTTCGGCTGTAATTTTTTTCTCAAGCAGTAGTGCCTTAACAATAATGGCGTTCTTTGAGTTAGTCGCTACTGTAATTAAGGAACTTATTTTTTCTTCATCATTGTTAGCTTTTGCGCAAAGAGAAGGGAGTATGCTTTCTTGTTCCCTAGAAAGTTTACTTTTTTTAGCTAATAGCAAAATTAATGCATTATAATCAATAACATGATCCATAAGTCTCAGATAGTAGTCAATTTTATTAATAATTGATTGATTTCCCATTAAAACTGCTTCTTCACAAGCATTACGACTATTATTATTTACCGCATTTATTGCTTGCTCATCAAAATTACTTGCGATAGGTGGAACCATTTCTGATTGATTGCCTAGTACTGATACATGCAATAACGTGTTTTCATCTTCATCTTTTAAAGCAGCTAAAGACTCTAAAGTCAATTTCTCTTGAATGTATTCAAATACTTCTTGATGGCCATAATATGCAGCAAAAAATAAGCCTTTTCTTAATTCTTCCTCCGCAGGAATATAATACTTACATAATAATTCTAGTCGTTCTTTCACACCAAAAGCAGCCGCTATTATTATCAGTGAACCATCCCGTTGTGAAAGAGAATGAATCGTTTCTTTACCCAATGCCTTTAATATTTCTTTATATTCCTTAAGAGGCATGTCAACTACACAGATAGCATGGCGCAATATATTGGATTTAATATCATCTGATGCTGTTGCTAATAGAATGAACCATGATCTGGAGGAAGAATCGACAGAATATTCTGTAAGCCATGTCTTCAATAGCGCGTCTCTTGTCTGGACATGTTTTTGAAACTGGACGTATTTTTTTACTGTTTCTATATAATAGTTCATAATATTATCTCGGATTTAATGGTACAGGAGGTACACCAGCAATGATTTCTTCTTGGGGTTCGACTGGTAATGCATCAAGTTGAAATTTTTGAACTTCTGCTTGACAATCGCATAAAAGATTTTTCATTATTTCTGTTGTTAATAGCAAAGTAATAATTTCAGTTTGAGGGGTATTATTTTTTTCGCGTAATATTTTCATCAAGTTGCCTAGGCGTTGAATAATTCGTTGAAGCGCCTCCTCATAGGCAGGTGAAACTGGATCCATTCTCAATATTTTTTTAGCATGGATAGCTTCATTTTCTACGATCATTTTAAGCACAATTTTTTCCATATCTTCTTTTTCTGAAATACGCATTCCAAGCACTTTTATAAGGTCAACCGGTATGAGAATATGAGGATTAGTTGGTATAAAAGGGGCTGCTGGTAAGTTCATCATAGGGTTAGCGAGGATGCGCACTGGTTTCGCTGCAAAAAACCTACCCCACACCATACCTGCTCCTTCACCAGCAATAGAAGCCATTAATCCCCCTTTAGCACCATCTATACTAGCGGTATCCAATTCATGGGTAATAGACTCACCATGTATCACGTTATCCGCCGCTGCAAGACCCGTGTTTAACGCCGTGGTTGCTGCGGTACCTATTACCACACGTATTGCTGCTTGTGCAATAAGATTGCCCACCCCTATCTGCGGTGCTACACAATATAAAAGAACACCTACCCCAACTTGAGCGGCTATGCTTTCCCAATATTGCCGGTTTCTGCGCGCCATTTCAGCCAAAGTCACTTCACACTCACCCAAACGCGAATACACAAGCGAAGTTTGCCATGAAGTGTAGAGATCTCCCGCACAAATTGTTTCGGCACCTCCATCTAATCTGTTAATGCATATAAATAAATGCGACAAATATTGATTAATCGTATTTTTGAATTTTACAAATACTTCTGGAGTAATTTCTTCCAATTCAGGATTAAATTTTGCAGGCTGCCCCTCTAAGCCTAGAAGTCTATCTATTTCTCTCTGAAATGCGATTATGTAATTATTTAAATGCGCGTGTAACGAGGGAATATTCTCAGGGTCACAGAGCCGACATTGCGCCTCTAAATGTGCAGAAATAGTAAATTGGGAATCAAGTGATGTTTTTGGCATAAGTACCTCTAAAAAATTTAAAATAAATCGATAACGTTAAACTCAAATGCTGTGAATAGGTATATCCTCTTCAGCATTTTCTGCTTCATTATCATTCCATGCAGTAAATAATTCCTCAAAAAGAGGACTAGTGTTTGAGTAAAAAGTTTCATAAACCTGTGTTCGTGCTCGAACAAAAAAAGATGGTGTGGGTGTTTGTTTTAGTTCATTTAAATAGTCCCTTTTTATTTGTGTGATCAGTCCTTGGATCCTATCAAAACTAATATTTTCTGAAAATGCTGAAATAGTATTTTTGGCCATTTTAAATAGGGTGCATTTTGTTTTGCTCGTTTGAGGCAAATCTTTTTGTGCTTGTGATGCCATATACATAATTAGAATAAACTGCCTTAATTTATCTGTGGTTAATTGCCACTGCTGAGCAGTACAAGCCGCATACAAAAATTTCAATAATATTGCCGTCTCACTAAAAGGTTCTTTAATGTGAAACCCACGTGTTATATCTTGCGGTGCATCATTGAGAAAGTCATGAGTTAACTGTGCGACTTTTTTTAACAGAGGATTTTGTGACGACATATATAATTGCTGGGCAACAATTTTCCTAAAGTCTACTTTAATGGTTTCACTCAGTTGGATACCCTCTACTTCAGCAGCTTCAATAACCACTGAACAAATTTTATTAACTAAAAACCCTGTTCTTTTATACCAAAAAGTATGCAGTGCTTGAGTTTGTTGTTCATTTAAAAGATGACCATATTCTTGTTGCGTCCAACCTAATGTATTAAATAATAAGGTTTTCTGTAGCTCCGTTGGTATCACTATTTCAGTCCCTTGTATATTGGTTTCTCGTAATGATTCACATTGTCGCAGGGATATCCCTTTTAGTGAAATATTAGATAAATCAAGCTGGGATAAATCACCCACTATTTTGCAATTCTCAAAAGTAATATCCTGGTTCTTATCGCGTAACTGTGGTAATAAACTCCGGAAAGTATGCACATCCAGGCTGGTTTCCAAAAATTTTACTTGGTGAAAAATCGCTCCGTGAAAATCAATATTATTGAGCATTGTTTGAAAGGTAACACTCATAAGTTTCGTATTGACAAATCGTTTATTATTAAGCGGCTCACTTAGGGTTAAACCCATTAATACTTCCCCACTATAATCTGACATTCCATTAAATTCATAGTGGGAATCAACCGGTCTAGGTTTTCTAATAAACGAATGGATATATCCATTCAATATTTGACATCCTATGGAAAGAAGTTGACCCACATAAGGCAGCATCCCATGTATTAAGACTAAATATTTAAACCAAGTATAACGTTGATGATACGCGAGGCCTTGGATAAGTGAATGATTGACGAATAAATTAGTAAGCAAGGGTTTTAGTTCTAGCCCTTGAATCTTCGAGGCTGTTACAGGCGCACTATTGAGTATAGACAAAACAAGTTTAGTCAGATGATTGGCTTGCTGCTCATCTTGAATTGCAGCTTTTAATTCAGCTGATTGCTCAATCATTTCAACTACTTTCGCAATTTCGTTTACAGAAAACCCGCGGCCACTAAAATGCGCTTTTACCAGGGACTTCAAGGTAATGTGATGTGTTTTTATCCATGCTATAACAAAAGGAAGCTCTTGTCCTGGTAAAGTGTCGAATTGTGAAAGATGATCAATCACCTGCTGTATGAAAGAAAAGTCATTGTCAGGTTTCTGTTCCACAACAAGAGGACAATGAGCATCTAATAAAAAGGCAAGGCATGAAGCAATCGTATCGATTAATCCAGGAGATTGAGTAACACACGCAAGAAAAGGTTCGATTCTTTCCATTTGTCTTAACTGTGTAGGGTTAATTGGCTGCAACACCGTTATTTCTTGTTTTCTAGCAAGAATTGCTTTTAATGCCTGACGACAGGTTTCATTACTTACCATATGATTATACAGCACCATCATCAACTGAAACTTATCATGTTTTTGAATAGCTAATAAGATTTTTTCTATACTAGCGGGTTCTAAAATAATGCTAGCTAAGGCGGGTAAAAATAATTTTAAATCAGCAACGGTAAGTTTATATTGTGTTAATATGGCTAAATATGTTTTTGCCTGATCAAGACCACCTCGATGAGCATTTTCAGCATTCTCATTGATCACACGATCCAGGTATATTTCCCCGTATGTTTCAATAAAATGGTAGATTTGCTCTGCAATACCCGGTATATGCAGTAATTCAATAGCTGTTTTTATAAACGCATTGGGATTAAACAATGTTGAAATAGAATCTTGCAATTTCTGTGCAAATTCCTTAAATTGAAACAAATTTCCTATAAACAACAGAGTATTCACATTTAAAAAACCATCAACCGCTGCTTCACGTTGTAATGCTTTTTTTAACAAGCCGATTTGAGGTCGGAATTTAACCAAAATCGCAGAATCCTCTTTTAAAATGTGATATATCGTATTGGGAAATTGCGCAATGTCTTTTGCCTTATCAGCCAACCACAATACTAAATTATTATCTTGTATCAAACGAATCATCGTGGCTTTACTTTGATTTATTATTTGATGTATTTTTTCATCACTTGAGAATGTATAACTGATGAGTTCCCAGTTAATGACCACTTGCAGTAGTATGCTATATATGGCCGATCTAAAATCATTCTCTTGAATCGCAATATTTTTTCTTTTCTTCGCCTTGATTGCTTTACCCACATTAATTAATGCATTGGTAATCCTCTTAATCATCTCAATACATAACGCTTCTCCCCTTACAGTAAGATCAGTAGGAATGTTGCCTGCAAACAACGCCTCATACATTTGTTGATCCGTCAATTGCTCTTGTTGTGATGGGGAATAATAGTCAATCCTTCCATTTTGAATGCGTTCATAACCCAACAAAGGTAATCTTATTGGTTGCCGAGAAGCCCATTTATTTGGATCACCAGATAATATTGTGTCTTTTGCAATTAAAGCTCCTTCCTGCAAAAGATTGATGACAGACTTAGGAACCAAACCGGTTGAGACATTAAGTGCAGTATTAAATGTAGCTGTTAATGCTGCTTGAGCCCTTTGAATCAGCCCTACAACATGTTTATGTAAAACACTCACACTGTTATCGATTACTTTTTGCTGGAATAAAGCTTCTGATGACTTAATAAGGTTTTCATTATTACAATAATAGTTGCATAAATCGTCATATATCGCCATAGCCTCACTCATTAAGTCAGCATCATTCTTAGACTCTTCTACACCAACATTTAAACGAGCCAACATACTTAGTTCAGGCATATGCCCAGTATCGGTAAGTCTATCTTTAAATTTTTCTACCATTGTCTTAATAGTTTCATCATCCGGTGTTTGCGATAATTTATGCACCAATATATGACGGAAAGTCGATACAGCAGAATGCTCTCGAAGAATCTTATTCACACGAATGATATACTCATCCATAAATTGTTTCTCTAACCCATCAATAAAAAGATTGATCAACGCTCTGGGACGATTTAACAATTCTTCAGATTTACTGATAATATTTTCGGCCGCTTTTTGTAATTGCCCAGCAAGCGGCGTATTCATTTGTTGTATTCCACAATAGTGAGACATCAAGAAAATCTGTTGTAAATATACTGACCATTTTTTTGGAGGCTCTTGTTTTATAATATCTTCCACTTTTGCCCGCAAACGATTTTCTATACTCAAAAATTCTTCATTGCTCAACATTTCACCTATTCCAGTGCTTGCTATAGTGATCAGCTGTTTAGCACTGGTCTTCAAAATTTCTCTTGTCATGGTAGTAACTTGGTTTACGGAAAGATGGGTTGATACTTTGGTAGCGGTGCTTTTTGCAGCTGAGCGTACAACATTTTCAGCCACATCCGCCGCCATTGTTCCAGCAGCCGTTGTTACTGTTAGCATCGATGTTACTCCTGCTGAAATAAGATTCAACGAATAAGATAAAAGTTTTTCACCCCAAAATGTGGTCCAATCATGTTCGCGGGTAATGCCTAATTGTATCATTCTCGATACAGTCGAAATGGATTCAGTAAGGAAAGAAAGGCCTGTCGTAAACCCGAAAACGGAGGCAGCGCATAATGTTGCTATTGTCAGTCCAACCCCTCCTTCTAAAAGAGCAAGGCTGCCTAATATCATCATTGAAAATGCTTTAAAAGGAACCTGTTCACTTAATACATAAAGATAGCGCAAGCCATTAGCATCACATAGCGCTACTTCCGAACGTTTTGCAGCATCCGTAAATAACGCAGAAATGGGACGTAACTTTACCGTTTGGAATGGTTCTTCTTGAATATATTTTTTCGTTTGGATATCCTGCAACAAGTTTATCGCCTGATTTTTTGAGAGTGCTTTTACTCGAATACGGGCCGTTGTCTCAGGTCTCCACACTCTATTAATTACCTTATTAATTTTATCCACGTCATTATGATAAAATGACACCACAACGTTGCTCTGATCCGTTTTTAAATGATTAATTTCCTCTTTAGCAATGTTCATTGATACAGCTTCAAACACTAAATCAAATTTCATATTCTTCCGCAAAGCATCAAGTAAATGTTTTGTTTCATCATTAGACTTCTTGCATAACCCTGCTTCTGCAAGAGGTCTATTATGAAAACAATCAAATAATCTTTCCATAGCGATAAAAAAATCGTTAATGGAAATAGGCGTATTCAATAAATCTTTTAAACGAGAAAAATAATCTTTAACAATGGAATTCTGAATATCGTCTAGTAATAAGTTTTTTAATACAAATCTTATTGTAGTGTTGGGATCATACTTGTTTAGATAGTCGAGTTTTTCATAACTGAAATTTTTACGCTCCAACGTAACCAGTTCTCGTCCCTCTTCAGTCAGCAGATCAAGAATATGGTTTGCATCCGTTGGTAATACATTACACCATTCCACTTCAATAACTGATGTCAGCGTGTGTTTACCGATCAAAGACAAGATATCTGTAGGCTCTTTACGCGTTGGTAGATTCAAGATTTCTGTATCATATTCTAACCGTAAATGATTAAATTCCAGATCAATCGGATGAGTAATTTCCTCTTTTTGCAGATAACTAATAATATCCTTTAATGTTTTAGCAATACGAATCGAACCAGCGGTCAGTTGGATATATTTTCTGGATCTCTCAATATTCTCAATTGCTTTTTGATCATGAATAAGTGCAGTTGACTCGATTTCTTTTTTTCCAACAAGCTGTTTTTCTAAATCCTTTGAGCGGGTATCTGCCTGATAAATAATTGACTGTACATAAGCCAATTGTGGCAAAATAATTGTGTTTCTATTTTGTAATGCCAATGAAAAATAATATTTTGCTTTTTCTTTATAGGAAGCATCAAAGGTTATATTATTTTCTGGTGAACTATCTTCTTTCATTAGGCAAGTAAACGCCAAAATATCATACGTTTGAGCCAAAAATAACGGATCCTTCACTGATTTACACAGCATTACGATCGTATTATGAAAACTTTCACGATAGGTTCCACACTGAGACAAGGTATGTAACCAACTTCTCACATATCCCATCAGTTCATTAGCAGCTTGCAAGGCATAACAAGGGCTGTTTATCTTGGCAGCTTTATAATCTGCTTTTGCTTGTTCTAAAAAATCTATAAATTCTTCGTCTAATTCCTCTTTATTCTTTTTTAGGTCAAGATGCGCTAACCATAGTCCCCACTTCTCAATAAAATCTGAACGTAGCGTACTATATACTGTATTAACTAAAAACTGCTGTGCCCAATCAAAGCGAAAAATTGTTTGCTTATGGTTATGATGTTGTTCTTTTAATTCTTTGCATATCAAAGCAAGATATTTTTCTTGCAAAGCTCCCTTTTTCAACGCTTCCAATTGCTTTTTAAGTGTCTTTATTTCTTGTGCATCACGTGCTTGTTCTAGAGTGGCTAATGAAACAGCAGGATCACTTTGGATAATCAATTCACTGGTACCAGGCTCTCCTGAACGTGCTGTCCTACCGATTGCTTGCGCTAAAACACGATCATTTTTTGGTAAAAACGTCATGACAACATGCAATCCACCATTCTTAAGCACATCTTCACTCAGTTTTATATCAGTTCCCCTTCCCGCAAGATTAGTTGCAATCTTGGTTTCACCTTTAGTCATGTGCACATTGGATAAACTAATTTTATCCTCACTATCTATATAGCAGGTCACATGGGCATCGGGGCTTAAACGTTTTAATTCTGCCGTAACATCTTCTGCATTCTTCAGGGTCTCACAGATTACTAACACAGAACGCCCATAAGCGACTTGTTGCTGAATGCTTCGTATAATGGTGGTTAACCACGCCTCCCTATCTCCCAATAACTGTGGTGAAAATGCTATACATTGCTTCTCTTTATGGCTTGGAAATAATGCACATTTAACCGTTTTATTACTATTTTCCTTCGTATATTGTTCACACAATAATTTCCGTAATTCATCATTACCCAACGTACCCGTAATACCTATCATGCTCTCATATTTACGAAAATAAGCGTAATTTGAAGTAAAGTTTGTGACAAGGTTTTCTGAAGTTAATTCTACCCCTTCCTTTAATTGGTAAAACTGATGTATTCCATCACTCCATTGCATATTTTGTTGAGTTTCACCATTATATTGAAAATTAAGAGGAAGTATCCGCTCTACTCCTTTGTCATCAGGAGCTGTTTTATACTCAATTTTATTACTCTCACTAAACCATACATGAATGGCATTTTTACTCCAAGTCGATAATTGTTTATCGACCCAATCATGCAAATGTTCAGGTAGGAGTATTTTCCCATTAATAGGATCATTATTGCCTTTTAAAATCAATGATTCGCGTATTTTTTTTTCCAAATCTTGTGGTAATTGCCGCATAAATGCATTTTTTTCTGCATCGGTGGGAGTCAAAGCCTGTTGTTGAAGAGAGTTAACTCTTTCAAAAAGCATCTTATTGAGTGTATTCCAAATTAAAACGTACACTACCTTTACATGATCAAACCCAGGAGTGTTATCAGCTAAACGCACCATTTGATCCAATTGATCCAGCATACTGTAATCGGCTTCATCAATGAGTATATCTTGATAAGGACGCCCTCCTCGCGTTCCCCAACCCTTAAATTTATCCATTAAAAAATCAAACTGAAATTGTGCTGCATCACCATACACAATATCCACGTCTTTTTGATAACAGGCTTTAACGCCTTCAGAATCACCCTGCGCAGGATCAGGAACATTATGCACCGCTTTCACGTTAAAATGACGATATAGTTTTGTTTGATAAATTTCTGCATCTCTTTCAGCAAAATTACTTAAACTGGTAACCATATCAACCTTTCGCCCTTTTAATACCTTGATCAAAGCAATAATGGCCAGAATGAGGGATTTACCTTCACCTGTTGCCATTTGTGCCAATACGTTCAGGTTATCATCATGCAAACACACGCAAATAACGATGAGTTGAGCCAAACGTAAGCGTTGCGGCGAAAGAATTTGGTTGATTGCGGAAAAAACTTGAATCCATTCAGTGACCGTGGGTTCACTACCTGGATTTGCCCTTACTCGCTCAAAAATATCTAGTACTGTTTGTGGTAAAACATTACTAAAAAACGCTTTATGCGTACATAATTGATAACACGCTTCGATGAGAGGCGAACGCACAGGGACATCAAAGACATTAAGGCTAGGGTTTTGTGCAGTGAACTCAGCAAGTAATTGTTCGCCAGAGGTTTCCTGTTTATCACAAAATACTTTACCAACACATAACAACTGAATGGTTTTCAATTGAAAAGAAGGTTGGCTAAGATGATTGGTAATTTCTTCGTATAAATTTGTATTATCTTTACACGGTAATAATTTATAGGAAGCCATTAATTGATAGAGTTGTATTAACCCTTCGCGACTTTTAGAAAAACTATTATTATATTGCGGATGTTTTAGCACCTTTTCATTAATACTAATTAAGTCTTCTTGTTTCCATCCTAGCCCAAGCAAGATTTTCATATCCCTTATAAGTGCATCATCAGTGGTATTATTCTCTGCAACCCAATGACTTTGACTTTGGTGTAAAATAATTTTTACCTGAACGCTTGCAACGAGCTCTGATATCGTATTTATTTTTTTTGCATCAATCCATTGCAGCATTACTTGAGTTAAAGGGATTATAAAATGAGCCTCTTGTTTTTCATACAAGAAAAACAATTTATCCAACTGGGATAATTTTTCCTCGTGATCACCTGCCTCGTTTGGTAAAGCCAGAACTAAGTCAATCACATAACTAAAGTAATCTTGATGAGGGTTCTTTACATGAACCATTGTCCTTTGCAACTTAGTCCATTCATGATCCGCACCAAGTGAAGATTCTTGATAAGGCAAATTGAGTTTTGCTTTTAAAGCAATAAATTTTATTTTTTGAATGCATTGCTCTCTATCGGAATGATATAACGTCTCAAAGGTTCTCATTTGTTGCATCAGATATGGCTTAGCGACCTTGAAAAACGGTAATAAATTTTGTATATCTGCTTTAGCAATGGAATGATCCTGTAGCAGAATATTTAAATAAGAAATAAACGTTTCATCATATTCAGAAAAAGGAAATTTTAAATACCCTGGATCATTATTGTCAGCAGGCAATATTGCAAACATCAATGGAGATATATTAATTTTATTTTTTATGGCATTTTTAACAACAAAATGGATGCGATCTTTATATATTGATGGCAGTTGCTCAATATTTAAAGATGTATTAACTAATTGCTCGGTTTTATAATAAAATAAATAGTGAATAAATAAATTATCATTCGGATTGTGTAAACAACAATTTCCCAAAATCTCCCATAATGTTGTTGAAAATTGATGTCCTTTTTGAATTAATATAAAACACGCCTTGATTGTTTCTTGAGATGTATCATCATTCTCCAGCATCTGCCGTAATAACACCTCATTTTTTTCAAGAGGCCACCCTTGTTCAGCCAATTCAATGATATCTTCTTTTACGCCTTGCAAAATTTGGGGCGTAGGTGTTTCATTAAGATAAACTAATAATCGTTTATCAGTAATATATTTTTCAAGATGGTGCAATATTCTAATAATCGAAAGATAACTCGTCCGATCACTATTATTGCCCCATAAGACGTTAAATAATTTCTTGACTAAAGCAGTTTTTGTACTGTCTAATAAAATATCAACTGGTATCTGTTCAATAAAATTTAATAAGTGTATATTGTTAAAATGAATGGTTTTTAGTGAGAGAATACTGCCTAAGATCTCATCATCCATTAAATCACGGTGTGTTTTTAATAAATCGATAGTGGAAAGAAATAATTGTGTCTGTTGTGATTGAAATACATCGAGAATAATAGGCTTTACTAAATTCTGCTCTTCGTCCAAGGATGGCATTTCTTTGAAATATTTTAATACTTCATTTTTAGCCTTAAAATCACCCTTTTCATATTTTAATGCTTGAGATTTAATTTTAACTAAAAGTGATTCTTCATTGGAACATCTTTGTAAAATAGATAAAACCGAGCGTTGCACTTTTATATCTAATGTTGTGGATCTCAACAAACTATTTAATTTCGCAACAATATTTTTATCGGATAACAGCTTAACAAGATGATCACTATACTCTTCGTTATGGACACATACTAATAATATTGCAATGCATGACTCCACATGCTTATCATGAAGCAAAAAACTCACCAATTTTTCTGGCGTTTTTATAGTAAGCTTTACACCATAATTTGCTTGAATCACTAATATTTCTAAAATGGATTGTGTAATATTTTCATCGCCATTTTCTGAAAGGAAGTAATTCTCAATATCTTTTGTTCTTTCTTCGTTGAGATAATCTTCTGTTGTAATAGCCTTTAAAACAATTTCAACAGCATCCTTAATGTAGGTTTCTTCCAGCAATATTTTTTTTAAAAAACAATCTATTTTCTCTAATATTTTTTGATCATTATTCGGAATAATTTTTAGGATATTGATAAAGTTTTTTAAGTCATTTGAATTTGTTTCTGATAATGCTGTTAATGCATTTACCTGCGTAACTAGCACGGCTATTTCTGTTCGAGTTAAAGGTTTACCTTCAGATGCTGTATTAAATAAATCTACCAAAAATTGGGATAATTCATCTTCATTATCCTTTAAATCTCGCGCTTTTTGCTCTCTTTCAAAAAGGGACCACTCCAATTCGGGTTTATAATAATTACGTTGCTTCAACGTGCTTAAAATTTCGTACGCTTTATCTACTAATATGAAATCATATTGCTGTTTATCTATAAGCACTGTAAAACAAAAATCAACGATTTCTTTAGGAAATAAATTATTATATGCAGAATATGCCAATGCGTTAAATACCATTAAGGTGCTGGAAAATAATGCCGGATGATGGATACTGGATGACAATTTTTTGATAAGTGTTTCGAAATAATCTTGCTGATCATGAGGTAAATTTGCATTTAATAATAATGACGTAATAGCTTGCAGGCAATGTTTGGCCACTTCGTTTCCCTGTGACGACAAATCAGTTAAGAGCCTATCCACTGGAACATTAAGTATCTTAAGGGAATTATTATCATATATTTTATAAAGAGCAACACGTTCTTTACCTTTTATCCACGAGGTATTCAATAAAACAGCAAAAGTATCCCAAGTAGCAGGATCTATTGTAACAGTTGGATTTTTCATACAAAAATGGATGATAGTAGTCAATAAACCACGGCACACTTCCGTCGCACCCGATGTTACCGATTGAGTTAACAATCTTTGCAGCATGTAAAATTGGGTTAAAGAAAATGTGTACTGACTTTGTGCCAATTCAATTAAAAGCGTGCTCGCATAAAATGCTGTTTCTTCTTGTTCCATTAAAGACACCGCTTCTATAATAGTATCAATGACACGCGGACTCAATGGTCGTTGGTGTTGAATAATTTTTGATAGCAAGTCACAGGCATACACAAATATCTTTTCATTAGTTAAATACGCGGTGAGCTTTAATAATAATGCTTCATCCATCGCATGATGCTGATTATAATAATGCAAGAGATTAAACAATTTAATGCTTACATCACTATTCTGAACATCCATATTGGAAATGAGACAATTTAATAATGCATATTCTAATTTCTCGCCAACATTAATTCTTACGTATAAAATGGTTAAAACACGATTAATTTTTGGCGAATTTTCATTAATTAATTTAATGAATATCGTTTGAAATAAAATATCGACCGGAAGTTTTTCAGCAAGATCTTGAAGAATAATAAACACTCGTTCAATACTTTTAGTAGGCAAGGGTGAACGCTCAAAAAGATTAGCTAATTTAGGCAGATGTGCGGCTAATACGGCAGCATTATTGCAATAACCTAATTTTGTCGCACGTGCATACTCTACCAATGCATTCATACTGGTTCCAGAAAACGTATCCTGTTGTATTGCACGTTCAAATAAATAAATCAGTACATCGTCAGAAAGTAATTCAAATATGCCGGGTGTATTGACACACTGACTTAATGGATTTCCTCTTTTTTCCGTTTCATGTTTCATTAAATAAGCTAATGCTTGAATGATATTGGCTCTGCTACGTTGTGAGAAAGACTCATTTAATGGAAGTTGCCGACACAGCTTCTCTAATAATAATCCAGTAATTCTTTTTGGATCTTTCTCTGATATCATCTCTATCATACGGAAGGTTTCATCAGAATATTGATTTTTCTCAAGCTTTACCAAAAAACTATCAAGATCGATATCATGAAGTAATTGACTATACTGCTCGGGAAAATCTAGCATAGCACTGATGATGCTAAGACTTGCTTGATACAAACCTTCATCATTTTGTTCTTGCAATGCATTAATTGCAGCATATTCTTCAACTGAAATTACTGGCTTATAATGAGGAATGTACTCTGCTATTAATTCACAGGCTGCGATTCGAATAGGATTAAATAATTTATCAATATCCTTATATATGTCATTACAAGTGTTAGCACCATGAGTTAATGCCATTAATCCGTGCTTTTGCACAAATGAATTTTTGGGATAATCCTCCATGTGTTTGTTAATCACCTCTCGTGATGTTTGTACCTCCGTTTTTACTATTGTAATACACATCATCAGGCAGGCTGCCGCAAATTCAAGCTCACTGTTTGTCTGGTTATTCAACAATGTAGATAATTTTTCTCTTACCTTTTCTAACGAATAAGCTTCTGCTTCTTGTTCTGTAAAAAGTGGCAGCTCCTGTGCATTCCAAGCATGAGCAAAAAATAACGTCCAAATATAATCTATTTCACCATTTTTAATGATATATTGGTAAAGACACTGCAACTCTTGATTCGTCAAGAAGATGTTATTCAATGCCTGCTCTTTATATGACGTGAATGCTGCAGACCAACCTCTCGGTTCAAATACCGTTTTTTTCTTAGCCATTTTTGGCGAATTAAAAAAAACTTCTGATTTTTCTTTAAAGCTAAATAAAAAATCTTTTACTATTTTAAAGGTTTTTTCCTCCTCTATTGGATGACCAGCACGTATTGCAGCCGTTAAGGCATTTAATGCCCTAGTACGCAACGCCATGCTATCGGTTTCTTTCCAATAGATAGTAGTGGTATCGTTACAATAATAAGATGAATCGAATGATAAATTATTCAACGTGTATTTTGTTTCTAGCATACCGTACAATATTTTTTCGGCATTACTTGGTAAGAGTTGCGCATCTTTTGGATTACACAAATGAGTAAGTGCAATGGCTGCAAAACGTGAGAGGGGCTCTTTTTCTTTTAGCGCTTCTTTATATTTTAGATATAAAAAATAACGTGATGAACAGGTTGGTGTTTTAGAGTTATCATGCTCTCGTGGGGCGCGCGTTTTTGGATTACTTTCCAACTCTTGTAAAATGGTGTTTAACTGCTCATTTTCCATCATATAAGAAAAAGCCTGTAAAGCCCACCCGGCAAAGGTATTTCTTAAATTTCCTACATCATATCCACTAGCACGCATTATTAGGGTAAGAGGCCCACCTATTACTCCAAAAACGTCATACAACAATCCTAAATAGTAAGCTTCGTCCGAAAGAAAGGACGCTAAAACACGAATATATTCCTCAGAAATTATCTTACCCTCACAGGCTTCTTTAACCAGGTATTTTAGCTTTTCTTCCTCAATATTTCCTTGAATGTCACCTTTCTGTCGTTTTTGAGGAACACGATTGAGGCGTCTTGATTGAGATGAATCCTGGTCTTCCATAGCAAGCATGGTATAATCAGTTTCAGAAAGCAGCGCATCCCAATTCTGGCTTATATTCAGGCGAACCCGTTCTTTTGTTTGGTTATTTGTAATGTTATAAACACGCGCTTTCTTTATCATACAACTCTTATTTAGAAATAATTACATAAAAAAGATTATATTAAGAATTGTACAAAAAATATACCGTATTTTATACGGTGTTTCATTCGCGCTCACTGGGTCACAATCATCAAAAGACTGGTTCTCTATCTGCAAACTCAACCAGAAATTAAAATAGGCTTCTTTTCCATTTTTAATAGCCTTGACAACTCACTAATGAGATAAAAGGGAATCGATAAAATATTATCCCGTAATTCCAAAGGGGTTTCAGAAATACGTATGCCTAAAGGAAATGCTCTTTTTTTAATTAATTGATGAAGAGATTTGAGAGTTCCCGTTTTTCCTGATTTGACTTCTATTGGAAAAATTTGACTCTCTTGGGTGATGAGATAATCAACTTCTGCTTGACTGCCAACTTTATCTTCTGACCAATAATATAATTCAGGCTCTAAAAAACAGTCCTGGTAGGCTCGTAGTTCTTGACCTGCAAATTGTTCAGACAGTGCTCCTTGATTTATTAAATTCAGTGCTTCGTTAAATAATTGGTGGGTGGAAACTTGTGTAGCACGAAGAAGCAATCCGATATCTAAAAATAAAAATTTGAATTTTTTTTCATTAATAAGTGCTTTTAATGGTAGTCCAGAAGCCGACGAACTATAAACCAGCTGAATTACGCCAGCATATTGCAGCAACTGAATCGCTTCTTTCAAATCACGTGAACGCATAGAATCATCAATTTTATTATATTTGATTTGTCGTCCTATCAGAATGGGAGCTTTATCAAAGACTTTTTGTAAATATTTATGATGCATGTGTTTTGCATATTTGCCAAAATCCGTACGATAGGTATTGAGAAGCAATGTCTGTTTGTATTGAGTAGCAGTAAAATCTCGTTCTGTTAGATAGGTTTTAACCGCGTCAGGCATACCGCCAGTAAAAATATATTCTCGGACTAATTTCAATAGTTTTTCATGCGTCACAGAAGCTAAAGGATTGCTCAGTGTGGCAAGTGATAATTGTTCAATCAATCCTTCAAAGCCAGCTGCCTCTAGATATTCACGAAAGGAAAGTGGAGTCATGTGAATATATTGAATACGCCCAACAGGTAAACTAAAATTAGGTTCATTTAATACAAACTCTAGCAAAGAGCCTGCGCCAATAACGTGCAATTCCGGCATCAATTCTTTAAAATATCTTAAGGCCATAATAGCTTGTGGACATTCTTGAATTTCATCAAGAAAGAGCAATGTTTCGCCTGGAATGATTTTTTTTTGACTCAGATTACCAATCAAATTGATAATATCTTTCGGTTGGAGCGATTGAAAACACTCCTTATAAAAAGGCTCAAGTTCAAAATTTATTTCCACAAAATTTTTTTTAAAGTGAGTTTCTCCCAATTGTCTAATTGTGAAAGTTTTTCCAATTTGTCGAGCACCTCGTAATAACAACGGGACGCGCGAAGGCTGTATAGCCCAATGAGTTAATGCAGAATCAATGGTGCGCTTCATAATAAATCTCCATATTTTGGCTAAAATAGACGGTTGTTTTAGCCATTTTTTGGATATTTTATATTATTTTGTGGTGTTAGTCATTTTTTTAATAAACACCTGCCAAAAGGCACTAAACGCCCAAGAAAAAAACAATATCATGCAGGTAGACTAGCCAATAAGCTAAAAAATTTTGATGTGATTATTCTTGACGAACTGGGTTATTTACCCTTTTCAGAGTCTGGCAGTTGCCCTTCTTGCAATTGATACCAATCTTATAAAAATCCTACGCCAGCTCAAATCATTAACAATGATTTTCTTAACTTAATGGCAGTGGGCACAAGTCCGGTCCCTACAATGAAAAATAGTTCTCTAATCTAGGCGTGTCAATTTAAACAATACCGTATAACTACGGTATTGTTTACTAAATTCTGAAAAGGCTTATCTTTTCATTACAATGTGGACGAAACCGAGAACTGGAATGGATTACTTACGTCACCTGGTTGCTCGTTGAGCGGGGTCGCTAAGCTAAAGGTTAATGGTCCCATTGGTGAGCGCCAATCCACGGATAAACCCGTTGAAAAACGAAGAGGTCCTGATTCAGTACCTTGTTGATCTTCTGGTAGATTGTAGCCATACACATTACCCATATCCACAAATGCGGTGGTACGGAAACTTGGTTGGCTTAATGGCTCCGGAAGAATTAACCCCACGGAAGCAACCGTTAATAAGTTACCACCATATGCATTTCCATTACTGTCTTGTGGACCAATAGAATAGTTTTCATAACCACGGATTTGCCCAGGTTGTAAAATACCCCCGGCATAATAGTTTTCAAAGAAAGGTAAGCCATTATCATCAAACGAATTACCGTATTCAACTGTCGTGGATCCTGTCAGGATAAAACCTTTAAATAAAGGTTGGTATCCATGGAAACTATAGTTTGTCTTGTAATAGGACAATGAATTTGATGTTGCGGGAAATGCTGTCATAGCACCTGCTTGTGTATTGATACCTTTGGTTGGGAAAAATTTCTGATCATAGCTATTATAAGCCCAACCTGCCTTCAGGCGAATTTCATTAAAGGTAGAACCATTATCATCAACAAAGTTTTGAATCTGTGTAACAGGCGGGCTACCGACTGAATTGATGGCAATATTTTGATAGCCATACCCTGTCTGGAAAATACTTCTATTACTGAGAGGGATATTATAATTGACATCGCCACCAAGCTTATCAGAAGTGTAATTCGCTAAATCCAAGTTGCTTGGATCAATATGAGAATAATAGGCGGTAAATCCTCGCCCTATACCTGATTCTGTATAGAAGGGATTGTAGTAGTTGACGGCATAGTTGGTGCTATAGAAGCTGGTTGTAAAATGGACGCCCACTTCACGACCGGTGCCCATCCAGTTATGTTGGTCAATGCTCGCATTTAATTCAGGACCATTACTACCATAACCAATAGACACTGAAGCCTCCGCAGAAGGTGCTTCTTCTACATTCACGTTCATATCGACCTGATCATTGGATTCAGGTACTTTTACCGTTTGAACGCTAACATTTTTCAAATAACCCAACATTCGTAATTGACGTTCAGATTCTTTGATATTTTCAGAGGTTAACAAACCGCCTTCATCCTGCTTAATCACATGACGTAAAACGTAATCACCTGTTTTTGTATTGCCTTTAAAGTTAATACGGCGCACATAAACATGTCGTCCAGGGTGAATGATAAAGTTTACAAAAACCGTTTTGCTATCATCATTGATCTCCGGTTGTGGATCAATTTTAGGGAAACCATAGCCAATATTACCATAAGCATCCGTCATTGCATTGACGGTTTCCGTGATTTTTTGGCGAGAGAAAACATCCCCTTCTTTAAACTTCACTAACTTATCTAAATCTTCTTTAGGCAATACTAAAAGACCAGTTAAAGCATAACCTGAGAATGTATATTTTTTTCCTTCCGTAATTTTAATATCAATGTATACATATTTTTTATCGGGTGATAAGAGTACCTGCGTAGAATCAACACGGAATCGAACATATCCACGATCCATATAATAAGAGCGCAAGGATTCTAATGAAGCATTCATTCCTTCCTTACTGTATTGATCTTCTTTAGTAAAATACGTAAAGAATCCCATTGTTTTCAACGAAAATTGATCTAATAAAGTTTTATCAGAAAATGCATGGTTACCAATAATATTAATTTGTTTAATGCGTGCTGAACGGCCTTCTGAAATTACAATCTTAATTGAAACACGATTTTCCGATAAAGGTGTTATCTCTGTATCAATAGAAGCATTATATTTTCCACGGTTATTATATTCTTGGGTTAATTGCTTTTGAAATTGTTCCAATGCAGCAGGTCGGAATACTTGTCCTTTCACTAAACCTATCTGCGTTAATACAGCATTCAACTGCTCAGTAGGGATATCACTATTTCCTGACACGTTAATTTCGCCAATGGTTGGACGTTCTACAACGACAATAATTAGGGTATTTCCTTCTCGCTCTAATGCTACATTTTGAAAAAATCCTGTTTCATATAATTCACGTAAGGTTTCTGCTTCCTTGGCCCGATTCATGGTATCACCCACTTTGACGGGAATATAGTTCAAGAGCGTGCCTAAACTAATGCGATGAAGTCCTTCAACTTTAATATTACTAATGACAAAACTGCCAGCACTTGCATTATCAGAGGATGTTTGTGATGCGGCCCAAAGATGGTTTGAAGACAACATCAACGTCAAAAACATAGCTAAAATTGCCACGAAGGCATAAGGTATTCTTCTTATCATTAAATTTAAAATTATTTATAATTATTTCAACTGTTCTATGACAGACTCATTCGGGCAATATCGTTAAAAATAGCCACTGCCATCAGTGCTACCAATACAATAAACCCTACTCGTGCGCCCATTAACCGCACTTCCTCGGAAAGAGGGCGCCTAAGTATCACCTCAAACACACAATAAAGCAAGTGTCCTCCATCTAAAATAGGGATAGGAAGCAAATTTAATACCCCTAAACTAACACTCACCAATGCAAGAAATGAAAGATAATAAGCTACCCCCAAATGAATAGCTTGTGAGGTTAATTGCGCCATTCCAATGGGACCGCCAATTGTTTTAATAGAAACGGTGCCAGTAACCAATTTTCCAATCATGCTAATCGATAAACTAATTAATCCAACAGTTTGATTCCAGGCAGGTTTTATGGCACCAAAAAAGGAATACTGCTCTTTACGTAACCAAATAGCCTTAAAATGAGGTGGCATTTTAGCTTCTACACCTATAAAACCATAACGCATCTCTCCCTGTTTCTTTTCTTTGGGATACAGCACTATATCTTGTTGCTTCCCATCTCGATGAATGACTATATCCAATTTTCGATTAGGGTTTGCTTGAATGATTGGCACAATTTCCATCCAATCGTGCATTTTTTCACCGTTAATGGATAAAATTCGATCACCTCTACGCAACCCAGCCTCAGCGCCAGGATAATTTTCTTGGACTTTTCCTATAACAGGAGGAACAGTAGGAAAAGCCGGCGTAATACCTAACGCAGAAATAATATCGCCATCTTCGAGTGCTAAATTTTCCTCATTTAATTCGGCAAAATGATAGGTGGATGTCTTAAGATTATAAAGACGCAAAATAACAGGAGAATCATCACCAATAGAAGAAACGAGTATTCTTCGGACATCTTGCCAGGTATTCACTGGTTCATCATTAATACTCATGATTTCATCCATGTGTTTCAACTGTGCAACTTTCGCAGGTGAACCTGGCTGCACAGTACCGATCACAGGGGCGATGGAGGTAATGCCAATCATGAACATTACCCATAGTGCAAAAAAAGCTAATATTAAATTAAATAATGGGCCTGCCACAATAATACTCATACGGGCCCATACTGATTTTTCTGAAAATGATAATGCTTTTAATTCTTCGGGAACAGGGTCTTTTTTAGACTCCCCTAGCATTTTAACGTAACCACCTAACGGAATAGCTGACAATACAAATTCCGTTCCTTTTTTATCCATCCAGCGAAGTAACGGCTTACCAAAACCTATTGAAAACCGAATAACATGCACTTTACATTTTCTTGCAATATAAAAATGCCCAAATTCATGAAAAGCAATGAGGATACTTAAGGCTAATAAAAAGAAGAATAACGTCGTCAAAAAAGAAAACATTTACCCTCCTACACCTACTAAAAAGAGAACAATAATAGTGGCAGAAACAATTAAACTATCCACACGATCAAGCACGCCACCATGACCTGGTAATAATGAACCGGTATCTTTTACCTGAGCACAGCGTTTTAACATACTAATAAATAAATCGCCGATTACTGCCCCTAAAATGGCCAACGTCCCAGCTAGTATCCACCAGCCCCATCCCATCGTTGCTGCTGCAAACTTCCAGCCAAAACCAATAACAATCAACTCACTCAATACAAATCCACCCCACAATCCTTCCCAGGTTTTATTAGGGCTCACTAGAGGAATTAGCTTATGCCGCCCTAAAAACCGGCCGACAAAATAAGCACCTGTATCCATTAGCCATGTTAACAATAAAACGGTCATTAACCATAACTCCCCTTGAGGTCTTTCCTTTAAGTATTCTAATGACACACTAGAGGTAACCAAAAAAGAAATACCTAAAATGATAACAGCTGTGGAAGAATACCAGCTTTGGGCAGATTGTGGGTAAGTAAATAAGGCAGGAACGAGTAATACTAATAGGACTGCATTAAAATATAATAATCCTTGGAAGCCTACAGGCCAAAGCGAAAAACCTATCCAAAGTAATTCAACCAAAACTAAAAATAAAGCTTTTTTGACAGAAGAATTTTTGATTGCAGGGACTAAACCAGCCCATTCCCAACCTGCTACCCCTAAAAAAAGTACAATGAAAACTTCAAAAACGATGGGCGGTGCAAAAAATATTGCCCATACTACGGCCGCGATCAAAATAGTTGCTGTTATAATGCGAGATTTCACTCTTTGTTTCCCCTTATTATTTTACTTGCTCTGAAGTTTTTCCATAACGACGTTCACGCCCGGAAAACCATTCAATTGCTTCTTGCAATTGTACTTGACTAAACTCAGGCCAGTTTTCTTGGCAGAAAAACAGTTCTGTATAAGCAATTTGCCAAAGGAAAAAGTTGCTGATGCGTTTTTCACCACTCGTTCGTATAAATAAATCTAACGGAGGCAAATCACGCGTTACTAAAACTTTTTCAAAAGATTCAATAGTCATTTCTGAAAGTGGCAGTTTTTCTTCTAATGCTTGTTTAACCCATGTTTGTGCTGCTTGGACAATATCCCATTGTCCCCCATAGTTCATTGCTAATACAAGTTGCATGCCAGTATTTTTTTCTGTAAGCGACTCCGCCGCATCCATACACTCTCGTAACTGCTGCGAAAAAACCGTCCTATCGCCAATAAATTTTAATCGTAATGATTTTTCATGCAGTTCTTGTACTTCACTTTGTAAAGCTTGAACAAAAAGCTCCATCAAGAAATTCACTTCATCGCCGGGCCTACGCCAATTTTCACTGCTAAAAGCAAACAAACTTAACGCTTCAATGCCCATTTCCGCACAGCTTTTTACCACACGTTTGACCGTTTTCAGGCCTTCTTGGTGGCCTGAAATTCGCGGTAATCCACGATCTGTCGCCCAACGTCCATTGCCATCCATTACAATAGCAATGTGACGGGGCATTTTTTTTGTTACAGCTGTTTCATTCATCAAACTTTCATTCTATAAAAATAAAATTTTAACTATTTGCCCGTCATTGCGAGGAGCGTAGCGACGCGGCAATCCAGACATCGATCTTCACATCGAATATCGTTACTGGATTGCTTCCCGCTCGTATACTCACGGTCGCAATGACGGAAAGCAGTTATATAAAATTTTAACGCATATTTCAATTATTAGAAATACGGGCTAATGTATCGCCTTCAAAATCAAGCACAAGATGTTTTTGAACAATTGTCTTACTTCCTATGCGCTTGGTGTAAGCATAATCCCAATGATTATCACTAAATGGCGTCATCAATAGTGAAGTACCCATGATTCGCGCCACTTCTTCTTTAGTCATACCAACCTGTAGCCGTTCTATTCGGCTTTGAGGAATAAGATTTCCTTGTTGTACTTTGACTGGTGTACAGGACACCATCAATAAACTAAAAATACTGAGAAAAAGAGCTAATATTGGTTTATGTTTCATCATATTACGTTCTATTAAAATATAAAATGTTGGATTATACTACTCTACACACAAAAAAAATACGAAGGGGATTAAAAATTAATACTAACGATATTTTTCGTCATTACTTTGAAGTTCGCGACAATGAAATTGATGTTCAAGGTATTGTAAATAATACTAATTATATGGTGTATCTTGGTCATGCGCGTCATAAATATATTCGCTCTATAGGCATAGACTTTAACGAATATGCCGCGCGTGGACATAATTTTGTATTACTTGACTGCACCATGCAATTCAAACACAGCTTAAAACCGGATGATAGTTTTTATGTAACTTGTCGTATTCTGCCAACTGAAAGTCCCATTCGTTTTGCTTTTGAACAAGAAATTAGACTAAAAGAGTCAGATCAATTAATATTAAAAGCCCATTTAACTGCTACTTGTATTAACACTCAACCCCAACCGGGTGAGAAGAAAATTTTTGTTCCACAAGATATCAAACGTCTTCTTGAAAAATAGGGCCCAGATGCATAATCCCGCAATAAAGAAGGCTGGACTAAAAGTCACAGCCCCCCGCACAAAAATTCTAGAAATATTTGAAACGTCCGGCAAACGCCATCTTAGTGCTGAAGAAATTTATAAAAAACTTTTAGAGGCAGGAGATGAGATCGGCATTGCTACTATTTATCGGGTTTTAACGCAGTTTGAAAATGCCGGCATTCTTCGCCGACATCATTTTTCGGACAACCATTCAATATTTGAATTAGATTCTGGTGAACACCATGATCATCTTGTTTGTGTAAAATGTGGTCATGTTGAAGAATTTGTTGATACTACTATTGAAGAACGGCAAAAAGAAATTGCGCGAAAAGCTGGTTATCAAATGTCAGATCATTCATTACATATTTATGGTTTATGTCCCGAATGTCAAGTTAGTATGGCAGATAAACATAACAGAGGAAACGCTTAATGCAAGATGACAATCTTTTTTCACCTGAACCTTTAGCCGATTTATTATGGAATCATGGGCAACTCTTTTCTCATATTATTCAAGGAAAAGAAAAAGCCGCTGCAAAATTTTCTTACTACGCTGACTACACTAAAGCCTTGCGCTTAATATCACCGGCTCATGCGCTCGATTTAATGCGCGGAAGAAAAATTGGATGCCTTAGAGTATCCTTTAAGCTTCAGGAAGAGGCTATTTCACGTTTTCCTGACGAAATAAGCCAGTTATCCACATTGACCCGAGCAGATAAGGCTAAATTAGACAAAGCAGTATTCTCTCGTCTTCGAGAAATCGCAGAAAAAGAAGCAATAGCTTTATGTGTACAGCATTTACGTGAGCATCTTATGGCTCCTCCTATTGGCAAAAAAGCTATCATGAGCCTTGATACTTTTTTACGTGGTGGGGTAAAAATTGCCATTATAGATGGTGAAGGAAAGCTTCTTGATACTACTATTCTGCATCTTTATCCTCCTCTTAAAGATTGGTATGGTTCGCTTGCTGAACTAGCAAAACTAGCCATCAAATATAATATTGAAATTATTGCTATTGGTGTGGGAGCTGCCTATCGTGAAAGCACTCGTTTGATTCATGACCTGATGAAAATGTACCCAGATTTAAAGCTGTTCAAACGTGTTGTTTACACACCGGCAGCACCTACTTATTCAAACGTAGAACTTATTGATGAACCTTTCTGGTCAGCAGTATCTATTGGCAGACAATTACAAGATCCTCTCGCTGAACTCGCCAAAATAGATCCAATCACTTTAAATATAGGTCCTTACAAAGAAGATGTTCGTGCCGAAATATTAAAGCCTGCATTAGAAAACTTAATTAAAGATTGTGTAGAACTGGTCAATAATTCACTCGATGATGATCCAAGAAACTCCATGAAAAAGCGTTCAACTAATCAAAAGCATGCACGTTCTGAACAAAAAAATAATAAAAATATTTCACACACTAAACCGCATTCTACGTCAAATAATTTATTTAATAGTGCGATGGCCGACGCCTTTGCAAAACTTAAAATGGGAGAAAAATAATGGCCACTGAACAAATAAAACCTCAACCTCAAGGTACTATCACCATTCAAGCCTTAGCAATGCCTGCAGACACAAATGCTTATGGTGATATTTTTGGTGGATGGTTAGTATCCCAAATGGACTTAGCTGGTGGCATTTTAGCCAAACAACTCTCGAACGGCCGAGCGGTAACTGTTGCAATTCAGTCAATGTCTTTTGAACAACCCGTTCATGTTGGGGATGTCGTTACTTGTTACGTTTCTTTGGTAAAAACCGGGCATACTTCCTTAACGATAAAAATTGAAGTTTGGACTAACGTCAATGATTCGGAACGTTCTAAAAAAGTTACTGAAGGAACATTTATCTACGTGGCTATTGATGAAAATAGACATCCACGGGCTTTGGCTCCGCTGGAATCAAAAGAATCTCATTAAAAATCCCGCCTCGCTTCGCGTAAAATTGTAATCTACCAAACTTAAGCTATATTAGTAACGCTATTTTAATTAATTATTAGCAATATTCTTATAGAGGAGACAACTAAATGCTTATTCAAGATTTTATGCATATCTTTTTTAATAATTTTGGCGCCTTTATGCTGGTTTTAGCAATTATTATTGGAGTAATTTCCCAATGGCGTAATCCTGATAGGCTTGCCGCTGAAACTTTCTTTCGATGGATAATTTTATTACCAATAGGTATTAATGGTCTGGTTGTCTTTATAATGCACGCCCTTTTTGGTGCCTACATTGATAACATTGCGATATGGGACAATAATGCTTTTCAATACGAAGCTGCTGTAGCTAATTTTGCATTTGGTGTTCTTGGAATGCTTTCTTATAAAGCAAACTATGATTTTCGATTAGCAACTGTTATTGGGGTTACTTGCTGGCTGTGGGCCGATGCTGCAGGGTATATTTATCTTATTATCAACAATGGCTATGGAACTATAATTAATTCTTCTTCTTGGTTTTGGTTACAAATTATTATTCCTTTAATTCTCATACTCTTGTTTGTTCGGCTTCCTCGTTTAATAAAGCCTGCATAATTGCCTTACAGAGTGCATCAGTTCCTAACTGTTGTACTGCTGAAATTTCGAAAACAGGGCCAGTCCAGTTAAGTTTTTCAAGAACTGACTGGATTAGCTCCTCTCTTTTTTCTGGATCGACAAGATCAATTTTAGAAATCACTAACCAACGAGGCTTTTCTGCCAAAATAGGATCATATAATCGAAGTTCTTCGATGATAGTTTGAGCTGCATCCGCAGGATCACTACCATCAGGAGGCGCGATATCAATAAGATGCAATAAAAATTTAGTACGGGATAAATGCTTTAAAAACCGTAATCCTAACCCAGCGCCTTCTGAAGCACCTTCGATAACCCCCGGGATATCTGCCATTACAAAGGATTGTTGCTCGGCCATGCGCACCACACCTAGGTGAGGTCTCATCGTGGTAAAAGGATAATCAGCAACTTTTGGTTTAGCACTTGAAACGGCACGGATTAAAGTCGATTTGCCTGCATTAGGCAATCCTAATAATCCCACATCGGCGAGTAATTGGAGTTCAAGTCGAAGGTGTTTTTTTTCCCCTAAACTACCAGGAGTCGTTTGTCTCGGGGCTCGATTAATACTACTTTTAAAGCGAGTATTACCCAATCCGTGAAACCCACCTTGAGCAACGAGAAAAGATTGATAGGGCTCAACCAACTCACCAAGACGGTCGCCCGTTTCTTGATCATAAACCACTGTCCCCATGGGAACAGGAATAATCAAATCGTCGCCTTTTTTTCCTGTTTGTTGTTTTCCTGAACCTGCATGACCATTATCCGCTTGATAATTACGTCGATAACGAAAATCAATTAGCGTGCCAAGTTGAGGTGTAGCTTCAAAATAAACACTACCACCATCTCCACCATCGCCACCATCTGGACCACCACGAGGAATAAATTTTTCACGCCGAAAACTCATGCAACCATTGCCACCTTTACCAGCGGAAACAGTAATTAGCGCTTCATCAATAAATTTCATAGTAGTAATATTAGTATCAGATTATGGAGATGTTAGAGCAAATCATGTACTGATCTGTCATTAAGCTAACATAGAATGCTTTAGTTTCCATTCCTTATATTTCAGAATGGTTCCCCTTTATAAAAGGGGACGGGAAGATTCGTACAAAAAATTTTCTGTAGCCTAAAAATTCCCGCCTCGCTACGTGAGTTCCCCCTCTTTTACAAAGAGAGTCGTTCTTGATTAACCAGCGTGTGTTTCTTCTGCCGCTGTAATATCTTGTATGTTAGGTACAATTTGTACATAAGTACGGTTAAACGCACCTTTAACAACAAATTTTACAAAACCATCCATTGTTGCAAACAATGTATGATCTCTACCCATACCCACGTTTACACCTGGGTGGTATTGCGTACCGCGTTGACGAAGAATAATGGTGCCTGCTTGAATCAATTCACCACCAAAACGTTTTACGCCTAAATACTTAGGATTCGAATCGCGTCCGTTACGGGTACTCCCGCCTGCCTTCTTGTGAGCCATTTTTTATCTACCTATATATAAATATATGATTTTAAAATATTACGCTGCTTTAATAGCAGTAATTTTCACTTCTGTGTAATTTTGACGGTGTCCCATACGTTTCATATGATGTTTACGACGACGGAATTTCAGAATACGAATCTTTTTGTGTCGTCCATGGGACAATACTTCTGCATGCACAGAAGCATGACTAACGTGAGGTGTACCTACATGCACTTCTTCTCCATCAGCCACCATTAAAATTTCATCAAACTTAACCTCAGCACCTGTTTCCAAAGGTAAGGTTTCTAACTTGAGTACGTGGCCTACTTCTACTCTATATTGCTTGCCACCACTTTTTATCACCGCATACATGGCTATTGTCTCCAAAACGTCTAAAATTTAAAGATGGACGCGGATTATAATAAATAATCAAACTATTTGCAATGATCTTATTATCCCAGTATAATTTTCGACCCTGGTTAACGGGTCGCACGTTAGCCAATTAATAATACTGGAGTTAATTAAATTATGTCAAAAACAATCGAATTAAATGCGGAACAGCGCAGTGACATAGGGAAAGGTGCGAGCCGCCGCCTACGTCGTTTAGAAAACAAAGTTCCTGGAATTATTTATGGTGCTCATAAAGATCCCCTAAATATTACTTTAGATGCTAACCAGCTCAAAAAAGTGATGGAACATGAATCTTTTTATACAAGTATTGTACATGTCCACTTAGATGAAAAAGCAAAAAGCAGCGAAACTGTTTTAGTAAAAGCCATCCAGCGTCATCCGTACAAAACACAAATTCTACACATTGATTTTCAGCGTGTTTCTGTGGATGATGTTATTGTTAAGAAAGTACCTTTACACTTTGTTAATGCATCACAATCCAATGCGGTTAAACATGGTGGATTGGTTTCACACATCATGGGTGAACTTGAAGTTGAATGTAAAGTAAAAGATTTACCCGAATTTATCGAAGTTGATCTTAGCCATTTAGAAATGGATCAAATTTTACATCTTTCAGAAGTTAAATTACCTAAACACGTTGAACTGACGGTTGATGTTAAAGATGAGTTACATAATCTTCCTGTTGCCAGCATTCATATGCCACGTGCAGTTGAAGAAGAAGTTGCTACTGAAACACCTGCAGCTGAAGTACCAACTGTATCTGAAACAGAAGGCACTACTAAAGCTGAATAATAAAGCTTGAGGAAATTGTGACAATCAAGCTAATCGTGGGCCTGGGAAATCCAGGTCCTACATATGAAAAAACCCGTCATAATGCTGGCGTGTGGTTTATTGAATACCTTGCTGGAACACATCACAGCACTTTTAAAACTGAAAAACATTTTCATAGTCTTATCACTTCCACTCAAATTGGCACTAAAACGTGTCAACTCGCTTATCCTACTACGTTTATGAATCACAGTGGCCGTGCAGTACAAGCCATTGCTCATTTTTATCAGTATAAGCCAGAAGAAATCCTGGTCGTTCATGATGAACTTGATCTACCTGCTGGCATCGTACGTTTAAAATTAGGTGGCGGGCATGGAGGGCATAACGGCCTTCGCGATATTATTCAAGCATTAGGGAGTAATAATTTCTATCGTCTTCGATTGGGTATTGGCCATCCCGGACAAAAGGAACAAGTGTTACATTATGTTCTGGGCACCCCTTCTCGTTCAGATAGAGATGCCATTGATAATGCCATTGCCGAAGCAACACGCGTAATAGAACAAGTCATTAGCGGCAATGCCCAAAAGGCTATGACTGATTTACACACTACAAATATTTAATATTGAGGAATAATAATGGGATTCAAATGCGGGATTGTCGGCTTACCGAATGTAGGAAAATCAACTTTATTTAATGCGTTAACACAAGCCGGTGTTGAAGCGGCTAATTATCCTTTCTGTACTATCGAGCCCAATGTAGGCATGGTAACAGTGCCTGATTTTCGACTCGACAAATTGGCAGAAATCGTTAA
Source organism: uncultured Legionella sp. (assembly GCA_902168255.1). Taxonomy (GTDB): domain Bacteria; phylum Pseudomonadota; class Gammaproteobacteria; order Legionellales; family Legionellaceae; genus CABHON01. The sequence goes on from CABHON010000001.1 coordinate 227,192, forward strand.
ACCACAACGTGTCGTTCCCACTACGATGCAATTTGTCGACATTGCTGGATTAGTAAAAGGTGCGTCCCAAGGCCAAGGGCTTGGCAATCAATTTTTAGCCCACATTCGAGAAACTGAAGCAATTATTCATGTTGTTCGATGCTTTGATAATGGCGATGTCATTCACGTTGACGGCCACGTCGATCCGATTCGGGATATAGAAATTATTAATACTGAATTGGCGTTAGCAGATTTAGAATCTATTGAGCGCATGTTACTTAAAGCGCAAAAATCAAGCAAAAGCGGGGATAAAGCCTCTCTTTTTGAAAAAGAAGTACTGGAGAAAATCAAAGCTACATTGGATCAAGGTAAATGGATTAAAAACCTAGAATTAGACGAAAAAGAGCAAGAAGTCATTAAAAACTATGCGTTATTAACCGCCAAACCCGTCGTTTATATTGCCAATGTGAATGAAGATGGCTTTGAAAATAATCCTTACCTTGAAAAAGTAGAAGCACTGGCTCGCACTGAAAACGCGAAAGTTGTACCTGTTTGTGCCGCCATTGAATCAGAAATTGCTGCTCTTGATAAATCTGAGCAAAAAGATTTTCTTGAGTCATTAGGCTTAGAAGAACCCGGTTTAAACCGTTTAATTCGTGCAGGGTATGCCTTACTTAACCTTGAAACCTATTTTACTGCAGGCGTAAAAGAGGTACGGGCCTGGACTTTCCACAAAGGAGCTTCAGCACCACAAGCAGCAGGCGTTATTCATACAGACTTTGAAAAAGGGTTTATTCGGGCTGAAGTGATTGCCTACCAAGACTTTGTGACCTATAAAGGCGAGCAAGGTGCCAAAGAAGCAGGCAAACTACGCGTTGAAGGAAAAAGCTATATCGTTCAAGATGGCGATGTGATGCATTTTCTATTTAATGTTTAAAGTGTGTAACCTTATTCTCCCATAATAGGCTCACAATGCTCACATTCAGGGTTATCACAGGTATGATGAAGAAAAGATTTATCTTTAAATGTATCATACAACATCTTATGAGGGACTTCATGATTTGGACTGGAGTCCACACGATCAGAAGATGTCCGTGGCAAAACAACTTCTTTTTTCACAAAAGGAGCAAACAAAGCTCGTGGTAATCCTGCCTGATGAACAAGTTCTGCTGGCGGCTGATAGCACCCTGATTGATTATTGAAACTCACTAACTCACCAAGTATATTAAATATCGCTTCTCCTGCAAAGAGAACCGATTCTCCCTCTGCCACTATATAATGGCTTGTTGTGCCATTGGTTGATTTGCTGACACGCATTTCTCCCGATTGCATTCGCAAAAAAGTATACATAGCAGGTTTAGGTAATTCACCGTCTCCCTCTAAGTGCATAGGATCATATATTCTCCATTCACCCCTGTGATTTGCACGTAATACTTGATACGTTTTCATACCAATATTTTTTGCTTTCTCAAGGATTTTTTTTTGTGAATTGCCTACTGCTTCCTCCTTTACATTAAGTAAAGTGAGCTCTTTATAAGTATTTAAAGGAGGCAAAGTGAGAGTTGGACGTCTAATATTTACATCTGCTTTCCATGTGTCTTTTTGACCTCGAGATAATATTTGGGCGCCATTATTCTCTCTATATTTTGCTTCTTCATTCACCCAAGTTGGCTTTGAATGCTGGACATTTAAAGGAGGTAAAATGGGTTTGGAACCAATAATATTTAGAGGAGAATGGGTTAATTGGTTTAAAATATCAGTATCAGAAGTAGTTGTAGACATTCTCGGGGATTTTGTATGAGAAGGAGTTAAGTTTTGTTTTTCTGTTAGTACACGGGGTAATTTTGGTAACATTCTGTCTCCTACCAAATAAACTAAAGTTGATGTACCGAGTATAAATCTTAATTGAAAAGTAATTCAACTGTAGGTTTACATTCAAGGGGCGGATATAAGACCCGTCACCAACACAACCATTATTTATTAAAGCGACATCTTGTAAATATTTGCAAATATGAGCATCGTATCCAACTATAATTTACGATTATGAAAATGGATTGGAAACACGCTTCTAAACATATTTCTATAGATATGTTACTATCGAAGGATGAAGTAGAAATAGGAGAACAAAATGTGCCGGTTTATAGCTTATGTTGGAGAACCTATTTGTATAAATGAAATTATTAGTAAACCTCAAGACTCTTTAATTAAACAAAGCCAACATGCATTAGAATCCGATGTACGTGTCAATGGGGATGGGTTTGGCCTCGGTTGGTATCATCACCGTGTTTCAGAAATCCCTGCTGTATATGTTTCTGTATTACCAGCTTGGAACGATTTAAATTTAAAACGTATTTCACATCAATTTGTTGCTTCTTGTTTTTTTGCCCATGTAAGGGCTGCTGATGTATATGGCGTCAGTCCCTATAATTGCCACCCCTTTATCGCGAGCAAATACCTCTTTATGCACAATGGCAATATTGCCGGGTTTAATCATATTAAATTAGAATTGTTTAACTTGATTAAAAAAGAATATTTTTTAAATATTCTCGGTCAAACCGATTCCGAAACTTTTTTTGCCCTGTGGATGACTTATTTTTCTGATACCGCAGGTGATATGGCGGGAATGCAAGACGCCTGGCGGAAATCGCTGAAAACTATTAATGATTTACAAAATGAATATGACATTCAAGAACCTACTTATATCAACTCAGTTATCACGGATGGTACCCAAATGATTGGTGTCCGTTATGCCCATCAAAGCAACGACTTTCTTTCTTTGCATTATCTGGCTGGTGATTCCTTTGGATGGAATGGTGCGGAATTTCATATGAAACCTCCTTCAGAAAAACACCGCTATCCTTCTGTCATTCTCTCTTCAGAACGGATTACGGTCTTTAAACGAGAGTGGAAAACTATTCCTGGTCAACATTTTTTTATTCTTAACCAGGATAAAACTATTCAAATTGAGCCTATTTAATGATCGGATTAGGTTTGGTCTGTGGGTAATGAAAAGAAAAGCATTATGGAAATTTCTAATTTATCTTTTGGCATGTATGATGATAAAAAATATCCATGCAACCACCAGTACAGGTAAAAGTTGGTCAACTTTTACGGTTAATGGTACAAAAGGAAACCTTCTTTATTATGTAGAACCCCAATTACGTTTAATTGATAGAAATGGTGATCCCTATGATATTAACCAATTCTTATTTAATATGGGAGTTGGACGTCCTGTTTCATCCCAATGGCAACTTTGGATAGGCCAAACGTTTGCCACTAACTCACAAGATGCGGATCCTGGTGATTATGAAGAATATCGTTTATGGCAACAGGCTGTATGGAGCAATGTATATAACAATATGATGGTTATTTCTCGCTCTCGACTTGAAGAACGTCGCTCATTTGATTATACCGAATTAGCCTGTCGCTTCAGGGAAAGAATTATAACCAGTTTCCCCTTAACTCATTTTATTTCCTTAGAATTAAGTGATGAATTTTTCTTCAATTTAAATCATGCGAATTGGATTGCAACAAATACATTCGACCAAAATCGTGCCTATATCGGCCTGGCACAAAAGATATCTGATTCTTGGGCTTTTGGAATAGGATATATGAATCAATATTTAACGACTTCTCCTTCGCAACTCGATAATGTTTTAGTATTAAATGTGCGTTTCAATATGAATGATTAATGAGTTTTATAAATTGAAACCTTATATATTGCTTTAAATCGCTGATAATAAAACCATAGACTAATTGCCGCTATAATATAACCTATTGAAAAACCAATACGAAGGGCTATAGGGCCTCCTTTAAAGAAAATGCCCATCAAATAGCATAGTGGTAGACTAATTAACCACAGGCTCACATTCCCAATAATCATCGGGGCTTTAACATTTTTAAGGCCTCTTAATGTACCTGTTAATACATTTTTCACTCCATCAAAAAATATAGTGGGTATGGCAATTACTAAAAACCAATACGTTAAATGTATCAAAGGAGCATTATTCGGATCATTCACCTTAATAAAAAGCGACATTAACTCCGAAGGCTTTAAAGCATACAGGATAATACATAGAAACAATATTAGGGAAACAATCCAAAAAGCAGCAGTGGTGTAGGAATCTATAGTATTGAATTCTTTACGGCCAACTGCTTCACTCACCCGAATTGACAATGCTTGCGAGACACCCAAAATTATCATAATCAAAAAAATCATGTATTGGGCAACAATTTGAGAACTGGCCAAGGCAACATTTCCTAAATATCCTAATAAAAACGTTGCAGCGCTAATAGCCGCTAATTCACCCAAAAACTGCAACCCGACATGGACACCCATATTAAAAACCTGAACTATTTTTTGCCAATCCCAAACGTTGATTTTTAATTGAAAGTAAGACCAAATGAAGCTAAAGCGCATATAAATAACACTGGCAATTAACATAAAAACTTGAGCCGCTAATAACCCCAATGCTGCGCCGCCTAAGCCAAGATGATAGTGTCCTAAAATCAATTCATAACAAAAATACAACGTAATCGGTAACCGAATACCAAGAATAATCGTGGCAATGAAGGGTTTTCCTACGCCATTATACATTTGGGCAATAGCTGCCCCTAAAAGCAATGGGATCATGCCATAGGCTGAATAATGAAAATATGTACTGGTATAATCCACCAGTTCATGAGGCTCGCCGATGAATAATAAGAATTTATCCATATCCCACATCAATACCATTCCCACGAGTCCTAACAAAATAGCGAGCCAAACACTATTCCACATTATACTGCCTACCTCATGTCTATCTTCACCGGCATGATGTTGCCCAATCAAAATACTTGTAGAATAAAGACAGGAATTTAAAAAAGCGCTTAGTGTAATATTGCACGTGTTTGCAATGGCAAAAGCAGCGAGTTCGGTTTTACCTAGGTGCGAGAGCATCATGGTGACAAAAAACAACACAGCCATTGCCAATAAATTGGTGGTGCAAATAGGGAGCGCGTATTGGACTATTTTTCCCATTCGCTGAAAAAGCAAAGTGTGTTTCATTATCTACATTATCTAAAAGGTATTCATTAATGATCATGCATGTCTAAGACAGCACCATTTCTTCCCATAAAATCGGCTTTATAAGGAGGCTTTCCATAGAAGCTGATTGTACTATCATCATTCGCCAATACCGCTTGTGACTTGAGGAATTGTACATCTGCAACCGATTTATCGTATGTTTTGGCATAACCGACGATGGTACGTAAATAACGACCGTTAAAATAAGCAGAATCTTGTAAATGCAGCATTAAATGATTAACCACGCCAGCTAATTCAACTGAAGTAGAACCAGCTTGCCTCACCTGCAATTTATTACTATCGACCCAATATAAACGTAAACGGCCATTCCCTGTGGCATCCAATGTTTGTAAGTTCACAACTCCCGATAAATCCACTGAAGGATTTCCACTCATTTGAATGGATAAAAAGTCGCTATCAATCCCTTGAATTTGATTCACTCCACTTCCACTCACCGAAAGACGATTTATACCAAGTTTGCCACTTAAGAAGACAGTACCTGAATGATTTAAATCAAGGTTTAAATAGGGAGCATCGAGATTCTTTGCTTGAAGATGGCCTGTATAATTTTTTAGGGTTAAATCATTTAAATAACGAGTATAAATCTCCGCATGAACCTTGGCAGGGCCCTTGTTAGACACAAACCATTGCGGTGCTTGGTTGATAGTTACGGTATCATTTTTTTCTATTACTTGAATTTGCTTAATGGCTTCCATATCCCCAGTTAACACAACTTGAGAAGATGGCGAGTTTGTGATTATATCTACATCAATATTTCCTGAAAGCACTATGCCCGTAAAATATCCTAATTGTTTTGTCACAGGTCCATTTGGGTTAAAAGGACTTTCTGCTGATGGAAACGGATCTCCCGGTGGTGGAAGGTAGCCTGCTTGAGCAACAGAAAGACTAAAAAAACTTAAACAAATGAGTGCTAAACACTGTTTTAACATAGGAAATAATCCAAAGTAAGCCAATAAACTGTCTATACATTAAAACAACTACGAAAAATAAGCAAACTCTCTCGTACTTAAGCCTAATATATGCTTTAATTAACATTATTAAAAAGATGATAATTAAGGTAGAAGATGGAACCAAGATTAGTTACTATTAAGGGTGAAGAATGCTATTTTTATGATCTCCCTGAAGGAAAAACGTATTACATACAAAAATGTGAATGTGATCTCGTTGCCAATATTGTAACACAATGGTCTAGTATCCTTGAAAACCATGAATCACCGGATGAAATAAAAGAAAGGTTAAAAGAACATTCTTCTTTCATTAATTCTGTATTAGGCCCTCCTATAGGCACTAAAATTTCCTCTTTTACTAAAGAGAAAAAACACTATGCTAAATTAATTATTGACCTTCCCGAGTTTAAATGTTTACAAGAAATAATCTTGGGAGAAGACATCCCTTTTTCTTTACGACATGTTTTTCTGGTTGAAAAACATCCCAAAGGAAAGGGCAAAGAAGCAATTTATGGTGCATTAGAAAAGCATAGAACAAATAAAAATAAATACATGATGCATAGGCCAGCCCAAATACATTATAAAGAAGGCCTTGTCCATTTTTCATTTTTACTAAAAAGAAATGAAGTCTATCGTCATATAACGCCTTGGGGTTGGCACATTGTCGCAAAAAATAAAGATGGTAAAATTATTCGCAAATATGTTGATACCTATTCCCTTCGTTCTAAGAAAGCATTAGAAGAAAAAGAAGATGCACTAACGGCTCAATTATTATTAGAAAACGTTTTGCCACATAAAATTAGTAAACGGGTAAAACGTTATTTCCCCGCTCCTTGCTTTGATATTGAATCTCTTTTAATCAAAACTGAGCATAGTGTTAGAAAGATACCCCATGTTCCTCATCTCATTTTAAATGAACGAAATTCTTCTCATTATCGCTATCTTAAGAATCCAAAACACACAAAACGAAAAACTCCTATGCCTTATTTAGGGAATGATCTTCTTGACTATTTTTCTGAGTGTATTATTTCTAAAAAACCCCTGCCTAATGAAATTCAACAAAATCCTTTGGCCGTTTATGTATACAAAAATAAAGGTACAAATGTATATCAACCCCTAAAGACTCAAGGTAAAGAAATCTGTTTAGATTCATCATTTTCATTAAAGGAAATGTCTAAAGAAAGGATAGAACAGATTTTTAAGAAAGTATTTAATGATGGAAATAACGTCAAGATTTCTTTAAAGGAGAGGGTAAAAATTGCAAAAAATTGTTGCGATATTGTTCTCGAATATCATAAAAAAAATTTACTGGTAGTAGACATTAAACGAGAAAACTTTACCCATAACCATGAAACACAACAAACTTCTCTCATCGATGATGGTGGCATCATCAACAGTGGAGAACGAGCACAGGTATGGACTCCAAAAAACGCAGCTCCTGAATTAGCAAATTATCACTGCATTCCTACGGTTGAAACTGATACTTTTGCGATGGGTGTAACTATTAAAGAGATTATAGGTGAAAAATATCCTTTGATCACGCAAATAACGAATGATATGAGATGGTATAAACCAAAAGATCGTTTACCACTTTCCACTGCGTCAGCATTATTAAACGTTTATTCTTATGATGAAACATATCGTTTGGTTGATTTCACTTATGACTCAATAAAGCTTTTTGAAAGTGAAGTAATAAAAAAACTAAAATCACAATTTTTCTGGAAAAAGACCGGTAAGATTTCTGCAGAATACCATGCAAAACAAAAATGCTTAGCGGATTTATTAAAGAATTTAATGGATTTACCATTAGAACGCCCTCTCTCTTATCTTGAACAAAAAGCTTTTATGAGATTAATCAACCAAATGCCCAACTATACTGAGTGGAATACAGTAGATAATATAATAAAAATTCTTGATCCTCAAACAGGCCCTGTATTAACTTGTACCTTATTAGGATCTTTAGAGTATTTAGAAAAAAATAAGCATTATTCCAACGTTGGTAGAACAGAGGTACAAAAATTCATAAAAGAAACATTATTTACACAAGATAACACTGCTATTACTAAAGCTATTGGTGCTATCAAAGAAAATTCCCAATCCAACAAACTTCATTCTCGTGCTGAAACACTTGATAGATTCAATCAGATACAAGAAGCTTTAAATAAAATAACTCACGAAAAAGAACTCACTGATAAGGATCAAATATTCATTTATAAAATGAACCAATTTTTTCCTGAATATTGGAAAGAGGCAGATGTTATACATAATATTTGTAATAGCCATTTTACATTAACACGGGACATTTTGATAAACGCTATATCATACATGGAAGAAACCAAACAAGGAGGTCATAGCAAGGGAAGACAGGCTGTGAAGAATTTTGTAAAAAATCTTATTATTCTTAATAAAGATATTAAAGATTCAAATTTGTTAGAGGATAAAATACAACAAGAAAAAAATGATTTCTTATTTGAAACCAAATCTCACTATCGATGCAGCATGCTTTGGGGTCCTTCAGGAGCTTCACGTGACCCTGATAATCAGAGTACTACGCGAAAGAAAATCTTTAATTCCTCACCACCAAGAACCTCTTAATAAGTTATCGTCGCGTGCCTTCACCCCACAGAATTTTGTGTAATTGAACTTGTAGGCGAGCATGGATGCCGCTTTCCAACAACCAATCCGCCAGAAGCCCAGGAGCTAACTTCTCCCATACAGGCGAAAAAAGCAGCTCGCAACATTTTTCTAGCTGATATTGACGAATGGTATCGCATGCCCAGTCAAAATCTGCACGTGTTTCAACCACAAATTTAATTTGATCGGTTACTTTTAAAAAAGGAATATTGCTATAAAGGTTCTTTTCACACTCGCCAGAGCTCGGTGTTTTAAGATCTAAAATGGTCATCACCCGAGAATCTACTGGCTCTATATCCAATGCCCCGCTGGTTTCCAAAGAAACAAGATAACCCTCATCGCAGAGCAAAGTTAATAATGCGATACATTGCGGTTGTGCTAAAGGTTCTCCACCCGTTACGGTAATATAACGTGCAGGATATGCTTTAACCTTGGTCAAAATCTCAGTCAAAGAAAGACGTTCTCCACCTTTAAACGCGTGAGTCGTATCACAATAATGGCAACGCAAAGGGCAACCAGTCAGGCGAATAAAAACGGTAGGCCAACCTACAAGAGCAGATTCACCTTGTATTGAATAGAAAATTTCCGAAATACGGAGTTGTGTATTGTCCATAATTAGTGTTATGCAGGAAGTGTATTCAGGCGTTGAGCTGCTAGCTGAGCGGTAGTTGTACCCGGAAACATTTTTTGAATATTTAAAAAAATGGTCCTAGCTTTAGCATTTTCGCCTTGTTTAGCATAAATAAAACCTAATTTTAACATAGCTGCAGAAACTTTGTTAGAGTTTGGGTAATCATGGGTTACAATGTCAAATTCTTTGATGGCTTCGTGATCTTGATGCTGAGCCAATAATAATTCACCTAACCAGTAATGGGCATTGGCTACATACTTTCCATGGGGATATTGTTTAATAAACGTTTTCATCGCAGTAGTTGCTTCTGCAAATTGTTTATTCTGAATCAATTCATAAGCAGCATTATAGCTTGATTCCTCAGTTGTAGAATCATTTGTTTTAACAGGAACTACGGCTGCCGCAACAGACGCACTTTTGGCAGTACCTGGTGTAGGACTGGTATCAACATCATTAGTTACTGCGGGAGTAGCAGAATCCAAATCTAACACCGGATTTTTCTTGCCAGATGCCAATGTACTAATACGTTGATCTAAGTCATTATAATAAGTTTGTTGTTGCTGTTTAAGCTTTTTAAGCTCATAAGACTGAACTTCTAATTGTCCACGTAATCGCTGCATTTCTTGTTGCATTTGATTAATTTTAGACAGTAAAGAGGCGGGATTGTTAGGATTGAACGAACTTGAAGATGACGAAGACAAGGAACTGGATGAATTATCTTGAGATAAAGGTATCTCAGGATCAGGACTTTGCATTGAATTATATCCACCAGAAGAAGAGGCTGATGCCTCTTCCACAGGTGCTTGTGCCCATAACAAAATAGGCATAAGCATAGATAGACTAAAAACTAAACGAATAAATTTATTAATTCGTTGATTCATAAGTCAACTCATCACGACGGTTGAGGCTAAATGAAGCATCATCTTGTCCTAATGCTACTGGTTTTTCTTTACCATAGCTTACAACACGAATTTGATTCATTGACGCACCAGTCATTTGCATGATTTCAGCAACAGCATTCGCACGACGTTCACCTAAAGCAATATTGTATTCGCTGCTTCCGCGATCGTCAGTGTTACCAGCGATCATAATATGCGCACCTGGGTGGCTCATCAAATATTTAGCTTGTGCTTCAATGGAAGGAACATATTTTTGATCCACATCGCTGCTATTGAAAGCAAAATAATATGTTTGGTTATGAGGCGCTTCTGTTGTATAAGTTGCACCATTCGCATCAGCACCAAATCCTGATTGTGATCCAAGACCTTGAGCACTAGCGCTATCATATTCGCCACCAGCACCACCATTAGCACCAGAATTAGAAGAACAAGCATTCAACAAAGCTAATGCAGCGCCCATCGCTAAAACAGGCAATAATTTTTTTGCGTTTTTCATGTTATATTGACCCCTCAATTAAATTAATACAAAAAATTGATAACGTAAAACTTGGGAAGTATACCATTTTCTAAAAAAAATACACCCTTAAATGCGGACTATTTTCTACGAGCCGTGTCTACCACCCAAACCGATAATTCTTCCATCAACTGATGACATGCAGTATTAGCCGCTATTACACCACCATAGGGGGTATCTGTGGGCGCAGTTGCTTGCACGTAAAATCTCTTATTGGCAATAACTTTTGCATTTATGTTATCAATTAATGTGGCATCTAATTCTAACTCAACGGTACTTGGTTTGTGGGTAAAGTTTTGTTGGAGCTTCATTAAATAAGAATCAAGTCGCCATTGCGTATAAGCAAACGTTGGTGCTGGAATGACCGCAGAAAAATAATTGGTATTCTGCAGACTTTGCGTCATCAATGGGAACAACATTTCAGCTGGAGGCACACTCCAGGTATTTTGGGCAAAGGGTTCTACTTGATAATTTTGCCCAACATACAACATATCCTTGCTTTGATACGCCAAAACCGGAATTGGTTGAGAAACCAACAAGGTTGTTTTAACTGGTTTAACAGCCAATTGTTTTTGGCTAAAGGTGGTTAATTCATATTGTTTAGGAGGAGTATACTGGTTAAAACAGCTCGACAAGCTGAGGACAGTAAAACAAACACACAATAACTGGAATATTCTTTTCATGAATAATTATTCTCCTGGCCCTAATGGGGGATTAACATTACCGTGAAGTAATAAAGAAGGTTGTGTTTTAAGCTCGCTTGCCACGGTATCAAGGTTTGCTGTTAAACGACTCACTTGATACAACAAGCTGAATGTACTGGGCACGAATTGATTTGACCATTGACGTAATGTATACCCGCCTTGATCAAGGAATCCAGAAACATCGTTACTTGCTTTTCTTAGAGATACTAAAGTACGGTTAAACTCTTTCATAGCGTCAGGAAAATCCTTACTGCCTTTAGCTAGATTGGTAAGCACGCTTGAAATATCTTTAGAATGATCATCGATATTCTTTAAAATATTATCAGTATGCGCCAGTATACTGCTAAATTTCTTAGTGTTTTCAGGACTTAGAACCCGTTCAATTGAATTAGCTACATCAACCAGGTGCGAACTTAAATCTCTTAATGTTGAGTCAAGCTCCACTAAAAAAGAAGGAGACGATGGAATAATAGGATATTCTTCACCTGGTAGTTTTTTAAGCGGATCAGCATGAGGTGTCCTTGCTTTCAAACCAATATACGTTACCCCAGTAATTCCTTGTGACATCAAGGTGGCCACAGTACTTTTTGTAATAGGCGTACCTGACTCAATCGCCGCTAATAAGATAACTTGTCGAGGGTTTAAATCATTCAAATCAATAGACTGAATGTAACCCACCTGCACGCCATTAAATTTAACCGGAGCTTGCTCGTTCAAACCCGATACAGGTTCATACATCAAAATTTCATATATATCGTAGCTCTTATTTTGAAAGCCTGCCGATAACCATAAGCCTGTCGCCAACGTGCACGCAGCAATGATCAGTACAAACAAACCAACAACGACGTAATTAACACGAAATTCCAAGGAACACCTTCACGTAATTAAAAAAATATTACCGAGTATATCAAATTCAGGTTGAAATGCCAGCCTCATCGGAAAAATCATCTTTTGCAACGAACATAAGTATCTTTGATTTTCAACCATAAAACCACAAAACTATCTTTGATTTTCGACCATAAATGTTCTAAAACATCTTTGATTTTCGACCATGTGGATTAAAGTAGTGAAACGTTTTATTGATAATTCTTTAAAAGAATGGAGCCAAAGTATTGAACGTAACCCCTTCTAGGAGTGCATTCTATTCATAAATAGTGTTGGTTTCTTTATTGTAGTGCCACATTGTTTTTCTGGCTTCATCACTCATCACTGCGGTTTGATCTGTCTCAACCTCGAAAAAAGTGGGAGCGTGTTTTAGCTGTTTCACAAAAGCGTCATTAGCTTTCCGAGCTTCATCAGGTAACCAACTATAGGGAACAATATCTATATGAGTTAGTGTAATTTTAATGTTACCACTCGCATTCATTAAAAAAAGTGCCGTACTTTTGGAATCTTTTCCGGCACATATTTCATAAACACGATCAGAATGTTTATGTATTGTCTTAATATGGTTATACCCTTTAGCTTCCAATGTATTTATAACGGCAAAAAAAGTAAATGAGGGTTGAATTATTCCCCCATTACTATCTACTTCGCTCGCCATTCCGATTATTGGAAAAATTAATAGAAACAATAGCCTTAATTGTTTTACCATAAGCCTCTTCACTATACACTGAGATTGTGCGTAATAACGACTCCTTAATTCAAAGGAGTCGTTATTAAAATACTAGACTGTGCATTGACGAACTGGGGCTTTAGCCTGATAAGCTGTATTTAATGTCTCAAGAATGCCATATATATTTTTCTGCCTAAAGGATGACAGATCTTCATGAGGATATTGTTTCGCATACTCATTAAGCGCTTGTTTATAACCTTCTATCACTGCAACCCGTAAACGACAAGTCGTCTCACAAAAGCCAGCAATGTCTTTCATGATGGAAGAATCAAGCAACCTATTACCCGTTAATAATGCTTCTATAGCTTCGGCTTTAGGTTTTGGGGAGGTTGACCAAAAAACACTGCTTCGAGGTGCTTTTGGATTATTTCTTCTCTCTTGATCAGCAGTAACTTTTTCTTTAATTTTTTCAACAATCAATCCTTGTAACACTGCTTCATGAGCTACAGGAATTTGCAGGGGTAACTTTTTATTATGTTTTATCTCTAGTAAAACAAGCTGCTTTACGTTGGGAGGCAATGTAGAAATTAATTTTTGTTCATTCGCCGTTAAGATTAATTTATAGTTAGCATTTTTATCTTTGTGATCCTTAATTTTTTTTACCAGATCAACAGATTGCATAGTTTTTATTCCTGCTTTTTCTGTAAGAGGCCCTGTCTTAATGTGATAGTTGGTAATATATTCCTGTAGCAGGCTAGGATGCTGTTCTTTGGTCTCTTCATTCTCTCTCTTTTTTTGCGAAGGGATCGGTACATTTGGATCTTTGGGAATTGATAATAATCGTTTTTTTAAACGATCCAGTACATGTTCTTCTCCAAAAATATGAAAACTGTGATCAAAAAAATCTTGGCTGCGATCGTATGAGATCATTATGCTTTCAAGATTCGCAAGAAGAACTCCAGCAGCTTCATCTCGTTGCAAAAGCTGTTTATCCATCCAAGAAAAGTCCAATGAATTTGGAGTATCAATATTTTTTAAAATATTCTTAGCTAAAGCAACAGCAGAAAAACTATCTAACAAATCCTCTTTAGATAAAGTATTCTGTTTAATATATCCTTTTAAAAATAGTTTTAATTTCTGTTTTGCACCTTTTGAAAAACTTTCATTGACAGCCTGAACCCTGATACCTAATTTACTGAGTATTGTTTCAATGGAATCGTTTTCTTTTATAGACTTGCCAGCCATATAAGCCATATTTATTACTGTCTGTTTTAGTTTTCCTTGGCTTAACGCTTTAAGTAAATGTTTGGGGAAATAATGCTCTGTGGGATTTTCTATTGCTTTTTGAAGTTTCTCGGCAGCAAGAATTTTATTAGTAACAGAATAAGCATTATCCAAAACCATTGTCTTTTTTGGATTGCGTTTCTTGCCTTTATTAGTATCAACAATCGTATATTTTGAATCTATATACTCTTGCAGTAGTGGTTTCATCTGATCAACGTTTGTCGCTGTATTAGCTGTTGTAATTGTCATAGATATTTCCCAATTCTTAGTTGTAGATGAAAAAATGGTAGCATAAAATACTTAAATTAATATTAATGCGAAACATTTGAATCTTTACAGGTTCACAGTCCAACCTTATACATGATTAACCTGAAAGATCCCCCACCCAAAAATAGACTTTTTTGATTAGATTGCGTATTATTGTTCCCCAAATATCTTAAAAAAATAGTATCCCTGGGGTTTTGAATCTTGAATGATATAATAAAAAATTTGCTACTTTGGTTAGTCATTGCAGTTGTCCTTGTGACCGTTTTTAGTAACTTTGGCCCTCAGGATGCGGGACAACGTCAAAAAGTTTCTTACTCTCAATTCCTTAAACAGGTCGACCAAGGCATGATTGGTTCGGTCAATGTGGAAAATGATAAAATTATTCATGGCGTAACAAAAAATAATCAACCTTTCGTTACTTATATTCCGTTAAGAGACAACGATTTGTTGAATGAAATGATTCGCAATAACGTTGATATTAGCGGACAACCTCAACAACAAGAAAGCTTCCTGTTACGTCTTTTTGTGAACTGGTTCCCAATGTTTCTTTTAATTGGTGTGTGGGTTTTCTTTATGCGCCAAGTGCAAGGCGGAGGTGGTCGAGGCGCCATGTCTTTTGGAAGAAGTCGTGCACGATTATTGAATGAAGACCAAGTGAAAGTAACCTTTGCCGATGTTGCAGGTGTGGATGAAGCAAAAGATGAAGTTAAAGAATTAGTCGACTTTTTACGTGCACCGGATAAATTTCAAAAACTCGGCGGTAAAATTCCACGCGGCGTATTGCTTGTCGGATCTCCCGGTACAGGTAAAACGTTATTAGCTAAAGCTGTGGCGGGTGAAGCAAAAGTGCCTTTCTTTGCTATTTCTGGTTCTGATTTTGTGGAAATGTTTGTGGGTGTAGGCGCTTCTCGCGTACGGGACATGTTTGAGCAAGCCAAAAAGCAAGCTCCTTGCATTATTTTTATTGATGAGATTGATGCAGTTGGCCGTCATCGAGGAGCGGGATTAGGCGGTGGCCATGACGAACGTGAACAAACCTTAAACCAATTGCTCGTTGAAATGGATGGTTTTGAAGGAAATGAAGGCGTTATTATCTTAGCTGCCACCAATAGACCTGATGTATTAGATCCGGCTTTATTGCGTCCGGGCCGTTTTGATCGCCAAGTCGTCGTACCTCTTCCGGATATTCGTGGTCGTGAACAAATTTTGAATGTTCACCTCAAAAATGTGCCTTTAGAAAAAGATTTAGATCCTCGTCCTATTGCTCGTGGAACACCTGGCTTTTCTGGGGCAGATTTAGCGAATTTGGTGAATGAGGCTGCTTTATTTGCTGCAAGAGAAAATAAAACTGAAGTGGGACTGAATGAATTAGAACGCGCTAAAGATAAAATCTTAATGGGTTCTGAACGTAAATCCATGGTAATGAATGAAGAAGAAAAGAAACTTACGGCTTACCATGAAGCCGGCCATGCGATTGTTGGCCGTCTTGTCCCTGAACATGACCCTGTGTACAAAGTGACAATTATTCCTCGTGGCCGTGCCCTGGGTGTAACATTATTTCTTCCTGAACAAGATCGTTATAGCCATTCATTGAAACGTTTAGAAAGCCAATTATCCAGTTTATTTGGTGGACGCGTTGCTGAAGAATTAATTTTTGGATGGGAAAATGTTACGACTGGCGCGTCAAACGACATTCAACGTGCCACTGAAATTGCACGTAAAATGGTGACACAGTGGGGATTATCCAGCTTAGGGCCTTTAACTTATGCTGAAGATGAAAGCGAAGTCTTTCTTGGCCGCTCCATGACAACACGTAAAGAATCTTCTGATGCCACTTTCTTAAAAATTGACGAAGAAGTGCACAATATTATTCAAAAAAATTATCAACGAGCACGAAAAATGCTAGAAGATAATATGGAAAAATTACATATTATGGCCAAAGCATTGATTCAATATGAGACAATTGATTCCGCTCAAATCGATGAGATTATGGATGGAAAAATTCCTAGTGCCCCGGTTGGTTGGTCAGACAATACTGTTTCTTCTGAACCTGAACATAAAGAACATAAAAAAACCACACGTAAAAAAACAGTAAAAAAAGATACCGCTGAACATAAAACTCAGGAACATGAAGATAAAGAATTAGATAAAACAACCGAATAAAATGAGTATTACAAGAAAATATTTTGGTACGGATGGCGTACGAGGCAAGGTAGGTGGCTCTGCTGTTAACCCTGAACTAGTATTAAAGTTAGGGTGGGCAGTTGGTAAAGTGCTAGCCAATGGCGAACGAAAAAATGTTATCATTGGAAAAGACACACGTATTTCCGGTTATATGTTGGAATCAGCGCTCGAAGCAGGCCTTTCTGCAGCAGGCGTGGACGTTCGACTATTAGGCCCCATGCCAACACCGGCAATTGCCTACTTAACAAGAACGCTGGGTGCCAGTGCTGGTATTGTGATTAGCGCGTCCCATAACGGTTTTGATGATAATGGCATTAAATTCTTCTCAAGTAATGGATTTAAATTACCCGATGAAATTGAAATGGCTATTGAGCGAAAAATGGGCGACACAATGGAAACTGTTTCTTCGCGAGATTTGGGAAAAGCATCACGTATTCATGATGCCCCAGGGCGATATATTGAGTTTTGTAAAAGCACCATTCCTCCTTTTATTCGATTAAAAGGTTTAAAAATTTTGTTAGATTGTGCTAACGGCGCTACTTATCATATTGCACCTAGTGTGCTCCATGAATTAGGTGCAGATGTTATTGTATTGTCAGATAAACCCAATGGCTTTAACATTAATGAGCATTGTGGTTCTACCTACCCTGCTTTACTTCAAGAAAAAATCAAAGAATATTCTGCCGACATTGGTATTGCCTTAGATGGTGATGGCGATCGCGTGATTCTAGTCGACCATACCGGCGAAGTGGTTGATGGTGATGAAATTCTTTATATCATTGCTAAAGATCGCTTACAACGTGGTAGTTTAAAAGGTGGCGTGGTAGGAACAGTCATGAGTAATCTGGGACTAGAACAAGCCATGGAAACGTTAGGCGTTGAGTTTATTCGTTCGCCAGTGGGTGATCGTTATGTGATGGAAGCGCTCTTGTCTAAAGGTTGGAAATTAGGCGCGGAAGCTTCTGGTCATATTGTCTGTTTGGATAAAATTACGACCGGTGATGGCATCATTGCAGCATTGCAAGTCTTACTCGCTATGCAAAACAGTAAACGTTCTTTACATGATTTGAAAAAAGGAATGCAAAAGTACCCACAAGTTACCATTAATGTTCCTGCCACAAATCCCGTTGCCGTATGTCAAAATCAACGCATTCAAGAAGCTTTACACACAGTGGAAAATGATTTAAAACAGCAAGGTCGCATTTTACTTCGTCCGTCAGGTACCGAGCCTATTGTTCGTATTATGGTTGAAGGAAAGAACCCATCACTTGTCGATACCTGTGCTCACGCACTTGCTGATGTTGTAACTGAAGTTGCTCAATTAAACTAATAAACTAATAAACTAGTAAACTAGAGGATATAAATATGCACGATATTATAGAATCAATAAAAAAAGATATATCAAATAACCCAGTCATTTTATTCATGAAGGGTAATCCTGATATGCCTCGTTGTGGTTTTTCAGCTAAAGCGGTACAAATTTTAAAAGCTTGTGAAGCAAATTTTGCATCGGTAGATGTTTTAGAAAATCCTGAAGTACGCCAATATTTACCGCAAGTATCCAACTGGCCTACTTTTCCTCAATTATTTGTACATGGCGAACTTATCGGTGGATGCGATATCATGACAGAATTGTATGAAACAGGTGAACTAGAAAAAATTCTCACCGCCTAGTTACGAAAGTGGGTGTGGATGTATCCACCCCATAGCAAAAGATACTATCAATAGAATGAATAATGTAAGTGAAATAGCAATGCGGATTGTTAAGGCTTTAACTACTCGCTTGCTTTTTCCCATGTCTTTGACTAAGAACAATAATGCACTTCCTAATGATAATAAAATGATTACCATAACGGCAATGACGATAATTTTTTCTAACATATTCTTTCTCACTAACAATTCAATAGTAATATACTCACAATAAAATAAAAAAACAATGCATATATTGACTATCGGGAAATATACCTTTTCTCCAAAAATAAAATGGATATTATTGACACTTATTGTTGCTTATTTGTTGAGTTCTTTAGGTTTTTGGCAATTGCGTAGAGCTGACGAAAAAAAACACTTGCTCTCTCATCATCAACAGATGCAACATACTAAACCTATTGCGATTACCACAGAAAGTTTGCTTACCATTAAACCAGATCAACCAGTTAAAATAACGGGCACTTATGATCACGGCCATATCTTTTTCTTAGACAATCAAATTTATAATCATCAAGTAGGATATGAAGTTATTGAACCTGTATTTATAGAAGACAGCGAACAAGTTATTCTCGTTTCGAGGGGATGGGTAAAAGCTCCCGCTGATAGAAAAAAACTTCCTTCTATTGAAAAACCTGAAGGTGTACAAACGCTGCATGGTGTTACTTATTTTCCTTCCAAGGGTCCTTTGCTACTTGGAAACAATTGGGATAAAAATGATAAGCAAGCTTGGCCAAAACGAATTGAAAAAATTCAACTTCGAATCATTAGGCAATGGATAAATCAGCCTGTTTATCCATTTATTCTTAGATTGCATTCAAATAAACCAGACGGTTTTGTTCGAGATTGGCCAATTGTTACCATGCCCCCAGAACGACATATAGGATATGCCGTACAGTGGTTCGCCATGGCGTTGACCGTAATTATTATTTTTATTGTATTGAGTGTGAAGAAAAAAAATGTCAAATAGAATTAGCAAAAAAAACTGGCTTATAATCTTTTTACTTTTTCTTTTTTTTGCCAGTCCATTTTTTATTGCGCAATGGTTCTTCTATCACAAAGGTGCTGAAGTCCCAGCTCATCTTGGAACGGTAAATCATGGCAAATTGATTCAGCCGCTTATTCCTCTTGAATACGTTGTGGCTCCCTCAACTAAAATCCCACTGCTCAACAAACATTGGACAATTTTGTATGTTTCTGCCTCTAAAAATTCTGCTCATGTTAACAAAATTCTTGATAAAATTTATCGTATTCGTCTTGCCCTTGGAAAAGAGTTTAGCCAAGTAGGTGAACTGTATGGCACGCTTAAGCACCATACTTTAACTGATAATCCTCTGAAAATTGATACCATCGTTCTATCTCCGAAAGGAATGCAGCAGTTAATTAGTCAACTAACCCGCTCACAAGGTATTTACCTTATCGATGGTAAGGGAAATATTTTTATGGCTTATTCAGCCAATATCAATTCGGAAGATATATACAAAGATATTCGTCGTCTTATTTCCAATCAATAAATAACACTCAAATTTTCAAGTAGGGACGGGTATAGTTTAATCTGGCGTAGGGGCGAGTGGGTATCGTTGCGTGGATAAATAAGCAAGCCAAAGCTAAAGAGCACGATAAAGATATCGATTTATCGTTAGCGCAATATGAAACTTACAGAACGGTTATTTTGTCAGCACAAAATCCTCAAGGCGTCCAGACATTATTTGAGCATTTTGGTCAAGAACTTCTAAGAAATGGCATAACATTTGAAAATGAGAGTGTAAATTTTTTTAATTCAAGCACGTGAACCTGACGCTGCTTTTCGAAAGTGGCTGATGAAACCATCAGATGAACACAATATTAATAAAATGAATATGATAAAAAATCTGCTGGATTCCTACGCTGAAAGTATATGTGATGCTTATAATATAGGGGATGCAAAATGAAAATTAAAAGCAAAGCGCCAATTCAACACTGAAGTGCAATTTTCTTAAATAGATCAGGTATTTATCATTTAAAATTACGCCGCACCGCTATGCTCTTCTTTTTTTATACTCTTCTTCAATAAGAGCTTCTCAATGGTATAAGGATCTCGTTGTAATAAAAGCAATAATACTTTTGCCGAACCATGAGGCCTTCGATCACCTTGCTCCCAATGCTGTAAAGTTCGAGAGCTAAAACCAAAACGAGCGGCAAATGCCTGTCTTGATAAATGTAAATTTTCTCGAATAGCTCTTACATCGATTTCAGCCGGTATTTCCACCTTATAGGTCACCGTATTTTCTTTATTACCGCGCACATATTGTACTGCCGATTCCAAACCTTGAATAATTTCTTCGCCAATATTTCGTTTACTCATATCGCTCTCCTTTTACCTTTACAGTCTGCTTTTAATATTTTTGTTATTTCTGTCATTTTCTTTTTTTGGTCAGGTGTTAAATTCTCTTGCACCCCTTTACCATAAACAGTCAACAAAAATACAGGCGCTGTTTCATTATAAAAATAGTAAATAACGCGCAAACCACCTCGTTTACCCTTCCCTTTTCCTGCCCATCGTAACTTTCTTATACCTCCTGTACCCGTAATTTCTTCGCCAGACTCAGGATTTTTAGCTAAAAATTCAATCAGCTCATCACGTTCATTTTCTTGAATCGCTTTACCCAGCTGAGACAAGAAAGGAGGAAGCTCAACAATGGTGATCATTTTTTTCATACATTAATTATGCTCCATTGGGGCACTTTTGTCAAACAAGTCTAATAAGTACATTTATTGGATGTTGAGAACCAAACTACAGTAACGACTTTACTCTTCTCAACTTTTTCAATCTAACCAAATAAATTTCTCTGCAAAATACTCAGCAACTCAGAATCAACTCCTTGGCCTTTTCCATTGATAGGAGTCATACTTTTGTCTTTTAACTTATCTTTTATTATCAATGTCTTATTATTTAATGGACACTACAAAACAAAAGTGAGAACTAATGTTGTCCGAAAACAGGGTCTACGTACACACTAAGCCGTTAAAGGACTCACTCTCAATATTAAACAATAAATTTCCTTTAATGTTGAATTAATTAAATTATTAGTCTACACCTAGAAGGGTTAGTTATTACTTTTCTTTCTTGGAGTAAAAAATGCTTTTATCTCAACCGGTTTCTGGTGATAATAAAAATGAGTCATTACTAGATCATACTAAAGCTAACCATTCTAATATCTACAATTATTATAAAAAATTAACCCCTCAAGGAAAAATTATTTTCTGGAGTTCAATTGTTCTTATCACAACTGGCTTTGCAGTGGGAGTATGGGCATTATTAAGATTGCCAGGAAATAACACCAATAACAAAAACTATCGTCTAACGTTAGGAGGGGAAGATATTTATGGAACCCTCACTAATAAATCGGCTAACAGCGAGATTTACGGTCTTGTTAATGAAACGTTGTGGTTTCCTTACAATACCCTACATGTTTCTCAAACTAATACTTCAATGGCGTTCCAGTGGGCAAGTATCTATTCTGAGGAAATAACTGAAGGTCAAACTACTCTTTTTTGTGATGAGAAGGGTTGCTCATTAACGGGAAAAGGATATTTATTACAAAATGATTATAGTTATAAAATAATCTTTAATTATAATACAACGTGCACCCAATACAAATTATTCATGGAGTCCAACAACGTCAATGAAAGCATGGTATGTCGTAGCCAAGGGCATACTCATCCTCGAGGAACAAAGCTAACACCCTATACAGTACATGAAGGTGAATATTATAATCTAACGTTCGATAGAAAAAGCACGTTTGGAACCGCGCATATTGATTGTTATAGTGAATATGGTTATACAGAAAACAGGCTAGAAGTAAGTTGTAATTCAACCGATTATTGCGAAGCTACTCCTCGAGAGGGTGGATTTATATGCGAAGATAATTTATGGGCAGCCAGTACCACAACCCCTTGTGAAAAAAGAATATTTGTCAATTCTTGTCCCATTAACGCTACCGACGACACTATTTCTAATAGCACGGATGATACCATTAGTAATGTGAGCAGCACATGGCAAAAATCATGGCAAAAAGTTTCAATAAAAAACAGCTTAGACATGCTATTCCACCCTTTATCACCTACACAAAAAGAATCTAAAAGTTTTGATGCTAGCTCAACTTATTTACGGTCAAATCGATTTTAAAATAATTAACGATACTTACAATAAGGCACTTTATGCAAACAACATCTCTGTGGGAAGACATTAGTGAAAAGCGACCCAACTATTCCAAACTCACGGCAGACATTGAAGTCGATGTCGCTATTGTCGGCTGTGGTATAACTGGTGTAACAGCGGCTTATGAATTAACTAAGGCTGGTAAAAAAGTAGCGTTATTAGAAGCAGGAAAAATTGGTGGTGTGACCACTAGTTTGTCAACTGGAAATCTTTATGTTGGCATTCAACCTTTATACCACACTATCCTTAACAAATTCGGATTAAAAACTGCAAAAATAGTAGCGAATTCTAGAAACACCGCTATTGATTACATTGAAAAAAATGTAAATGAACATAATATTTCTTGTCAATTTACGCGTCGACCGTGGTATATGTACACCAAACAATCAGTAGATTTATTTGAAAAAGAAGCTGAATGCTTAAAAAAAATGGGCATTCCCATCGATTATATTTCAGAGATACCACTTTCTATCCAAGTTCAGCGCGCCATATTAATGCATAACCAAGCACGTTTTAATCCGCTTCAATACGTCATTTCCCTTGCTAAAAAGGTTACAGAGCTAGGAGGGTTAATTTTTGAAAAAACCCGCGTAGTTAAGCACAACGAAACGGATATTTGCACCTTGAAAACATCTAAAGCTACTGTACGCGCTAAGAAAGTTATTCTAGCCACCCATACTCCAATAGGAATAAATGCTACACAATTTTTTATTGCCCCTTATCGTAGTTACGTTATTGCAGGAAAAACAAAAGACAACCAATATCCTGAAGGGCATCTTTGGAATTTAGATACGCCAAGACAAGCTATTTGTACTCATGCTATATCCAAAGAATATCCCGAATTAATAATGATTGCTGGTAGTCATCATAAAACAGGCCAAACCAAGTCAACGCAATCCCATTATACTGAATTAGAAAGAACAATGCGGAAAAAATTTAACCTGCACGAAATTACCCATCATTGGTCTGCACAACATTACCAATCTGCTGATTGCCTTCCCTATATTGGTCTTGCTAACCCTCTCTCAAAACATACCTACCTAGCAACAGGGTATTGGGCAGATGGCTTGACTTATGGAACCTTGGCAGGTTTGATGTTGAGTGATGTGATTTTAAAAAATCGTAATTCTTTTTTCTCTACTTACGAATCAGGACGTCCTACATTAATGGCTTCAGCGCCTTTTTTAATTAAAGAAAATGCGAATGTTTTTCTCCAGTATTTAAAAGACTATCCCTTATTCTCCTCTCCTAATATTACCAAAATTAAACCAGGGAAAGGAAAAATTGTAGAAATAAACCGCGAAAAATGTGCCGTATCCCGAGACAAAGATAATAAATTACATATCGTATCAGCGGTTTGCCCTCATATGAAATGTATTGTCGCCTGGAATGATGCGGAACAAACCTGGGACTGCCCTTGCCACGGAAGCCGATTTACCTGTCAAGGTAAAATAATAGAAGGACCAGCAACCACTAATTTAGAAGACAAATCGACTATTATTAAGGAGTAAAAATGTTAATTATCATCATTTCTTTATTTGCAATAGCTATTTTGGGTGGCTTGTATCTTTTATTCTATGTCATTAATGATAAAAATACCCCTAAAAGTATCGCTTTCCTTCATGGCAGTGTTGCTGCCTGTGCTCTCATACTTTTATTGCTCTATGTTATCTTTTATTTCTCTTCGTTCGCATTGACGAGCCTTATACTTTTTATTTTTGCTGCAATGGGCGGCATAGTTCTTATTTATCGTGATCTTAAAGGTCAGCTAATTCCAAAATGGTTAGCGGTTGGACATGGTGCGCTGGGAATAACTGCTTTTATAGTTTTATTAATCTCTGTTTTTTAGATTAGGAAACTAACGAGGGATTTTTCAAAATAATTACATCTGCATCAAAAAGAGAAATCATTCTTTTGAAATTTTTTGGTGCTGAGGATGAATGTGCCAACACCCACACATCTTTTGAGCCAACTTTTTTAACCAACCAATGGATTTTTCTCTCACCATATTGATAAGCTAAAACCGCTAACATCCAGTTACCAAATTGTGCATGCATTTTATTTAAATATTTAAAAGCAGCCGTGGTAGAGAGGGCTATATTATAACGATCGTCCCTTTTTCCATTTACCACCAACCCAAAACGTCTGGCTGTCCCAGGAACCATTTGCCAAATTCCTGCAGGATGATTTACAGCTCTCCTCCCAGAAATAGATTGGTAACCTGATTCAATAATTGGAATGGCTAATAATTCATTCGGCATATGATATTTTTTTAATTCCGTTTGAAAAAGCGCTTCATTTTGCTTCATTCTTTTGAATGCCGCATTCAGCGCCGCACGTCTATAACTCGTACGGCGAATTAAATTAAGTTCACTAACAACTTCAGGTTTAGCTGCTATTTGGAATTCTGGGTTAATCTGTGATTTTTTAATAATCGTTTCTACTTCTTTTGTAGATAATGGTTGTGTACTTGCATAAGCGGTAGAAACACTTAACAATAAAACACTAATAGCGTAGCTTAATTTTTTAAACGTTAACATATGACTCTCAACAAAAATGATGCGCATCATATCAACTTAGACACCCAAAGTGCAATTTTTGGTAGTTTGCTTGTTTTATAATTATTTTGCAGGCAATATGATTCTTTTTTGCTCATAAGGAGACGTTAATGACTTTTGAACATACCCTTCTTTCTCCCATTCAAGAAAAAATTATAGCGGCAACTAAAGGATTGTTGCCAGATATATACATTGAAGTTGGTTCGGCATTGACTCCTTTAGTAAGAGGCTTTAGAGGAAAACAAGGTAAAGCAATCGCCGCTGTTTATCCTCACTCCATAACAGCGGTGTATCAATTAATCAAATGCTACACAGATATGAAGGTGGGGTACATCCTGCAAGGTGCAAATACTGCCTTGAAAGGCCAAGGAACACCTAATGGTGAAGAAAAAGACATTGTTATCATTAAAACATCAAAATTAACGCAAATAAAAGTTTTAGATATTCCCAATAATAATGAATATAAAATATTATTGGTTCAACCTGGCGTCGCTTTAAAAGAAGCCGAAATTATATTGAATCAAATCAATTTTAGCTTACCTCACCGCACGGGTTCCCATGATTTAGGAAATACTTTTGGTGGTAGCGTAGCCAGTGCGTGTGGAGGAGTACAAGTTGATAACCGTGATGGAAGGCCATCTACTACCTGCACAGGCAACATGGGACTTATTGCAATTAGTGTCACAGGCGTTATTTATAATGGTTTTATCAAAGCAGAAAAATTTTCCTCAGGCGAAGCTTTATTAAAATATATTGACAATAATCAAGTCACTTTTGAAGATATTGAATTACCTCATATTAATGAAGTAGATGAATTTCTGAAAAAACTCTTCATTGACAGAAGTTATCCAATTCGTAATCATCGTGGAGAAATTATTTTTCCTGGCGATGGCGGTGAGGGTTCTCAAGCAGTCGTGTATCAAATGTACCTTATTCGTAAAAAACCAACAGAAATTCGTACTTACGCTATGCTGCTTTTTTCAAATAACATCAAAGAAAAATTTTATAAGGAAGTTATTTTTTCCGAAGGTGCTGAAAATCCGCATTCCTTGCCTATTCTGTGCGAATCGATGAATGAAAAACTCACAAA
Organism: uncultured Legionella sp.; assembly: GCA_902168255.1. Classification (GTDB taxonomy): domain Bacteria; phylum Pseudomonadota; class Gammaproteobacteria; order Legionellales; family Legionellaceae; genus CABHON01. The sequence goes on from CABHON010000001.1 coordinate 253,432, forward strand.
AATTATTGTTAATGAGGGACACGGCTTTTTTATGGGAGTACTTTTTGCTACCGGTTGGAAATGGGTATCCAAATATCTTCTGCAATTAATGCGTTTTCGCAATAATTTACTCAATATTTCTCCTGTAAATTATATAAAATTCGAAGCTTTTCTTGGAAAATGTTTTTCCTATATTTTTACTCCTCGATCTATTCGCACTAAACATTTTCAAGAAATATTGTTTATTGAAGTAGCCAATCATGAAAATGAAAAAAATAATATTGCTCTTTTTGATAAAAAATTGCAGGAATTTTCCCAACAACATGCCAAGGAAATGCAAATCATAAACATACCGCCAAATTGTTTTTCCGAGCGGATGATACTTCAAACCAGAACTGTAGCAACACCAGCGATTTTATCTTTAACCATTCAAGAAAAAGGCACGTTATTTCCCTATGATGATGCTTTAATGCCCGGTAAAATGACCAATGAATATAAAAAATTGCTTGGCGATCGAATCAAACAAGGTTTTCCCTCTTTTAAACTCTTAGGCCCTTATTTTTACGGTCATGATCTCAAGCAAATTAGCCACAATGAATGGCTTCTAATAGGAAATATTACCTCTGAACAAGAAAAAGAAATAAATCATATTCAATTAGAAACTATTCGAGAAGTAGGTGGATTTCCTCATGCCGAACATGGGGTAGGTGATCATGCCGATACAGATCTTTGCCGAGAAGAATTGGTAAAATTAGTTGCCCATCGTTTACTTAATGATATTGACGGTTTAGCCAATCCGGGTGGTGGCCCAGAAAGAGCTTTTAAAAAAGCCTGTGCCGATAAAAGCATTGTAGAAGATGCTATTACCTTAGCAAGAAAAATATTAGCCCAAGAAAAAATAAAAGGCACGCTTTTAATCTGGGAAGGAAAAATAGTAGATACATTAAGTACACAGTTAGAAAAAAATATTGTAAATTTAATAACGTCTGTTTAATTTTTTATCACTTTAAATGATATACAGGTTTAAACTAGGCAAACGATAGCTGCAGTTTTTTTCCTAATAAGTGTGAAATTTTGGTCAGGGTTGTTAAGGTTACTGATGTATTTTCAGGATCTAATAATCTATCCACTGCTGCACGACTGGTTTTTAATTTATATGCTACCACAGTTTTGGTTAATTCTTTCTCTTTCATTGTTTGCTCAATCTGATAAGCAATTACTCGTTTTATAGCTACTGCTTCCGTATGATCGAGCAGGTCTTCTTCTTCTAAAAAACTTTCGAACGTGGTTCCTAGATGTTTGTTCATAATAATCTCAACTCTCATACTCTCGTTTTCTTTTTTTTGCTAGCTCTAATTCTGCAGCTGGTGTTTTCTGGGTTTTCTTTATAAAACCATTTAACAATACCATAGTATTACCATCCAATAAAAAAAGAATTCTAGCTATGCATCTATTCGTCAATTTTGTTCTTACTTCCCATATTCCATGACCTAAATTGTCAACCAAAGGCATACCTAAAGGCCAGCCAAATTGCACCATTTGTATATCAGAACCAATGAGCTTTTTATCTTCTTTAGATAGATTCTTTAACCATTCTCTCACAGGCTCATTACCTTGGCTTGTTTGAAAAAAATAGGCTTCTAATTTAGTTTTTTGGATTGGACTATAATTCATATAGCAAATTGTATCAAAAATGGTACGCAAAATCAAGTTTCTCACTCAACTAAATTAGCATTATTGATTATTCCAGTGTGCGAGGTGCGTATATTCATGAAAAAAAGTAAAAAATAGCCTAAACTTACAGGTGTAAACACTTATTATAAGGAGAGTTTACCATGTTAAGAACCATTTTATTAGTTGTGCTAATTTTAGCGCTAATAAGTGCTATTCCGATATGGCCGTATAGTCTTGCATGGGGATTTTACCCTGCTGGTTCTATTACTACCATTTTATTAATTATCTTAATACTTATTCTACTAGGAAGATTGTAGAACTGTATTATTGCCTAATACTTTCGGGTATTAGGCAATTACTTATTTTCAGATATGATAACAGTAGCTGTTTTAAAAAATTATTTTCCAACAGCGAAAAATCCGCTGTGTAGACCTATTGTTTCGTTTATTAAACGGGGAATAAGTCCTTTAATTAAAGCTCATTTTTTAGGTCAATTAGCCCATGAATCGGATTCCTTTAAAACATTACAAGAATATGCTTCGGGTAAGGCATATGAAGGCAGGAAAGATCTTGGCAATACTGCACCAGGAGATGGCGTAAAATATAAAGGCAGAGGTTATATACAGTTAACAGGAAAAGCTAATTATATTGCAGCAGGGAAAGATTTAGGACTTGACTTAGTTGAACGGCCCGAACAAATTTTAATTCCCGATATAGCTTTTGAGGTTTCGCTCTGGTTTTGGAACCGGCATAATCTTAATGCGTTGGCCTTAAAAGATGATTTGGTCGGCATTACCAAAATTATCAATGGCGGAACAAATGGACTTCCTCATCGAAGGCAAATGGTGAAAATATTCAAAGAAATATTACACGTTGAATTATAATTAGGGGTAATTTGTTGATAGATTTTAGGAAGATTCTATGTATAGTGGGTTAAAATTAATTGACTATATATAAAAAAAACGCCCCAAAAGAGGGGCGTTTTTTAGATAGGGAAGAATCCCAGAAGTTTGAACGACTCGTTGCTTAAAGTAATATTGACTTCAAACATCGGAGATATTCAAGTCATTGAGTTGTCAGCGAGGCGCCAATTGAAGTGAGCACCGCAGTTTACAACAAGTAAATAGGATGCGAACCACACTGGCAACTGTCAAATCAACGCTTGAAAATTGCTCAAAGCAATTGATTATTGGGTTAGGCGCAAACTGAAAGGAGCATCGTAGTTTACAACAGGTAAATGAGATGCGAATAAAGTTTGCAACGACACCCAATAATCAAGAGCGAAGAGCAATTACATCATGCCGCCCATACCTCCCATTCCGCCCATACCACCCATGCCGCCCATATCGCCAGCGCCTACAGGAGCGTCAGCTTTAGGAACTTCTGCAATCATGCACTCTGTTGTTAACATGAGACCAGAGATAGATGCAGCATTTTGTAAAGCTGTACGAGTTACTTTGGTTGGATCCAAAATACCCATTTCGATCATATCGCCGTATTCGCCAGTAGCTGCGTTGAAACCAAAGCTTGCTTTACCTTCACTTACTTTGTTAACAACAACCGATGCTTCATAACCAGCATTCGTTACGATTTGACGTAAAGGGAATTCAATCGCACGACGAAGGATATCAATACCCATATCTTGTTCATGGTTATCACCTTTGATATCTTTCAATACTTTTTGCGCACGAATTAAAGCAACACCACCACCAGGTAATACGCCTTCTTCAACGGCAGCACGAGTAGCATGAAGCGCGTCATCGACACGGGCACGTTTCTCTTTCATTTCTACTTCAGTTGCAGCGCCAACTTTGATAACCGCAACACCGCCTGCTAATTTAGCAACGCGTTCTTGAAGTTTTTCACGGTCGTAATCAGACGTTGTTTCTTCAATCAATGCACGAATTTGAGCAACACGCGCGTTGATTTCGCTTTCTTTGCCTGTACCATCAATAATAGTTGTTGTTTCTTTAGTGATAATAACACGTTTTGCAGAACCTAAATCTTCGATTCCTGTTCCTTCTAATGTTTTACCCACTTCTTCAGAAACTACTTGGCCAGAAGTTAATACAGCGATGTCTTGTAACATTGCTTTACGACGATCACCAAAGCCAGGAGCTTTAACCGCACATACTTTAACAATACCACGGATATTGTTTACTACTAATGTAGCTAATGCTTCGCCTTCGATATCTTCAGCAATAATTAATAATGAACGGCCAGATTTAGCAACACCTTCTAACACTGGTAATAAATCACGAATGCTAGAAATTTTCTTGTCAACAAGAAGAATATAAGGATGTTCTAATTCAGCGCTCATGTTTTGTTGATTGTTGATAAAGTATGGAGAAATATATCCACGATCAAATTGCATACCTTCAACAACAGACAATTCGTTTACTAAGCTGTTACCATCTTCAACAGTAATAACGCCTTCTTTGCCTACTTTTTCCATTGCTTCAGCAATAATACTACCAATAGCATCATCAGAGTTAGCAGAAATTGTACCAACTTGAGCAATTGCCTTAGTATCTTTGCAAGGTTTTGACATTTTTTTCAATTCATCAACAATTGCGATGACAGCTTTATCCAACCCACGTTTCAAATCCATTGGGTTCATGCCAGCAGCAACGGCTTTTTGACCTTCAACTAAGATAGCACGAGCTAAAACAGTAGCAGTTGTTGTACCATCACCTGAATCATCCGATGTTTTAGAAGCAACTTCTTTAACTAACTGTGCACCCATGTTTTTGAATTTTTCTTTGAAAGAAATTTCTTTAGCAACAGAAACACCGTCTTTTGTGACAGTAGGAGCACCAAAAGATTTTTCAAAAACAACATTTCGGCCTTTAGGACCCATTGTTACTTGAACAGCGTCTGCTAATGCGTTAACGCCTAAGAGCATTTCGCGGCGACCAGCGTCACCAAAACGTAATTCTATATCAGCCATTTTTATCCTCTTTAATAAATGTTATGAATTATTCAACAATACCAATAATGTCATCTTCGCGCATAACAATTACTTCTTCGCCATGCAACTTGACTTCATTACCTGCATATTTCCCAAATACAACAGTATCACCTACTTTAACGCTTAATCCGCGTACATCACCATTTTCTAATGTTTTGCCAGGACCTGCAGCAATGACAACACCAAGAATGGGTTTTTCTGTTGCATTATCAGGAATAACGATACCCGCAGCGGTTGTTCGTTCTTCTTCTTTGCGCTTGATAACAACGCGATCATGTAAAGGACGAATTTTTGTAGCCATGCTAATACTCTCCAATAGTTAAAAATCAATGTTCATATATATACCACGCCACTGAAAATCCAAAGGCGAAGTGTATACCTTAGCGTTCCATTCAGATCTACGCTAACATATACCATATGGGGCTAATTAAAAAGATTTCAAGAGGTTATTTGATATTTTTTGATTATTTTTTTAAATTTTTCTCAATCCCTCTATTTGTACTGTGGTAAGTTTTTGTTTGGATTTAAAAAATCCTGCCCATGGATCCTCTGGAAAATCTTTAAAATAATCATCTATATTTCGAATAGAATACAACTTGGACGTTGATGTTTTTTCAAATACATCCCAACTGATAGGAACAGCAACACTTGCTTTCTCATCTTTTCTAGGAGAAAAGGAGGCAATGGCCGTCGACTCTTTATCATTACGCAAATAATCGATAAATATTTTACCCACTCTTTTTTTCTTGCTCATGACGCTAACAAATAGTTTGGGAAAATTAAGCGACACTTTTTCCGAAAGCATTTTAGAAAATGCCTTAATTTCATCAAAATTTCTCGTTGCAACAATAGGCACTACAACATGAGCACCTTTGCCACCGGTAACTCTTACAAAACTTTGCAATTCTAAAGTAGATAATACTTCCCGAAGAATACCTGCCCCTTGTTTCACTTTTTCCCAATTTAAACTTTCATCCGGATCAAGATCAAAAATAATCTGATTGGGATAATCCAATTTATTATTTAAGCTCGACCAGGGATGTATCTCTAACACACCGATTTGAGCCAATGCCCTTAAACCTTTTTTATCGACAATAGTAATGTAATCCTCACCATCCACCTTGGTTGACTTGATTTCTTCTGGCATTCCAGACACCCAATGTTTTTGAAAAAAGCAGGAATGATTATTTTCTGGGCATCTTAAAATACTTATGGGTCTTTTTTTTATATAAGGTAACAAGTGATCAGCTATTTTTTCATAATATTCTGCAAGTTCTGCTTTGGTAAGATGAATAGCCGGATAAAGTATTTTGTTGGGATGAGAGAGATCTTTTGGCTGTTTACGGCCTGGCTCAATATCCGCTTTTGCCTGAGACTCTAATAATTTAGGTATTTTCGCTTTTTCTCTTGTTACTTGTTTAGGTAATTTATCTTCGCGGATACCTTTAAAAGAGGGATGTCTTAATATGTTATCACTTGTCCATTCTGTAAATTCAACTTCAATTACGATTTTAGGTTTGAGCCATTGTATTTTTCTTCTTAACGGATCAGCAGGCTTTTCTGAAACTGGCATTGTTTTACTTTTTAAGGGGGCAAATAACTCAAATAATTGTTTCAAAGTACCCTCATTAAATCCGGTGCCCACGTGACCAGAATAAATTAAATTGCCTTCTTTATAAATTCCCAACAATAAAGAACCAAAAAATTTTCTTTCTCCTTTAGGTGCAGTATACCCAATGACAATAAATTCTTGTCGCTGATGGCATTTAAGTTTCAACCAGTCTTCTGTTCTTGCTTGAATATAGGGTGAGTTTTTGCGTTTTGCCATAATGCCTTCCAATCCTTGTTTGCACGCTAAGGCAAGAATCTCCTGTGATTTTCCCTCTATATGTTCAGAATAATGAATATGCTCCAAGGGTTGGTTTAATACTTGAGTCTCTAATAGGGTTTTTCTTTCAATAAGGGGTACTTCCGTTAAATCATGGCTGTCTAAAAAAGGAATATCAAAGAGGTAATAATGGATATTTATTTCTTTGCTTGACTGTAATTTAAAGTAATTTTGAAGTGCTTGAAAACTCGAATGGGACTTTTCCGTTTGAGCAACAATTTCTCCATCTAGAATAGCATTTTTTATTGGCAATTTTTTTAATTCTTTTTTTAATAATGAGAACTTGTCTGTCCAATCTTTTCCTGTACGAGAAAGCAACTGAATTTTCTTATTTTTTATTACACTTAAAATTCGATAACCATCATATTTTGTTTCATATATCCATTCATTGCCTTTCGGAAGAATTTTACTTAATGTCGCTAGTTGTGGTTTAAATTTTTCTGGTAATGAAACTTTTTTAATTTTATTTTCTAATTTAATTGTTTTTTTTGATAAAACACTATTAAGTTCTTCTTTCTCAATATCATATTCTTTTAAACTTTTACTAAAATTATCTTTAGATTTAATTAATAACCACTGTGGTTTTTTTTCGGATTTTTTTGTTCGAATTAAATGCCACGAACCTTTTAATTTTTTTCCGTACAAAATAAGTTTTAAATTACCTTTTTTAAAATTAGAATCATTTTCTTCTTCCCAAGTTCCATTATCCCATACAATAACAGAACCACCACCATATTCGCCTTTTGGAATAACACCTTCAAAATTAGCATAATCTAATGGGTGATCTTCCACTTCTACCGCTAAACGTTTAACAGAAGGATCTAGGCATGGACCTTTAGGAACCGCCCAACTTTTTAATGCGCCATTCATTTCTAACCGAAAGTCATAATGGAGATGAGATGCTGCATGCTTTTGCACTACAAAAATACGCGTTTTGCTATGGGCTTTTTGGGTTTGATTTCCACTTGGTTCTGAAGTTTTTAAAAAATTACGTTTCTTTTTATAAGTTTTTAAACTCATTTATGATTCCTTACTTTTTTAGTAGGAGAGGCATGTTTTACATTCTGTAAACTCTTTTTTAATGCAGCCATAAAATCAATTGTATTATCTTCATAAACAGCTTCTTTTTCTGCAGAGACTGTTTTCTTTCTGGTTTTTCTCTTTTTCTCAATCCAGTTTAATAATTTATCCCGATAATCATCATGATAAGCTTCAGGTTCCCATTTTCCTGACATCCCTTTCACTAACTGTTCTGCCATGGTAATTTCTTTTTCAGAAATGCGATAAGACTTTAAATTTTTATCAGGAAAATGAAAATCAGATACTGGACGAATTTCTTGGTTAAATCTTAAAAGATTCAATAATATTGCATTTTTAACAGGCAATATGGCAGCTAAATATTGTTTTTCGCGAATAACCACTTTTGCAATACCAACTTTTTTAGTTTTCTTTAACGTTTCCCGTAAAAGTATATAACCTTTTTCTCCTGATTTTTCCGGGACTAAATAATAAGGTTTCTCAAAAAAAACATAATCAATTTCGCTAATGTTAACAAAGGTTTCTATATCAATAGTTTTTGTAACAGCAGGCGCCGCTTTCTTAAAATCCTCATCATCTAATATGACATATTTATCTTTACTAAATTCAAATGCTTTAACAATTTTATTCCACGGAACTTCTTTTCCTGTTTCATCATTAATACGGGAATAATGAATGCGCGATTTATTTCTTGAATCCAATAAATGAAAATGTAATTCTGTTCGTTTTTCTGCCGAATAAACTTCTACAGGAATGCTTACTAAACCAAAAGAAATATGCCCCTTCCAGATTACTGCCATTTATTAACCCCTCAACAATTGTTCGTAGGGGCGGGTCCAAGACCCGATCCTACACAAAATTATTCTCAACCTCACATTACATCTGGCTGTTGTGGTTGCAATTCAACCTTAATCCAACCTTGCTCTCGTTGATCAAACGCTTCAAATGCCTCAATAGCTGAATTTAAAGGCTCTTGCTTCGTTAAAATTCTTCTTGGTTCTACGACACCCGAAGCGACCAAATTAAGTAACATAGGTATATATTTTCTGTGGTTACAATTACCTAATTTAATAGTAAGATTTTTATTCATTGCTTTACCGAGGGGAAAATTTTCTGCTTGCTCTGGATAAACCCCAATAACAGCGATAGTACCACCTTTGGCAATCGCCTCTACTGCCCATTCAATTGCTTGAAAAGGTGCTTTACCAGGCTGCCATAAATTACCATCGGGGTTTTGTTTAGGCGCTATTTCGTTGACTTGCTCTTTTATTTTATTTTCTTTTCCTTTTAATCGCTCTTTCCAATATGCCATTCCATGCTCAGGATGCTCAGCATCAATTCCCACCGCATCTATAACACGATCGGGGCCAATATCACCTGTCAACTCTCTCAGGGTTTTAATCGGATCTTCTTCAGAAAAATTGATTACTTCAGCGCCTAATTCGCGCGCTTTTTCTAAGCGATCGGGAATTTGATCGATGGCAATAACGCGACTGGCACCTTTTAATTGAGCACTCATTATAGTAAATAACCCTACCGGCCCGCAGCCAAATACTGCCACAATATGACCTTCTTCAATATCAGCTAAATCTGCGCCAAAATAACCGGTTGGAAATATATCAGAAACAAGAATAGCTTGATCATCTGTAACATTATCTGGGATCTTAACCAATCCCACATTAGCAAAAGGAACTCGAACTTTTTCTGCTTGCATTCCATTAAAAGGACCTGTTTCTTTTGGGCCACCAAAAAAAGCTGTTCCAGCAGCTTTACCGTTTGGATTGGCATGATCACATTGAGAAAAGTACCCTTCACGACAATACGAGCAATATCCACAAGCAATAGTTGATGGAATCACCACACGATCACCCACATAAAAATTACGAACAGCTTCACCTAGTTCTTCAATAACACCTACACCTTCATGTCCTAATATGGTTCCTGATTCCATGCCTGGCATTGTCCCGCGAACCATGTGCAAATCGGTACCACAAATCGCACTACTTGTCAGTCGAACTATTGCATCTTGTTTATCTTTAATGACCGGTTCTTCAACATCGTCTAAACGAATATCCCCTACATCGTGAAATACTACTGCTTTCATTATATTTTACCTCCTTACTAATTAATTACAGAAAATCTTTTGATCAAAGACTCTTTTTAGTGTAGTTCGGGAAGTAAAATTTACAATTTATAAAAAAATAGTAGAATGCTATGCGAAGTGTATATCAAGTGTTTTGGAGAAACTGCTATGAAAATAACAAAATGGTTTGTTTTATTTACCTTTTTTATCTGTTCAAATGTCTTTGCCTTAACAGAGCTTAATTCGCGTGTTGGAGGGGAAATGCTCACCTTTAGTTTACTACATCACTACGCAGATCCATTTTTATCTGAAGTAAGGTATTTTACTAATCAAGAAAACACCTCATTTTGTGGTATTGCTTCTGCCGCTATTGTATTAAATACACTTCAAATCAAACCACCTAAAGATGCAGACTTTGGTGATTACCAACTATTTACCCAAGATAATATATTTACAGCAGACGCAGTAAAAAAACTAAACATCAAACAAAGTGACGTATTAGCACAAGGCATGACATTGGAAAAAGAAACGCAATTACTCAATGCTTTTCCTTCTGTGAAAGCGCACATGTATTCTACAAAAAATCTTAGTCTAGCTGAAACGAAAGCTATTCTCTTAAAAGCCTTAAAATCTAATAAACAGTTAGTTATTGTGAATATTTTTCGTCCTGAAATGGAAGAAATGGGCGGAGGCCATTTTTCACCGCTAGTAGCGTATGATCCTAAATCTGATCATGTACTTTTTATGGATGTCGCTTCTTATAAATATGGTCCTACCTGGGTGCCAATAGAAACCTTATACCAAGCAATGCATACTAAAGATGGGGATGCTTATCGAGGATTTATTGTTGTTACACATGAATAATTTTGAAGCGTTGGTTTTTTTTCATACTTTTCATACTTTCTCCAAAATCAATAATTATTGATTTTGGAGAAGAATAGCGTGCTCTAAATTTTTCTTCACGATCGATAATTATCGATTTGGAGAAAGTTATTCAACAGTAACTGATTTAGCAAGGTTACGTGGTTGATCCACGTCGGTTCCTTTTAAGACAGCCACATGATAGGCTAATAGCTGTAAAGGAAGTGTATAAACAATCGGCGCGATAACCGGATGAATATTTGGAAGCTTGATCACATGCATGGTTTTTTCAGTTTCAAAATCAGTTGATTCATCAGTGAAAACAAAACACTCGCCTCCGCGTGCCCGCACTTCTTCGATATTTGATTTTAATTTATGCAATAAATCATCTTGTGGTGCAATAACAATTACTGGCATATTTTTATCAACTAATGCTAAAGGCCCATGCTTTAATTCCCCTGCTGGATAGGCTTCGGCATGAATATAAGATATTTCTTTGAGCTTTAATGCGCCTTCCAAAGCAATAGGAAACTCAATGCCACGACCTAAAAATAGTGCATGTTGCTTATCAGCAAAAGCCCGTGCCATATGTTGAATTTCTTCATTTAATTTCAACACTTTTTCACATAATGCTGGTAATTTTTTCAATTCATCAAGGAATACTTTTAATTTATCTGCATCACGCTTATTAAAATGCGCGCAAAGCAAAACAAGTAAAAGAAAGGCTGTTAATTGGGCGGTAAAGGCTTTCGTAGAAGCCACACCAATTTCTATGCCTGCCCGTGTCATTAATACACATTCGGATTCACGGACTAAAGAACTAGCAGGAACATTACAAATAGCCAAGAACCCAACATATCCACCCTCTGTTTTAGCATGACGTAATGCCGCTAAGGTATCTGCTGTTTCACCTGATTGAGAGACAGTAACAAATAAAGTACCGGGTAATACAACGGGCGAACGATAACGAAACTCGCTGGCCACATCTACTTGGCAAGGAATTTTAGCAATTTTTTCAAACCAATATTTCGCTACTAATCCTGCATGATAACTTGTGCCACATGCTACAATTTGGATCATTTTGGTTTTTTCAAGTAATTCATTCGCATGACTACCTAAAATCTCAGTAAACACATGAGTATGTCCTGCCCGTCCTTCCAATGTTTCAGCAATCACATGCGGCTGCTCAATAATTTCTTTGAGCATAAAGTGTCGATAATGACCTTTACTAACCCCTTCTCCATTCCAAGATAATGTTTGAATAGGGCGATCAACTTTCTGGCCTTTTTGATCAACAATTAAAATCTCATCGGAAGTTATTAACGCAACATCGCCTTCTTCAAGATAAATGAATTTTTGTGCCGCAGGCATGACAGCTAAAGGATCGGAAGCAATAAAGTATTCTTGTTCGCCTATACCAATAACCAGAGGTGAACCTTTCCGTACAACACCCAAGGTATTCGGATCTTTATGGCTTAAGACACCCAATGCAAAAGCGCCTTCCATATCCTGGGAGGCTTGAACCAAAGCGGTTAAAAAGTCAGAAATTTGGCGTCGATAGAAATCAATTAAATGTGCGGCAACTTCCGTATCGGTTTCAGAACTGAATTTATAACCTTCTTTTTCAAGTTGTTGGCGTAGAGGCAAATAATTCTCAATAATGCCATTATGTACAACGGCAATATTATCACCAGACATAAGAGGATGGGCATTGTGTTCAGCAGGTGCACCATGAGTTGCCCAGCGTGTATGGGCAATTCCTGTTTCGCCTCTCAGGGATTCTTTGTCTAATAATTCTTCTAAAACACGTACTTTTCCCAATGCTCGTAACCGTTTAAACTGGTTTTGACCATCCATTACACACATACCAGCAGAATCATATCCGCGATACTCTAATCTTTTTAATCCTTCAATTAAAATGGAGGTAATATTTCGTTTTGAAACCGCACCTACAATACCACACATATATATATCCTCTTTTGTAACTACTCTCTTCTCTCCGTCATTGCGAGGAGTTTATTGCGCAGCATTAGCGAAGCAATTAAACGACGTGGCAATCCAGACATCCATATTACTTTAATATTGTTACTGGATTAGTTCCTCATATTTTCTATAGGTTTCGCTGCTGCTCTCCCTATAGAAAACATTCCTCGCAATGACGGAAAAGGTCACCTCTAAAAATGGCGAATTAAAAAGCCGTGAGTCAAATCGCCCGTTGGTTTTTCTGACTTAATTTTTACTGTGACACCACTCCCTGCCGCACGTTCAACTGCACTGCCATTCTTATCTTCCATTGCTTCTAACGTTAAAAATTGTTGTCCACCTGGTGTCATAATTTCGAGTCGATCGCCAACCATAAATTGATTTTTTACTTCAACCGTCAACCAACCATCATTATAATCTGAAAACTCACCGACAACTTGTTGTTTTAACTCACTAGTGGTGCGGTTTTGATAGCTTTGATATTCTTCTGGCACATGGCGACGGTAAAAACCTTCTGTGTAACCACGGGTCGATAATCCTTCTAGTTGATCCATCAATGCAGGATTGAACGGTCGGCCATTCAAGCTATCGTCCATCGCTTGACGATATAATTGCGTCGTACGCGCTGCATAGAAAGAAGATTTCGTGCGGCCTTCAATTTTAAAACATTCCACACCCATTTTTATGAGCGTATCAATATGTTGAATCGCCCTTAAATCTTTGGAATTAAAAATATAAGTGCCAAACTCATCTTCTTCAATAACATGTTCTATCCCCGGACGATTGGTTTCTTCAACGGTATATTGAACATTATTTCCCCATTCATCTTGCTTGCCTTCTTTAACTTTATAATCCCATCGGCAAGAATTAGTGCAAGCGCCTTGATTCGGATCGCGATGATTGAAATATCCCGATAATAGACAGCGTCCAGAATGAGCCATACACAAAGCACCATGAACAAAAACTTCTAATTCAACATCAGGGCAATGTTCACGAATAACGGCAATTTCATCAAGCGATAACTCTCGAGATAAAATAATGCGAGAAACGCCCGTTGATTGCCAAAACTTAACCGCTTGGTAATTCATCACATTCGATTGCACGGACAAATGAACCGGTAAATCAGGCCAGGTTTCACGCACTAACATAATTAACCCAGGGTCTGCCATAATCACCGCATCTGGTTTTGCCTCTACCACAGGTGTTAAATCACGAATGTACGTGTTAATTTTGTTATTTTGCGAAATAATATTGCTGGCCACAAAGAATAATTTCTTTTGTTGATGCGCTTCTTCAATTGCTGATGCCAGCACTTCTTGCGAAAATTCGTTATTACGCGCACGGAGGCTATAGCGAGGTTGACCTGCATAGACAGCATCAGCGCCATAGGCAAAAGCACAGCGCATACTTTTTAAGCTACCCGCAGGAGAGAGTAGTTCAGGTAATTTATTGATTTTTTCAGACATATTTTATCACGTAGGGTTGTTCATTAAATATTGACAAATTTTTTCTTCTAAAGAACGATACTTCCATGAAGCAAACGGAATATGATCCGAGTAAGCAAGTTTTGGAGAAGTTGAATTTGTCATAATAGAAAACACGATGGAATGATGATTGGAGCTTAATATATAACCAGCTAAACCAACAATTCCTTTCATGGTACCTGTTTTTGCGTGCATATTTTTCTGCCGGACTTGTGGTGCGATACGCCATCGCATCAACGTACCTTTTTCCCCAGGAACAGGAAAGGCAGAAATATAATCATCGCTCAACATAAACTTGTGTTGCATATTGGTTAGTAAAGTAACCGTTTGCATTGGGCTAACTCTGTTCAGGCGAGACAAGCCAGCACCATCAACTATCGTAGCTGATTTCATTGGCACACCTGCATATTTTTCCAAAATTTGTTTCACCGCCAAACCAGAATTTTGCCATGTAGCCATTTGTCGCCAATAAACTGAGCCTATTTTTAAATATAAGGCATTAGCAAAAACATTGTTTGAAGGTTTCAATGTATCCGCTAAAATTTTTGGTAATGGCTCAGATTGATGCACGTTTAATAACATCGTCGAAGAAGGTGCTTGACCCGGTATAATATGACCATGGACAATTACACCCCAATGGTTCAACGCTACGTTCACTACACCTTCTGCATAATTGGAAGGATTGACCACAGGGATACGTTCCACATACGGCTCATTTCGTGGCGCCACACATCCTTGCACAAATAATTGGTTTCGGTTATCTAAGTGATAAGATAATCCACATCCTTTTGTGCCTGGCCGTTTTGTATATAATGCATTTTGCGCCACATTAATACGATGACTCGCATCCGATGCACTGATTCGTGCTAACTGGCCGGGCCGCGTAGTATTAATAATAAATGTTGCCGCATTTTGATCAACAATCACTGGTGTTACAGGTGCACCGTAAGGATGCAATCGATCAGTAACCATTGCCCCCGGAGGATATTTTTCTGTTGTATAAGAAGGATAAACTAAGATGACATTACCTTGGACATGATTAATTTCTTTCTTTTTTAATACGCTCATCACATCAACAATATCAGAACTAGTTAAAGTCGGATCACCACTAAAGACTACATACAAGTTTCCCATTAACGTGCCGCCTCTAATAGTCTTAGCATCCGTTAAAAGACTGGTATCAAAACGATAAGTGGGCCCTAACATGATTAAAGCAGCTGCGCCAGTATAAACTTTAAGGCTACTGGCTGGAATAAAAAGTTTATCAGCATTATGTTGATAGATCATACGGCCAGTGGTGGCATCTTTAACAACAACCCCCATTACCGCGTCTTTGCCCGATTGCTGAACAATTTGATCTAAGCCTGCAAATGCCAGCATCGAAAAAAACGCCAACATTAATCCCGTCAATACAAGCAAAAACTTTCTTTTCATAACCTTTTATCTTTAAAAAAATCTCTTTATTAGACCACAAAATAAGCTCGAAAAGAAGATTTTTTTGCATATTTTGACAGATTAACTTAATGTTTAACATCTAAATTAGGTTACGAATTATTCAACTAGATAGGCTGAAGTAATTGGTGTCATAATCTTAGTTAGTTCCTTTAGCATTTTTTCACCTTCCTCTGCTAATGTGTAAGGAGGATTAATAATCCATAATCCGGAGCCTGTCATGCCGGGTTTGGCTTCTTGTGTACTGTAAAATTCTAGCCGTAAACTTTTTTCTGCATTAATGGACTGCAAACCTGATATAAAATCGGGTGGCAATTTATTACTAAGTATTGGGTACCACAAACAATATGTCATCGTAGCACTACGTTTGTAAGCAGCTTTAATTGCCTGCACCATTTCTTGGTATTCGACTTTTCGTTCATAAGACGGATCCATAAACACGAGCCCGCGTCGTTCTATAGAAGGTAACAGAGCACTCATGTTTTTTAATCCATCTTCTTTTTTGAAGAAATGATTTTTCTGGGCAGATAAATCTTGTAAATGAGTAAATTCAGTCGGGTGTAATTCACAAAAAACCAAACGATCTTGTGAACGCAAGAGTTGGATGGCTATTTCTGGTGAACCAGGATAGTAACGTAACGTTTCACTGTGATTTACTTGTTGAATAGACTGAAGATAGGGTTTAAATAAATCTGAAAGTTGGGTACGCTTTTCCCAGACCAGCTGAATACCCTGGGCAGCCTCGTTCGTTTTCTGCGCATGCTCATGCTGTAAATCATATAAGCCTCTACCTGAATGGGTGTCTAAATATAATAAAGGCTTATCTTTTTGGGTTAAATAGGTTAATAATTGCGTTAATATAGAGTGTTTCATTACATCCGCAAAACAACCGGCGTGATAACTGTGTTGGTAACTAAGCATAATTTGAAAAAATCTTTAAGTACTACTAGTAATAATGGTATGAGTATCTTATCATCTTGCCCCTAATTCTTAAATTAAAAATTATCAAATAAAAATATGAAATCACAAATCGTAAAAAATTTCCAACAGCAATGGAAAGAGATTCAATTGGAATTCTTAGCTAAGAAGGAACACCAGCAACCTTTTGATATATCCATAAAAATGGTGAATCTCGCTTATCAGATTGAGCTTTCTAGTAAAACCCTGGAAGATGATCTGGAAGATAATAAAGAAGCATTAAATAATCTTCATGCTCAATTAATGGCACAATTGGATGCAATAATTCATACTTTATCCAAAAAATTCAACGACTATCCTCAAAATTTAATCAATAACTTTAATGAAGCAGAAAAAAATAATTCTAATGACTTAAGAGCTATCTTACCTAATGGAGTTATGAAAAAATCCGGCATGGCTCACTCCCTAGAGTTAGAGAAGAATTCAATTAAAACACATAAACGTAGTTTTAAAAATCTTATTGGTATTATCGATAAAAACCTCGGTTCTGGCTACCTATCTTCCTCTACCAAAGATCAAGTGAATAAACTTGTTCAGACTCAGATAAACCATCTGAATGAACTAGCAGCGCATATAGAACTCTTACAAATAAGACAGAAAGTATATACTTTAGTAAGTAGTGCTAAAGATGAAGCCAATGCCTTATCAACAGAAGAAAATCTTCTTTCTACACACTATAAAAGCTTATCCCATAAAATAAGTAAATTAAAAGAATATTTCGCTCCTCTTTCTAAAGAATTAGAGGCACATATTATTAGTATAGAAGCATATATAAAAGAAAAATTGCCATTACAGAAGTCTGATTTTAACTCGCAAAGCAGCAATGACAAACAGGTTATTGGAATGGATTCTCAGCCCACCGCGATTGCTTTAATTCCACGTAATACTTCGCAGGGATCGCAGGAGCCCCCATTTACAATTGTTTATAGAAGCCAAACGTTTCAACTTACAACTTTCGGAGGCCCAAAAGCTGATGGAACTATTCCGTCCATATTAAGAAAGCGTAAAGAACCTCCAACTACAGTAGAGCAACCTAAAAAGATGAGGTCCCAAGGGAGTACTCAAAGCACGCAAATAGATGAGGATATGGAAGATATACTTGCAGCCTTAAGAGAAGACTCCTCAGATGAAACTTCTCAAGCCTCATCTACCTATTCACCAGGAAGAACGATTTAATTTTAAAAATTATCTTTCAATTTTCTCAATTGAATAAAGCAGTCCAAACCCGCCTCTACTTTGCGCCCTATTTTTTCGCTGACTGAATGGACTAAAGGGGTTTCTTCACAACGAAAGAAGGGATTTGTTTTTAATTCATCTTCCATAAAAACAGGTAATGTATTATGGTGTTGTTCCCATTTATTGGATTCAGTTTCTATTCGCTGAGAAATATATTTATTTTGCGGCTCCATAAATTGAGCAAATTTCAGGTTTTTTAACGTATATTCGTGTCCAGGATAAACTAAACAATCACTACTTAACTGTTTTAATTGATTCAATGAATTAAACATAGCTTCAAAATCTCCCGTAAATACTCGCCCACATCCCGCTGCAAAAAGGGTATCTCCACAAAATAAATGATGTTTTCCTTCTGCTTCAATAAGATAACAGACACTTTTATCCGTATGTCCTGGTGTAAATAATACTTGGCAAGTGAACCTATCAAACAGTAAAAATGTTTCTTCTTGATGATTCGCTATTGGGCACTTTCCATACACCGGTACTTTAGTATATTTTAATAATTCCTGTAATCCATTCACGTGATCCCAATGATCATGCGTTAATAAAATTGCTTTCAAACTTAATTTTTTATCACGTAAATAGGCAATAATTGTAGAAGCCTCGCCTGGATCAATAACAACAATATCCTTATCTTTTTGAATAAACCACATATAGTTATCGGAAAAAGCCTTAAAACAATCAATCTTCATGGATATGCCCTACAAAAAATTTCTTATTCTTTCTAATAGATACAAAGGACAGTTTAGTATTTTTCCATCTTTTCTCAAATTCATTGGAGAACTGCGCAGTAATAGATTAGGCATGTATTTTTGATCATAAACTTGCAAGCTTTTTTTCTTATTAGTATTACCTGATTTAATTTCTAATGGAAAAATATTATTGTTCCAGGAAAAAACAAAATCAACTTCTGCTTTTCCTTCACTACTCCAATAATATAAATTATCATTAATATTAATAGTCATGAGCTGTTGAGCAACAAAATTTTCAACAAATGAACCCTTAAACTCAACAAAATAATCATTATCACCAAGCAGTACTTTTGATGAAAGGGAAGTCATTGCCCCTAATAATCCTACATCAAGCAAATAAGTTTTAAAGAACTCAAAATGCGCATGGGCTTTCAGCGGTATTTGCGGGATAGAAACATTTATTACTTTGTACAAAAGCCCTGCTTCGAGTAACCATTGAATAGCCGATTCAAATTCTTTAGCTCGTGCACCTTTACGTATAATTGAATAAATAAATTTCTTATTTTCTTTGGCTAACTGGCTCGGAATAATTTCCCATACTTGATGAATTTTCATAATCATTTCCGGAGGGGCATGCTTTGAAAAATCTAATGTATAAGCTCTTAAAATATCTAATTGAATTTCTCTTACCTTGCCCAAATTTCTAGTTTC
Organism: uncultured Legionella sp.; assembly: GCA_902168255.1. Taxonomy (GTDB): domain Bacteria; phylum Pseudomonadota; class Gammaproteobacteria; order Legionellales; family Legionellaceae; genus CABHON01. The sequence continues at coordinate 272,462 of CABHON010000001.1, forward strand.
AACCCAACTTTTTACTACTTCAGGCATTCCACCAATATAAAAATAATGTTTTACATAATCTATTAGTTTTTCATGCAAGACTGTAGGTAATGGTTCGATTGTATTTAATGACAAAAGATAGTTTTTTAATGCATTTTCATCAATTGCATCAAGAAATTCCATAAAGCTCATGGGAGGCAAACTTAGAAAATTTACTTTACCTACAGGAAATCCCCGTATATTTGATAGCTTTACCCCAAGTAGAGAGCCTGCGGCACAAACATGATATTCATTAGCTTTTTCGTTAAAATATTTTAAACTAATTAAAGCATTGGGACATTCTTGAATTTCATCAAAAAAAATAAGTGTCTTATTTGGAAAGATCGTTTGATGAGTAACAATAGATAAAACTTCAATAAGCCTTGCTGGTGATAAATCTTTTTCAAATAAAGTTTTTAATGTAGGTTCATCCTCAAAATTTAAATAAACACAGTTTTCATAAAAGGCCTTAGCAAACGCCTGTAAAATATAAGTTTTTCCTACTTGTCGCGCACCCATTAAGATAAGAGGCTTTCGATCTGCTGCATTTTTCCACTGTTGTAGGTCATCAAAAATAGAACGTTTCATGAGAATATTATACTATATCCATGGAAGATTTACACTTTTTGGAACCAAAAAGTGTGGAAACTCACACTTTTTGGTTCTAAAAAGTGTTTTTATATTTAAAGCGCTACCTATTGGTTTGTACCGTCCAACAAACTAGATGCCCAGGTTTTATAAAATTAGCTATATTATTAGTCGCTTGTAAAATTTTTTCTGGGTTATCAAAAAACTCAATTGCTAAAGGCAAATTTAATGATAAATCCATAAAAGATGAAGTTCGAATACCATCTTCCCCATATCCATTTATGGCACGAAAAACACTAGCCCCACGAATATTATCATTTTTTAAAGATTCAAAAATCTTTTCCAAGAGATCATCATTTTCCATTATATATACTCGAACAAATGTAACTAGTTCCCACTTCATAATTGCCTCGCTAATAATGCACCAACACCTGCCAATAAAAGACCGGCTATAATGCTAATAACAATATTTAATAATGCACGGAATATTTCTCCGCTTTCAAAGAGATTTAAAGTTTCAACCGAAAGACTAGAAAAGGTAGTAAATCCACCCAAAAAACCAATAATGAGTAAAGCACGGAGAGAAGCTGCCAAGCCATCAAAACGTTCTAGTAATAATGTAGCAAGGAATCCAGCTAGAAATGAGCCTATTGTATTAACCGCTAAGGTACCATAGGGAAAATTTTTGCCAATGAGATTGTAGACACTTGTGGATAATAAGTATCGAGATATGCCGCCTAGCGCACTACCTAATCCAATTAATAGGATTTGGAGCATTGTTATTTCACCTTTTTTATAGAATGGGTACAAGACCCTCGCTTCACTTCGTCAGTTCCACCCCTTTATACAAACACAAAGATCTGCTGTAAGGGCGAACGGTGTTCACCCTCCGGGATTACCCACAATCTACATCAATAGCACCAAAGGGGCAAGTCAGGAGGTAGGATCATCTAAAAATTGTTATGGTCTTTTTTGCAACAGAAACGTATATCGCCTTATTAATCCTTTCTATAAATTTGTCCTAAATGCATAACTAATAAAACAAAAATTTACCTGGCTAATCAAAAAAATGATTTGAAAAAAGTGAAAAATAGGAGGAAACTGTGCCTCTTCTGATGATATTGGAGTATATAGTTATGCCTAACTTATCTATTCGCCACATAACTGAACAAGATATTAATTTAATCGTAAATTATTGGCATCAGTGTAGTCCTGACGATTTTTTAAGAATGGGCGTTGATATAAATAAACTTCCTTCTTTTGAAGATTTTGCGTTACATTTGGCCAAAACATGTCAACTACCACCTACTGAATCAGGACTTTCTTATCGTATCTGGATGATAGATAATAAGCCTGTCGGTTATAGTATTTTAAAAAATATTAGAGTAGACGTTATTGCTGATATTCATTTGCATTTATTTGAGTCAACTTTTCGTGGACATGGCTACGGAAAAACATTGTTCTGTTTGAGTGTTTTAGATTTTTATCGAGAATTTAATTTGAAAATTATTTTGTGCGAGCCAGCTTCCTCTAATCCTATGCCAAATCGCATGCTTGAAAAAATTGGCTTTGAAAAATGGAAAACGTATATCAGCACGCCTGCCGCAGTAGCCTTAACCGGTGAGGTGAATTGTTATCTCATTAGTGCTGAGAAAGCAGCGATATTTTTGAGTCGAATAGATCCTAATACTCATTAAACCATTTTCGGACAGTTTCTTCGCCAAGACGGTCGTAAATGTAGGAAAGATAATTTTCTAAATCTTTTTCATATTGTTCAGGTGAAGGAGTTTCACTTTCATCGGTGGTGGGAGAGTGATGGATAAAATGGCCAAAATAATGTTCACAAAAATCCATATATTCTTGGGTGAATAAAAGAAACGTATGCCACATATCATCAATTTCTTTCATTTCTTCGTGGATGGCTGCTTGAAAATTCAAAACAGTAAAGGCTTTATTATTATCATGAGCGATTTTTTGTTCTAATTTGTGCTGTTGACTTAGCCAAAAGAACTTCAACAATTCTTGAAGCGCTTCTTCCGCTTTTAATTGATTATTAGGATAATCTTTTTCATAACGTTTCAATATATGTGGATTGGTGTATGTTAATAATATCGAAAGTTCTGGCTGTTTCATTTTATCACCTTTGCACACTTGCCCTTGGTCATAAAAAGAGAATGTTGAGAGGGAAATCCCCTTTTCGAACTCTCAGACTATGACCAAGTACAGCACACTAACTTAGAAACACAGTCTAGCTTTGTTAGATTGCATTTTACGATTCAAAATTTTTTGAATCAATTGTTGTTTCATTTTTTTCACCTCTTTATACACTCGTTGATTCATCACCTACATTTAAGGCCGCCTTCAGCAAAACCACTTCTTATTAAGGAGTTATAGATGATTCATTTATATAGAAATAGACTTCGATGAACTTTAAATACAGAGCCTAGTTAAAACACAGTCTAGCTTTGTTAGATTGCATTTTACGAATTAGAATTTTTTGTATTAATTGGTGTTTCATTTTATTCACCTTTAAGTAAGGTATTAATCTACCATCTACATTCAAGATTATCTCCGTGAAGGAGCCGTAGATGATTTGTTTCATTACACTTATAAATATAGCAAAAATTATTAAATTTGCACGAATTTCACCTGGGTTCATCAAAGGAACACAATTATCTCATAGGTGCAAATATTATTTGCACCTACTTATACTTCTCTAACACTTCATCTAAATTGTCGAGTGTTAGATTTTCGTGATATTCTTTATCGATTTGAGCAACAGGTCCACCAACACATGCACCTAAACACTCTACTTCACGTAAAGTAAATTGCTTATCTTCTGTCGTTCCACCAACAGCAACATTTAATTTTTGGCATAAACCTTTAACAATTTCATCGGAGCCACGCAGTTTACAAGAAAAACTGCGGCACACGCCAATAGTATGCTTTCCACCTGGTTGGAGGCGGTACATTGAATAAAATGTAGCGACTTCATAAACTGCAATAGGAGGCATTTGCAAATAGTTTGCTACTGCATTCATTAAAGGTTCAGATAAATATCCATGTTCTTCTTGTGCCAACATAAGTGCACGCATAACTGCTGAACGACGTTGTTCTTCAGGATACTTAGCAATCCAGTGATCAACTTCTGCTAAACGCTCGGAATTTAACCAATTGGCTAAATTTAATGAATTTTCTATTGATGCCATATTTTTAGACAATACCTACTGTTTTAATATGTGTAAATTCTCGAAGGCCTGCGGTTCCTAATTCATATCCTAATCCAGACATTTTAATGCCGCCAAAAGGCAATCTTGGATCGGAAGAAACCGTGCCATTAACAAAACATGCCCCTGCTTCAATACAGTGAGCAGCGATATATTCGCCTCGTTTAATATCTTTTGTAAATAATCCTGCGCCTAACCCATAAGAGGATGTATTCGCTAATTGAAGTGCCTCTTCTTCATCTTTGGCACGGATAAGAATAATAACCGGACCAAATACTTCTTCATCAAAGGCTATATTACCTGGTTTAACATTCTCTATAACCGTGGCAGGATAATAAAAACCTTTCTTTGAGGGAACTTCACCACCCGCTAATAAAGTTGCACCTTGTTCAACACTTTCTTTAACTTGCTTTACTACTGAATCTCGCAAATCTTTACGAGCCATAGGACCTAATGCTGTATCTTCATTTAAGGGATCACCGTAAGCGTATGATTTAATGTTTTCTAACACTTGAGAGCGAAAGGCTTCATAAACAGAATCGACGATAATAAGCCTTTTAGGAGCAATACATACTTGTCCTGCATTCGCTAATCGTGCTTGAACGCATAATTTGGCTGCCATCGAAATATCTGCATCAGATAGAATCACATAAGGATCACTGCCACCTAATTCGAGGACATATTTTTTCATGGCTTGCGCTGCATATTTAGCTACTGATTTTCCCGCTCGCACACTTCCGGTTAGTGTAACGCCAGCAATTTGACTATGTCCTATTAGTTCTGAAACACGCTGCTCATCTAATATAACGCTTCTAAATACAGTCATCGGTGCAATTTCAGACCATAATGCTTCAATGGCCAAAGAGGCACCTGTAGAAATGGGCGCATGTTTCAATAAGAATACATTTCCCGCCATCATGCTAGTCGTCATGGCGCGAAAGACCTGCCAAAAAGGATAATTCCATGGCATTATTCCTAAAATAATGCCAATTGGCTGGTAATAAAGCGTACTTTTTTTAAGCGACGTTTGAATTGTTTCTGGCTTCAAAAATTTTTCAGCATTAGTGGCAAAATATTCACAAGCCCATGCACATTTTTCAATTTCAGCACGTGCTAAACGAGCAGGCTTTCCCATTTCAAGCGTGATTAATTCTGCATACTCATCTTTTCTTTCTAAAAGTTTTTTGCCTAATGCTAAGAAATATTTGCCCCGCTCATCAAAAGATAATGCTCGCCATTGCTTCCATCCATGGTGAAGAGACTCTAACCGAGCATTGACTTCATGAGGTGTATGCAGTTGATATTCTTGAATGACTTCTTCTGTTGCTGGATTTATTGTTTTTATCATAAATACCTCACTGAAGTTTGCTCAACTAACGATCAATTTCACCAAATACAATATCTTGGCTCGCTAAAATAGCAACACCGTCGGCAAGCATATGACCTGAAACCATTTCTTCAAAGGCTGCCAAATGAGAAAAACCTGGCGCACGAATTTTTACTCGGTACGGTTTATTCGCGCCATCAGAGATCATGTATATACCAAACTCACCTTTTGGTGCTTCAACAGCAGAGTATACTTCACCCTCTGGAACACAATACCCTTCAGTAAATAGTTTAAAGTGATGAATCAATGCTTCCATATCATGCTTCATTATAGCACGTTTTGGCGGCACAATTTTATGATCAATGATTGAAACAGGTCCTGGATTTTTACGGAGCCATTCAACACATTGTCGTATAATTCGATTTGACTGGCGCATTTCTTCAACACGCACTAAATAGCGATCATAACAATCGCCTTTCGTACCAATAGGAATATCGAAATCCACTTTGTCATACGCTGCGTATGGTTGTTGCTTACGTAGATCCCAAGCAATTCCAGAGCCCCTTAACATAGGACCAGTAAACCCTAATGCACGTGCACGCTCTGGCGATACAATACCAATATCCACCGTACGTTGCTTCCAAATACGATTATCGGTTAACAAGGTTTCATATTCATCAACATAGCCCGGAAAACGTTCCGTAAATGCCCAAATAAAATCAAGCAAAGAACCTTCACGGTGTTCATTCATTTTTTCTACTTCTCGGGCATTGTGCCATCGAGAAACAGAATACTTTGGCATACTGTCAGGAAGATCACGGGCCACACCACCAGGACGATAATATGTCGCATGCATTCGTGCACCAGAAACAGCTTCGTAGCAATCAAATAGATCTTCTCTCTCACGGAAACAATACAAGAAAACAGTCATCGCACCAATATCAAGTGCTGTTGCACCTAACCATAACAAATGGTTCAAAATACGCGTAATTTCATCGAACATGGTTCGAATATATTGGGCACGAATAGGTGCTTCAATGCCTAATAATTTTTCAATAGCCAGAACATAAGCATGTTCATTACACATCATAGAAACATAATCTAAACGATCCATATATCCAATGCTTTGATTATATGGCTTTGTTTCAACAAGTTTTTCTGTTGCCCGATGCAATAATCCAATATGTGGATCAGCTTTAACAACTGTCTCACCATCTAATTCAAGTACGAGGCGTAATACACCATGTGCAGAAGGATGTTGTGGGCCAAAATTTAAGGTGTAATTTTTAATTTCCACTTGAGGAAGCCTCCTCTTTTTGTTTTACTTCTTGAATCATTCGTCGCGTTTTAGGCACTAATGTTCTTGGCTGAATATCAACAGGCATGTTAACCACTCGTCCTGTATTAGCATCATAACGTACTTCTACATGTCCACTTAATGGAAAATCTTTACGGAATGGATAACCAATGAAGCCATAATCTGTCAGAATGCGTCTTAAATCAGGATGGCCCTTAAATAAAATACCGTAGAGGTCATACGCTTCACGCTCAAACCAACTTGCCGCAGGCCAAATATCTGAAACTGAATCAACAATTAAATGTTCTTCTTCTAGAAAGACACGCACACGTACACGTTGATTTAAAACGGTAGATAATAAGTGATAAACCACAGCAAAACGTGAGGGTTGTTGAAAGCTTGGAGGAGGTGCCTCTTTTTCAACGCCTCGACTAAATCCTGTTTCAGTAACATTGCGCGTTTCCCATTCCACGGTGCCATAATCGAGATAATCTACACCACAGACATCAATTAGCATATCAAATTGGAAAGCTGAATCTTGCTTTAATTCTTTGCATAATGCATGAAGATAAACAGGTGTTGTTTCTAATGTCACTTCCTGTTCACATCCGATAATTAAGGAAGTTAATGCACTTCCTAATTTTTCTTTTAGATTTGCTGCTAAGTTCATAAGTTAAAATCTTTCAATAACATTAGTATTTTTGATTTTATTCTGCAATTGAATAATACCGTAAAGTAGCGCTTCTGCTGTTGGGGGACATCCAGGAACATACACATCCACTGGTACAATACGATCACAACCGCGGACTACTGAATAAGAATAATGGTAATATCCTCCACCATTCGCGCAAGATCCCATTGAAATTACCCAGCGTGGTTCGGCCATTTGGTCATACACTTTACGTAAAGCGGGTGCCATTTTGTTACATAAAGTTCCTGCCACAATCATCACATCAGATTGACGAGGACTTGGTCTGAATACGATACCAAATCTATCTAGGTCATAACGTGATGCACCAGTATGCATCATTTCAACCGCACAACATGCTAAACCAAAGGTCATCGGCCACATCGCCCCTCCACGCGCCCATCCTACGAGCTTATCGAGTGAAGCTAATACGAAACCTCGGTTTTGTAAGTTCTCAAATTCTTTCATGCCCAATCCCTGTTCCTTAATAATTCCGGGGGCATTTGACGAAGTTATTCCCATTCTAACGCTCCTTTTTTCCATTCATAAATAAAACCAATGACTAACACGCCTAAGAAAATCATCATGCTCCAAAAACCAAAGCTACCTATTTGTCTAAGGCTAATGGCCCAAGGCACAAAAAAAGCGGTTTCTAAGTCGAAAATAATAAAAAGAATGGCAACAAGATAAAAACGAACGTCAAAAGGTAAGCGTGCACTTTCAAATTCTGGAAATCCGCACTCATAAGGCGCGTCTTTTTGAGGATAAGACTTTCTTAAACTGAGGAGGGTTCCTGCAGAAAGCATCGCTCCCCCAAGCCCCAAACCAACTAGAATAAATACTAGGATAGGTAAATATTGTTGTAGCATAGGTTTTCCACTAATGTTGTATTTTACTAAGGTCAACAGACCTTAATTGCTCTGTAATTTCGAGGATTAGGACTAATCGTCCGCCTTGCTTGGCGAGTTTGCCTCTTTATGTAAAAAGGCAACCGTTATCTTAATCGCAGAGAGAACAAATATGACTCTACTCTTCGAAATTACAATAATCACATATTGGTGCCGAAAGCCGGACTCGAACCGGCACGACTTGCGTCACCACCCCCTCAAGATGGCGTGTCTACCAATTTCACCACTTCGGCAAATTCTATTGAGCCCCTTTTGTTGACTCACGAGGTAATGGTAACGTTTTTGTAACATTATCACCACCTTCACTATTCATTACATCATCCGGTAAAGGAACGACTTGTTTTTTTACGGGCGTTGAATGAGGCAAAATCGGAGATGCCTGTTGTTGACGGTACTGTGAATTCACCATGTACCCTAATACCAACGCAAAAATAAAAAAACCAGCAGCCAACCAACCAGTTAACTTAAACAAAAATCCGCCTGATCCTTGACTACCAAATACCGTGTTGGAAGCACCAGAACCAAATGCCGCACCTATATCAGCCCCTTTTCCATGCTGAATTAGCACAAGCGCAATTAGCGCAACGGCAATCAGGATATACAATACTAAACAAATTCCATACATTATTTCGTTTTCTCATTACTCAAGAATTGGCGAAGCTTAACGCAAAATCGCATTGCTTGCAAGTCGAAACGCTATTTATTATTTCGGGCCAATGCATAAAAAACATTTCCCGCTTTTTTAACTCGATATTGTTCCCATCCTAATGGCATATTTTCTGACAAGATAGGATAGCTACTTTCCAAATAAATATACCCATTCTTATGTAATAAATTTCGTGCAGCAATACATTCAATGCACTTCATTAATAAATCACTTTGAAAAGGTGGATCTAAAAATATTAGATCAAATTTTTGTGTTGTTTTAGCAAGATAAGTAAGTGTATCATCACAAATAGTCACTAATGAAGTAGAAAGACCAAACCGATCTGCGTTTTCTTTAATATCTTTCAGCGTTTGAGGACATTTTTCAATAACAGTGACCTGCTTTGCCCCTCGCGAAATTGCTTCAAAGCTTAACGCCCCACTTCCCCCAAATGCATCTAAACACTCAGCATCCACTATGATAGAAGACAACCAATTAAATAAGGTTTCACGAACACGATCAGGGGTTGGGCGTAAGGCATTTTCCTGACCGGATTCAGTAAAAATAACTTTACGTCCCCTTAAACTACCACCAATAATACGAACTTGGCTTGTTGAGCTAGAACGTTTAGTGTTTCCCATTTTTTCCAACAGTGATTGTACTCATCTTCGCTGGATAAAGATGCTTTTGAAACGCTTCTTTAATTTGATTGGCAGTCACAGCATTCATCTGGACTAAATACGTATCTAAACGATCTAAAGGTAATCCATAAAAACCAATAATAAAGCAAATACTTGCAATATCTTCGTTAGTTTGGAAACGAAGAGGAAAATTCCCTTTCATGAAACGTTTCGCAGCCACTAATTCCTGTGCGGTTGGCCCTTTTTCTATAAATTCTTGAAGGGTCTTTCGAGTAACCTCTAGAGCTTCTGCTGCTTTTTCAGTGCGGGTAGCAAATAAGATAGAAAATGGTCCTGTTGCCAACAAGGGTTCAAAACCACTACGAATACCATAAGTTAACCCACGTTTTTCACGTACTTCTTTGGCTAAGCGGGAAATGAGTGGATCGCCCCCTAAAATATAATTGCCAAGTATCAGGGGAAAATAGTTCGGATCATGATAAGTAATACCTAACTGGCCTATTCCAATAACACTCTGCGTCGAATTGTAAGGGATGTTTTTAGTAACAGACTGAGAAAAACCTGCTTGTGGTATGGCTGCTGCTTTTTTACCTTTAGGCAGAAAATAAGTGATCTTCTCAGCAACCGCTTTAGCTGTAGCTAAATCAACCGAACCAGCAAGACTAATAACCGCATTAGAGGTCACATAATATTGACGATAAAATTTCTTAACATCTTTCATTTGAATTTTATCAACAGAAGTGGGCGTCCCTAATGTTGAATGGCCATAAGATTGATGCGGATAAATAGCCGCCCAAACCGCTTTTTGAGCTACCATTGCAGGTGATTCACCTTCACGGGAAATGGCTATTTTTTGCTGGCTTTTTTCTCGAGTCAGTGCAACTGGGAGAAAATCAGGCCGAAAAATTTTAGTAAAATAATTAACAGACTCTTCCAATTTATCTTTATCTGTTAATGTTTTTAATTGAAACAGCGTCATATCTTTATTGGTCCAATGCGAATATTCAGCACCTACCCGATCAAATCCTTCTGCCATTTGCGCTTCGCTTAACCCAGCATTTCCGTCATTAAGCAATGTATTGACCAATGCGGCAATTCCCTCATGGGAACCATCATGAGCAGAACCTGCATAAAAACCTATTTGCGTCACTAATATTGGTAACTCTTTTGTTTGAACAAAATAAACAGGCACTCCTTTTTTGGTTGTCCAATGTTGGATGTCTAATACTTTAGCTTGGAGAGCAAAAGGAAGCACTAAAAGTAGTGCACAAATAAATTTTCTCATCTTATGGCGCCTCCTTGTTGTAACGGCTGCATCTCAGTTTCTTTCGTTGGTTTTAACGACTGCGGAACTAACGCTGCCACAATCATTTGTTTATTTTGAAGATACTCACGTGCCACTTCTTGAATCTGCTTGGGTGTAATTGCCTTTAATTGTTCTATTTCAGCCTCAACCGCTTCTGCTGGCAAACCTATGCTTACCATGCTTCCAATATCCATTGCTTGCTCAAAAATAGAATCACGGTCGTAAATCTTCTGTGCAATCAATTTATTTCTCACTTTTTCCAATTCCTTTGCTGAAATAGGTTTAGCTTGAAGCATGGTAATTTCTTTTAATAAGGCATCTTTTACCTGCCCAAGCGTATGTTTCGCAGAAGGTGTAATAAAGAATAACATCGGAGCTTGATATAAACTCACCATGTCATATTCCACTTCTACTTGACTGGCTACTTGCTTGTCTTGAATCAAATGAATATTCAAACGCGAGCTGTTGCCAGCTCCTAATACCGCCTCTAACAATGTCAGGGCATAAGGTTTCCAAGAAGAAGGTTCTGTTGCACGACTGGGTAACACATAACCTGTCATCAACAACGGTTCCTTAGCGCCTTTTTTAACTATAATATGACGTTCCCCTAATGCAGGAGGTTCAAAATGATGTTTAAATGGCGGTAATTTTTTCGTAGGAATTCGTTCAAAATATCGACGAGCCAGTTGATATACCTTATCAGGCTCAACATCACCCACAACAACAATAGTAGCGTTATTTGGCGCATACCATGTCTGATACCACTGGCGTAAATCTTCTATAGTCAATTGACTTAAATCATCAGGCCATCCCACTGTAGGATTATGATAAGGCGTTGATAGGTAAGCCGCCGCCATAAAATGTTCATAGGTTAACGCAATAGGATTATCATCCGTTCTCATGCGCCGCTCTTCACGTACCACTTGAATTTCTTTCGTAAACTCTTCTTTTTTCAATGAAAGGTGATACATACGATCGGATTCTAATTCAAACGCTAACGGTAATAATGCATGATCTAATTTTTCAAAATATACCGTATAGTCAGACGATGTCATCGCATTTTCTTCTCCACCGTTTTCAGCAATAATCTGTGAAAACTTTCCCGCAGGAAATCGCGGTGTCCCTTGAAACATCATATGTTCTAACGCGTGCGAAATGCCTGTAAGACCCAAAGGTTCATATGCTGAACCAACACGATACCATATTGTATTCACTACCGCTGATGACCGATGATCTTCTTTCACTAACAAAGTTAGGCCATTACGTAATTTGTAATGATGGATCTCGTTTGCATTAGTTGTTGTTTTTTCTGCAGAAGTACCTGCCCCCAAGCAAAAAAGAGGATATAAGATCATCCCCAAAAGAATGTGTTTTAGTTTCATAGATGTTGAGGATGTCATAAATTAGCGCTGTTGTAAATTCATCCTCTTTATCTTTTCTATACCCATGGTTTAAAGACACCCAGTATATACCCCCCACTTATATACACAGCTAGTGAAATTTTTTTGCTATACTGCAGGCTCATTCTTGAATATAATTAACACATGAATTTTTTAGCACCAGATATTTACATGGAGCAAGCCCTAAAGCTTGCAGAAAAAGGCCGCTGTACTGTATCGCCTAATCCTATGGTTGGATGCATTATTGTTCGCGATAATATTATTGTAGGACAAGGATACCATCAACGTGCAGGTGAAGCCCATGCGGAAATTCATGCATTAAAAGACGCAGGCGAACATGCGCGTGGCGCAGATGTCTATGTAACATTAGAACCTTGTTGCCACTATGGCCGTACCCCGCCGTGCACTAATGCCCTCATCCAAGCAGGCGTGAAGCGCGTGTATATTGCCTGCGCCGATCAAAATCCTCTCGTTGCTACAAAAGGGATTCAAGCATTAAATGATGCAGGCATCGAAACCATTATAGGTATTAAAGAATCAGAAGCACTGGAACTTAATAAAATTTTTTTCCATTTTATGAAACATAAAACACCTTTCGTTATTGCTAAATGGGCCATGTCACTTGATGGAAAAACAATTACGCACCCCAAAGATGATCGCATTATTTCAGATGAAACGTGTCGCCAACATGCCCATTACATACGTCAAACAGTGGATGCTATTTTGATTGGTTCGCAAACAGCTATTGCTGATAATCCCCAACTTACCGTGCGCCTACCCCATCCTCTTCGTCAACCTATCCGCATTATTTTATCTGCTCAAGGTAATTTACCCTTAGATTTACAATTATTTTCTCCAGAATTACCAGGTAAAACTATCGTGGTTACTACCGAAAATGTGAGCAAAACATGGCAAGAAAATCTACATCAAAAAAATATTGAGCAATGGGTTTTATCTAAAGACATCCAAAATCAAATTGACTTGCACGCACTCTTAAAAAAATGTGGCGAACAAAACATTACCAGTTTATTGGTAGAAGGTGGGGAACGCGTGCGTCAAAGTTTTTTCCAAGCTTCATTAGTACAGGAAACCCAATTGTATTTAGCGCCGGTATGGATTGGTTCTATGGAAAAAAAACAGCCTTTATTTCCTTTGCAGGCTGAATCATTAGGCTCATCTTTATTTATTACATCGCGTCATTACACAGGAGAACAATAGTATGTTTAGTGGCATTACGGAAACGATAGGATATATTGAAAAGATTACGTCTCATGAAGGATGCAAAGATTTTATTATTAAACCCGAGATTGCTTTTTCCGATATTAATAATGGCGATAGTATTGCCGTCAATGGTGTTTGTTTAACTGTTACCAATTTTGACACCCATAGTTTTTCGGTCACTGCTGTTCCTGAAACATTAAAATTGACCAACTTAAATGACTTATCTGTTAATGATGCAGTAAATTTAGAACGGTCGCTACGGGTAGATCAACGATTGGGTGGACATTTTGTCCAAGGTCATGTAGATGGTATAGGTAAAATTATAGACATCCAAGAAGAACAAGGCGCTCTTCGTGTTACCATTGAAGCACCTGAAAATATTACAATTTACTTAGTTCATAAAGGCTTCATTACCATTGACGGCATGAGCATTACATTGATTGAACCCACTAAAAATCATTTTTCAGTTACTTTTATTCCTTATACAATTCAAAACACGCTTGTAAAAGACTATACTATTGGCGCTCGCGTCAACTTAGAAGTTGACATGTTTGCTAAAATTATTCATCAACACTTACAAAACTATAAGAAATGACACATTCCGCTTACTCTTCTGTTCACAACGCCATTCAAGCCCTTCAACAAGGTAAAATGATTTTACTTACGGATCCTATCGACAGGGAAAATGAAGGTGATTTTGTATTTCCAGCCGAAAATATTACCCCTGAAGTAATGAATTTCATGATACGGCATGGTTCTGGGATTGTGTGTGTTTCAATGACAGAAAAACGCCTAAAACGTTTAAATATTCCTTTAATGGTTCCACCGCATCAAAATACAACTCGATATCACTCCCCTTTTACAGTCTCCGTGGAAGCAAGAGAAGGTGTTACCACCGGCGTTTCAGCCGCTGATAGAACAAGAACAGTTCAAGTTCTAATGAACCCTCAAACCAAACCAAAAGATATTGCACGTCCTGGCCACATTTTTCCTCTCCAAGCACAAGAGGGCGGTGTGTTAAGGCGCCAAGGGCATACAGAAGGCGCAATGGATATTGTAAAATTAGCAGGTTTTCAGCCAGCTGCGGTCATTTGTGAAGCAGCCAATGAAGATGGAACCATGGTGAAAGGTCATGCTCTTAAAGCATTGGCCGAAAAACATAATATCGCCCTTTTAGCCATTGATGATCTCATTCACTATCGCTTATCTACTGAAAATTTAATTGAAGCAAGCACAGAAGCAACATTGCCGACTGAACATTTTGGTAACTGGACTATTCGAGTTATTCGAGAAAAATACTCTCAAAAAGAACATACAATCTTAATCAAAAAATGGACTGAAGGCGCAACTCCATTAGTTCGTATTCATTCCTGCTGCTTAACCGGCGATTTATTTGGCTCTTTACGTTGTGATTGTAAAAAACAATTAGATTACTCAATGAAAGAAATTAGTGAGGAAGGTGGTTTATTAATTTATTTAAATCAAGAAGGACGCGGTATTGGTTTGTTTAATAAAATCCGAGCCTATGCCTTACAAGAAAAAGGTTTAGACACTGTAGAAGCCAACTTAGAATTAGGTTTTCCTGCTGATTTACGAACTTATTATATTGTTTCATCTATTTTGCGTAATATGGGAATTCAACATATTCGACTACTAACCAATAATCCTAAAAAGATTAAAGAGTTACAAGACTGTGGTTTCAAACAGGTTGAACGCGCAGCCATGCCTACTTTTACAAACCCTCACAATGAAGCTTATTTATCAACAAAAAAAGAACGTCTTCATCACCTAGGAGAATAAGATTATGTCTAAGAAGATTGCCATTGTTATTAGTGATTTTAATACTCACATTACGGAAAAACTTTTAGAAGGCGCACTGGAGCATCTTAAGTCCCAAGGTAAAACAGAAAACGAAATTCGCGTTATTCATGTTCCTGGTGCAGTAGAAATTCCTCTTGTTGCAAAAGCTTTAGCCTTAACTGAAGAATATAATGCAATTATTGCCTTAGGCGCTGTAATTCGAGGCGAAACAACACATTACGACTATGTGTGTGAACAAGTGAGTCAGGGGTGTCAAAAAATTATGTTAGATCACATGATTCCCGTCATCTTCGGTGTCCTAACCACTGAAAATGATGAGCAAGCCTACGACCGAGTAGGTGGAAAACATGGTCATAAAGGGGCGGATGCCGCAGAGGCAGCGCTATACATGATTGAGTTGATGGAAAACATTCCATAACTCCCAAACTCTTTATAATAAACCAAGACACCCACAAATCCAACTCGCCCCTCTTGCACCTAGAAATATTTAACGTATAATAAACCTTTCATCCAACAATTCGAGGTTCCAACCATGCCAACTGCACGCGCCAAACAAGTCGATTATGCTGCTACCCCTTATTATCATTGCTACGTCCGTTGTGTACGAAAAGGTTATCTTTTTGGAAAAAACGACGACAATAAAGATG
>CABHON010000002.1 GCA_902168255.1 uncultured Legionella sp.
TTGTTAACCCTTCTGCAGGCAGTACTACTGGTGGACAAACTGTCACCATTACCGGTACCAACTTTACCTCTGCTTCTAATGTCACCTTCGGCGGTACAACCGCTACGAGTTTTACCATTGACAGCGCCACTCAAATTACCGCTACTACTCCTGCTCATGTGGCAGGAACTGTCGATGTAGTTGTCACTACTTCGGGCGGTTCTGCTACAGCCACCAATGCCTACACGTATAATGATCCGCCTACCATTACCATTGTTAACCCTTCTGCAGGCAGTACTACTGGTGGACAAACTGTCACCATTACCGGTACCAACTTTACCTCTGCTTCTAATGTCACCTTCGGCGGTACAACCGCTACGAGTTTTACCATTGACAGCGCTACTCAAATTACCGCCGTTACTCCTGCTCATGTGGCAGGAACTGTCGATGTAGTTGTCACCACTTCGGGCGGTTCTGCAACAGCCACCAATGCCTACACGTATAATGATCCGCCTACTATCACTAGTGTAAATCCTTCTTCAGGCAGTACGACCGGCGGACAAAGTATCACCATTACCGGTACCAACTTTACCTCAACTTCTGATGTCACCTTCGGCGGAACTACTGCTACGAGTTTTACGATTGACAGTGCTACTCAAATTACTGCCGTTACTCCCGCCCATGCCACAGGAACAGTGGATGTCGTTGTCACCACTTCGGGCGGTTCTGCTACAGCCACTAATGCTTTCATATATGGAGTCTCACCAACCATCACCACTTTTTCTCCTTCTGCTGGATCAACGAGCGGAGGAACCTCTGTAGTCATTCAAGGGACTGGTTTTTCTTCCACTACAAGTGTCACTTTTGATGGCACCACTGCAAGCTATGTAATAAACAGCGCTACCCAACTCACTGCAACATCTCCTGCCCACGCTGCAGGCTCTGTTAATATTGTTGTTACCACTTCCTTTGGTTCCGTTACTGCTACAGATACCTATAGCTACGGCGTCCCTATTATTTTTGTTACTTCGACAACATCTACCGGCAATTTAGGAGGGTTCTCAGGAGCTAATACAATATGTAATGCCTCAGGAAGCGGTAAACCAACAACAGGATTTGCTGCTAATTATACTTATAAAGCTTTATTACTGGGTAATAACTCAACCCGCAGTGGCGTCTCCTATTACCGCGAAGATGGCTCAACGCTAATAGCAGTGGCAACGGGAGGAAGCTTAGTAGGTAACAACAGCCTAATTAATTCTATTAGCTTAGCAAGTAACAACGTCTGGACAGGCGCAGGAGGAAACAATTGTCAAACTTGGAGCAGTAATAACCTCGGGGACACGGGTAATGCAGGTAATTCAGGTTCAGCATCTTCCCAGTATTGGACAACAGGTCCAATAGCTTGTAACAGTACAGTTAGACTGTATTGTGTTTCTCAATAGCATCAAGTTTAATCAGTTAACTCCACTTTACAAGCTAACATAAAAGATACACGCGAACCTTCAATGATGAGAAGCTTATTCATTCGAGAATTTTTTGTGATATAACCAAATTTACTGTAGATTCTTTTAAAGAAAGTCTCTTACAGGGATTCGGTCTGTATCCATAAGCATCATCTAGAAAGTGTGGTTCAATGGATGATACAAACATCAGATTTATTCCATAGCCATATTAGAAGATTTTTTTGTCAATTTGTAATAGCTCATCCATTTTATAATCTTAAATCTCTCTCCTTAATTCCTAATTTTTTCAACATATTTTTATTAATAGATTTCTTTTTTATAGGAGGAACATACAGAGTTGACAAAGATGATAATACAACTTTTGGTAAGTTAATTAAGGAGGTTTCAATAATCTTAGGTGTAATGTGAGGATGTTATGAACCTTGGAAAATAACAATAAATAGTGCGGTTACGTAGAATAATCATTAATTTAACGTAACCGCATGCGCAGCTTGACTTAAAAGCCTTTTTTCTTCCTGAAAAAAGGTGTTCCCTTTTGGACATAAATGTTAGACTTAGTAATTCCCATCATCAGTTGCTTGCTATCCGCGAGTTTCCTTCCTCGGTTTACGTAATATAAAACAAAAAAAGAGTCTTAGATCAAAAAGATATCCTCGGACAATTTACTCTTAAAATTTCAGGGTAAATCTGTAGACCAAAAAATAAATAATAATGGTATTTCCTTAAGAATATTAAAAATTTTTTTATTTTTCAGTGCACCGATTTTTAAATAAACACAAATTTTTTTAAATACAGTGCTTTTTTTTATAAAAAAACGGCTTTTTTCTTTTTATTTTCCTTAAAAATTACGAAAAAATAATGCGATTACTTTTTATTCTACTAGAACAATTTTGATTATTATTAAGAATTTATGATAACCTTAAGCTTAATAAAATATTCAGTGGACTGAAATTGTATGACCAAACGAATCGAAGAAGAGAAAGGTCTTGTCAAAGTTTATTGGCAGAATGTGCGACGATATGTGGTGAAAGCAAATCCTATTTTTGCAGAATTAGTAGATAAACTTAATTTGCCTTCAGATCAATTTCCTCTTTACATTGCTCGTTATCCTTACGGTGCTTCATTAGATGATGAAAAAGGTGCAATTCTACCAAATGAAAAAGGTAAACTGCATCGTTTATCTGATATTTACTTTAACAATGATGTTATGAGTGACTTAGGATATGGTAAAAATAGTCTTCCACTGGGTATGATTTTAGATAAACAAATGGAATATTTTCTTAATTTGAAAAATCGCAAGTTAACTGCACCAATGATTATGTATAAACCTGGAATGTTTTGCTCTATTGCGCCTGCTTTAAACCAAAATAAACCAACCGTATCAAATATTTTCTTAAATGCTACTGCTGGGGCTCGTTCAGCTATTATGTTACCTAACATTACAGCTTCTGATGAGCATATAAAATTAAAACGACATTTAAACATCGAATATCACATACCTAAACTTCCTTATGATCATGGGTTATTATTTAAAGAAATTTCTGAAAATGCTAAAAGAGTTATTCCGTGGCGTCTTGAAATACTTTACTTCTCAAATGAATGGATTAAATGCATTAATTCAAATAGTGCATGGGCAGAAATTAAAGCTTATTTAGGAAATGCTTTAAATAAAGTAAGAGCTTTTGAAACAAACTATCTTTTTTATACCTTTCTTTTCTCTTCTATTCAAATAGAATATAAATTAAAGCCCAATCCATTTTTAGTTGATATTGCTCATTGGCTTTTTGCAATTGCCTCAGGAGAAGCTCCTGGTTATGCTCCTGCAGTAGATGAAGACGCTATACCCTTACATACTCTACAACACGTATACACAAGAATTTATGGTTTAAAAAAACACCATCCTATCATCATTATTCCACAATATTTCGATTGGAAAATAAATTTACCAGTATATTATCCTATGCAATATCCACCAACTCCTAGGCTATCTCCCTCTACAAGAGGCTCAGCTACTACTTTAACACAAATGCGAGCATTAAAGGATCTAATGAAAATTTTGATACGAGAACTATCAAAAAATTTTCTGACTTGTAAAGATAATACTTATAGTACCATGTTGTACAGTAATGTAGCGCAAAATAGTTTTTTTACGTATTTTCATTGTGATAATGACATTCAAAAAATCATCGAAAATACATCAACAATGTTAGAGCTAGATAATCGTTTTATGACAGCCAAACATGTAACACGAATAGAAGAAGCTGAGCTACCAAAAGATACAGTTTTTTTAAGAGGATGCATTCGAATTAAATCAAAAGTTTAGGTGTTTCTTAAAAAAATTATGACAAAATTTTATAAAACCAACATTAAAGAATATTTCCATGATCTACCAAAAAGCGCTTGGATAGGAATTACCGTTAGTCTTTTAAATTCTATATTATCTTGTGCATTTTTTTTCCTCTCTATTTACTTTGTTACTACGTTACATTTGTCCGTCAGCACTTCAGGATCCATTTTAGCGTGTTATAGCATTGGAACAATGGCAGGAGGGTTAATAGGTGGAAAATTAGGTGATTGGTTTTCTCCTCGTTTTTCATCACTTGTAGGATTGATTTTAGAATCTTTAGGTTATTTTTTGCTCATTTTTTTAAAAAATCCTTTCTTACTTGCTGCAAATGCACTGATTTTAGGAGCAGCCAGTTATATATTTAGTACGGGTAATTATACATTGGTCTTAAATTATTGCGGCAATAATGAAAAAAGAAAATTTAAAGCTCTAGGTTTACTGGCTATGATGTCTAATTTTGGTCTAAGTTTTTCAGCCTTATTAATTGGATACATTGCGCATTATAATTTTACGTATGTTTTTTTTGCTGTTAGTTTAGCTTTTCTATTATTAGTTATGTGCGTTTTTATTCTAAAACTCCCTTCCAAACCTAAAAGCATCCATAATACTTCTCTTTTAAATAAAGCCTTTTCTACTTATGATAAAACTTTAATGATTATTGCCTATATTTGCGTTTTTTTAGGAGGCGCTATTGTCGTTCAATACTCTAGTACACAACCTATCTATATTCGAGAAACATTTCCAGATATGGGAGTTAAAGGCGTAAGTTATCTATTTTCACTTAATTGTATATTAGTCGTTCTATTACAAGCACCCATTGTTCATTTTATTCAAAATCAACCTAAATTACTGATGATTGGACTGGGAGCCTTGCTTCAAGGAATCAGTTTGCTCATGCTCAATTTTTATACCCATTATTTTTATGCAATGTTAGCAATCGTTATTGCAACGATAGGAGAGGTTATTTTTTTCCCTTCTATTCAGTATATCTGCCACACGATGATGCCGGAAAATAAAAAGGGCTGGGGAATAGGGATATACAGAACTATTTATGGCGCTAGCCGTGCTTTTGGGGCGGGAATAGGAAGTTTAATTTACACAACTTTTAGTGCTTATTTTCTTTGGTCATTAGCAGGATTATTGGGTCTAATTTGCTTAACCATCTGTTGTACGTTTACAAAAAAATTTTCTAACATTGAAATTATTCCCAGCACATTTAATAATATATGATATAATTTAAATTTATTATGATAATTTAAGTGAGTATTTTATGAGTTCTACTAATCTGATTGAAACGTTAGAAAAATTAGCCCAAGCTCAACATGCCGAAGAAAATATTTCTATTAAAATTGATGCATGTTTAGAAAAAATTAAAACACTGCGTTCTCCTGCCTGTACAGCAAATGAAGTTGTTTGTGAGTAGCAAATATTATATTTCTGCCAGCCACAGCCACACTTAAACTCGTCCATATGATTAAGTTCAGTGCATTTATAAAAATTAAATGCTTCAGAAATATTTTTTTGCTTTTAGTTGCACATTGTACAGATAGATGTAGGTTTTAACTAGGTAAAACCCACTTTTCCACAACATCGAATACCTGTTGCACAGGAATTTTAAGCATGCAACAGCAGTTAGTGCTGCCAGGGCATGTAGTGCAAGGTTCCGTATGATCACAAACTAAGGATTGCGCTTGTTTGCCTAAAGGAGCCCAACGAGTAAGGCTGATGCCTTTCTTTGGAGGAAATAATCCTAACGTTTTGACGCCCAATGCTGCGCTAACATGTAAAGGGCCTGTACCAGAAGCAACTAATCCATCCACTCGACTTAGAAAAGTAATAAATTCGTCTAATTGCATAGCTCCCATTACATCAACTGCGTAAGGAACAGATTCAGTAAGAAGATCTTCAAAACGTTCCCGTTCTTGTGGCCCGCCTGTTATAAATACCTTAAACTTTCCTGGATGTCGTTGGGCTAACTCTTTCATCAGTTGCTTGAAATAAGCTGTTGGCCATTCACATCCGTGGCCATTTGAGCCAGGGTGGAGAATTAGATTGAAATAATTTGGATCTAATAAGGCTTCTATGTGAGAAGGAAGTGGGGCTTTAGGTAACAAATGAACATAAGAAGATATGTCGCTATTTTCCAGTTTAGGTTGAATGCCTAATGGTTTGAGCATTTTGATATTTCGTGCTGCTTCATGTAAATCAATACGTTCATCAGGTAAATTCACCCAGCGATTGCAATAAAACCAATTGGGTAATCCTCTAAGATTAGTGACTCTAAAAGGAATACCTGCTCGTCTTGCTAAGGTAGCAATACGTTTCGATTGGCTTAAATGAATAATGGTGGAAATACCCGCCGCACGAAAACGATTGACGATTTCCGCATTGGAAAATAATTGTAAAGCACTCCAATCCCATACCTGATCAATATCAGGACAAATAGAAAGTAGTGCTTTTGTATACGCCGTTCCTAAAAAGCTAATTTTTGCTTCTGGATAATGAGCTCGAATTAGTCCAACTAAAGGTAAAGTAAAAACTACATCGCCGATATTGTCTAAGCGAGTAATGAGTATATGCTTAACTTTCTCGGCATGTTGGGTCTTTTCTGAACTCAAGAACGTAACTCCTCAAAAAATTTCTTTACTTTTGTAAACCATGTCGCTGTTTTAGGGCTATGTGATTTACCGTCAGCTTCTAAGCTTTCTTGGAACTTTTTCAACAAGTCTACCTGTTCAGGATTTAAGTTTACTGGCGTTTCAACTAATACGGTACACAATAAATCACCAACACCTTGTCCACGAACTGATTTAACGCCTTTTCCTCGTAAACGAAACACTTTATTGCTTTGCGTTTCAGCAGGAATTTTCAACGCTACTTTGCCATCTAGCGTCGGAACTTCAACTTCACCGCCTAACGCAGCAGAAATAAAGCTGATGGGGACATCACAGAGTAAATCATTATCTTCCCGTTTGAATATAGGATGATCTTTTACCGTTATTTGAATATAAAGATCCCCTGAAGGTCCTCCATTCAAACCTGCCTCACCTTCTCCTCCTAAACGAATACGATCGCCGGTATCCACACCAGCAGGAATTTTAGCGGATAAGGTTTTCCGATCACGAATACGACCTTGACCATGACAATCGTCACAAGGATCTGAAATAATCTTACCTTCGCCACGACAATCAGGACAGGTTTGTTGAATAGAGAAAAAGCCTTGTTGTATTCGGACTTGGCCATGACCTTCACAAGTAGTACAGGTCTTTGGAGTACTACCTTTTTTAGCACCACTGCCTGAACATTTTTTGCAAGATATCCACGTAGGCACTTGAATTTCAACCGTGGTGCCTTTGGCTGCTTTTTCTAGCGTTAACTCCAAGGAATAACCTAAGTCATTACCCTGTTGGGCACGGGAACGGCTTTGACCGCCTCCTGGGCGCCCACCAGTAAAGATATGTTCAAAAACATCGCCAAAAATATCACCAAAGCCGCCACCAGCACCGAAACCACCAAAGCCCCCAGGACCCGCACCTTGGCCACTGACCGCATCATGACCATATTGATCATACATTGCTCGTTTTTTCTCGTCTGAAAGCACCTCATAAGCTTCTTTAACTTCTTTAAAAAGTTCTTCCGCTTCTTTGTTATTCTGATTTCGATCAGGATGATGTTTCATCGCCAATCGGCGATATGCTTTTTTAATATCTGCAGTACTGGCTGTCTTAGCAACACCCAGTACTTCGTAATAGTCTTTCTTAGCCATTATGATTTTTTATCTTTATCCACTTCTTCAAATTCAGCGTCAACAACACTGTCATCTTTTTCTTTCGAAGAAGATTCTTCAGATGTTCCTTGATCACCACCAGCAGCTTGTTCCGCACCGCCTTGGTTACCTGCATAAGAAGATAACTTCTGAGCAATTTGTGATAATGCTTCTGTTTTATCACGAATAGGTTGCTCTTCATTCTCTTTAATAGCATCTTGCAACGCTACAATGGCATCCCGCGCTGCTTGTTTTTCATTGTCTGGAATTTGGGCATCAAATTCTTTCAATGTTTTTTCAGTCGCATGAATTAACGCATCTGCTTGGTTACGCGCTTCTACCACTTGTTTGAATTTTTTATCTTCATCAGAATGCGCTTCTGCGTCTTTTACCATCGCTTCAATTTCACTATCAGATAAACCACTTGACGCTTTAATCACAATGGATTGCGCTTTACCAGTTGTTTTATTTTTAGCAGAAACGTTCAAAATACCATTCGCATCGATATCAAACGTTACTTCAATTTGTGGCATGCCTCGTGGTGCAGGAGGAATATCAGCCAAATCAAAACGTCCCAATGATTTATTTGCACTGGCACGTTCACGTTCACCTTGCAATACATGGACAGTTACCGCTGTCTGATTATCATCCGCAGTTGAGAATACTTGCGATGCTTTGGTAGGAATAGTGGTATTTTTATCAATCAATTTAGTCATGACACCACCCATGGTTTCAATACCCAATGATAATGGTGTTACGTCTAATAAAAGAATATCTTTCACATCACCAGACAATACCGCACCTTGAATAGCCGCACCAACAGCCACTGCTTCGTCAGGGTTAACGTCTTTACGTGGTTCTTTGCCAAAGAATTCTTGTACTTTAGCTTGTACCATAGGCATACGTGTTTGTCCGCCCACCAGGATAACTTCTTGAATATCACTGACTTTCAAACCAGCATCTTTTAATGCAATACGGCAAGGCTCAATAGAACGGCTCACTAAATCTTCTACCAATGCTTCTAATTTTGCACGGGTTAATTTAATGTTTAAGTGTTTAGGGCCAGAAGCATCCGCCGTGATATAAGGTAAGTTCACGTCAGTCTGTTGTGAAGAAGACAATTCAATCTTCGCTTTTTCAGCCGCTTCTTTCAAACGTTGTAATGCTAATGGATCTTTGTGCAAATCAATGCCAGTATCTTTTTTGAATTCTTCAGTTAAATACTCTATTAATTTTAAGTCAAAGTCTTCACCACCAAGGAATGTATCACCATTGGTTGCCAATACTTCAAATTGGTGTTCTCCTTCCACTTCTGCAATTTCAATAATAGAAATATCAAAAGTACCGCCCCCTAAGTCATAAACAGCAATAACAGAATCACCACGTTTTTTATCCATGCCATAAGCTAATGCAGCTGCAGTAGGTTCGTTAATAATACGTTTTACTTCTAATCCAGCAATCCGGCCAGCATCTTTAGTCGCTTGACGCTGTGCATCGTTGAAGTAAGCAGGTACTGTAATAACCGCTTCCTTTACTTCACTGCCTAAATAATCTTCAGCAGTTTTCTTCATTTTTCTTAATACTTCAGCAGAAACTTGAGGAGGTGCTTTTTTGTCATTTTTTACTTCAACCCATGCATCGCCATTATCTGCTTTAACAATTTTGTAGGGAACCATGTGAATGTCTTTTTGAACGATTTGATCTTCAAATCGTCGACCAATCAAACGTTTAATCGCATATAATGTATTGTGTGGATTGGTAACTGCTTGACGTTTAGCAGATTGCCCTACTAAAACTTCTGAATCGTCTGAATAAGCAACAATAGAAGGCGTTGTACGAAACCCTTCGCTATTTTCAATTACTTTAACTTTGTCGCCTTCCATTACGGCAACGCATGAATTTGTTGTTCCTAAGTCAATACCAATTATTTTACTCATTGTTATTTTTCCTCAATTATAAATTTTAATTCGTTATCTCTTATATGGGGATAATCACTCTAATTTTCAAGAGTTACTCTTCCTACCAAATTTGGGTTTCTCATAAGAAAAATTCTTATACTCTCAATCAACGGGCAGCTACAAGACCTGCCCTACAATTCAACGCACAAGGTACAAGACCTTTCCTACAACCATCTTATTTCGCTACCACTACTCGTGCAGGACGAAGTAATCGATCACTAATCCAATACCCTTTTTGGAATACGGTAATAATTTTTCCAGATTCAACATTCGGCACTTCAACCATGGTCATTGCTTCATGACAAACGGGATCAAATTTTTCTCCCATTGGATCAAAGACTTTTACAGAGAAACGATCAAATGCACTATGCAGTTGTTTTAGAGTTAATTCTATGCCCTCTTTCATACTGGGATGTTCTTCACATAAAGGCAATGCTTGATCCAAACTGTCACTTACCGCTAATAATTCGCGGGCAAACTCAGTGAGAGAATATTCTCGTGCTTTACGCACATCTTCCGCCGCACGACGGCGGGCATTTTCAGCCTCTGCCATAGCACGAACTGCTTTATCTTTCTCAATTCTCACTTCTTCTTCCAAAGCGGTTAAACGATCTTCTAATTCTTTGTAACTTGGATGCTCTAATGCACCACTTACTGATGAGGAGCCTTCTCCACCATCTTCATCATTGTTGTCTTGAGCTTCATTCAAAACCTCTGTTTCTTCTTCAGCTAATTTTTGCCAATCTTTGTCGGTCATGTTTTACCCTCGTAAAAAAGTAATGAATGAGGTAATATGGAGACTTATTTTAAAAATTCAAGGGCATTACGGCATTATGTATTCTTATCAACGTGAATTTATTCAGTTAGCCTTGGAACATCACGTGTTAACGTTTGGAGAATTTATCCTCAAATCAGGTCGAAAAAGCCCTTATTTTTTTAATAGTGGCCTTTTTTTTCAAGCGCAAGCTATTCAAAAATTAGGCGAATTCTATGCAGAGGCAACGCTTAATGCTTCCCTTGAGTTTGATGTGATGTTTGGACCAGCCTATAAAGGCATTCCTTTAGTTACCACAACAGGAATTGCACTGGCTAAAAAAGGTAAAAACTACCCTCTTTCGTTTAATCGTAAAGAAGCTAAAGATCATGGTGAAGGTGGTTTGCTTATTGGTGCACCCTTGAAAAACCAACGGGTACTTATTTTGGATGATGTGATTACAGCTGGCACCGCTTTTTACGCTAGTAAACAACTTATTGAATCAGAAGGTGGTTCTGTAGCAGGCATTGTCATCGCATTAGATCGGCAAGAAAAAGGACGTGATAACAAACAATCTGCTTTGCGGGAAATTCAGGAAAAAGAAAATATTCCTGTCATTAGTCTTATTACATTAGAACTCTTAATTAGTTATTTAAAAGAACAAGCTGGCCTTTCCCCTCAATTACTTGAGAATATGCTGGCTTATCAACAACAATATGGCGCCTAGTTTATCCCCCCTCCTTTCCATTGCCCCTATGATTGATTGGACATATGTTCATTTTCGGGTATTTATGCGCCTGCTCGCGCCTAATGCCTTGTTATATACCGAAATGCAAACACCTGGAGCCATTATTCATAATCCTAAACGCGCGCTGGCTTTTCATGAAATAGAACAACCGTTATTAGCATTGCAATTAGGTGGTGCAGATAAATATGCCTTAGTAGAATGTGCCAAAATTGCGGAACAGCAGGGTTTTCAAGAAATTAACCTAAATTTAGGCTGTCCAAGTGATCGAGTACAAGCAGGCCGATTTGGTGCTTGCTTAATGGCTGAACCCGAACATGTAGCTGATTGTATCAATGCATTAAAAAATTCCGTGACAATTCCTATCACCGCAAAAACGCGTATTGGCATAGATCATCAAGACAGTTATGAATTTTTTTCTGGTTTTGCACGCCACTTAGTCGAAGCAGGAAGTGACAAATTAATTATTCACGCACGCAAAGCATGGCTAAAAGGATTAAGCCCTAAACAAAACCGCACTATTCCTCCAGTAAATTATGATTATGTGTACGCCCTTAAAAAAGAATTGTCCCATATTCCTGTTGTTATCAATGGCAATATCAATACTATTGAAGAAATTCAAACTCATTTAAACGAAGTGGATGGCGTGATGGTAGGTCGATTAGCCTATCAAAACCCTTATGCGATTGCCTGTATTCATCATGCTCTTTATCCAGAAAATCCTTTATTAAGCAGAGATATTATTCTTCTGCAATATCTTGAGTATTTACATACCATTGATCCCACCGGAATTCCTTTAAGCCTGTTTACCAAACCAATCTTAAATATGACACATGGCGTCCCTCATGCACGAGCTTGGAAGGAAGAATTATTAAAAGCCCAACATTCTGGTGACTTTAATCTGTTATTAAGCATTATTGAAAAGCAGAGTATTACTCTTTGCAACAATAATGAATAATAGCCATTCTTCCAGAGTCTATAGGCTTTAAAACAAGCAAATCGTCATTGATAGCATTACCTTCTTAATTCTAGACAGGCAACATTTTCATTAATAAACGAAAATATCTCTTCACATATTTTTGTTGGAATGCCCTCCTCCTGTCGATGAGGATAAGCTCCTATGGTAAAAACACCCTCATTGAGATAATTGACTATTTTCTCTTCGTTTTCCTGAAATAAGGGAGACAAATTTCCCTGAAGGATAGTATCATCCAATTTTTCAATCGCTTCTTGTATTACCTCTTTTGTCGTTTTAATAACAGAGCCAGAACTCGATGGTGCTTCCCTCAAAGCTGCAAATAACATCTCTCTTATATCATCAAAAGTTCCCCAAAAAAATGAATCAATCCAGGTCTCTTCTGGAGAAGCAGCTCCAAGGGAAGTGATAAGATGCATGGGTTGATACAACATGCCAGTCACCATAGACATTTTTATATTTTCTTCACACTGCTTTATGTATTTATCACGTTCTTGTATTTGACTAGTCGAAAAAGGAGAATGAGGATAAAATTTAGAAAGGAACTGATAATACTCTTTTCCCGACTCAAATTTTCCGCGTAACCTCCAGAAAAGATTATCAAAAAAGGTGTCATCTTGAAAAAAATGTTCTTGTATAAACCCTAAAATTTTTCGGAAAACAAGTTGTTGTGTAATAAAAATACTCTGGGATCTTTTTCCTTCATACTGAGCAAGAGAAACAAACTCACGTTCTATATTGACTAATCCACTGGGTAATAATACATCAGTTAGCACCTCGAATTTATTAAAAACTCGACTGGGCTCAATTTCATCTGTATGCAAAAATGCGTCCAAAAATTCTATTTGTACCACTTTATACCATCGTTTTTTATAGGTAATTGAATACTGTTTAATGTATTCTTGATCAGCCATAAAATGTGCATAAAGCGCTTTCGCTTTATTATAATTATTAGGATGTTGAAAGAAAACCACGCAATCTTTATGAGTGTTAAAGTCGCTAAATTCTTGAAAGTAATCTTGATACAGATAAGCAATAGCTGCCGCTGCTTTAATCATAACAATAGGAGAAGATGGCGCCAGTGTCATCCTATAAGTTCGTCTATTCCAGGCATTTAACTTTTCTTCGAGCTGGCACGAAGCACATATCTCATAAGCTCGACGAATATAGGCGACGATAGGCATTTTCATACCTTCTTTCTTTTCTATTTCTTCGCGCAACTCTTGTAAGATTTCATCTAAAACAGATGGTTTATCTCTAGGGAGTTCTCTTTTTATTTTTTCTAATTCTTGTGTTAAGAGTGTCAATTGATAGTCATCGCGAATCTTTGCAATATTTCTATAAATTGAGTCACTTAAATTTTTAACTTGGTTTTCATCTGTCAATATCTCAGACGACATAAAATTAGCTTCTTCAGGAAATTGATTCAATATAACTGTCTTCACTGATTGATATTGCAAACTTTTTTCGAGCCTTGATACAACCTCTTCATTTCTATTCAAAGAGTCTTTAAACTGTAAATGCAGTTTTTCTACTTTACTATAAACATTGCTTTTAAGATAAAGCACTTCCAAATCTTTTGTTAACTTAATTATTTCCCCACTTTCTATGATGCTATCAGGCATACCTAACTCAATGCCTAATGATAAAATCTTTTCTTCCCGACAACGTTTTTTATATAAAGCAATATATTCTGCTTGCTGCTGTATTAAATTTCCATTATTTTTTTGTATTGCTTTTATCTCTAGAAAAAGTTTACGTATACCGTCAAGCACTGGTTTATTTGGTAAATGACCTCTAGTAAGAAAAATATCAAGAAAAACAGCATCTAAGCTCTTTTTATCTTGATAGTACGGCTGAGTTTTAATTTTGAAACACATTTTTTGTCGTACTGTTTGTACTACCGACTGATAATTCGTACCAAAATCACTGTGAGTTAACTTCCTTAATATACCTTCACTCTGTAATTGGTATTTTAAACATTTATCTTTTTCACTATAATAAATAAAAATAATGCAACTGTCTTTGTTCTTTTGGTTGGTGGGTCTTGAAAACTCACAAAAAACAGGAAAAGCATAGGTGAGAATTTCACCTAACTTATTGCCAACAGCTAAAGAAATCCAATTCTTTTTTTCGTTAAAAAACATAAAAATATTCGCAAAAATATTTACCACATCCTCTTCATTATACTTTTTGAGCTCTTGGTAAATAAGACTTAAAATAAACAAGCCATTTAGTTCTTCTATAGTACATTCAGAGAATATTCTTGGATCATTATACCGATCATCCCTATATTCTTCCCACGTTAACAAAGGAACAGTAATGGAAGTATTAGCCAGAGAGGAAGAAGAGCGTGTATATAATGCTACTTGATCAATTTCATCTAGAATTATTTTCAAAAATTCCGAGTTCATATGCTGATTACTTTTTAATGAAGGTAATCGCTTATCGAGCATAATACTTTTAAATAACATCCTTTGTTCCTTATTTACAAAAGGTAAGTCAACAGATGCCCTTGCCAGTAAGCGAGACTCCTTCAATTTACAAAACTTCCTTACTATGTTACTGGAAGAAGTATGACCTCTATAAACTTCAGCACATTTTAAAGTTTCCGTACCACTCCAAAAAGTTATTTGCAAAGGTACATAAATAAATACAATTGGACAAAGTAAAGGAGAAACTTGCCTGCTTTCAGTACTTTTCCAATAAGCTTCTTGCGTTTTTGTATATATTTTTTTGACATCTTTGGTCACTTGCTCTAAAGATAAAGAAGTTAAGGAATTGATTGGAAATGTAGGAGGTACACGCACACATAAAACATTGCCTAATAATATTACTTTTGTTTCTTTATTAGTAAAAAAAGCTAACAATCGTTTTCGTTCATCCAAAAGATTTTCATTTGATAAAGGAAAAGGATGTACTATAGAACGAATCACCTGCAGTATTGTCCACTTCATATCACCTTCATAAGGATTGTATTTTATTGGCATAGGGTAATATTTCCAATTTGTAATTTATTAAACCTTATTATACGCAGCTTATCTTAAGATTAAATTATACTTGCTTAAATTAACTAATTTGTGGGACGATTTTTTCAACATTTATAAAAATTAAACTATTTTTTGTATTTTAAAAAAACTTAACTATACTTTTTCGAGTGTTCTCAAAAGAACATATTTTATTTTAATAATATAAGGGGTTTATCATGGGTTACATTATTGGGTGGCTACTAGGTGTTCCAATCAGTGTGTTAATACTTATTTGGTTGGTATCTAACATCTTTTAATTCGTTTCACCTTATCGTGAAAAATATTTGTTCTAATTGAGGAGAATCAAATGAAAGCTCAAAATGATTTTATTGACAATTCGATCCCTGTTACGGCTGCTCCGCCGATGACGTGCTGCCATCCAAAAGTTATTATTTGGAGTGCGGTTATAGCGGGAGCCTTAGTGGTTTTTGGATTAACTTTTTTGCTGCAAATTTTTGATAAAGCCCTAGGCATTCAAATTATAAAAGCAGCTACACCGGATACAGCAGAAACGTTGGTTTGGGGAGGCTTTATTGCTAGCATTGTTGGCATCATCGCTTCGATGTTTTTTGCTGGTTGGGTTTCCGGTCATGTAGCAAAATATCATATCTTTAATAATAGTTACTTTAATGAATATGCTTTTTCCCGTCATTATGGGCTATTGTATGGGTTATTAACCTGGTGTTTGGGATTAATAATCAGTTTAATATTTATCATGCATATGAACTTTACCGCTCATTATGGTTACCATCACTCCTATCGAGCACCTGCAAATCCTACACTTTCTGTTGTTGGTATGACTACCCAGCACACCGCTTCTGAAATGACAACAGATTCACCACAAGGAACAGCTGCTTCACCAACAGGTAATGCTAATGCTCCAGTAACACCACATTTTGAAATAAGTCTCTTTTTGACGTTTATCTTATTCTTTTTGGGGGCTATTTCAAGTGCTTTCGGCGGTTATTGCGGATTAAAACATTATCGAACCGAGCGGGTAACCCCTGTTAATGTTAATACAACGATATAATAACGAATGGTTCATAACGCTCATTATGTTCTTAAAAACATAATGAGCGTTTGTTTTGAATAAGGAAGGTTACTTCTTCAGATTAATAGTCGAATCTAGCCCAATAGCATGAAGCGGAACAACCGCAAATAAATAAAACAGCAAAAATTCCAAGAATTTTTTTCATCTTTTTCATCTAATTAATAAGAAAGTTCTTATACATTCCACAAAATAAAAAATCCATAAGATGGTAAAAAAAATTGAATTAGACTTCTTGCATAACTTCCTTATGCGCGAGTGAGCCCAAATATTAGACACCCACAATATTAAAACCAATAGCAGTTTTGCAAGGATATATATCTTTAGATGTCGATTGGTTATCGACGTAAATTTCAGCAGTTTAGGAAAAGATTAAGGATGGCCAATTATTATGTATCATCCTAGACATCCATCAAAGGATCTTTTAGATCCAATTCTTTTTCACATTCAATTATTTAAATAAATAGAGATTTTAGGAAGATGGTTCGTAGGGGCGAGCCTTGTAGCCGCCCGTTGCTCCACAGAGGTACAAGGCTTGCCCCAACACAGGAAAATTGTCTTTGCGAGTGCTGCTCACAAAAGCATTAACTCTTCACTACTACCCTTCTGCTGCTGCTATGGGCACGTCTATCAGTTTTGCTATATGGCTCAATAATAACCGTTGTACCGATAGTTACAAAGTTTTTACTCAACCATTCAGCAGAACTTGGAATCATACGCACACAACCGTGGCTTGCATCATAATCTTCTACTTGATAAGAACCATGCAATGCATAACCTTTATAGAAGTGCATACAATAAGGCATTGGAGCACCACCGTGAGTTGCTAAAGGAAAGATACTTGATTTACAGTTAGCACCGCCTTTTGAATAGACTTTGAATGTTCCTGTAACGGTTCGACATGCCCGTCTTAGATCAGGACAATAATCTTGTCCAGCCGAAGCACGACCTGTTTTCACTAAATTACCTTGAGCATCATAAGCTGCCCATGCGGGAATGTTTGGATCAACAATCAACACTTTGTTCCCTGTAGCAGGCCGTGTTTTAGGAAATTGAGAAAATACTCTATCACCCGGCAAACCGTACTGCAGATCTTCTTCATTTTGGGCGGAAATAGGTGGAGCAATAGTTGTCTCTGCGGCAGAAGTAGTATCAGTGTCTGTTATCCAAAAAGGTTCACTACAGCTCGATAATAATAATGCGCTAATGCCCAATAAACTTAACTTGAACGCTTTATACATCATTTCTACTCCTCTTTATAGGTATCGTTTGGCAGCATATATTCAATAGCTGCCTTTAGATCTTGATCCGAACATTCAAAACATCCTCCTCGTGGAGGCATTGCACCAAGACCTGTATCAATCACTTTTACCATTGTATCGATAGATTGGTTCTTTGTGTAGGGCGCCCAATCTGCTTTCATTTTAGCTCGGGGTGCTCCCACTGGAATCATAGGATTATTAGCATGGCAACTCGAACAAAAATGGTCATAAATCTTTTTTCCTACATTTGATGAGCCTTCAATTGAAGCTAAAAACTCTTCTGGGCGGTGTTCCGCCGCAATAGCAGGAAAATTAAAAAAAAGAAACATTATTAATGCCCCTTTCAATACAGTATTGAACCGCACAGAAAAAGGCATCGTTAAGAATATACTAGCCACGCTCACTTAAACCGACACAATGAAACCCACTGTCAACGTGTACAATTTCACCGGTAATACCCAAAGCTAAATCAGAACATAAGAAAGCTGCTGTATTTCCAACATCTTCTAAAGTTACATTTCGTCTTAAAGGTACCATTTTTTCATTATCTTCAAGCATTTTCCGGAAATCTTGAATACCTGAAGCAGCTAATGTGCGTATAGGCCCAGCAGAAACAGCATTGACACGAATACCTTTTGGCCCAAGACTTTGAGCCATATAACGAACATTTGCTTCAAGACTCGCTTTTGCTAACCCCATCACATTGTAATTTACCACTGCTTTTTCAGCTCCAAAATAACTTAAGGTCAATAATGCACCATTTTCTCTCATCATGGGAGCAAGCGTTTTTGCCAACGCAACAAAGCTATAACTACTAACATCATGAGCAATACGAAAACCTTCGCGAGTCACTGAGCTGACATAATCACCATCCAATTGATCAGCCGGTGCATAGGCTACAGAATGAATAATAATATCCACATGACTCCAATGTTTCTTTAAGCCTTCTGCTAATCCGTCAAGTTCAGCATCACTACTAACATCACATGGCAATACAATGGAGGAGTTCATTTCTTCCGCAGCTTTTTCAGCACGGGATTGTAAACGTTCATTTTGATAGGTAAATGCTAAATTTGCTCCTTCACGGTGCAACGCTTGGGCAATACCATATGCAATCGAACGGTTATTAGCTACGCCAACAACTAGTGCATTTTTATTCGCTAAAAAACCCATTTTTAATCCCCTCGCTCTTTATTATAGTGATATTCTTGATTGAGTAATTCACGCATTTTTGCTTTTATCATTTCAATAGCAATGCGATTTTCGCCTCCGCGTGGAACAATAATATCAGCATATCGTTTAGATGGTTCAATAAACTGCCAATACATTGGACGTACTGTCGCTTCATACTGTTCTAATACTGACTGGAAAGTACGTTTTCGCTCTTCAATATCCCGATGAAGACGCCTAATCAGACAAATATCTAAGGGTGTATCCATAAATATTCGTATATCCATTAAACGACGTAGTTCTGAATCAGTAAATAATAAGATACCTTCTAAGATAATAATTTTATCCGGACCAATTGTGGTTGTGGATTGAAGTCGTTGATGTTGACTGTGATCATACACAGGCACTTGGACTATTTCGCCACACTGCAATTGCCGTAAATGCTGGCAAAGCAATTCATGATCTAACGAATTAGGGTGATCATAATTCGTTTTTTCACGTTCAGAAAATGGCAAACTACTTTGGTCTTTATAATAAGAGTCTTCCGAGATGACCACAACCTGCTCTGTTCCCATTTCCCTGGCAATAGTATTGGCCATCAAACTTTTTCCGGATGCTGAAGGTCCCGAAACACCAATAATAATGACATTGTTTTTCATAATGGGCGTATCCTACCCGCAGAGCTAGAAAAATTCAAGTCCTTGCCCTGCAGAAAGCTTTTCCTGTATACTATTACTTTAATATTGGAGAGTAGATTCTATTTATAAGCAGCATACCGTTCATACGAGTTTTAACCCTGTCGATAATGAACGACTTAACAATCTTTGCGGTCCCTATGATGCACATTTACATCAACTAGAAAAGCATTTTGATGTAAAAATAACTCGTCGGAGTGGCGAATTTCATATCAAAGGAAGTCTTG
This sequence comes from uncultured Legionella sp., assembly GCA_902168255.1. GTDB lineage: Bacteria > Pseudomonadota > Gammaproteobacteria > Legionellales > Legionellaceae > CABHON01. The sequence continues at coordinate 19,423 of CABHON010000002.1, forward strand.
AAAAAATACACGATGCTCAGAAAGCCTTACAAGCGATGTATGAAGAAACCTTGTTTGATAGAAATTTATCAAATAAAAAAATTCATTATTTGCTCCTGCAACCTGAAAAAAAATTGAGTTCTGACGATTTCACCCCAACAAACCAAGCATTTCAAATACATCATAAAATAATTCAAGCTAAAACAGCTAACCAAAGCGCCTATATGGCCAATTTAACCAAATATACTATTAATTTTGCTATTGGCCCCGCTGGCACCGGTAAAACCTATTTGGCCGTTGCTTGTGCTGTTTCTGCATTAGCACAAGGGCGAGTAAAAAAATTGATTTTTGTTCGCCCTGCTGTCGAAGCAGGAGAAAAACTGGGATTTCTACCCGGAGATTTAGTTGAGAAAGTGTTGCCTTATTTAAGACCCATGTATGATGCCCTTTATGATATTCTCGGTTTTGAAGAAACGCAAAAACTCATTGGCCGCAATGTCATTGAAATAGCTCCTTTAGCTTTTATGCGCGGCAGAACATTAAATGATGCATTCATTATTTTAGATGAAGCGCAGAATACCACACCAACTCAAATGAAAATGTTTTTAACTCGAATTGGTTTTGGCTCTGCTGCTATTATTACTGGCGACATTACCCAAATTGATTTGCCTCGTGGTTCAGCATCAGGATTAACTCACGCTATCAATATTATTCAAGATATTTCTGGTATTTGTTTTAATACTTTCTCCACAAAAGATATTGTACGAAACCCCATTATTTCAAAAATTCTTACTGCTTATGAAAATGATGAAAAACATAACTATTAAACATACTTTTTCTCTTCAACATGCCATTAAATCTTCTAATCCAACATTTTTTGTTCCAAAACGAAGTGACTTTTCTCGATGGGTTAAAATAGGATTGGCCACTTTAGAATATCCTGCTGAAGTTTGTTTTAGAATTGTAGGTAAAACAGAAATACAAGAATTAAACCGTGTTTATCGTAAGCAAGATAAACCAACAAATGTATTATCTTTTCCCTCAGAACTTCCTGATACTATCCCTCAAGACATTACTTACTTAGGGGATATTGTGTTATGTGCTGATGTTATTCATCAAGAAGCATTCGAACAAAATAAAAAGCCAGAAGATCATTGGACTCACATGACATTACATGGTCTCTTACATTTGTTAGGTTACGACCATATTCAAGAAGAGGAAGCCGTTATTATGGAGACATTAGAGATTGAGCTTTTAGCTAAATTAGGTGTGAATAATCCTTATGAGGAGAGTATTGATGTCTAAAAAACATTCCTCTCAAAAACATAGCTGGTTAGCCAAAATTAAACAAAAAATTAAACAGCGATTAGGACACAAACTAGAAACCCAAGATCATTTACTCATGCTTTTAAAAGAAGCGGAAAAACGTTCACTTCTCAATATTGATACGCTGCTTATGCTTGAGAGTGTAGTACAGTTTTCTGAAATGAAAGTGCGTGACATCATGATTCCACGTTCACAAATGATTTGCGTGTCTATTGATGCTGAGTGGGAAACTTTAGTCAATATCGTTCACGCTTCTGGACACTCGCGTTTTCCTGTTTTAGGTAGTCATCGTGATGAAGTGGCCGGTATTTTACATGCTAAAAACCTTATCACTGCTCATGCCTCTGATGCTGAGAAATTTAATCTTAAAGATATTTTAAAGCCCGTAACCTTTGTTCCTGAAAGTAAACCTCTAGATATTTTATTAAAAGAATTTCGACGCAATCGTAACCATATGGCCATGGTCGTAGATGAATATGGTAACGTATGTGGTTTTGTTACCATTGAAGATTTAATTGAACAGATTGTGGGAGATATTGCCGATGAATTTGATATTGACGAAGATGCTTATATCAAAAAACATTCAGAACACCAATATATTCTGAAAGCCCACATGCCTATAGAAGACTTCAATGAATATTTTTCAGCCGAATATGGTGTAGAAGAATTTGATACGGTTGGTGGTATGATTCTCAAGAAATTGGCACATATGCCTAAAAAAGGTGAAAAAATAACTATCGATGATTATGCATTTAAAGTTATTAGTGCCGACACACGTCGAATCAAGCTGCTACGATTAACTCTTCAAACAGAAAAAGCAATCGGTTGACGAACTCGCAAATCTTACGATAAGATGCTAAGCTTTTTATCACTTATTTTAAGTTGGAGTATTAATTATAATGTCTGTTAACAAAGTTGCGCTGATTACGGGGATTACAGGGCAAGATGGCGCTTATTTAGCCGAACTGCTTTTAGAAAAAGGTTATAATGTTCATGGCATAGTGCGTCGTTCTTCACTTATTAATACTCAACGTATTGATGCTTTGCTTGAATCTAAAAATTTAATCTTACATTATGGCGATCTTTCCGATTCAACTAATCTGATACGTCTTGTTAGTGAAATACAGCCTGATGAAATTTACAATTTGGGCGCACAAAGCCATGTTGCCGTTTCTTTTGAAGAACCTGAATATACAGCCAACGTAGATGGCCTAGGTGCTTTACGATTATTAGAAGCTATTCGTATATCTAAACTCACTGAAAAAACTCGGTTCTACCAAGCTTCTACCTCTGAATTATATGGATTGGTACAAGAAATTCCCCAAAAAGAAACTACCCCATTTTATCCTCGTTCTCCTTATGCTGTTGCAAAACTCTACGCATATTGGATTACTGTAAACTATCGTGAAGCTTATAATATGTACGCTTGTAATGGTATTTTATTTAATCACGAATCCCCTATCCGTGGAGAAACGTTTGTCACTCGTAAAATTACGCGTGAAATGGCACGGGTAAAAATGGGGCTTCAAGAATGCGTGTATTTGGGTAACTTAGATGCACTCCGTGATTGGGGACATGCGCGTGATTATGTTGAAATGCAATGGTTAATGCTCCAACAAAAACAGGCAGAAGATTTTGTCATCGCAACAGGAAAACAACATTCTGTGCGTGAGTTTGTGGAGCTTAGTGCAAAAGAAATGGATATTTCTTTGAATTGGGAAGGTCAAGGTATAGATGAAAAAGCATATGATACCAAAACAGGTAAATGTGTCATCGCCGTTTGCCCAACCCTATTTCGCCCAGCAGAAGTTGAAACATTACTTGGTGATCCAACGAATGCAAAACAAAAATTAGGTTGGACTCCCAAAATATCTTTTCAAGAATTAGTAAAAGAAATGGCTGCCGCTGATTTAAAAAGAGCTGAAAAGGATTTTTCAAAATAATTTCATCAAATGCTTGACGCGAGTCTCTCTTTCAAGTAAGATTCGCGCTCAATCAATTCCCCAGTAGCTCAGTTGGTCAGAGCGGGTGACTGTTAATCACTAGGTCGGCGGTTCAAATCCGTCCTGGGGAGCCATCCTTGTATGTTATGCTAGACTATGTTTCTTCCAAAAAAATATTCTTTTAACGCTATTTTTCAACGCATATTACCACAAAGAGCTATCACTGCATTTTTTCGAAATGCGGCTAATTGCTCCATAAAACCTTGGAAAAACTGGATGATTCGTTATTTTATCCAAAAATATCAAGTCAGCATGCAAGAGGCGATTATTCAAAATCCCACTGATTTTAAAAATTTCAACGATTTTTTCATTCGTCATTTAAAACCAGAACTTCGCCCCCTTACAGTTGATTCTAAATTCATATTGAGCCCTGTAGACGGCTGCGTTCGACAAATTGGCCAAATTGAAGGTGGAAAAATTTTTAATGCAAAAGGTCATTTTTTTACATTATATGAACTATTAGGTGGAGATTTTCAACGATGCACACCTTTTCTTCAAGGTTCTTATGCTAATTTATATCTAGCACCTCGTGATTACCATCGAGTTCACATGCCTTGTGACGGAACACTTAAAAGTATGATCTATATTCCCGGAAAACTTTTTCCTGTTAAAGAAAGCAGTGTAAAAGCTATTCCGTCCTTATTTTCTCAAAATGAAAGAGCGGTATTAATATTTGATACAGCCATGGGTCCCATGGCAATGATTCTGGTTGGTGCCATGATTGTTGGTAATCTTCATGTCGTTTGGCATGGTGATATCAAACGAGAGAAAAAAATCCGTCAATGGGATTATACAAGTAACCCACATCACTTAAAAGCTGGCGATGAAGTTGGCCATTTTCGTCTTGGTTCCACTGTTATTCTTCTTTTTAATCAAGCAGAGCAAATTATTGAATGGAAATCAAACTTATCTAATCTTCGTTATGGACAAGTGATTGGTAACGTTCTAAAGAAACCCATTTAGTTATCATTATGGGCGCTGATAAATTTCATTATTTTCTATTCTTAACCTATTCTCTTTAGAAGGCCAAGTTATATATTTCGGCAGTTCAGAAGCATTACCATCGTAAAGTTTAGGACTATCAAAAAATGCATCCCACTCGCCATTGAACGTACCTGCCAATGAAGCAGCAGACTTCTTTTGAAACTGACACTCACGTCTTCTTTCTTGGTTACTTTTTGAACTAGATGAAAAATCACCTAATTTTTTAGAAAAAAGTCTACTATTGGATAGCTTCTCGCGCACCTCCAAATTCTTAATCCTTTCAGGCAGTGAATCTATCGCACATATTATATTCAATGAGCCATTATTTATTAACTCTTTTTGAGAAAAATGATTGAGAGCACCAGAACCACGATGATATATTAAACGATAAAGCTGAGACAGTATTATTATAATACAAAAAATATATAAACATCGTTGTGACTGATGTATACGGTTCAACCTACACATTTTTGCTTTTTCAAAAGAGAATTTAAACTCCTCAAAATAGAGATGAAACTTTTCTCTTTTAGAGTAAGGTATGTCATTTTTTTGTTGTTCTAATAATTGGACAAACACGCAAAAACCAGCATAGCCTTGAATGAACTCTATATTGACTCTTTCTTCCAAAAAAAATATTAACGCCTTTCTTAAACTATATCGACAGCTTGCATCAATAAATTTTTCTTTTTTTACTAATGGGTGTCCCCATTCTATCCACAGTTTAAAATAGGTAACAGCCTTCTGTATTTTTGCAATATTCACCCTCTTTTTTAGTTGACTGAGAATTTCACCAAAGGAATAATTAATCTTAAAGGAATTGTTTTTTTTTATTGAATGTTCAGAATAAACTTCTTTAATGAATTTTTTTATCTCTTCCATCCGATAAATCTCATATTGACTTTGTTCAAATATATAATCAAAGAGCATTTTATTAAATTCAATATTTCCTCTTTCTATAGAATACTTTCTATTATCTAACCATATAAGAAAGCTTTGCTTATTAATTGTCATATTGCTTCCTCCCTTTCCATTAAATTATTGAATAAGACTTAATTAATAGTAGTAGAAAATAAATTTAATACGAAATAACGCTTTTCTTTAATAAGACACCCAAAATAATATATTGGGTGTCTTAAAAACATCTAAAAGATATCCTCTGTTAATTTTTTAAATAAATAAGATTTTAAGATTATTAATGGTTATTTCTAATTAGGCAAAAAAATATAGAAATTCTTTTTTTTAAACTAAACTTCATTTTAAAGACGAGCACATTTATTACTCTTCAGAGCAAATGCTGTATTTATAAAAAATATGAAATTTTAGGAAGTCTGGTAGAATATTCGAGCTAAAGATTGTCCCTTTAACCATGCCTGTTCAATTTTAGTAGCCCATTCTCGTATTTTGGTTAATGGTCCTATAATGGTGGGTCCATGTTTTCTGCCGGTGGTAGCGTTTTTCATCCAGTGAGAGGGATTAAGTCCCATTTCTTTGACTAAGGAAGGGACATCAGCAGCAATATAACCTGCTTTGTCGTCTCTTATCTGTCGCCCTGTCCAATCCACTAGTGCCATATATTCTTCTTGAGAAAAGGGAAGATAAGGTTGGTTAGGCTTATTTTCTGCTGATTTAAATGTCATTAAGGATTCCGCTTTATAATCACGTATTCTATCTTGGATAGAAGTATTATCGGAATTTTCTAGGGTCGTGGCCATCTTGGCTCGAATGGGGTTTAAATCCACATAAGCCATACAGGCTAATAAAGCACCCTCTTCAAGCAGGGCTTGGCTTTTAAATCGGCCTTCCCAAAATCGACCCGTGACATCATCTTCTAGATTGGCTTTTCGTGCGACATATTCATTCATGAAGCGCATGAACCAACTTAAGTTGGAAAGGTTATCGCGCCATCGGCTGATTTGTTCCGGTTGAGGGTTGCGTTTGGGGCTGGTAACTTTTTCCCAGCGGGCAACAACTTCTTCGTCATTCCAGGATTTCGCTTGTTCCACATCCACATGAACCACCACGTGATAGTGATTGGTCATGACAGCATAAGCACAAATTTGAATGGCAAAGCTTTGGGATAAATGTTTCAGGCGCTCCACAACCCATTCTTTTCGATGACTAACATCTTTATTGTCGTCGTTTTTTCCAAAAAGATAACCTTTTCGTACACAACGGACGTAGCAATGATAATAAGGGGTAGCAGCATAATCGACTTGTTTGGCGCGTGCAGTTGGCATGGTTGGAACCTC
>CABHON010000003.1 GCA_902168255.1 uncultured Legionella sp.
CTGTTAGTGAAGCGGAATCAGATGATCCTCATCGTATTTTTTATATTAGTTATAAAATTTATCAAAATTTACTGAAAGAAAATGCGCTTACAACTTTTTTACAATTAAATGAAATAAAGAAAATAGAAAAACTTATTTTTTCTGATGAATACACTCATGCTAAAGCAGAATACGAAGATAATATTCAATATAAACTGATAGAAGAAAAAGGTAGAAAACGTTTTAAATTGATGCTTAATGAATTAGAACCAACTGAAATTACTATTCTTAAAGCTTATTTAGCATTATCTTTGCATAAAAATAAAATAAAAGATAAAAACAACGATATTTTATTAAGAAAATTACTAGATTGCTGTTCTGGAGATATTAAAAACAGGCTAGCAACCGAATATCCAAAAATTACCCTGAGTGAGCTTAAAGAAATTTACGAATATAATCCCGAAGTAAGAAATTATCTTTTAGCTTTTAGAAAAGCATTTGATAGCATTCCAGAAGGATTAAGTGAAGATTCAAAAAGAATATTTATTCAACAATACAGCATGCTAAAAAACGTGATTGATAATTATGAAAAACTGCATTGCGAATCTGCTGATACATTCAATGACTCAGAAGAATTATCCCTTCAAACTGAATCACCTATTAGCTTAACAACGGATTCGGAAAAGTTATCACCTCAAACTGAATCTCCTATTAGCATAGCAACGGACTCAGAAGAATCTTTTAATCTGGATGAGCTTGGTACCCTATCATTGGAATCAACTGAAAATTTTGATTTTCAAGAAGACTTATTAGAAGAAAATGATTTATTACCTCTTCTTCCAGAAGAGTTAGTGAGCAATTATGATAAGTATGTTATGGAAGTGTATTGCCATTACAATCTTACTGAAGAAAGGGACTCATCAGATCCTCAAAGTGTGGGTAAAATAAATGCATTACTATTTTTTTTAGAATGGCGAAGCTCTGGGGTTTCTCTCGTAGAGTTTATTCGTGTAAAAAAAATCAATGAATTTTCCGCTGAAAAACTGAAACAATTTTGGAATGGTTTCTTTTCCGAGTTTACTGATCCTATGTATTTAGGAAAATATGAAGAAGTTATTAGCGATACTTGTAAAAAAGATTCCACTTTTCTAACTTTCTATTTAGCGTTTTATTTACAACAAATAGATAAGGTTATCAATCAGCGAGAAAAAATATTGACAGAAGACGAGCAAATAAAATTCTACAAAACCCTACTTACAGAAACAGAACAAGTATTGAGCCGATCTTTTGGGTCAATCCCTAATAGAGTATCTAGTTTTTTTGGTGGCTCAAAGGATACCAAACTAAAAAAATTAAGTGATGAGGTAGAACGTATAATGAAACTTCCTTCTCAAATAAAGACACTTAATACAGACATCCAAGATACTTTTGTGAGATTATCCTGCTTAAAAAATAGTCTTAAATTGGAAATAATTAAATTTAATCAAAAAAAAGGGCCAGAGATTGCCCATAAATTTTTAGGGAACCCTTCCCAAGGTAATCTTGGTGAGACTATTCAGTCGTTAACGTTCAAATCTAATTTAGATGAGTTTTTAAACAGCTTTATAGCAATAATTCAAGAAAAAATTGATAATAAAGAATGCAAGAAAGCCATAAAAAAATTAACTGACAGGGATTCTACTTTTGCAATGCTTTATCTCGTACTAGCACTTAAACAAAATGATCTTTTACATGAAATTATTGGTAAAGATTTAACATTTAAAACTCCCCTATTAGAGCAATTTATTTCAAAACTGATTAAAAAAATAGAAAACATACTAAATAATTTAAACCAGAAAAAAAATAAATGTACTAATCCAGAAGCGTATCAAAAAAAATATAATAATTTATTTAAAACTATTCAATATATTATTAACACTGTAAATAAATTTAATGATCTCTCAACTCAAACACGAACAAAGCTTCATAATATAGCGAAAGAAGTAAAGTCACAAATAACTCAACAACCTATTACACCAATGCCACATTTACAAAGGTAGAAACCTCGGAAAAAAGCCAATAAAATAAGAAAATTCAGCAATATAAAAATTTCTTCTGCGTAAACCCAGCTTATATTACATATTGGAATATTGAGGTCCTCCACCTCCTTCTGGAGGTGTCCAAACAATATTTTGCTTAGGATCTTTGATGTCACAAGTTTTACAATGAAGACAATTTTGCGCATTAATTTGAAGATAAGGGCCGATTTGAGGATCTTCAATAATTTCATATACACCGGCAGGACAATAACGCTGCTCGGGTGCTTGATATTCTTTCAAGTTGTACTCAACCGGAATACTTGGATCTTTTAAACGTAAATGACAAGGCTGGTTCTCTTCATGATAAGTGCCTGATAAATACAATGAAGACGCACGGTCAAACATTAACTTTCCATCGGGTTTTGGATAGTCAATTTTCGGCGCATCTTTTGCTTTTTTTAATGTGGTATTATCAGCATGGTTTTTAAATGTCCACGGTTCTTTTCCTTTTAGAATATAAGTTTCCATTGCTGAATAGGCTAATCCTGCCCATAATCCCCATTTAAATGATGGTCGAATATTGCGAACTGCGTGTAATTCCGACCAAATCCAAGATCGCTCAATTGCCGATTGATACTCTTTTGCTTCAATTTGCACATCGTTAATCGCTTTAAATACAGCTTCTGCTGCGATCATGGCTGACTTCATGGAAGTATGCGCCCCCTTTATTTTAGGCACATTCAAAAAACCAGCCGCATCGCCTACTAATACACCACCAGGAAAAGTAAGTTTTGGAAGAGATTGAAATCCTCCTTCAACCAAACTTTTTGCCCCGTAATTTAGCCGTTCTCCCCCTTCAAGCAAAGCCGCTACAGAAGGATGTGTTTTAAAACGTTGAAATTCAGCAAAAGGATCAAGCCACGGGTTGGTATAATCTAATCCAACCACAAATCCTATAGCAACCTTTTTATCTTCTAGATGATAAATAAATGATCCGCCATACGTTGCCGTATCTAATGGCCAGCCAATAGTATGGGTTACCGTACCTTCTTTATGAAGTGATGAATTAGTTCGCCATATTTCCTTAATACCTAATCCATAGGTTTGCGGTTGAGAGGTTTTACGCAAGTCAAACTGATGCATAATCTTTTCACTAAGTGATCCGCGGCATCCTTCGGCCAAAATAATTTGTTTGGCATACAGATTCATGCCTGGCTGATAACGATCAGTTTTTTCACCTTGTTTGTCTAATCCCATATCTGGGGTAGCCACCCCAATAACCGTGCCCCTTTCATCCATTAAGGCTTCGCTGGCTGGAAATCCAGCATAGATTTCAACACCCAATTGTTCCGCTTGAGTTGCTAACCAACGGCAAAATTGCGATAAACTAATGATATAATTACCATCATTTTTCATGGTAGGTGGCGTGGGAAGCGTAAATGCACTTTTTTCAGTTAAAAAGATAAAATTATCTTCTTTTGCTTCAAGCTGAACAGGAGAACCAAGATTTTTCCAATCAGGCAATAGTTCATCTAACGAACGTGTTTCTAGTACTGCGCCACCAAGAATATGAGCCCCTACTTCAGCCCCTTTTTCAAGAACACAAACACTCAGCTCTTTTGATGCTGCATTGGCTAATTGTTTTAAGCGGATTGCGGCACTCAAACCAGCAGGACCGGCACCAACAATTAGCACATCAAACGTCATTGATTCACGTTCCATTTTGGTTCTCCTAAATAGTAAAGTAAGAGGCCTAATTTTGGATAAACAATGGATTAGGCATCATGTAATTAACAGAGGTTAATTATTACATCAATGTAAGAATTTTACAAAAAAACTCCTTTATAGTAAAATTACATTATTAAGTTCAATCCAGCGAGTAACCAAAATGGCGACAGCTATGATATATTTTGATACCCTACAATATGTAAAAACATTAGAAGCTTCCGGAGTTCCTGAAAAACAAGCTGAGGCTATGGCTAAAGCCCAACAGGAAGTACTTTCTGAATGCTTAAATACCACTTTAGCCACAAAGCAAGATATTGGCGACTTAAAAAATGATCTTGGCAGTATCAATGTTAGAGTAGAAAAAATCGAATCTGAAATTAAATGGGTTCAATGGACTCTTGGATTTGTGGCGGCGGGGGTTGGATCTCTTGTTTTAAAAACTTTTTTCTAGTCCATATTCTTTGATTTTTCTCTACTCACCGTAGTAGAGTGGAGTTGGTCTGCCTTCAGCTGTAACTGTTGATGTACCAGAAGAGCTCACGTCACGATTCACAGTTATGTATCCACTTGTAACTGTTGCAGACTTTTCATCATTGGCGTTGGTTAATGTCGCATTACCAGTACGTTCCGATGAGGAACCTGTTACAGTTATAGTACCATTGGAATCAGTTTCAGTTCCCTCTACATAAACGTACCCACTTTGACCTGATACAGTCATCGTATAATCACCTGATGAAGTTTCAGAAGTAGTTTTTGTAAGAGTATAAGTGTCACCTCCATCACCTGTTACAGTTACGCTTTCTGTTTCAGTTCCATCATCCTTAGTCTCCGTAGTTGTTGGCTGGCTACTGGCCAAATGGCTACGATTAGCGGTTGTTGTTACTGTGCCAGAAGAATTTACATCACGAGTTACCGTTATACCCTTATCAGTTGTAACTGTTGCAGACTTTTCATCATTAGCATTGGTTAGTGTCGCATGATTACCTTTCGATGTGGAGCCGGATACAGTTATAGTACCATCGGAATCAGTTTCAGTTCCCTCTACATAAACGTACCCACTTTGACCTGATACAGTCATCGTATAATCACCTGAGGAAGTCTCAGAAGTAGTTTTTGTAAGCGTATAAGTGTCACCTCCCTCACCTGTTACTGTTACGCTTTCTGTTTCAGTTCCATCATCCTTAGTCTCCGTAGTTGTTGGCTGGCTACTGGCCAAATGGCTACGATTAACAGTTGTTGTTATTGTGCCAGAAGAATTTACATCACGGGTTACTATGCCGCCACTATGAGTTGTAACTGTTGCAGACTTTTCATCGTTGGCATTGGTTAGTGTCGCCGTGTTACCTTTTACTGTCGAAGCCGATACATTGATAGTTCCATTGGTATCAGTTTCAGTACCCTCCACATAAACATTTCCACTTTGATTTGATACAGTCATCGTATAATCACCCGCTGAAGTTTCAGAAGTGGTTTTTGTAAGAGTATTAGTGTTACCCGCAGGACCTGTTACCGTTACGCTTTCTGTTGTAACAGTTCCATTATCCGTCGTCGTAGGTTGTGTAACACTTGCAGTATAGGTAGTACCATTACTACTTGTTTTGCTCACGGTTCCTGTGTCGCCATTTACTGTCTTGGTATAGGCAGTCGTCTCCCCTGTACGATTTTTCGTCATCGTTGCTGTAGTGGTATTTCCATTTGTAGTTACAGTTAGATTTGCAGGAGACTGGATCGTCTTTGTCCATGTGTATCCTGTGTTACCGTTTACCGTAACATTCCTGTTACCACTTGAGTGAGGTGATGAAGTAATCGTTGTTGCAAACCCTTCATTTATACCTAAAGCTGCCACGACGGCTAACACAACTAAATTTTTCTTCATAGAAGTAACTCCTTAACTTTCTAATCTTTATAATCTAATTATATCAAATTTTTAAATATTTGTTTCCTACCGGAGAAAATCATGTTAGGAGTAAATGAAACTGTCCGGTTTTTTCCAAAAGAGATCAATAATTACTTGGATGAATATTGAGACAAAAAGTCGCATAAGAAGACTCACTTTTAGCCACACCCACATCAATGTAAAAATTTCACAAAAAAACTCCTTTATAGTAAAATTACACTATTAAGTTCAATCCAATCCAGCGAGTAACCAAAATGACAACAGCTATGATATATTTTGATACCCTACAATATGTAAAAACATTAGAAGCTTCCGGTGTTCCTGAAAAACAAGCTGAGGCTATGGCTATGGCTAAAGCTCAACAAGAAGCACTTTCAGAATGCTTAGATACTACATTATCAACTAAAAAAGATATTCAGTCATTAAAAAAAGATCTGTCTACGCTAGAAAATAAACTAACGGGAGAGATAGAGCCAATGAAAATAGATATAAGGGCATTGAAGTCTGATATTAAATGGATTCAATGGATTTTGGGATTTGTTGCTGCAGGAGTTGGCTCTCTTGTTTTAAAAACTTTTTTCTGATTCCTACTTTTGTATAGTTAACGAGCTCTCCATACAGAGAATGTCATTGCAAGGAGACCTTGTTGAGCAGATAAATAAATAAGGTCTCTCCTCGCAATGAGGTTCTTCGTGAAAGCATCTTTCTTAAACTATTAGGAACAACACCATAGAGACTCTTCTATTCGAAAAAATACCTTAAGAAGTTAGATATATGTCTCTTACCTGATTTTTAAGTGCTTCATTTGGGATTCTATCCAACACATCACTTAAAAAAGCTTCCATCAATAATTGTTGCGCTTCAGATTTTGGCACTCCACGAGTTTCTAAATAAAACAGCGCATCTTCGTCTAACTGCCCTACTGTGGAACCATGGGTACATTTTACGTCATCCGAAAAGATTTCAAGCTGCGGTTTGCTGTTCATTTGGGCAGCACGCGATAATAATAACGTTTTATTGTTTTGTGCTGCATTCGTTTGAATAGCTTGAGGGGAAACAATGACTTTTCCATTGAAAACGCCCTGCGCTTCCTCTTTTAAAATACCTTTATAGTATTCATCACTTGTTCCATTGGGTGTCAAATGCTCAACCGTTGTATGATGATCAATCAATTGCTTTTTCTGTCCTAACGTCACGCCATTCAGTAGGCAATGAGCATGAGGTTCTTCTAAACGAATATGTGTATCACTGCGTATAAAACCGCCTTGCAAACTTAGAACATGACTTTCAACATGGGTGTGACCTTGCTGCTTTACAAATAACTCGCTGATATGAAAATTATTCACTGACTCCCGTTGCTTTTTATAGTGTTTCAATTGACCGTGACTATGTACATATACCTCTGTAATCGCTTGATGAAAAGAAGCATTTTCATCATTAGAGGACTCAAATCTTTCAATCACACTGGCAGAAGCATTTTCTTTTAATATAACCAAGTTTCGCCAACATCCCATATGTTCAGCCGCTAACGTCGGATAAATGATTTCAATAGGCTCTTCAATAAATGTATTTTCTGGAACAATAATCACATACCCTTGATGGAAAAGTGCTGTATTAAAATCATAAAACGCATCTTTACCATTTGGCAGTGAGCTTTGGGCATCATTCAAAAAAAGAGAAAAATACTGTTTAACTTCCGCAGGATACTCTTGTAACGCAGAAATAAAATCTGTTGCAATAACTTTTTTTGATGCTTTAATGGTTAACGCCGCGTCTGTTTTTTTCCAGGGTTGTGCCAACAAATGACGTAAAGGTGTATATTTCCAATCTTCATGTTTAGGCGTGGGAAAACCTTGACGGGAAAAATCTTCAAAGGCTTGTTGAGATTGTTGTTTTAGCCAATCAGGCCATTGAGTCCAAGTAGTTAAATCATGGATATTATTCATAAGACTCATAACCCTTTGCTTCCAATTCATGCGCTAATGTTTTATCGCCTGATTTCACAATTTTGCCATCCACTAAGACATGAATATAATCAGGTTCGATATAATCTAATAAGCGTTGATAATGGGTCACTAAAAGAATAGCGCGATCAGGTGACCGCATCGCGTTAATTCCTTGCGCCACGATCTTTAAAGAGTCAATGTCTAGTCCTGAGTCAGTTTCATCCAAAATGGCTAATGTTGGTTCTAAAACTGCCATTTGTAAAATTTCATTTCGTTTTTTTTCACCACCCGAAAACCCTTCATTTACGTTACGGTATAAAAAGCTTTCATCCATTTTCACTAACTGGGCTTTTTCACGCACAAAGTTAAGAAAATCAATGGCATCCAATGGTGATTTTTCTTGAGCTTTACGAACGGCATTCACCGATGATTTAAGAAAATTAATATTGGATACGCCAGGAATTTCTACTGGATATTGAAAGGAAAGAAACAGACCGGCTTGAGCACGTTTTTCAGGTGAAAGCCCTGAAAAATCTTCACCTTCAAAAATCATTTCGCCAGAATCTACGGTATATTTGGGATGTCCCGCCAATACTTTTGCTAGTGTACTTTTGCCGGAACCATTTGGTCCCATAATCGCATGGACTTCGCCTTTATTAATAGCCAGGTTAATACCACGCAAAATAGGTGTAGTTTCCTCTGGCGTAACAATGGATGCATGTAAATTTTTAATTGATAAAATTGATGACATTTTTTTCCTCAACAGCACTACCCAACAGCGCCTTCCAAATTAATACTTAACAATTTTTGTGCTTCTACCGCAAATTCCATGGGCAGTTCTTTTAATACTTGCTTACAAAAACCATTTACAATCACGGAAACGGCTTCTTCTTGTGATAACCCCCGTTGATTACAATAAAATAATTGTTCTTCCCCAATTTTAGAGGTGGTTGCCTCATGTTCTACTTGCGCCGTAGGATTTTTCACTTCAATGTACGGAAACGTATGGGCTGCACATTTATCACCCATTAGAATAGAATCACATTGCGTGTAATTACGGGCATTTTCAGCCATTGGCGTGATACGCACTAACCCTCGATAAGCATTATGTGATTTTCCAGCAGAAATACCTTTGGAAATAATCGTGCTCTTTGTATTTTTTCCTATATGAATCATTTTAGTGCCGGTATCAGCTTGTTGGAAATGATTAGTTAACGCTACAGAGTAAAAAGCGCCAATAGAATCATCACCTTGCAAAATAACACTCGGATATTTCCACGTAATAGCAGAACCTGTTTCAATTTGAGTCCAGGAAATTTTAGAACGCTTTCCTTTGCAAAGCCCACGTTTGGTTACAAAATTATAGATACCACCTTTGCCATTTTCATCACCAGGATACCAGTTTTGAACGGTAGAATATTTTATTTCTGCCCCTTCAAGTGCAATAAGCTCAACTACCGCCGCATGTAATTGGTTTTCATCTCTCATTGGAGCTGTACACCCTTCCAAATAGCTCACATAGCTACCTTCATCAGCGATGATTAAGGTACGTTCAAATTGCCCTGTAGAGGCAGCATTAATACGGAAATAAGTAGATAATTCCATGGGACAACGTACGCCCTTAGGAATATATACAAAAGAGCCATCGCTAAACACAGCAGAATTTAATGCAGCAAAAAAATTATCTTTTACAGGAACCACACTCCCCAAATAGCGCTCAACTAATTCAGGATGGGTTTGAACCGCTTCAGATAGCGGGCAAAAAACTACGCCTTTTTTAGCTAATGCTTCTTTGAATGTCGTAGCCACAGAAACGCTGTCAAAGACAGCATCCACCGCCACACCAGCAAGCATTTTCTGTTCAGTTAAGGGAATTCCCAACTTTTGATAAGTTTCTAATAATTTAGGATCAACTTCATCAAGGCTTTCTAATTTCTTTTTCTGTTTAGGTGCAGAGTAATAGCTTAATGCTTGGTAATCAATGGAGGGAAAGTTTACACTTGACCATTTAGGTTCTTCTAACGTTTTCCAATATTCAAAGGCTTTTAATCGCCATTGCAAAACAAAATCTGGCTCATTTTTCTTTTTAGAAAGTGCACGAATAATGGACTCATCTAAGCCAGGAGGAAATGTTTCTGTCTCAATATCCGTCACAAAACCGTGCTGGTATCCTTGAGAAATAATAGAATCTAATTGATTTTGTTGATCACTCATTCACTTATAACCATACTAAAAATAGGAGCAATTTTAAAATGGGTTTGCGCCAAGGCTTCAAGGGAAATACTTTCCAACGCATTTTGAATTGCCAAATTCAATGTTCGCCAATTATCACGTGTAAGACAAACCGGGCTTAATGCGCATTGATGATTAAATTGTGCACATTCCGTTAAGCCTTTATTTTCTTCTAAAGCGTGAATAATAGCGGCAACTGAGATTGTTTCTGCAGGGCGTGCCAATTGGTATCCACCTTGAACGCCTCGTTGCGACACTAAAAGTCCCGCATGCGCAAGCAATTTCAATAATTTACTTACTGTAGGTACTGATAAATGCGTTTCATTTGCAATAGTTCGTGCATTAGCACGTACTGATATCTTTCCCTCTGATTTTTCGGGTGCATTTCGCGCGAGGAATGCCATCACTACTGCACCATAATCAGCCAGCTTACTTATTCGAAGCATAAATTATGAAATTTCCAGCTAAACTTTCTCTAAATATATAGTACTATTATAGTCCTATATAAAAGCCCATTGCAAGCATTGGTGCTCGCACTGTAAAAAAACTCTATTTATTATTGGACGTGGTAAAATACCCCTAAAATCAATAACTTGAATTGGATTAGAGGTGATTACCTTACTAATCACCCCATGTGGCCGCTATTTTATAGGTGGTTTTTTGCATAAGTTTTCTCACATTTTTATAAGGAAAAAAGATTGAAAAAGCATACATAAAATAAAACTCTTCTCAAGAACAACGTTGTCAACTTAACCAAGCTTTCAATAATTGGCAAATCTTTTGCACCTGATAAATACCTGAGTTGGAGCTTTATTACCTAAATAAAGTTAACTTGACGGGATCCATATTTTTCCTTTAAAATGCGAGCATTACATTAAATAAAAGTACTTTTATATTGTGTCTAACATCCATACCATAGAAACAAAAATTCGAGCAGCACTAAATAAAGTTGGCGTTAAAAATCAGGTGCAAGCCTTAATTAATAGAGTAACTAAAGAACCGCTTTTAAGTATTTCGTTTGAATCAGGAAATGACAGCAAAGAAAAGAAAGATTTTATGAAATCTCTTTTTATTCATCTTTTTAGCAAAAATAATATCGGAGATATACTTTGTACCCCTTTGAGTTTACCATACCCAGGTTCAGATAAACCAAGATCTTTTAATGATATTTTTACATTAACAATTAAACCAGAATGGTCAAATTTTCTAGAAAATCTACCCGAAGATTTTTTTGAATCGCTATACAAAAAAAATAAGTGCGGTACTAATTTGCAAGACTGCAAAAATAGTATAATCTCTATTCTTGAAAAAAAATATTCATGGAAACCAAGGCTATTTGGACATCATCACCATAACAGATGCGTAGCCGTGTCCAAAGCCATTAAAAAAGCGCAATCCTTTAGTGAAATAAAACTGATTTTACTCAATCAAAGCAATATGGAAAACACCAAAGAAAAGCAATTTTTACCCATCAATAACGATATTTTAAGCTGGCGTTGGTCTGAGCTTTTACTGAATTCTGAAAAAACCACTACTCAGAATTCTGGATATCAAAAAGCTATAGCTGCAGCTTTAGAGAATTTTGAAGCAATAACGGCAAGTAATTCACCCCAGGGTCCCGTCGCCAACTTAACTGTTTATAGATAAAAATAACCCATCACATTGTTCATCAGGCGCAAAGAAACCGTTCTGCTTAGCTTTATAGAATAAGGCCACAAGTTTTTAAAAAGGTTTTTTACTTCAACAAAGCAGATAAAAAATTATTGTTGATTTTCTTAATAATTGCTTATTTTTGTTAATGCTGTTTTAACGCAAAAATCTCAAGCTACGTTGCAACCCTGCATAAACTTTTAACTGGCTCAAAGGAGCGTCGGTGAATATTTGTGACACCCAATTGTGTTAATGCTTGGGTATGTGCTTTAGTTGCATATCCCTTGTGACTAGCAAAACCATAACCTGGATAGATTTTATCCAGGCGAATCATTTCATCATCTCGGTGAATTTTGGCTAAAATAGAGGCGGCACTAATAGAAGGTTCGATATCATCGCCTCCGACAATAGCTTCGCAAGGATAAGGCAATTCTGGATAAAAAATACCGTCTACTTTTACCATGGTTACTGGAAAAGCTATATTTAATGCTAATACTGCCCGTTTCATGGCCAGTAACGTGGCATGATGAATATTAAGTTGTTCAATTTCTTCTGTAGTTGCCTCCGCAATTGCATAAGCTAATGCGTGCTCTTGGATTTCTTTCGCTTTATCACGCCGCTGTTTATCCGATAATTTCTTAGAGTCTTTTAGCCCAGTAATCGGTTTCAATGGATCTAAAATCACAGCAGCGGCCACAACTGGCCCCGCCAAAGGGCCACGTCCCACTTCATCTACCCCGATAATAATGCCGCTCTTCATCACAGATCTCTAAAATTTTTGTGGGAACGATTATACAGTGCTTTTTTATTTCTTTGCAAAAGGCTATAATCCCCGCATGAAAACAATAATAAAACCCTTATATATGGAAAAAAAACCTATTGCTTGCGGTGTTGTGGGCACAGGATATCTAGGTAGGTTTCATGCTCAAAAATTAGCAGCGTTACCACAATCTACGTTAGTCGGTGTCGTTGATGTTAACCCAAATGTTTCTCGCAAAGTAGCTGATGAGCTTAAAGTACCTGCTTTTACAAACCATCATGAACTTATGGATAAGGTAGAGGCAGTGTGTATTGCAGCAACAACGTCTCAACATTATACGTTAGCTAAAGATTTTTTACTGCATGATAAGCATGTTTTATTAGAAAAACCCATTACCGAAACAATCGAGCAAGCACAAGAGCTTGTTGAAATAGCAAAGGCTCGGGGAGTAAAATTTCAAATCGGCCATCTAGAACGATTTAATTCTGCTCGTATTGCTTTGGATGAACATTTAACTCATCCGTTATTTATTGAAAGTCAGCGCGTAGCGCCTTTTAATCCTCGCGGTACGGATGTGAATGTTGTGCTGGATTTAATGATTCATGATATTGATTTACTTCAAACCTTTGTGAATTCTCCTATTGTGGATATTGATGCGCATGGCACACCGGTTTTATCTCCTCATATTGATATTGCCAATACCCATATTCGATTTGAAAATGGTTGTGCGGCTAACTTAACAGCAAGCCGCATTAGTTTTAAAACTGAGCGAAAAGCCCGTATTTTCCAGCCGAATTCTTATATTTCAATTGATTATCAAAATAAACAATTGGCCGTTTTTGAAAAAGGCCCCGGTGAAATGTTTCCAGGGATTCCTGAAATTTTACGCCATGAATCCATTTTTGAACCAAAAGATGCCTTATTAGAAGAAATAAAAGCTTTTCTTGCGTGCATTATTGAAGATACTCAGCCTTTAGTAACAGGTAATGATGGTTTACATGCCCTGAAAGTAGCCACTACTATTACTGAACTTATTACAGGCCAATTGTCTTCTGTACGTCCTAAGCTATCATTGCCATCATGAACCCCATTAAATTTGCCATTGTTGCTGGAGAAGCTTCCGGTGATCAGCATGCTGCCCATTTAGTGAACGAGATTAAAGCGCTTAATCCCCATGTTCATTTTTCGGGCATTGGCGGTGACAAGATGGCAGCCGCAGGTGTGGAACGTATTTGTGATATTTCCCGTTTGAATATTATGGGTTTTACCGAAGTTGTTCGACATTTTAAGGTAATTTATAAAATATTTAAACAAATGGAAGCGCATTTGCGTGAAACCAAGCCCGATGCCTTAATACTTGTTGATTATCCTGGATTTAACCTACGCTTAGCTAAAAAAGCGAAAGCAATGAGCATTAAAGTCATTTATTACATTAGTCCGCAGTTATGGGCTTGGAAGCCTGGCCGAATAAAAACAATTCAAGAGAATGTTGACTTGATGGCAGTCATTCTGCCTTTTGAAAAGAAAATATATGATGATGCCGGTGTAAAAGCACATTTTGTTGGACATCCATTAATTCAAACGGTTAAAACAACGTTATCATCTCAGGCTGTCCGTGAAAAATGGCATTTACCTCTCGATAAAAAGTTAATTGGTATGTTGCCTGGCAGCCGTCCAGGAGAAATTAAACGCATTTTTCCTGTTATGTTAAAAGCTGCTGAGAAATTACAACAAAAAAATAAAGAGATTGCGTTTGTCCTTCCTATTGCACCAACGCTTACCACTAAAGATTTTGAACCTTATCTTACCGACACCACCTTAATGTTTCATTATGTCCATGCGGATCATTATGATGTGGTAAATGCTTGTCACAGTCTTATGGTAACATCAGGGACTGCAACCTTAGAAACAGCCTTGCTTGAAAAGCCAATGGTATTGGTATTCAAAACATCAATGCTGAACTACATTCTTGCAAAAATGTTTATTCGAGTTAAATATATTGGATTGTGTAATTTGTTAGCTGAAAAAATGATTATCCCGGAAATAATCCAACATGATTTAACACCTGAGCATCTTTTTCAAGCTATGCAACGTTTTATTGATGATAAAGATTACTATCAACATGTTGAAAACGAATTGACTGGGGTAAAAGCATTATTAACGTCAAGTGCTACTGATATTACCTTAGCAGAACTCGCTTTAAATTATACATTATCTCATTAAACCGCGTTCAGTATTAACTTCTTTGTGATTTGCAAAAGCAAAATCTCTTAAACAAATAGTACACTCCTTATCGTCTGTTATTTTTAAGCGACAGTTTGTATTCGCTTCTAAATATGATATATAAGCTTGAACAATTGTTTTCGTAAGAAAATAAGGCAAAATTTCGGAGGGAATATGATAGTGTTGCATCACGTGTTGAGTTAATGTTTCAATGGTATTCGCACCATCATAAATCATTCCTAAAATGTCATCTGCGGTGTTTTTTAATCTGTCAACATGACGCGCAACAATATCGGATATATTTTCGTTCGAAAAACCTCCATGATAAAAGACGATTCCATTAATCGACAATGTTTTTAATTTTTTAAAAGAGTTAAAAGTATTTTGAATATCCGTATAAAAAAGCACCTCATATTTTTGTAATGTTTCCTTACCAAATAAAGCGTCCCCGCAATATAAAATTTTTTCTGGCGTAATAACGCCTATCATATTAGGCGTATGTCCAGGTAAAGTGATAATGTTGAAGGGAACATTCTCGATAATAATCTCTTGATCTTTATAAGGGGAAATTTCATGCGTTACTTGGCTAGATGGCGGTTTAAGCATTGGCAGAGATAACTCTTCAAAAGGTCTAGCGCCTCCACAAAAATATAATGGTAGCATATCGGGATACTGCATAAATATTTTTTCACGTTCAGTTGCATAAATAGCTAAGGAAGGATATTTTTTTTGAAAATAAGCATTTCCTCCACAATGATCCGCATGGTGGTGAGTATTAATAATGGCAACTACTGTTTTATTTGTTTTTTTTAATAAATGATCAATCTTTTTAGCAGTTCTTTCATTTAAACCGCTATCAAACAGTACTACCTTTCCATTCCCTAAATCATAAAGACCTATTGATGAAGCAGGAACATTATAGTAATAACCATTTTTAGCCCCCGGAACTAAAAGAAATTTTTCTCCCATAATTTGGCCTCTTAATTTGATGAGTAATCAAAGCGAGTCTTTGATTTCTAGCATTTAAAGTCTCTCTTTCAAATTCAATTAATCGAATACGGAGGATGGGTCCTTATGTATGGCGACATTATATTTAATCTTCACTCTTGTGGTGCAGAGTATCAAGTTTGAATAAATTATAGAGCAATATAAAAAAATAGCTCACCATATTAAGAAAATCATTGTTAATGGTTTGAGCTGGTGTAGGAAGGCGAGTGCCACTCGCCCTTACATAAGATCGTTGTTTAATTGAAATAATCCCTTAAATTAAGGAAGAAGGTACAAAAACTACTCCATGTTTCTATTTTAAATAATCTAACAATTCTGTTAATGTACTAAAAACCGCTTTGGCACCATGTCTTTTTAATTCTCCCTCTTGGCCCGGATTAGGATGAACACCAACGGCATCGACATAGGCATTAGCTGCTGTTTGGATGTCTAAAATACCATCACCAATAAATAATGTTTTACTGGGTAATACATTCAGCAACTCCATAATTTGCTGCAACATTAAAGGATGTGGTTTAGCAAAAGTCTGATCAGCCGTACGAGTAACATCAAAGCAAGAAGTCATTTTCAGCATTTCTAAATCGCGTGCTAACCCATCTGCACTTTTGCCTGTCGCAATTCCTAAGAAATATCCTTGGTTCTTTAAGGTTTCTAATACCGTTCTGGCATCAGAATACAACAATATAGTATCTTGATGTAATAAAGCATGAAAGCGATAACGAACTTTGAGCATTTCACAAATTTCTTTAGCATGATCACTATAAAGAGCATCAATAATATGAGCCATTGAAAGACCCGATAAAGCAATATATTCCTCGTCATTGAACATAGGCAGCTTTAAATCAATGACGGCTTGTTTTAAATAGTTCAAACAAGTGTGAAAAGAGTCATACAACGTTCCATCCCAATCAAATATTACTAAATCATACTTTTTGTTACTCATTTTATGACTCCTTATTCGTTTGTTCCAATTCTATTAAAAAATTTTTCATTTTTTCATCAATAGGGGCTTCAAAATAACATGTGCCTCTTCCCTCAGGCAAGGTAAATTTCAAGGCGCGCGCATGTAAACACAAACGAGGCGACCTTTTAACATGCTCTTTTCCATATTTTTCATCCCCTAATACTGGATGTCCTATTTGAGCTGCATGGACACGAATTTGATGCGTCCGTCCGGTAAAAGGATTTGCTTTAACCCAACAGGCATTCTCAAAATTTTTAACAAGCTCAAAAATTGTTTTAGAGGGCTTTCCTTCATCACTGACTTTTACCACCCGCTCACCGGATTGCGTTACATTTTTAAGTAAAGGTAAATTGACCTCCCTTATTTTTTTTCCTTTCCATTGCCCAGCCAATAAAGTCATATATTCTTTTTCAACTTGCTTTTCTCTTAATAGCATATGAAATAATCTTAAAAAGGATCGTTTCTTTGCAATTAATAAACATCCTGAGGTTTCTCTATCTAAACGATGCCCTAATTCTAAACTAACGCAATGAGGCCTTAATACTCTTAATATTTCAATAATACCTAAATTAATGCCGCTTCCACCATGGACCGCTAATCCAGATGGTTTATTGAGAACTAGAAAAGCTTCATCTTCATAAAGAATAGCGTCTTCAAGCCATTCGTACGATTTTGAAGCTTCTCGACTTAATTTTTTTTCTGAGAGCTCCTGCATTCTTACAGGAGGAACACGAATAGCATCACCTTCATTTAAACGATTTAAGGCTTTAGCACGTTTTTTGTTAACTCGTACCTGACCATCACGAATAATTTTATAAATAAAACTTTTAGGAACACCTTTTAATTTTCTAATCAAAAAGTTATCTAAACGTTGCCCACTCTCTTCTGAAGTAATATAAAAATATTGAACGTTGTTCACATTATCACCCAAACCTTGGCTTAATCATAATTCTTTGGTAGTATACCTTCCGGCTGTCATTTTTTTAAGACAGTGGGTAAAAAATATAGTTTTTTAATTTTTAATAATCTTTTGGCGTCTTCACCATTGCAGACATGCAGGCAGATCAGCGTACACAGCTTTGAATATATACTATTAAATCATCAAGCTAGACGTGTACGACAGAAATATACGAAATCCCGTGAAAATCATAAGACCGCATTCGCGCCCTATTTATTGAGTTCTCAGCAACTGGGCGCTGTATCCTGCAACGGCTTGAATATGCTTCCTGTAATGAGGTAAAAATGTCCGTATCCATAGAAAAAATGCTTATCAATGCAACACAAGCTGAAGAAGTTCGTGTGGCATTGGTAAAAGGTCAGCAACTTTTTGATCTTGATGTTGAGCGTCCTGCTGATGTAAAAAAGAAATCAAACATCTATAAATGTCGTATTACTCGTATTGAACCAAGCCTTGAAGCGGTATTTGTTGAATATGGTGCAAAAAGACAAGGTTTCTTACCAGTAAAAGAAATTGCCCAAGAATTTCATTTAAAAAAAGCAAATCCTGATGAAGAAAACCCTGCCCCTATTCATATCCGAGAACTCTTCCGTGAAGGTCAAGAACTTATGGTTCAAGTGGATAAAGAAGAAAGAGGCAATAAAGGTGCAGCACTAACCACTTATATCACGTTAGCAGGCTGCTACTTAGTATTGATGCCTAATAACCCAAGTTCTGGTGGAATTTCGCGCCGTATTGAAGGTGATGAACGGGAAGAATTACGTGATACACTGCACAGTTTAAATGTCCCTGATGGCATGGGCGTTATCATTCGTACAGCCGGTGTAGGTAAAAGCGAAGAAGATCTAAAATGGGATCTTGATATTTTATTAAATCAATGGAAAGCAATTCGGGCTGCCTATGATAGACAACCAGCACCTTTTCTTATTTATCAAGAAGGGGATGTGATTATTCGCTCTATAAGGGATAATCTTCGTCGTTCTATTGGGGAAATCATCATTGATGATCACATTGCTTACGCGAAGGCAAAAAATTATATTGAACAAGTTAAACCTAATTTCTTACCGTTTTTAAAACTTTATCACGACCCTATTCCCTTATTTAGCCATTATCAAATCGAAGGACAAATAGAGGCCGCTTATCAACGTACAATTTCTCTTCATTCAGGTGGCTCACTGGTAATTGATCGAACAGAAGCATTGGTAGCTATTGATATCAACTCTGCTAAATCCACAGCAGCAACCGATATCGAAAACACTGCTCTTCATACTAATCTTGAAGCAGCTGATGAAATTGCACGACAACTTCGTTTGCGCGACTTAGGTGGGCTCGTAGTAATCGATTTCATTGATATGTCTAATAGCCGAAATCAGCGAGAGGTAGAAAATCGTTTACGCGAAGCATTAGCTTCAGATCGAGCAAAAATTCAAATTGGTCGTATTTCTCGTTTTGGGCTTTTAGAAATGTCTCGACAACGTTTACGTCCAGCCTTAAATGAATCTACTCAAGAAATTTGTTCACATTGTGAGGGCAAGGGTATGGTTAGACGTCCCCAGTCCCAAGCTTTATCCGTGCTTCGTTTGCTTGAAGAAGAAGCAGCGAAAGAATCTGGCATTGAAATTCAGTTGCAACTTCCCGTCAACATTGCCACTTTTTTGTTAAATGAAAAACGTACTGTTTTATCAAATATTGAAAAACGTAATAATATTACTTTACTTGTTTTGCCTAACCCTTATTTACAAGCAATGCAACATAAAATCGCACGTGTTAAAAAGGAAAGCCGCCATAAAGCCAGCTTCGAACAAATTACCTTACCAGAATTATCTGTAATTGAATCCGATATGGTTGAGAAGTCAATGGAACAACCTGCTGTACAAAGTACTATAAACTTAGCAAGACCATCAGAAAAGCAAAAAGAAACGTCTAACTTGATTCAGAACTCTGGTTTGTACATTAAGCGATTTTGGCAAGCTATTTTTAGTTCTCATTCAGGTTCAGATGAGGCATCATCTTCTTCTGAAAGCACTTCATCCCAAGGAAGAACTAAGAGTTCTGAGGGTAATGATGGCTTAAAGCGCAGTCACTATCATCACAACCGATCCCGCTCTCAGAATTCATCGTCTCGCCGACGCGCACCATCTACCGGGTCAGCAAATGCTTCTCGTACGGGAAACAGAAAACAATCTTCTGGCCAGCAGCAACACGGACACGGACAAAATTCGCCTACGCCACGTCAACCGGGCAATAGCAACCGCCGTATTTCTTCTAGAACTCCCCGAGCGCCTCGTGCGGATTCATCGACAGGTAATGTTTAGAAAAACTCATCTTCCCCCTTTTTTTGAAAGAGGGGAAGATTTCAAAAAATCCTGTGTTGTAAATAAAAACTTCTCCTTTAGTAGTTCTACCTATTCAGATTACATTCAATGGGCTAAAAAAGTAGTTAGGGCAGGAAGAGTCAATTTAACACAACGTTCACCTGAATATATTCAAAAATGTATTGAAGCCAATGTTCCAGCCGAATCCTACCCAAAAACACCTTCTCGCCATGGTATTCTATTAGTTCATGGATTGATGAGTTCACCAATAGGAATGTCCAGCTTATATGAATATTTTTCAACAAAAAATTACTTGGTTCGCTCCTTATTGCTTCCTGGCCATGGTACTCGACCAGGGGATTTACTTGATGTTACTCATAATGATTGGCTTGATGCCTGTCGTTTTGGTATTAATACTTTAAGGAAAGAAGTCGATCATGTGACGGTTATTGCCTTCTCGGCAGGTACTGCCATGTCCATTTATTTAGGCTTAACCGAAAAATCAATGGATAGTCTTGTACTTTTTGCGCCCGCCTTGGGATTAAAACATCCACTCTCTTATTATTACGCTAAAATATTGCATCCATTTAGACAGCTTTCACCAAGAATAAATTGGCCTATTATAAAAAGAGAAAATGATTATGCAAAATATCAATCGATTCCTATAAATGCCATTTACCAAATTACGAATTTAATGCATAAAATTCAGCACTTAAATATAAAACTAGAAATACCACTCTATATTGTTTCAACAACGAATGATGAAACTATTTCTCATCAAAAGGCTATTAATTTTTACAAAAAGCAATCTCACTCTCTTAATAGAGGTATTATTTACAGTCCAGAATCTCAGCATGAGTTACCTTCATCTCTTCAGCTTCGTTCCAGCGTATATCCTCAAGAAAATATTTTGGATTTTTCACATCCCTCCTTAGCAATTTCACCCAATCATCCTCATTATGGAAGACATGGTGATTTTGAAGATTTTGCCCATTATTTAAATAACAAGAAACCAAAAAACGATAAAAGTAGGATTATTTATCAAGGTTCAATCTCCGAAAGAAACCTTAAAAAGCATCTCATTCAAAGACTATCTTATAATCCTGATTTTGAATATCTTATATCTGATATTGAGCATTTTCTAGAAGAATGCTTTTCTCAAAAATGCTCAAATTAAGTAAATTATCCTTTTTTTCTCGTAAAAAGATGAGCAATGACTGAAATGATAAATAAAATGAGAAAAATATAGAAAAGAATTTTTATAATATTTAAGGCTAAAGCTGACACTATAATTCCTGTAAAGCCAAGTATTCCACTAATTATTGCTACAATAAACAATAAAAAAATAAATGCTAACATTCTTTTCCCCTTTTTTGTTAAAAATTTCTTAACTAATTTAGCAGTAAATTCATAAAAATTCTAGAGTGTGTCCTCAATTCGCTTATCTGAAGGAGAAAACGATGAGTTTTGAGAATCGTAGCACGCCGCATACATGTATAAGAGTAGGTGAGCAATGAATCGCAGAAAATCATTGTTTTTATGCTCAGAGCAGCAGAATTGAGGACACTCTCTAGCTTGACTTTTAAAAAATATTTAACTAAATCTTTACTGTCTCTTTTCATTAACTATAACAGGAGAAATAAGATATGAATACAAACAATGTTGTGAGAGCTAATGAAGATGTTGTTGATAAAGAAGTAAAAAACAGTGCACAAGAAGATTTAGGAACAATCAAAGAAGTAATGTTAGATAAAGTTTCTGGAAAAGTTGCTTATGTCGTCCTCGAGAGTGGAACTTTTTTAGGGATGGGCGGAAAATTGTTTGCCATTCCTTGGAATTCCATTAGTTATGATAAATCAGATGAGTGTTTTATCCTGAATGTTGATAAAGATCGATTAAAAGATGCTCCAGGATTCGATAAGGATAATTGGCCTGATATGGCGGATAGAACGTGGGGGCAATCTGTTTCTAATTTCTACGGATCAAAACCTTATTGGGAGTAAAATAAGGTCACTTAAGCCTGTTATTAAGGTGTTTGCTTCCTTGTAAAAAGGAAGCAAATAACTTCTTAAATAAATAGTGCTTTTATTAAAATACAGAGGAAAATATTATGCCACAAGGAGATAAATCGAAATATACAGATAAACAAAAAAGACAGGCCGAGCACATCGAAGAAAGCTATGAAAAAAAAGGAACCTCGAAGAAAAAAGCGGAGCGTATTGCTTGGTCTACAGTCAATAAGGAATCTGGTGGTGGAAAAAAAGCAAGTAAGAATAAAAGTTAGTGCTTAAATCTTATAAAACCAACGAAAAATTGTGACCATTTATTTACTCATCTACCCTGTCGGGCATCTTCTCCTAAAGGGAAAAGTATGCTGCGTTGATGTTTAGTGTAAAGCCAAACTACTCAATCGGACTCTTTAGTTTTTAAGCTTGTTACTTATTCACACAGCACTGTGTTATAAGAATGACTAGTAGTACAATTAGAACAAAAATAGATTATTTTCTTATGCACAAGTCAAGTTGTTGCTTAAGAATATTTTAGACAAAAAAAAGGGCCTAAAACGGCCCTAAGCGCCTCAATATTGGGTAGATGTACTACCCAAGAGGCAAATTAAAATCCTGGCAATGACCTACTTTCACATGGGGAGACCCCACACTATCATCGGCGCTGAG
>CABHON010000004.1 GCA_902168255.1 uncultured Legionella sp.
CAGCAGAGAAAAAGGCTAATCAACCGTATCTTCCCTTTTCTCAAGAAGAATATATCGCACTAGTCGATTGGACAGGGCGACAGATAAGAGACGATAAAGCAGGTTATATTTCACCTGATGTTCCTTCCTTAGTCAAAGAAATGGGGCTTAATCCCTCTCATTGGATGAAAAACGCTACCACCGGCAGAAAACGTGGACCATCTATTATGGGACCACTAACCAAAATACGAGAATGGGCTACTAAAATTGAACAAACCTGGCTAAAAGGACAAACACTCGCTCGATTGTTTTATCAAACAACTTCTTAAATTTTAAATTCTTATAAGAATTTTTACTTATTCTCTATAGGATAGAAATTTGCTCGTCTTAAAAATGGATATTTTTAGTTAAAATGCAAATTTCTTAAGTATAACCACTCTATTGACCTCTTTTTTGATTACCAATCCACGTGAAAAATACTATTTTTATATATTACCCACTAATACTAATAGATGTTAAGACACCCAAAAAACTTATTTTATCATATTAAATTTTCTGGGTGTCTAATTTCTATTGAAGTTACATTACCAGGAGGTGGAACAATTTTTTGGTATTTATGATTATTTTTTTCATTGTATTGCGTAAAAAAAGATCGATAAGCAATAGAGAAAGATGAAGTTTTCAATACATTCTGAACGTTCCCATTTTCTTTTTTTATTTTTGTGTAGCCACGACTTTTTTGAGGGTATCTAAAGTTTTTCTATATTTATAAATGAAAAGATGCTCAAAGTTTAGTTTTCTTATTTGAGGGTGTCTATCTTTAATATAGACACCTAGAACTCAATTACTATCATTTTAAAATGAATATTTTTTCGCAACTGGTTGATCATGCTTATTACTCTTATCTTTACTCTGTGGAAAGAAGGAGCGATAAACAATAGAACAAGAGGATTCTTTTAATATTTCTTTAACATTATTACTTTTTTGTTCAATAGAACCATCAGTACGCGGGTTTTCAATATTGCTTAAAGCTTCTTCTAATTTTTTAGATTTTCCCGAAAAGTATCCAGTAAAGCTTGCAAGAGTTTTTTTAATCTGGCGATGGAAGTGAGGATCTTGATTCATCAGCTTAGGTAGTTGAACAGCATTTACGTAAGATGAACTTTTACTGTCTTTTCGCTTAAAGAGATTATCCCAATATTGATATCTTTTTATTGCAAGTGCACCTTTCAATTGATTTTTTAATAATTCAGTATCCTTCCAAACTGAGTCCTGACTCTGCTGCTGTATTGCAGCATCAAGTGCTTGTATTTTTTCAGAGGCGCAGCTAAACCAGTAAGATTTATTTTGCAATCGAGTTTTTTCTTTTATAGCATTGTTTATTAGAAGAACATGTTCTGCCAACAATTTTAATTTTAAAATAGCTTTTTTATCTGCAGGATTTTTCTCAAGGCTGTATTGCTTACTTAAGCCTATTATTTGTTCTGGTGAAAGTTGCCACTTCATGGTTACTAATTGGTCTTTTAGTAAAGAATGAAGCTCATTTAACTTTGCTTGCTCTTCTTTGTTATGTGTTGAACGTCTCACCTTTTCTCTTTGTAAGGAAAGCAGCGTATAGACGTGGGATGGTTCTTCGCTTTCAAGTTTTTCTAATAAAAAAATTTCTGAATCAGATAATTTGTCTGTTGTTACTTTTTTTCTTAATGTTTGAAGTTGAATGTCTCGTTCGTTTTCGATGCGTTCTAGTATTGAGCTTTCTAAAGGATATAACGGCGGGTTTGTTTCAATTTTATAACGAAGTAAATAGAGTTGTATTTCTCGTTCGTTTTCTAGCTTTCTTAATTTTATATATTCTGAATTAGATAATTCTTGTCCTGTTTGTGCTTTTTTTCTTAATATTTGAAGTTGGGTGTCTCGATCTTTTTCGAGATTCTCGAGTATAGAACTTTCTAAAGAAGATAACTGGTTTGTTTCAATTTTATAACGAAGTGAATAGAGTTGTATTTCTCGTTCGTTTTCTAGCTTTCTTAATTTTATATATTCTGAATTAGATAATTCTTGTCCTGTTTGTGCTTTTTCTCTTAATATTTGAAGTTGAGTGTCTCGCTCTTTTTCGAGTTGCTCAAGCATTGAATTTTCTGAAGGAGATAGGTTTTTTGTGTCTCTTAATAAAAAAAGCTGGATTTCTCGTTCGTTTTCAATTTCTTTTATAGTTTTAGAGTCGTCTTCTGAGACTGATTCTGTTTGTGCTTTTGATTTTAGGGAATAGAATTTATTGTCTCGTTGTTCCTGAGTCTCTTCTAGATCATTTTTAATTTGTAAAAGCATTATTCTTTGCTTTTCTTCAAAAGAAGACACATTGATTTCATCCATAGGAAAAACTACAGGAGTATCTGTTAGTCGCGGGATCTCTGAAGTTGAATCATCTTCGTTCTGTTCAATAATTTCAGCTAAGATTGCAGGATTAGAAGAAGGGGTTGTAATTTGTTTAATGCAAACTTTAGAGTGAGAGCTATCTAAGAGGACAACGTAATGCATAATTAATATCCTAATGAATTTAATTGTTATGCTTTCACTATAAAGGATTAAAAATAAAAATGCAATATTTAATTTTTTGTTAAGGTTTAACGATTGTAAAGTGTTTTTATTTTGAAACCATGAACAAACGATGAGTGAAGGGCATTTTTGCTTTGCCTGATTCTTCTAGCGGGATAATTTCAAAATATGCATCACATAATTGTTGCATAAATATAGGACGTTGTTCTATTGGAATTTGTGATAAATGGGGAAGCCACGCGGCAATGAAGTTTTCAAGTTCTTGTCGATTTTCAAATTCATACATGCGTGTCTCTTCTTCCATTGAAATGATGTGAAAGCCACATGTTTGTAAAATTTTGGCGTAGTCTTCTTTGCTGCATTCGTATTCTGATGTATGAAGGGAGGTGTGGAAATTATGAAAGAAATTATGCCATTGAGGTTTTTTTATCAGGCTTTCAATAGTGTCCCACAAATATGGGTGTCTTTTATAGAAGAGAGCGAGTGCTTTGCCAGGAGATTTTAATGCTTTGTAAATTCCTTCCCAAACGGCACGTTGGTTTTCAATCCAATGGAGGCAGCTAAAGGAGGTTATCCAATTGAATTCATTGGCAAAATTGATTTGGGTGGCTTCTTGTTGTTGAAAGGAAAGATTTGTGTAGTTTTTTTCAAACTCTTTGGCATGCTCTATCATCGCGGCTGAGGCATCGATGCCGATTATATGGCCTTGAGGCACTTTTTCTGCTATTAACGTGGTAATTCTTCCATCGCCGCAACCGATATCTAACACTGTATCGGTTTCTTTAAAATGGCAATGATTTAAGGCGTGATTTGCCAGTCCATATTGTAGATTGGAGTTTTCCGCATAATTCTTTGCGTTCCAGTGATCTAAGGCATTGTGTGTTGATGAAACCATGCTTAGATTCTAGCACTGGCTTTAAAAATTTACCAATCAAAGACGGTTACGGCCTCGGGTGTAATTGTTTCGCCTAGAAATAATTGAGCGAGTCTAAGAAAACGGGATTTTGCGTCGGTGATAAGATACTCGATTGGTTTTGTTTGTTGGGTGTCGTTGTTCATGTTATTAGCGGATAACCAATTTTGGACTTCGATGGCTGTCTCTTCTGCAGGGTCGACAATGGTCATTCGCGTGTTGACGACGCGTTTAATAGGGTTTAATAAAAAAGGATAATGTGTGCATCCTAAGATTAAACAATCAGGTGCATCGGGTAGTGCAAATAATGGATCTAAGTATTCATGTACAACTTGATCGGTGATAGGGTGGTCTAAAAAACCTTCTTCGGCAAGTGAGACGAAAAGGCCACAGCTTTTTCCGGTGAGCCGGGTGCTAGGTGATACTTTAGCGACAACCTGTTCGTAACTGCCTGAGGAAACAGTCCCTTCCGTGGCAATTAGGGCAATATGGCCTTTTTGAGAGACTAAGCAAGCTTTTTTGGCACTATGCTCAATCACACCAATAACAGGAATGCCAATGGCTTCATGGACTTCAGGTAAGGCAAAAGCTGTTGCTGTATTGCAAGCAATGACGAGTAATTTTATGTTCTTTTCTAATAACATTCTTGCGGCGTCAATGGTGTATCGAATGACCGTATGTTTGCTTTTTGTACCATAAGGGACTCGAGCCATATCCCCGAGATAGACAAAAGATTCGTGAGGTAGTCGTTTTTTTAAAGCACTTAATACTGAAATGCCTCCGATTCCGGAGTCAAAAACGCCAATAGCTTTGTTTTGGGTATTATTATTCATGATGAAAGTGGTTGATATTGAATCCAAACAGGGGCATGGTCTGATGGTTTGTCTGCTTTTCGGGGTGTTTTATCAATTTCGCTTTTAAGACAATGTTTCGCAAACATTGAACTAACTAAAATTAAATCAATACGTAGTCCCATATTTCGACGAAATGCTGCAGCTCGATAATCCCACCAACTGAATTGGTCTTTAGGTTGTTCAAATAATCTAAAACTATCCTGAAAACCTAAATGAAAGAGACGTTCTAGGCCATGTCGTTCAGGTTCACTTACTAAAACACAACCTTGCCATACTTTAGGATCGTATACATCTTCATCTTTAGGTGCGATATTAAAATCACCTAACAGTACCATATTTGGATAACGTTCTAATTCGTCTGTGACAAAGTCTCTAAAGCGGTTTAACCAAGCGAGTTTATAGGTGTATTTTTCTGAATTTACACTTTGGCCATTCGGAACATAAACATTGACAATGCGGACACCATTAAAAGTGCAGGCTAATAAACGACATTCTATATCATCATGATCGCCAGGCCAGGTTGTGCATATATCGTCGACTGGGCTTTTGCTGATAATGGCAACGCCATTATAAGATTTTTGGCCATGAAAAACGGTATGATATCCTAAGTCTTCAAAAAGAGCCCGGGGAAATTGATCATTATCTACTTTTGTTTCTTGCATCGCCAAAAGATCGGGCTGATGCTCTTGAATCCAAGGAATTACACTGTCAAGTCTTGCTCTAATGGAATTGACGTTCCAACTGGCTATTTTAATATGATTCATAAGTATTTAAGGCGTTCCAAAAGTGCCGAGATTGTACATTTTTCTTTCGTAAAATGCACGTACTGTATGCACGCTGATAAGAGCTAAGTAGAATCCGCCAATAACATCACTTAAATAATGTTTGGCAAGAAATACACGTGTTAAACTGATTAAAACAGCAAGAAGAATGAATCGTGTTGACCAACTTGGTTTAATGGCGCACAGACCTAACATAACGGTGCAGAAGGTTGTGGCATGTCCAGAAGGAAATGACCAGTAATAGGCGTTAAATTTAAACCAGTAAAAGCCATAAATAGATAGAGAATAAAACTCATCAGGGCGGGCTCGACCAAAAACAACTTTAAGAATGCTACAAGCCAATCCTGAAAAGACGACACAAATAAAAAGAAAAATACAGGCGCGAGCGATATTAACTTTTTTTAATTGGAAAGCAATAACAGCCAAAATAGGAAAGCCAATGAGATAATAGGAACTTAATCCCCAACTTGCAAAAAAGTATGCCGATTTGTCGATAAGATAAGGGAGATGAAGACTAAAAAAGTATCGAGCGATGGGGATATCAATATAGGCATATGACACTCCCATGAGACCAAAGATAAGGGCTATAAATAGAGGATGATATGCCAAACGTTTTTGAGAAAAAATCATAATCGATAAAGTGTCAAAGTAACCCAATGCCCTTTGGTATAATTAAATGAAGTAAGCATGTCAAGAGCTTGGGGAGAAAGGTGAGATGCTTGAGCTTCGGCTAAAAACTTTTCTTGGGTGTCTTTTTCCACGAGCGCATAAGTTGGTGATGATTTTAATCTTTTAAATGCCTTCGAAGTGTCTTCAAATTTAACGGCATGTGTACCTAATAAAAACACCAAACTCGGTTCAGAATAGCCAATAACGATTAATGGATGTCGATTATTAATTTCTCCCGGGATATTTTTTTTGATAATTGTTGCTATATGTTGACTGGTCCAAACGGGTGTTAATTGAGGTAGAAAACATTGAAATCCAATACCAAAACCGACACAGTTGCCTAAAATCAAAACAATTAAAGCATTAAGATAGTTTTTTTTGAAGATGATTATAACTGCAATAATGCTGGTTATGGCTAAAATAGAAGTCACCCAGTAAGCGCTAGGAATGAGGGAAAGAGGGAGATGAAGTGTAGAAGGAATAACTAAGAATGCAGCTGAAAACAACAGTGAAACAATGCCCCAAATGATGGTTAACATGCGCATAAGACGGCTGTCACGGGAAGTGCCTGAAACAATAGCATAGGCACTTAAAACGGCTAAGGCTGGAAACACAGGCAAAATATATTGCGGGAGTTTAGTGGGCATTAGCTCAAAGAAAAACCAGGTAGGGAGAATCCAGGCAATAAGAAATTTTTCTATTGATTTTTTTCGTTGTTCCCATGTGCGTACCATCGTTGGCCATAAAAAAAGTGACGCAGGCCAAAACATGATAACGAGCAATGCGAAATGAGTACCAAAAGGAGCGCCATGAGATTCATGTCCGCCAGCTAATTTAGGAAATAAATCTTTGTGAAGCATTTGCATAAGATAATTGGTATGTTCCGCGTAACTCACTGCAGTTAGCCACGCAGCTGTCAATAATAAGAGTAGTAATATGCCCCAAACTAGATGTAATTTTTTTAGGTATAGTGTTGTTTTGTCTAGTATTGATAAGGTGATTAATGTTAAAAAACCAACAAGTGGTGTAATGCCTTTTAAGACGATGCCATAGGCCATACTGAGAAAAAAAATTAAGGGCCATTTCCAACTAATGGGTTCTTGACGCTGAATTTTTTCATATACCATCCAAAAAGCCCCTTGCATCAGTACCATGGCCACGAGTTGGGAGGCATCAATAGTAGCTAAGTGGGATTCGATATTTAATAATACGGTACTGGCCAATAAGGTTGAAGCAATAAATGCAACAGTGCGCCCACAAAGTTTTTGGGCGAAAAAAAAGGTTAGCAAAACAGACAACCAGCCACCAATAATTGAGGGAAGTCGATAGGGCCATACTGTATTTGATTCAGGTGTGCTAAAAATTTTTACCGATAATGCTTGAAGCCAATTTATGCCGGGAGGTTTTTGATAGCGGGTGGTCTCTTGATATCGAATTTGAAAATAATTATCTGTTTCTAGCATTTGTCGAGTGGCTTGAGAAAAATGTGCTGAATCTCGATCATCCATTGGAATAGTAAAAGTACCAGGAAGATATAGGGCAAAACAAAGAAGGCTTAGCCATATGTAAGGCCAAAACCAGCCATTTGAGGCGCTTTGATTAAAATAGGTTAATCTTTTCAATTTTTTTTAATGTCTTACAAGATAAACAAGGAAGGCTTCTTTTGGTACAAGAAGCATATTTTGAGCTGAGATGCTATCACGGCGCGTGCTAAAAAGGCAAGGACGTTCGACATTTAGCACTATTACTGATAGACTTAGCCCCATTTTTTATAGAGTTTCAAACTTCATATTTTCTTGTAGAAATATACCAATTTCTAATGAAATTCGGTTGTAGGGACAGGTCTTGTACCTGCCCGGCGACGGCCGGCTACAAGAGCCGCCCCTACGAAAAACCGAAAACTCATTGGCGAAGAGTATAAATTAAACAGAACCTTTTTGAAGATAAGTGTAAGATATAATGATGCGCGGATTAATGCAAAAGTTTAAATTCCTAAAGCCAAACCGTATGGTTGGTTTAGTTATTATTCTGGTGGTCGTTTTTGGTGGGCTTGTGGCTTATAATCTTTTTCGGGATTATATGATGAACCAATATTTAACCCACATGGAAGCTCCTGCCTTTACTGTTTCTTCAGTAACTGCAAAAGAAAAAAACTGGCAACCAGTGCTTCAAACAGTAGGGGATTTTGTTGCTATTGAAGGGATTGAAGTAAATTCTCAAGTGGGTGGTATTGTTAAAGAAATTGATTTTAGATCTGGCCAAATGGTCAAAAAAGGTGACTTACTTCTTGTTATAGATGATAGTGTTGAGCAAGCATCTTTGAAGGATAATCAAGCGAATTTAGTTTTGCAAAAAGTAAGCTTTCAACGCCAGTCTAATTTGATTAAAACTGGTTCTACATCAAGTTCGGAAATGGATAAAGCACGGGCAGGGTTAGACAGTGCCTTGGCATCGGTTCAGCAAACGGAAGCATTAATTGCCCAAAAACATATTACTGCACCTTTTAGTGGAAAAGTTGGTATTCGGCAAGTGAGTTTAGGGCAATATATTATGCCAGGACAGACACCTATTGTTACCTTGCAATCATTAAATCCATTGTATTTACAATTTTATCTCCCTGAGCAAAATTTACCAAGGTTATATGCACATCAACCCATTCAATTTTATGTAGATGCATTGCCAGAAAAAATGTTTACGGGGGAAATAACGGCAATTAACTCTAAAGTAGATGTTAATACCCATAACGTTTTGGTACAGGCAACAGTTAAAAATACGATAGAATCGGGACGTTTATTATTTGCGCCTGGTATGTTTGCCAAAGTGAATGTTTTATTACCCCAACAGGAAAAAGCAGTCGTTTTACCCTTAACATCGGTCGCTTATACTTTATATGGTGATTCTGTTTATATTATTAAACAAACAGGAAAAGATGAAAAAGGTAAGCCAATATTAAAAGTATATCGCCAGTTTGTTACTACTGGGGAAAGAAAAGGGGATGAAGTAGTTATCCTTAAAGGCATTAAAGCCGGACAGCTTGTCGTTAATACAGGTCAAATGAAATTACAAGATGGAACACGTGTCGATATTAATAACAGTGTAAAAATTGATGATGTAAGCACGCAGGCCATTGATGCAATGGGACAATAGAACATCTAAAAGGCCTCTTTCTGTCTTTTTATTGGTAATGATTAATGTTATTGCCATTGACAGTCTGCGCAACCTCTCGAGCAATGCCATTTATGGGCTAGGCATACCTTTTTATTATTTTTTAGCTTTTATTGGATTTATGGTTCCTTGTGCGTTGGTAACAGCAGAACTAGCTACCCATCATCCCAAAACAGGTGGGGCATATGTGTGGGTAGAAAGGGCTTTTGGTCCACCTTTTGGATTTTTAACCATTTGGTTACAGTGGATCTATAACGTTTTTTGGTATCCAACCATTTTGTTGTTTATTGCAGCCAATATTGCCTATCTTGTTAATCCAGTACTGGAACAAAATATATTTTTTATGTTAGGGACTGTATTGGTTCTATTTCTATTTTCCACTTTATCCAATTGTTTTGGGATGAAAGTCTCTAGTAGTATAAGTACAGTATGCGCTATTGCAGGAACATTATTACCAATGATTTTCATCAGTGCATTGGGTGTGTTTTGGTTAATTAAGGGACATGCGCCCGCACTTCCTTGGTCAAAGGAAGCGTTTTTTCCTCTTCCTTGGCATGAAAATAATGTTGCTTTTTTTGTTATTGTGCTGTTTAGTTTATTTGGCTTAGAAATGTCTGCTGTTCATGCGGAAGAGGTTGAAAATCCACAACGTGATTACCCTCGGGCTTTGTTATATTCTGCTTTATTGATTATGTTCACGGTGATGTGTGCGTCTTTTGCGGTTGCCATTGTAGTGCCGCATGAATCACTGAATATTATCAGTGGTTTAGATCAAGCCTTAAGTCTATTTTTAAAAGAATTACACTTGGATTGGTTGTTTCCAATAGCATTGGTGTCTATTATTTTAGGTGGGTTTGGTGGAATGTCGGCTTGGGTAATTGGCCCGACAAAAGGTTTGGCTGTAGCAGCTGATGAAGGATATGCACCGCCTATGTGGGCTAAACGTAATAAACGTGGGGTGCCCAGTAATATTTTATGGATTCAGGCACTCTTTGTCTGTATTATTACCTTGTTTTTTGTGTATTTTCCCTCGATAAATACGGCCTATTGGATTTTAAGTAATTTAACCTCAGAGTTAGCGTTACTGTTTTATATTTTTATGTTTGCTGCAGCAATAAGACTGCGCTACAATAACCCAGAACCGGTACCTAAAAATGCCTATAAAATTCCTGGGGGCAATAAAGGAATGTGGTTAATAGCAGGTTTAGGGATTGGAAGCTGTGGTGTTGCTTTAGGCATAAGTTTTATTCCTCCAAAAGATTTGCCTTTGCCGAATGTGGGCGTATATGAGTCTATCTTAGTACTAGGAACGATATTTTTTTCATTACCCCCGGTATTATATTATGGCTGGGAACAGTATAAAAAACATAAATAAAATGTAGAGAATGCCTTATTCTTTGCGAATGAATTGCTCACTGCTACCTGCAACACAACAATGTTGATTATCCTTCTGGATTTTACAGTTAAAATTATGTCACAAAATACCTTGTTATTAGCATTCAAAGAATTTGACCGAAACAGTTGGCTGTTAATGGGGCTAATGTTTTTTGTTAAGGCTGGTTTCTTTATTACGGTGCCTTATTTTAGCTTTTACCTTTATTATCGTGGTTACTCACCTATTGAAATTGGTTTGGTGGCAGCAGCAGGTCCGTTGGTTGCCTCCTTATTAAATTTATGGTCTGGGTTTTTAACGGATAAATTTGGTCGAAAACCTGCAATGGTCTGGTCGTATGTAGTTTTATTTCTTGCTAATTTAGGAATTGCATGGGGAGATGGATTTTGGGTTTATCTTTGCCTTAATATCGTTCTTCGTTTAGCCGATTCTACCTTTTCGGGTGCAATGCAAGCGTATACAGCGGATAGTTTTTCTAAAGAAATTCAGCATTTAGTTTTTCATTTTCGTTTTATGATAATCAATGCTGCTGCTGCAATTGGACCTATTGTGGGTGCACTTTTTGCCTCATCCCATTCAAAAATTTTATTTGATTTGTCTGCTGCAATTAGCCTGATTGGGGCTATTATTTTAATGTATTATTTTGAAGACTCTGGCAAAAACAAACATACCGATACAGAAAAACAACCGCTTACCCTTAAAGCCTCTTTAATTATTTTGGCTCGAGATCGTGCCTTGTTATGGATTACCACAGCCTTTTTTATATATTGGTTTGCTTACATTCAATTGGATACAACTTTAGCGCAGATTTTGGCACATACTCTCCCTGATAGTGCTGTTTTTTTGTTTGCCATGATTTGGGTAGTTAATACGGTTGTAATTGTTATTGGCCAACTACCTATTGCGCATTTTACCCAAAAATTTTCACAAAAGAAGCTTATTTGGATGGCTTCTCTTTTATTACTAGTCGGCTTTTGGGTTCTAGCTGCATTTCTATCAATGTATGGTCTAGCCATTGGTGTTTTTCTTATCACATTAGGAGAAATTCTTTTGTCGCCAATGGGTAATGTATGGGTTGCAAAAATTGCACCATTAAAACTTCGAGCCACTTACTTTGGTGCATTTAACTTATCTTTTCTTGGCGCTGGTTTAGGACCCATACTAGGTAGTTCTTGTTTGACTTTTATGAGTAGTCAGTTATTATTTGGCTGCATCGGTGCATTATTTTTTATGGTTATTTTTTGTCTTGAGCGGGTAGTTCAATCAACTCAGTTGAATGCTTTGTCAGAGATTAAATCCATAAACAAATAAAAAAATATAAGGCATTATTTATCGATGAATTCTAGTTTTCGACATCAATCAAAGCTGGCATTATTTGCACTTGGCGTCGTTTTTGGCGATATAGGAACCAGCCCACTTTATGCGTTACAAGGAACGTTTAATCCTGAATATGGGCTTTCTGTCATTCCGCGCGATGTTATAGGTGAATGCTCCTGTATTTTTTGGGCATTGATGATTATTGTTACATTGAAATATGTAATGTTTATTCTGCGTGCAACAAATAAAGGTGAAGGCGGAATAATGGCTCTGCTGGCGCTGGTTTCTTCTATGGTAAAACGTAAACCAAAAACACGCATATTGGTGACTTTTTTAGGATTATGTGGTGCTGCATTATTTTATGGTGATTCAATTCTGACGCCTTCA
Source organism: uncultured Legionella sp. (assembly GCA_902168255.1). Taxonomy (GTDB): domain Bacteria; phylum Pseudomonadota; class Gammaproteobacteria; order Legionellales; family Legionellaceae; genus CABHON01. The sequence continues at coordinate 12,016 of CABHON010000004.1, forward strand.
ATATCCATACTTTCTGCCGTGGAAGGCTTAAATGTAGAGTCAAATATTTTTGAGAATGCGATTATACCTATTGCACTCATTATTCTTTTCGGATTGTTCTTGTTACAACGTCGAGGAACCGAATTCATTGGTCGATTTTTTGGCCCTATTTGCTTCTCATGGTTTCTGGCTATAGGTATTATTGGTATAGTCAATATAGTGAAATGTCCAGAAATTTTAAGAGCGCTCAATCCTTTTCGTGCCATTATTTTTCTAATACATCATGGATGGTCTTCTTTTTGGGCATTAGGTGCCGTTTTATTAGCCTTTACAGGTGTAGAAGCTTTATACGCGGATGTGGGACATTTTGGCCGAAAAGCTATTAGATTAGCCTGGTACTTTGTCTTTCCTGCCTTGGCATTGAATTATTTTGGACAGGGAGCTTTATTAATTCAATCGCCCGAAGCAATTCGCAATCCTTTTTATTTAGCTTGCCCTTCGTGGAGCTTATACCCGATGATTATTCTTGCGACATTGGCGACTATTATTGCATCCCAAGCGGTTATTTCTGGGGCATTTTCAATCTCATGGCAAGCGGTTCAATTGCATTGGTTTCCCCGAATGAAAGTGCAATATACATCTTCAGAAGAAAAAGGACAGATTTATATGCCTGCTGTCAATTGGGTTTTGTTTGTTGCCATTGTATTAGCCATTATTAATTTTCGGAATTCAGCAAATTTAACGACTGCCTATGGTATTGCTGTGGCAGGCACTATGCTAACCACAACCCTTTTATCATTTTTTGTTATTCGTTATCACTGGAAGTATTCTTTAGGGCTTAGTTTATTAATTGTTTGCTTTTTTGCATTTGTTGATAGTGTTTTCTTCTCAGCGAGCTTATTAAAACTATTTCAAGGCGGGTGGTTTCCTTTAGCAAGTTCTCTTCTTATATTTTTTATGATGCGTACGTGGTGGAAAGGAAGGGAAATTGTTATTTCACGACGAGAAGAGGCACGTAAAGATTTAAAAACTTTCTTAAAGAAATTACTGAAAAATAAAGAGATTAAATCTGTGCCGGGCACGGCTATTTTCTTTTGTCAGTTAAGTAATTGTGTTCCTCGTGCGCTTACTTATAATCTCAAACATAACCATGTATTACACAAACAGGTATTATTTTTGCATTTGTTACCAGAAGATAGGCCGACTGTTCCGGATAAATTACGTATTAACCTTAAAGAAATTGTTGATAATTGTTATGCAGTATCGGCGCGATTTGGTTTTAAAGAAGAACCAGATTTAGCAAAAATTTTAAAATTGGTCGAACAGCAAGGTTTGTCACTTGAAAAAAAACCTTCCTTTTTTATGAGTTACGAAAACTTAACCTTAAATCCTCGCCGACGAGGTATGATGGCTTGGCGGAAAAGAATTTTCATTTTCTTGATTCGTAATCAGCGGAATGTAGCGGACTATTTTAAAGTCCCTAGCGAACAAGTCATGCAAGTAGGAACGCAGATTGATATTTAGCGTGTAATTTTTCATTGATCTTTAACCAAACTATAACGTATGATACAAATGAGAGGGTTATTCTGTCATTATAATAGGTAACATATAGTGATAGAAGAGGCGAATTAAGTTAAGGCTTTTGAAGGTGTGTAAATGCGTGTTGATCAGGCAGGATATCGATTTAATATAGGAATTATTCTTATAAATGATGCCCATCACGTTTTTCTCGCGAAAAGAATTGGGCAGGATGCTTGGCAATTCCCGCAAGGTGGAGTTAATCCCAATGAAAGTGCTGTTGAAGCGCTTTATCGTGAATTAAAAGAAGAGATAGGACTCGATCCAGAAGATGTCTCTATTTTGGGTTCTACACGACATTGGTTAAAATATAAATTACCCAAGCAATATTGGCGTTTTGATACACAACCATTGGTTATTGGTCAAAAACAACGTTGGTTTTTGTTAAAAATGCGTTGTAATGAATGCAAAGTGCGTCTTGATTTAACGGAATCACCGGAGTTTGATAGCTGGCGTTGGGTAAATTATTGGGAGCCAGTTGAGCATGTTATTTATTTTAAACAGCAAGTATATCGGCAAGCGCTGAAAGAACTGCAACCTTTTCTACGGCGAAGCTTATGTTAAAAGTTCTCCGTCGGCTTGTACAGGAAGTTTCATCCGCTAAAAATTTAGGAGATGCATTAAATACACTTGTTCATCGCCTCAGAGAGTCCATTGATACTCAAGCTGCTTCTGTTTATTTGGTGCATTATCGTCGAGCAGAATATGTTCTTGCTGCTACCGATGGTTTAAATGCCCATGCAGTGGGTAAAATTCGTGTTCCCTTAAGCCAAGGCCTGCTAGGGTTAATTGGTCGTCGTGAAGAACCAATTAATATTGAAGATGCGTCAGCCCATCCTGATTTCTTTCATCATCCCGAAGCCGGCGAGGAAGAGTTTAAAGCGTTTCTTGGGGTTCCCATTATTCATCATCGTCGATTATATGGCATTCTGACAGTTCAACAAGAAGAACAGCGATGTTTTGATGAAGCAGAAGAAGCCTTTCTTGTCACTCTTGCTGCACAATTAGGAAATATTATTGCTCAGGCAGAAGCGAGCAACGCATTAGATGAGCTTATGTTTTCCTTTTCTGGAGAAGCAATTGCTCCCGATACAATGGTATTAACGGGATTATCCAGTGTATCTGGTATCGGTATTGGATATGCCGTTACTGTTTATCCGCCGGCCGATTTAGATTCAGTCCCGGATATTGAGGTTGAAGATGTTGAAAAAGAAGCAACTACATTTTTTCAGGCAGTGGAAAAAACTCGTCAAGATTTAGACCGTTTAGGTAAAAAACTAAAAACCGGCCTACCCGAAGAAGAACAAGCATTATTTGATGTTTATAATCGCTTACTCTCAGAAGGGAGTTTAATGACGGAAATTGCGCGCTTAATCCGCGAAGAAAAAATGGGTGCTCAAGTTGCATTAAGCCAAGTTATTCGAAAATATGTCCAGCGTTTTGAAAGTATGGAAGATGAATATTTACGCGAAAGAGGAAGCGACTTTCGCGACTTAGGGAGAAGAGTATTAGCGAATCTTCAAGCCAGTGAAAAAGTTAATGTTGATTATCCTGCTGAAACAATTTTAGTGGGAGAGGAAATTACAGCTGCTGCATTGGCTGAAGTACCCGAAGGACGACTGAAAGGCATTTTATCGGCGAAAGGCTCGAGCAATTCTCATGTGGCTATTTTGGCGAGGACATTGGGAGTCCCCACGGTTATGGGTGTGTTAGGACTTCCGTTAAAACAAATTGCGGATGAACAAGTTGTTATTGATGGTTATTCTGGGCACGCTTATATTTCACCATCGCCTGCGCGTTTGGAAGAATTTCGACAAGTCCAACAAGAAGAAAAAGAGCTTAATGAAAAACTGGAAACACTGCGGGATAAAAAAACCCAAACCCTGGATGGTCATCCAGTGGCTTTATATGTTAATACAGGGCTCTCCATTGATACGGCTTTATCATTAAGTGTAGGTGCTGATGGCGTGGGACTCTATCGCAGTGAAATGCCATTCATGGTGCGGGACCGTTTTCCTTCAGAAGAAGAACAACGTGTTATTTATCGGCAATTATTAAAAGCATTTGCTCCTCGTGCGGTTACCATGCGAACGCTGGATATTGGCGGTGATAAAACCCTTCCTTATTTTCCCATTGAAGAAGAAAACCCTTTTTTAGGATGGCGTGGCATTCGTGTCACACTTGATCATCCTGATGTTTTTTTAATGCAAATTCGTGCCATGTTGCAAGCAAGTGAAGATATTGATAATTTGCAAATCCTTTTTCCAATGATTAGTGGTGTTGTTGAGTTAGATGAAGCATTAAGACTGATGGATAAAGCTTATAATGAAGTACTCGAAGAAGGGCGCAGCATTAAACGTCCGAAAGTAGGGGCAATGATTGAGGTGCCAGCAGCAGCTTACCAAGCACGTGAAATTGCAAAGCGGGTTGATTTTATTTCAATTGGAACTAATGATCTTACTCAATATCTATTAGCGGTGGATCGAAATAATCCCCGTGTGGCTAGTTTATATGATTCGCTGCATCCTGCGGTCCTGCGGTGTTTAATGCAAATTATGGAAGCGGCGCGTCATGAAGGAACTGCTGTCAGTATTTGTGGGGAAATGGCCAGTGATCCTATGGCTGTCTTGGTCTTATTAGGAATGGGGTTTGATTCTTTTAGCATTAATTCTTCTTGCTTGGCGCGTGTGAAATGGATAATTTGTAATTTTTCGTTGGAAAAGGCGCAGAAAATCTTAAGTGAAGTTTTAGTGATGGATAATCCTATGCTCATTCGTTTCCATTTAGAGCGGGTACTTCATCGAGCAGGTTTAGGAAACATGATTCGCAGTGGTTAATCTGAATCAATCTGTGGAAGCATTGTGCTGAAATCTGTTTAATCTAAGTGATATTAATGATAAAATAATCTCTTTTAACATGAGAATCCATCATCATGAGTCGAGGTATTAATTTCGGGGCGGGTCCAGGTGCTCTTCCGGAAGAAGTCTTAGAAGAAGCCAAGGAGGCGTTATGGGATTGGAATAATCAAGGGATGTCAGTTGTAGAGATTGGTCATCGCACAGAACCTTTCAAAGCCTTAATGGCTGAAGCGGATCAAGATTTGCGTGATTTACTACAACTTCCTAAAAATTATCATGTGTTGTTTTTAGGTGGTTCGGCGCGTACTCAATTTGCTATGATTCCTATGAACTTGCTAGGTGATATAAAAAAAGCAGATTATTTAGTGACAGGAACATGGTCTGATATGGCTTATAAAGAGGCTCAAAAATATGGGGAGCCGAGGTTAGTAGCGTCTAGCCAAGGCACGCATTATCAGAATATTCCTGATGAGAAAACTTGGCAAAGAAATGAAGAGGCGGCTTATTTTTACTATACATCAAATGAAACGTTGACAGGTGTACAATTTCATTCAATACCGTCTACCTTTCCACATGTGCCACTCGTGTGCGATATGACCTCTGATTTTCTTTCTCAACCAATTGATGTTAGTCGGTTTGGCCTTATTTTTGCTGGTAGTCAAAAAAATGTTGCTCCTGCAGGATTAACAATTGTCATTGTGCATGAAGATTGTTTATTGCAGGCGATGTTGTCTACACCGAGTGTTTACCATTATGATTTACAGGTTCAACAACACTCTTTGTACAACACACCCCCTACATTTCAAGTGTTTGTGGCGGCAAAAATGTTTAAGTGGTTGAAAAAACAAGGTGGTTTGTCTGTAATGGAAGCAAGGAATAAGGAAAAGGCAACCTCATTATATAATTTTATTGATAAAAGTGATGTTTATCACAATAACATTCCTCAATCGTGTCGTTCTTATATGAATGTTTCATTTTCTTTAGCGAATACTGAATTAGAAAAAACTTTTTTAGAAAAAGCGACAGCAGCAGGATTATTAGCATTAAAAGGACATGCATTAACTGGTGGGTTAAGAGCAAGTTTGTATAATGCTATTTCAGTAGAGAATGTAAATAGTTTATTGAATTTTATGTCTGATTTTGAAAAAGAGGGGAGTAAATGAGGGGGAAACATTTGTCGCATGTTCCTGTGATTACGGTTGACGGTCCCAGTGGTACAGGAAAAGGAACCCTTAGCCAACGTTTGTCTGAATTACTGCAATGGCATTTTTTAGATAGTGGCGTACTTTACCGCGTATTGGCTTTGGCTGCAAAACAACATGCTGTGGCGGTTAATAATGAAGCAGCATTGGAGGTGTTAGCAGCACATCTAGATGTTCAATTTAAACTGCATGCCTCAGGACAGACGCGCGTTATTTTAGAAGGTATGGACGTAACTGAAGCGATTCGTTCTGAAGAGTGTGGAAGTTGGGCTTCCCAAATTGGGGCTTTTTTAAAAGTTCGAGGGGCATTGTTGGAAAGGCAGCGAGCTTTTCGTGAAGCACCAGGATTAGTAACGGATGGCAGAGATATGGGAACGGTAGTTTTTCCTGATGCCATCCTTAAGATTTATCTAAAAGCTGACGATGAAGAACGAGCGTTTAGACGCTTCCAGCAATTGAAAAGCAAAGGAATGCAAATTAATTTAGATGACGTGCTTAAAGAATTGCTTATTCGAGATAAGCGTGATACAGAACGCGCCGTCTCTCCTTTAAAACCTGCAGATGATGCGATTATCATTGATACTACTGGATTAAGTATTGAACAGGTTTTGACGAATGTGCTAGAATTAGCGCGTGAACGAATTAATGCATTTGAAAATGCAGCCTCAAATGTTTGAGGAATAAGCGTTCAGCTATGCACCGCAACTGGGTAAAACTCTAGTGTGCAGTGTATAATACTTACAGCAATTGAGGTTTCGGTGCGGCGCGAGCGAAACAGGCTAGGGGGTGTATATTGAATACATGACTGAAGCCGATGCAGCTTGCAACAAAACCGAAAATTCAAGTGCTCAGAGTATTAATGGGGAATTTTTTGTAGGGCTTTCTTATAGACAATTCAAGGTATCATTTATTTTTAACAACTATTTATTACTTTTATGACTGAGACTTTTAAACAATTATTTGAACAATCCGTAGCCGCAACCCAATTTGCTCCGGGAACTATTATTACGGCTAAAGTCGTTGACATCGGCCCTGATTATGTAACATTGAATGCTGGATTAAAATCAGAAGGGGTTGTTCCTACTACTGAATTTTATGATGCTGATGGAAAACTTGAAGTAGCCGTTGGCGATTCAGTAGAAGTCTCTTTGGATTCAGTGGAAGATGGTTTTGGTGAAACTTTACTGTCACGTGAAAAAGCAAAACGACAAGAAGCTTGGCGCAGACTTTTAATGTCCCATGAGAAGAACGAAACCGTTATGGGTGTTATTTCTGGTAAGGTTAAAGGCGGTTTCACTGTTGATATTGGCCAAATTCGTGCATTCTTGCCTGGTTCTTTAGTGGATGTACGTCCTATACGTGATTCAGCTTTCCTAGAAGATCGTGAACTTGAATTCAAAGTCATCAAAATGGATGCTAAGCGTAACAACATCGTTGTTTCACGTCGTGCAGTAGTTGAAGAAGGTAATACAGTTGAACGTCAAGCCTTATTAGATTCTTTACATGAAGGCCAAGTCTTGAAAGGTGTTATTAAGAACTTAACTGAATACGGGGCCTTTATTGATTTAGGTGGAATTGATGGATTGCTTCATATTACTGATATTTCTTGGAAGCGTGTGAAACATCCAAGTGAAGTATTAACCGTTGGACAAGAAATTAATGTTAAAGTATTGAGCTTTGATCGTGAACGTAATCGTGTATCTTTAGGCATGAAGCAATTAGCGAATGATCCTTGGTTAGATATTATTCAACGTTACCCAGAAGGTACACGTTTAAAAGGTAAAGTAACTAATATTGCTGATTACGGTTGCTTTGTTGAAATCGAAGAAGGTGTTGAAGGTTTAGTTCATATGTCTGAAATGGATTGGACAAACAAAAACATACATCCAAGCAAAGTGGTTCAGTCCGGTGATATGGTTGAAGTTGTTGTATTGGAAATCGATCCTGAACGCCGTCGTATTTCATTAGGTATGAAACAATGTCACGACAATCCATGGGATACATTTGCTAATGGACATAAAAAAGGTGAAATCATTGAAGGAAAGATTCGTTCAATCACTGATTTTGGATTGTTCGTAGGATTAGATGGTGACATTGATGGCTTGATTCACTTATCGGATATTTCTTGGAAAGTAGCAGGTGAAGAAGCGGTTAAACAATACAAGAAAGGCCAAGAAGTTAAAGCGATTATTCTTGCTATTGATCCTGAGCGTGAAAGAATATCACTTGGTATCAAACAATTAGAACAAGATAATTTTGGTTCTTATGTTGAAGAAAACGCAAAAGGCGCTATTGTTTCAGGTACAGTTATTGAAGTAGAACAAAAATCGGTAACGGTTGAATTAGCACCTGAAGTAACAGGAACCATTAAAGTTGCTGAACTGTCTGAAGATCGTATTGAAGATGCTAAAACAGAATGCAAAGTAGGTGATGTGATTGAAGCAAAAATTACTAACATCGATAAAAAGAATCGGGTGATTCATTTATCCGTGAAAGCTAAAGATGCTCACGAACAAGCTGAAGCATTACGTAAATATTCTCGTTCTGGTGAAGAAATGGGAAATACCACATTAGCTGATCAGTTGAAAGAAAAAATGGGTGAAAGATCAGAGTAATCTGTACTTCATCCTGAAAAAAACGCCCATTTATGGGCGTTTTTTTTGTAGAAAATTTTCTTTTTCATTTTAATGATGCTACAATATATAAGCTTTAGATAAGGTTCTTAAGCTTTTAATATTAAGTAAAAAATATATGAAGTTATTATTTGATTTCTTCCCAATTGTGCTTTTCTTTGTATTTTTCAAATGGATGGGAATTTACACCGCTACTATTGTTACTATTCTTGCATCTATTTTACAAGTGTTAATTTGTTGGCTAAAAAACCGTCGCGTAGATAACGTATACAAACTTACTTTAGTGTTTGTGGTTGTTTTAGGTGGTGCAACATTATTTTTTCATGACCCAATGTTCATAAAATGGAAGCCAACAGTTGTATATTGGTTGTCTGCTTCAGCTTTATTATTTAATCGTTTTTTTGGACGATCCAATTACTTAGAAAAATTATTAGGAAAGAATATGCAGCTTTCTTTACAGGCTTGGAATTATCTGAGTTTGAGTTGGACTGTATTTTTGTTTATTATGGGAGTTGCCAATTTGTATATAGCGTATTCATTTGATACCGATACATGGGTGAACTTTAAATTTTTTGGCGGGTTAGGGCTAACAGCAGTATTTGTATTAATACAGGCTATATACCTTTCTCGATATGCGCATTTTACCTTCGGAGATACACAGCGATGAGAATTCTTTTAGTCGAAGATGATCAATTACTCGGGGATGGAGTAAAAAATGGATTGAAACAATATGGTTATACAGTAGATTGGCTCAAAGACGGTGAGGCAGCGCGATTAGCCTTAAGTTCTGAAACCTTTGATCTGATATTATTAGATATTGGCTTACCTAAAATGTCAGGTTTGCATTTATTACAAAGTATTCGCCGTGAGGGTATTAATACACCTGTTCTTATTTTGACCGCCCGTGAATCTGTTGAAGATCGCGTAAAAGGTTTAGATAGTGGGGCAGATGATTATTTAAAGAAACCATTTGATCTAGGAGAAGTTTGTGCCCGTATCCGTGCGCTTGTCCGTCGTTCATCAGGCCGTACGGAAACAGTTATTGCTTACCGTAATATTTTATTAGACCCAGCATCTCATTCAGTAAAAGTAGATGGGCAAGAGCTTATATTGCCTAGAAGAGAATTTGCTTTACTCCAAAAGTTGCTTGAAAATGTGGGACAAGTATTATCACGTGAGCAAATTGCCCAAAGCTTATATGGCTGGGAAGAGGAAGTAGATAGTAATGCATTAGAGGTGCATATTCACAATTTAAGAAAGAAATTGAATGCTGTATATATTCGCACTATTCGTGGTGTGGGTTATATGCTAGAGAAAGAGTAATTATCCTTGTCAATTCAAAAGTTTCTCATTAGTAATCTTCTCATTACGTTAGCTGTAGTAGTATTGCTAACATTAGTGGGAAACTACTATCTTTTAGAAAGAGAAATGCATTTCTATTCGTTATTAGCGGTTGCTTGTCTTTTTCCTATTTCAAGTATTATTGCTTTATTTATCATTAATAGATCGCTTAGCGGCTTAAAAAAAGTGACGCAAGAAATTGCCAACAGGGCTACTAATTATCTGGAACCTATGAATGTTACTGATGTGCCAAAAGAGGTTGAGCCTCTAATTGAAGAGATTAACTTGTTATTGGCACGTCTAAAGCAAGGATTTGAGCGTGAAAAGCGTTTTACGGCAGATGCTGCACATGAATTACGAACACCATTGGCAGCTTTGAAAACACAAGCGCAGGTTGCATTGCAAGCTGTTGATCCGGAAGCACAAAAAAAAGCATTACAAAATGTAGTGGAAGGCGTCAATCGAAGTACACACCTCATTCAACAATTATTAACGCTAAGCAAACTCTTAATGCAAGCCGAAATGACTTTGGAACTTGCGGAAGTTGCCTTACATCGATTGGTGGTTGATGTTTTATCAGAAATGGCACCCCAAGCTATTAATAAACAGGTTGATATTGAGCTTTTACCTGGAAAAGAAAGAATTATTTTGCAGGGTAATGAAAAAGCATTAAAAGCACTCCTTTTCAATCTAGTTGATAATGCAATACGTTATATTCCAGAAGGCGGTGGAAGCATTTGCGTTTGTTTAGATGAAAAAGATGGCCATATTATTTTAACTATTCGCGATTCTGGACCAGGAATACCTGAGGAATATCAAAACCGAATATTTGAGTGGTTTTTTCGAGTAACCGGAAATTGTGCCAATGGAAGTGGATTAGGTTTTGCTATAATTGAACAAGTAGTCAAATTACATCGAGCTGACATCAGCATTTCTACACCAGTTTCAGGTAAAGGGTTAGAAGTTAATATTTTCTTTCCAATAAGTATGAGTGGCCAGGAAAAACAACTATGTCATTAAAACCGGAACATCAAATTATTCGCGAACTTTCCGACAAAATAGTTGCTGCCCAAGAGCCTATTCGTATTCTCGACGCGATAAAATGGGACGAAGAAGTAAAGCAAGACTTTTTTAAAAACAAGTTTGAAAAACTTCCGCCGGTCAATAAAGAATATTATGAAAAGCATCCTTTGCCCTATGATCCTAATGATAAGATTGCTGAGTTTCGAAGTATTGTACGTGAAACTAAAAATCGTTTAGGCGAATATTCAAATATTTCAGCATTAATTGAAAGTCGATGTGATGATTATTGTAAGGCAATTCACATGCTCTCGGCGAGAGGGACACCATTATTTTCTTATTTAGCAATGGAGCTCTATGGAAGTCCTGATGATGCGTTTTATCCCAAAGGTCCACGTTTATCTGAAATTGGTGTGTTATTAGCCGATACCTTAAAGGTTTTGGATCAAGAGCTGCAAACGGATGCAGATGAGAAACGTTATAGTGCTGTAGAAGCTATGACCATTTTACAAGGTCGTTTATCACAATATTTTTCACATCATAATCAGATGTTAGTAAAGTTAAGTGATAATATTGTAGCTGATGCAGCGGCTGGTGCTGACACTATTCGGATGAACCAAAATGTCCGGTTTAGTGATCGTGATTTACGCTATCTTGAAGTACATGAAGGTTGGGTGCATTTAGGTACCACATTAAATGGGGCGTCACAACCACTGTGTACTTTTTTAGGTAAAGGTTCACCTTCATCTAGTGTGACTCAGGAAGGTTTGGCAATTATTAATGAAATTTTTACCTTTTCCTCTTATCCCAAGCGATTGTTAAAGGTAACTAACCGCGTTGCTGCATTAGAATTAGCGAGAAAAGGCGCTGATTTTATTGAAATATTTCGTTTCTTACGGGATGAAGGATTCAATGAACATGAAAGCTATGCTTCTGCTATGCGCGCATTTCGAGGTAGTTTGCCAGCAAATACGGGGCCATTTACCAAAGATCTATCTTATGCAAAAGGCTTTGTGCTGATTTATAATTATATTCGATTAGCAGTCAAACAAGGCCTCATTAAAAATATTCCCATTTTCTTTGTTGGCAAAACGCTGATCGAAGAAATTCAATCGCTCACTGAGCTCATGGAAGAAGGTATTATTACGATGCCAATGTATCTTCCTCCCAATTTTTGCGATTTAGCCGCGTTAAGCTGCTGGATGAGCATGTCCTTGTTCTTAAATAAGTTTGATTTAGATGCAGTCGCCAAGCATTATAGCTTAATTTTGCATAGTTAAAATTTTCTACTAGTATATATTATTCTTGACACTTCAATTATTTTTTTGTACTCTTTTAATCTTGAAATTAATTCAATTTTTAAAAAGAGTTACAGAAAATTAGGAGCAAACCTTGAATAGGATACCTGTATATGAACCATTGCTAAATGGGAATGAAAAATTATATGTTAATGCATGCTTGGATTCAAACTGGATTTCGTCGAAAGGTGAGTTTATTCTACGTTTTGAGGATGCTTTTAGACATTATGTAGGCGCTTCTCATGCTGTGTCTGTTAGCAATGGTAGCGTAGCATTACATCTTGCATTAGTAGCTCTAAATATTAAACCAGGTGATGAAGTCATTGTTCCTACCTTTACGTATGTTGCCTCTGTGAATGCCATTATTCATGCGGGTGCAATACCCGTATTTGTAGATTCTCTTATGGATACTTGGCAAATGAATCCCGCGCAACTTCGAGAAAAAATTAATTCTAAAACACGGGCAATCATGGCTGTCCATCTTTATGGACAACCTTGTGACATGAAATCGTTGGTAAATTTATGTGAAGAGTTTAATTTATTATTGATTGAAGATTGTGCTGAAGCATTTGGTGCTTATTACAATAATCAACATGTAGGTACTTTTGGAGATGCAGCTACCTTCAGCTTCTATGGAAATAAAACCTTAACAACAGGTGAAGGTGGCATGTTAATCACCAAGGAACAGGAGGTGCATGAAAGAGCTACTTTATTGAGAGGCCAAGGAGTTTCAAAAACTATAACTTACTGGCATGATGCTATTGGGTTCAATTATCGTATGACCAATATTTGTGCGGCAATTGGTCTTGCCCAACTTGAAAAAAGTAATGAAATTTTATTAAAAAAACGACAAATAGCGCATTGGTATAAACATAACTTGCAAGGCTTACCGTTAATTGTGCATGATGAAATTGGGGATGTTAGGCATTCCTACTGGATGTGCTCTATATTATTAGAAAATCCCGCTGATCGTGACCTTCTGCGTGAACATTTAAATCAACATCATGTAGAAACGCGACCCGCATTCTATCCAGTGCATCTTATGCCAATGTATAATAAAATACATGAAAGTTATCCTGTTGCTGAATCATTAGGAAGCCGTGGTATTAACCTTCCAAGTTGGCCAGCGTTAACAGAAAAACAAATTAATTATATCACTGAACAAATTAAAAATTATTTTTTATTAAACAAAATATGATTGAATACACTAACAATATTTTAGGTGCGCGCTATTTTTGGTGGCATCTTGCTTTGGCTGATATTAGAATCAAGTATCGTCGTTCTTTTTTAGGCTTAGCCTGGGCGGTGATTCAACCTTTTATGATGACGTTGCTATTAACCTTTGTGATGGGAAGTATTTTTCATTCAGATATTAAAGCCTATGCGCCCTTTATTTTCTCTGGACTAATCTTTTGGGAGTGTATTGTTTCTTGTTCTGTAGCAGGCTGTTCTTCTTTCATTAATGCAGAAGGATACATTAAGCAATTTAAACATCCTTTGATGATTTATAGTTTGCGAGCAGTTATTCCCTGTTTTGTAAACTTCTTTTATGCATTTATGGGGCTTATTGTATGGGTACTTATCTGGAAGCCGTCAAATATTGGTTTAGAGTGGTTTACTTTATTCTTTAGTTTTGTACTCCTGTTTTTATTTGCATGGCCACTAAGTACAATCAATGCTTTTATTGGAATTAAATTTCGGGATTATTCACAACTGTTGATGATTCTTTTACAAATAGTATATTACATCTCCCCTATATTTTTCTTGCCAAAGTTGTTTGCCAATGCCAATTTAGGCTTTCTTATAGAGTATAATCCTATTGCCCATGCATTGAATTTATTTCGAAAACCATTATTAGAAGGAATCTATCCTTCTTTTGATGATTATGCTTATACTATTCTAGCAGCTTCTTTCTTTTGGTTATGTGCATCGACGATGGTGAGAGTAAGTGAAAAAAAAGTTATTTTTTATATTTAGAAGGATTATGGCATGAATTCTGTACATTGCGCTGATGTAAATTTATATTATTCTTCCTTGGCTTATCGTGAAACTTCACTAAAAGCGCATATCATTAAATTATTGAACCGACAATATCAAGAAAAGCCCCCATTAAAAGATATCCATGCATTGAAAAATATTAATTTAACGATTAAGGCAGGGGAAAGGGTGGCCTTAATTGGTCATAATGGTGCGGGTAAAAGTACATTGTTAAAAATGCTTGGGGGATTATATCCTATTTCTTCTGGTAAATGCATCGTTCAAGGCACAGTTCGTTCTTTATTTGAATTAAGTGTTGGTTTTGAGTCTGAAGCTACGGGACGAGAAAATATTCTTTACCGTGGTTTGCTGTTAGGGCAAAAGCCTTATCAAATGCGGCAATTAGAAGATGAAATTATTGAATTTGCTGATCTAGGTGAGTTTATTGACTATCCAATTAAAACTTATTCTGCGGGTATGTTGGTACGATTAGCGTTTGCTATTTCTACCGCTATTCCGGGTGACCTTTTATTATTAGATGAGGTAATTGGGGCTGGAGACGTTTCTTTTGCAAAAAAGGCACGCAAACGAATTCTTAATTTATTAAATCAAGCACAAATTGTTATTTTGGCGACACATGATTTTTCTTCGGCGAAAGATTTGTGCGATAGGGCCATTGTTCTTCATCATGGAGCCATTGCTTTTGATGGTGATGTTAGTGATGCAATTATGCATTATATCAATCTGATGAAGTTGGAATAATTTTGCAAAGAGGGCGCATTAATGCATAAAAAACGTATATTATGGTTAATTAATCATACCACTTTACAAGAATTCGAAGTACCCTTGCTTCTTTCTTTAGGCTATGAAGTGTTTATTCCTAAAGTCCTTCCTTATGATAATGATGCTAATAAAAGCGCCTCAATAAATTACGAATATGATAAATCGCTTACTCTACCTCCATCGCAATTAGCAGTATTAAATCAACACAATTTTTATGATGAAATAATTACTTCAGAAATTGAAACAATTATTAATGAATCGTTTGATGTGGCATTCACCCCTTTTTTTCTGGTGACACTGCAAGAATTAGTGAGGCATTTTAAGGGTAAGATTTTTCTGCGTGTTTTTGGATTAGCTTCCGTTACTACCTATTGGGATGTATTAAAATCCTCGGTTGATAGTCATTTTTTTGATAAACTGCATGCAATAGAAGAACGATTTTGGTTTGCTCAAGCATATCCACATTTGGCAGAAATTGAATCTCCTTTTATTCAAAGACGAGCACTAACATTACCATTAGGTTTGCCTCCGTCAATTACTAAGCATAATTATACCTGGGCAGGTGAGAATAATAAAATTCTTTTTGTATGCCCTCGAATTCTGAGTTCACCCTACTATACGGAAATTTATAAAAAATTTAAAACTTTTTTTGGACATTTGCCCCATGGAATACTAGGGGCTCAACCGATTACTGTTGAAGATGATGCCTGTGTGGTTGGTTTTCAATCCAGGGAAGACTTTAATGAATGTTTACGTACTTATGCTGTTATGTTTTATCATTCAGAAGAGCCACGGCATTTGCATTATCATCCTCTCGAAGCGATTATTTTTGGCATGCCCTTAATTTATATGAAAAAAGGAATGTTAGGCATGCTATCAAACAATAATGCTTTAGCTGCTTGTGATTCATTTGAGGAAGCAAAAAAGAAAGTAAGCAGAATTTTAGAAAATGATGTTCATTTTATTGAAGTAATACGTAAAGAACAAAAAACACTTTTAGATACATTCAATAAGGAATATTGTTATCAAATATGGAAAGAAAGCTTTTTGCCGCTTGTTTCTCAAGAAACAACCAAAGCCAAATCTATACAAAAAGTAGTGGTATTTTTGCCTATTGCTTATCGAGGTGGTACGTTGAATGGAGCAAAAAATATTGCCAAAATGATCCATTTAGGGAGTCGCCGACAAAACAATCCTGTGGAAATAATTTTTTCCTGCATTGCGAATTATTACAATATTGATCAAGACTTTCGGGACTTAAAAGAACTAGGTATTCAAATAAGGGAAACTGAATGGGTAACCATTTCACAACAAGAAGCTGCTAACTATTTGAAAGTAATTGATAAAAAAATAGTACTGAATTCAACTCATTATATGTATCCCACCGAAGATATATGTAATTTTCATGATTCAGATTTTTGGTTTATCATTTCTGATCGCACAGACTCCCCAGTACTACCATTAAAACCCTATGGTGTTTTTGTTTATGATTATATACAACGTTATATTCCTGAACTTTTTGGTGACTGGTATGAAAGTGCTTTTATTTCTACTGTACGGAATGCACGATTTGTTTTAACCCAAACACCTGAAACACGGGAAGATATTATCCAATATGCAGGTGCTTCTTCGCGGCAAGTACATTTAATGCCCTTTGAGTTTAATCCATTTGATGTAGAGGTAAAACCATTATCCTCGCCTCAAAAAGAATATTTTATCTGGTCTACTAACCGTTCTATTCATAAAAACCATTTGGTTGCTATAGAGGCATTGGCTATTTATTATGATGAGTTTGATGGCAAACTGGATGTAGTAATGACAGGAGTTCAGACTGAAGAATTTAAAAAACCACTTTCTTCTTCTTGTGCCTATGTGCATCAGGTTCATCAGGCGATAATAAAACATTCTGCTGTAAAAAAACATTTAAAAATTATGGGAGAACTGAGCATTTCTGATTATGTGTCCGTGTTATCTTCCGCTAAATTTCTTTGGCACCCAACATTAAAGGATAATGGTACTTTTTCAGCAGTAGAAGCAGCATATCACGGTGTCCCTACATTAAGTTCGAAATATCCCCAAATGCAATATATGAATGAAATTTTTCAGTTAAACATGGCATTTAGCCATTCCCATCCTCTACAAATTGCTGAACAACTGAAAATAATGGAAGTTGAGCATGTTTCTTATGCTAAAAAACTTCCTCAAAAAGAGTTTCTTCAACAATTTACTTTTGAAAAAACAGCGTCAAAATATTGGAGTTTAGTAGAGGGTTTATTATGAAAAATATTGGTTTTTTTCTGGCCTTTCCACCGGAAATTTCCTTGAAACAACAGGGAATGGGTCGATTATTATATTTTCTTTTATCCAGTGAAAAAATTCAAAAGAGTGATATTAGACTCATTATAGCAACGCCTAAACATTGCCAAGAGAACTTATATCATTTTTTACAGGAAGAAGGTATTAGCTTGTCTAATGTAGAGTTTTTGACAACAACGAGGCAACCCATCCTCTATAAATTTTTCAAAAGAAAACAACCAAAGCCTAGCCTATTTATTCCTGGGGGCGGTGATCCTTCTATTCGATGGTTAACTAAAGCAAAAAGTATAGCGGGTCGATGTCTTTTTTGGGTAATGTCCTTAAATACTATTGCCTTTATAGCAGTGTCTATTATCTTTTTTCCCTTCCTTTTTTCCTTACTCTTGCTCAAATATATGGTTGTAGGGGTAAAATTTATACGAAGAAAAGCAATCAATATGTTGGATAGAAAAACATTTTTAGGCAAATCGCTTCGACGAATAAGAAATAAAATAAGAGTTGTCCTTGAGCAAATGATTCCCGTAATGGATGCATTGGAAAGGGAGCAATTAGTGGAGCTAATTAATAAAAGAAAAGATATTAAAAGTTGGTATATCCCCACTTTATTTTGGCCAGAAATAAAGAATATCCGTGCAAAAAAAATTATCGCTGCCCCTGATATGGTTCCAGCAGAATTTTTCACCTTATTTCCAGAATTTTTTACTGGAAAAGCATACGATAATCTTCTTATATCATTAAACGCAGCAGATCATATTATTTGTTACAGTGAGCATGTGAAACAACAGCAATTAATCAAAGTAGCAGGTATGCAAGAAAATAAAATTTCTATTGTGAAGCATGGTCATATTGATCTGAGTAAATATATAGATACAGAAGAACAACAAAATAAAAATAGATTCAAAGCGTTGAAAATACTGCAAAATTATCAAAAACAATTTCTAGGCAATCATCCTTATTTATCTAATTTTGATTTCAGTAGTATGAATTATATTTTCTATTCATCGCAAATTCGCCCGCATAAAAACTTTCTTTCTTTAGTAAAGGCCTATCAAATATTACTAAGAAAACGTTTTGTTAATGTGAAATTAGTTACAACGGGTGATTTTGAGCATAATTCAAAAGTGAAAGATTATATTCTAAGAAACCGATTGCAATATGATATTCTTTCTTTTCATAATGTTTCACCCGAAGTATTAACAGCATTAAATCATTTAGCGATTTGTGCCGTGAACCCTACCTTATTTGAAGGTGGTTTTCCCTTTACTTTTACAGAGGCCTACTCAGTAGGTACACCGTCAGTTATGAGCAAAATTCCAGTAGTTCTTGAAGAAATAGAAGATGCTACGATGCAAGATCAGATGTTGTTTGATCCTTATAATATTGAAAAAATGGCTAATAAAATTGAATGGGGCATTAAAAATAGGGATGTTCTCTATGCTTCACAAAAGCCGCTTTATGAAAAATTTGAAAAGAGAACTTGGGATATAGTGGCAGAAGAATATTTAGATAAATTTGAGGTGGCATAAATAGTGGGTACCGATCGATTAGTTATTTATGGTTGTGGAGGACATGCAAGAAGTCTTGCAGATGTAGCACTTCTTAATGGTTATGAAAGCCTTATTTTTGTAGATGATTACGCGAAGGAAAATGAGCAATTATTTGGATTTAAAGTAGTAAAAAGTCTTAATATTAATCCACGTGATCCGGTTATTTTGGCATTAGGTGATAATCAAAAAAGAGCAGAACTTTTCCAGCAGCTTCAACATCAGCAAAATATTGTTTCCTTAATTGCAAAGGATGCTCATTTGGGAAAAAATTCATCTATTGCTACGGGTGTTTTTGTCGGACAGGGCGCTCATATTGGTCCCAATGCGAAAATTCAAGAGAATACTATTATCAATACCCATGCAGTTATCGAGCATGATTGTGTTATTGGAAAGCATGGCCATATTTCAGTAAATACAACTATAGCGGGAACTTGCCATATTGGAGATTATGTGATGGTTGGGGCTGGAGCCACAGTAATTGATGGCATAAAAATCTGTTCTGATGTTATCATTGGCGCCGGCGCAGTGGTTGTGAAAAATATCACCATACCCGGAACCTATGTTGGTGTTCCTGCTAAGCAATTATAAGCAAAGAGTGTGCTAGAATTTACAATTAAACGCGTCCAGGAGCAGGAGCGTTTAATTGTTTTTCCATCGCTTTATAAGCGCTTTTTGTTTTTCTATATGAAGTTGCGCCAAAGAGACTCAAATTTCTTTCGTATTTTAGTGCTAATTTTAATTGGTGAAGATTATCGTTGTTTTGAGTCTTTTTGAAAGTATTCCATTTAGATTGTATCAGTGTATATTTTTCTTGAATTTTTGCATTTTCTTTCATTATATAGGCTTTGTATCCTAATGCTGACAAGAAAAAGTGCCAAGCGGCTGTTTTACAATTTCTTTGTGGGTTTAATAGAAGTTGTAAACGTTGTAACCGTTTAGATACGTCTCCTTCTAACTGAGAAAAACCTTCAAAGTTTTTTGTTTTTGGAGTGTTATTTACATCGTCCTCATACAAAATTTTCGAAGATAAAACATTCTGAAGGTTCTGTTTTAGTGCGTCTCTATTAGGAGTAGGCGTGCTATTAAGCGAACTTGTTTTTTGCCGTTGAGATGTCGAATACGCGGTTTCCGCATTCTTTTGTATAGGAGTACCACCAATATGGGGAAATGGAATGCTTGTATGATTTGGTGGTGCTGTATTCTCTATAGATTCAGCATCAACAAAAGACAATTCTAATGGAAGTGAATTTCTAAGTGCTTCTGTAAGTGTGCTTACTTGAGAAACTTGTCTAGAAGAAGAGGTATTTTGTGCAATGCTAGTAGGTGAGGGTTTGAAACAATTGCTCAATAAGCTTTCAGATAAAACAGATGTTAACGATACCTGAGGTGATAAGGTATTTGAATTGCCAATTTTTGGGAATTCACGGACTTTCCTGATTTTGTGCGAAAATGAATGAAGTTTTTCTACTGTAGGTTGCTCATCTGACTCAGGCACTACTGGTAGGGATTTATTCACCGAGCTAGATTCCTCCTCATACCCATCCATAGAGAATGGAAAAGGTAAATCAGAATCAGAAGAAATGTAAGAAGAGTTCTTTGGCATAATTAGAATTTTTTAAACTATTGCTCAAAAATTGAACACTTAAAATGGTGCGATATTATACAGGGAATTAAGAGGTAAGACAATACAAAGACTAATCAAAAAGCATTTGCTTAACCTTGCTTCTTTTCGTTAGAATATCAGTTTAATCATACACTATGAGGCAACTTAAAATGAACCAAACGGATTACAACGTAAAGCAAGATTATGATGTTGAATTAAAAGCTATTGCCGATTACGTATTAAATTATACAATCAATAGCCAAGAAGCTTATGACACAGCAAGATTGTGTTTAATGGATACATTGGGTTGCGGAATTTTGGCATTAAATTTCGAAGAATGTAAGAAGATGCTAGGGCCTGTTGTTCCAGGAGCAGAATTAGCAAATGGTGTCGTTGTACCGGGTACATCGTATCGCCTCGATCCGGTTCAAGGTGCTTTTAATATTGGCACAATGATTCGTTGGTTAGATTTTAATGATACATGGTTAGCTGCTGAATGGGGACATCCTTCTGATAACTTAGGAGGTATCTTAGCAGTGTGTGATTATTTGAGCCGCCAACGTGTTGCCCAGAATCAAAAGCCCTTGACAATGCTTGACGTTTTAACTGCCATGATCAAAGCACATGAAATTCAAGGATGTTTAGCATTGGAAAATAGCTTTAACCGCGTTGGTTTAGATCATGTGGTTTTAGTAAAAGTAGCCACTACCGCTGTTGTTACGGCGTTATTAGGTGGTGATCGTGAAACTATTTTACGTGCATTATCCCAAGCATGGGTGGACGGTCAAAGCTTGCGAACCTATCGCCATGCCCCCAATGCGGGATCACGAAAATCCTGGGCAGCAGGGGATGCAACCAGCCGAGCGGTCAAATTAGCGTTAATTACTTTAAAAGGGGAAATGGGATATCCCACGGTATTAACGGCACCAAAATGGGGATTTTATGATGTATTGTTTAAAGGTCAACCTTTCCGTTTTCAACGTCCTTATGGTTCCTATGTCATGGAAAACGTTTTATTTAAAATTGCATTCCCTGCGGAATTCCATGCTCAAACAGCGGTAGAATGTGCGGTGCAATTGCATCCAGAAGTAACCCATCGCTTAGAAGAAATTGAACGCATTCAAATCAATACCCATGAATCAGCCGTTCGCATTATTAGTAAAGAAGGGCCATTACATAATCCAGCCGACCGTGATCATTGTATTCAATATATGGTCGCTATTGGTTTGTTATTCGGTGATTTAAAAGCAGAACATTACGAAGCTGATGTGGCGGAAGATCCACGTGTTGATGCGTTACGTGCCAAAATGTACGTCACTGAAAATGCTGAATTTACTAAAGATTATCTCGATCCAGCAAAACGCTCTATTGCTAATACCTTACAAGTGTTTTTTAAAGATGGCACTTCAACACAAGCTATCACCGTCGAGTATCCCATTGGACACCGACGTCGTCGTGCAGATGGTATTCCTTTATTAGAAAAGAAATTTATTCATAATTTGAATACACAATTTTCAAACGAGAAAACCCAAGCAATTTTTGCGTTATGTGATGATGCAGAAAAACTAAAACAAACACCTGTGAATGTGTTTATGGATATGTGGGCGTAAGAGAATAGTTGCAACTTTGCATATTAGAAGGTGAGCTTCTAATATGCAAAGTTATATTGATCGTCAATTAGAACCTTATAAGGCACTCCGTCATCTTGATATTTAACAACTTTATATTATAGATCCAGTAAACTCATTCTTTGCATTACATAAACATATAACCGTTTCTTTCATGAGAGAATTTTCTTGATAATTCCGGAATTATGCAATTAGTATCCGTTTAATCTGGATTCAGACGTTTCTGCAATATCTTACCAGCCTTAAATCGTGCTACCGATCGAGCTTTCAATGTTTTATTTACCCCCAATTGCGGGTGATAAAAACTTCTTTCAGGTTTTTCTTCACAAGTGAAAGTACCAAAACCACGAATAGCAATCATTTGTCCCTCGCATAGGGCTTCACTTAATCGGGTAAGAATACAATTAACGCCTAATCGAATATCTTCGAGAGGCAAGTTATTGAGGATTTTGCCAAGACGGGCAACGATATCAGATTGATGAATAATTTTTTCGGTCATTTTTTTAAAAGAGATAATAAAGATTGAATAAAATCGCCTGCAATATCAATAGAAGGTTGTTCTCGCGCAATGACAGCTAAACCAGTTGGACTAGTAACATTGATTTCAGTGATAAAGTCACCAATAACGTCAATCCCGACAAATAAAAGATTTTTTTCTTTTAATGTAGGTCCTACTTGC
Organism: uncultured Legionella sp.; assembly: GCA_902168255.1. GTDB lineage: Bacteria > Pseudomonadota > Gammaproteobacteria > Legionellales > Legionellaceae > CABHON01. The sequence continues at coordinate 34,458 of CABHON010000004.1, forward strand.
TCGCACAACCATTGATCTTGTTCAGTAAGGGGAACAACCGTGCCTTTTCCTCCTACGGCTAAATTAGCGCGAGTCTCACCTTGCGCTGGGAAACGTGCCACAGCAAATGGTGCAGGTTTTCCAGCGACGATTAAAATTCGTTTGTCACCGTGAGTATGAATTTCAGGTAAATAACGTTGCACTAAAATGGGTGTGTTGCCATTTTCTGTGAGGGTTTCAATAATCACATGCACATTAGGATCATTTTCATGAGCAACAAAAATAGATTGTCCCGCCATTTTATCCAATGGTTTAAATACAGCCTTTTTTTCCTGTTTCCAAAAATCCAACAATAAAGAAGCATGGGAACTAATGAGTGTTGGAGGGCAACAATGCGGGAAATGCGTCGCAAATAATTTTTCATTGGCATCGCGCAAGCTTTGCGGCTTATTCACTACCAATACCCCTTTTTTTTCCACTAACTCAAGCATGTAAGTGGTGTAAATATAATTTAGGGTAAAGGGAGGATCTTTTCTCATGAGAATAACATCAAATTCACTGAGAGGAATATTTTCTTGCACATTGGTCTCGTTGAACCAAGCAGTTTTATTGGTGCGCTGTATGGTGATTTTTCTAGCCAAACCAAATACTTCGCCATTTAAAATATGAAGGCTTTGTTGGGGAAGATAGGTGATGGAAAAGCCATAGCGTTGAGCTGCATCCAACAAATGAACCGTTGTATCATTTTCAGGCTTAATGTATTCAATGGGATCCATAATGACCCCTAATTTTTTCGTCATGATGCATTTCTCACTTCTGCGGCTTCACGCGCTGCTGCTAAGGCAGCAAGTCGAGCCACAACGCCATAAGCATAAAAGCGGCGCGATTTTGAGTCAGCTTCGGGATTATTACATGCAGCATTAAAAGCTAATGGCTCAAAATGCATGCCGGGAGTATTTAAGTTTTCATCGATTCTTTTATCTTTATGAATACGATAAAAACCACCCATCACATATTGGCCTAACATGTAAATGACGGGTTCGGCAACGCCTTCATCGGGTGGCGTGCCGGCTGTTTCAAATGTATAAACCCCTTCTTGGATAATTACTTTTTGAATTTTTTGGTTTCCTTTGCTGGTAGACATTTTGGTTCGTTGTTTTCGATTGAGCCCTAAAATCTCTTGAGCACTTTTTACCATCATAATTCCCATTCCATAGGTACCTGCATCAGCTTTGACAACGACAAAAGGCTCCTGTTTTATACCATATTCGGCATATTTGTGACGAATTTGTGTAAAAATAGTTTCAATAGAATCAGCTAGCGTTTCTATACCGGTACTTTCCATAAAATCTAGATCCGTACAGGCTTTAAAAAATGGTGTGATAAGCCACGGATCAATATTAATTAACTGGGCAAATTCCTGCGTAATATCATGATAATGCGTAAAATGATGAGACTTTAACCGAGAAGCCCATCCCAGCTGAGGATTAGGATAAATAGGTTGTTGAATATTCTCAAAAAGAGCAGGAACACCGTCGGACAAATCATTATTTAATATAATCATGCAGGGATTAAAATCATGCAATTGAAGTCGATTATCTTTCCGAATAACAGGCTCAAGGTAAAGGGAGGTATTTGGAATGGATTGAGGTTCAGTTAAATCATCTATGAGTGAGCCAATACGAACTTCAAAACCAGCTTTTGAAAAAATAGTATGTAAGTTAACTAAACTTTTGAAATAAAAAGGATTACGCGTGTGATTTTCAGGAATAATTAAAATGCGGGTACAACCAGGCATCTTTTCGGCAATAACACTTTGGGCTGCTTGAATATATAAAGGGAAGAAATCGGGATTAAGATTATTAAAGCCTGCAGGAAATAAATTCGTATCAACAGGTGCCAGACGAAAACCTTCATGACGCAAATCAACCGAAGAGGTTACCACTGCAGGAGTTTTGCGCCATTGTTGACGAAACCATGTTTCAATTTGAGTTTGCTTATCAACAAAAACTTTTTCTAATGAGCACGCTGATAAAATGGAACATTCAGCAATACTTGAAGGAAGGTGTAAACAAACAGAATCACACGAAGGTTTCATTTTACGTCCTTATAAAGCTTGAATTTTTTTTGCCACCGCTACTAATAATGAGGAAACTTTTGGGGCTGCTTTTTTACCCATGTCAACCACCGTATCATGTGAGTGAATATTAGGACCCACACCAGTAGCATAATTAGTAATAGTAGCAATAACGGCTGTTTTTAAACCACAATGATTCGCCACGATAATTTCTGGTACGGTGGACATACCAATGACATCAGCCCCCCAATGTTGGAACATTCGAATCTCTGCAGCAGTTTCATAACTTGGGCCTAAAACTGAAATATATACGCCTTCATGCAAGGTAATATGTAAATCCCGGGCTGTTTGACGAATTGCTTGATTAAGTTTATGGTTGTAAGCTTCATCAAGCGCAGGAAATCGTGGGCCAAAATCATCGTCGTTAGGGCCTGCAAGCGGATTACCTGGTTGAAAATTGATATGGTCTTGAATAAGAACCAATTGGCCCGGGTGAATTTTTTCGCGCAAAGAACCCGATACGTTAGTAGCAATATAATATTCACACCCTAAGAGTTTTAAGGTGCGAATCATTGTTTTAATAGGAACGTAGGATTGAGTCTCATAAGTATGAGAACGGCCTTTTAGACAAGCAACAGGTGTTTCATTTAAATAGCCTAAACAAAGTGAGCCGGAATGACCTTTCACACTAAGAGAAGGAAATCCAGGCAAGTCAGTATAAGCAATTTCAGTTACATCGGTGAGTTGTTCAGTAAGGCTATCTAAACCAGAACTTAATAAAATTCCTAAACGTGGAACAAAATTTGGTCGCGCTTTTTGAATAAATTCGGCGGCTTGATGGGCATGTTGTGTCAAGATATAATTCTCCGTTACTCTTCGCAGTGAAGCTTTCAGTTTCGTTGCAAGCTGCATCGCCTTCGGTCATGTACTAGATGTACATTCCCTCGGCTGCTTCGCTTGCGCCTCACTGAAAACTCCATTGCTGTGAGTAATACAATATAAAAATATTGCACTGAAGCTTTCAGTTTCGTTGCAAGCTGCATCGCCTTCGGTCATGTACTTAGATGTACATTCCCTCGGCTGCTTCGCTTGCGCCTCACTGAAAACTCCATTGCTGTGAGTAATACAATATAAAAATATTGCACTGAAGCTTTCAGTTTCGTTGTTGGCAGTCGTTTTCGGGGAGGTACAAACCTACCCTACGTATGCTTCCTCGAAAATTCTATTGCAGTGCGTAATCAAATATAACAATTATTTAAGGTGTTCAGGGCTAAACGCTTCAGGAAGTAGCTCAGCAACGGTAAATGTTTTTTGAACGCCAGTTTCATCTGCTAAATGAATTCGTGTCGTGGGGGTGGAGAATTCTACAATACGTTGACGACAAGCGCCACAAGGAACACACAAACTGACGTCATGATCGTGATGTTGACTTGTAATAATAATGTTTTTTATTCGCTTGTCCCCGGCGCTTATCATAGCTGAAATAGCGGCGGTTTCTGCACATACTGATAGTCCATATGATGCATTTTCGACATTCGTACCAGAAAAAATTTGACCATTTTCTGTTTCGATGCATGCACCTACTCTATAACGAGAATAGGGAGAATAGGAGTTTTGCATCGTCTCACGAGCGATTTTTAGCATACTATTTAAATTGTTGTCTGGCATACCAAAACCTTTGATAAAAATTCTAGACAACGACTATACCACAGATTTTAAAAACGGTATAATCCTGTGGCTAATTTTGGGCAGTCATCGAATCGCCTCTCTAAAAAAATTAGTTTATACGATTTTAACTGTTAGGAAAAAGTAATGAAGATAGTAGTGAACTCAATGAATGTTCGACGCTTTTGTGGAATGGTTTTTGCTGTGTTATTAATGGTAGGATGTAGCAGTAATAAACATGAAACTGTTTATATGTATTCGCCTCCAACCAGTGTAGACGGGCGCGCTTGTGTAGATGAGTGCCGTCAATCAAAGGCAACTTGTGATAACCAATGTACAGTTGCTTCGCCACAATGTCTAGCCAGAGAACAACAAGACGCACAACATCACTATAATGCTTATGTGGAACGACAAAAAATGTTGGGACAACCACTTTCTCGAAATTTACACTCTTTCTATCATCCGGAAAGATGTGATCATTCTGGTTGTGGATGTGAAACAAACTTTGAAGTTTGTCATCAGTTGTGTGGAACACGAACTGAAATTCATGATGCAATTGTAACAACCGAATAAATTTATACGCTACTCAGAAATGAGAGGAGGATAATTAAATGACATCAAACATAATGAATTCGGCGGATATCGATCGCCAAGAAACACAAGAATGGTTAGAAGCGCTTGACTCTGTATTGACTCGAGATGGAAAAGACCGGGTTGCTTTTTTGTTGAAGCAATTATTTAATGAAGCGTTATGCCGCGGTGTTCAACGAGTAATACCCTACAACACTCCCTATAGAAATACTATTGCAACAGAGGATGAAGCTCAACTTCCTGATGATCCTGCCTTGATAGAAAGACTGAGTGCATTTATGCGATGGAATGCTGTGATGATGGTATTACGAGCAGGGCATAAAGCACCAGAATTGGGTGGGCATATTGCTACTTATGCTTCTGCGTCAACATTATATGAAATAGGGTTTAATTATTTCTTTCGTGCTAAAACAACACTCGAAGATGGCACAACCCAAGAGGGGGATTTGATTTATATTCAAGGTCACTCAGCACCAGGTATATATGCCCGGGCTTTCTTGGAAGGACGTTTGACAGAAGAGCAATTAGATCATTTCCGACAAGAAATCGAAGTGAATGGTTTATCTTCCTATCCTCATCCATGGTTAATGGGCGATTTTTGGCAGTTTCCTACCGTTTCAATGGGATTAGGGCCTATACAAGCTATTTATCAAGCGCGCTTCTTAAAATATTTAGAAAACCGAAATCTTTTGAAAACCAAGGGTCGTCGTGTGTGGGCTTTTCTTGGTGATGGAGAAACTGATGAACCTGAATCATTGGGAGCATTACAAATTGCGACTAAAGAAGGTTTAGATAATTTAATTTTTGTGGTTAACTGTAACTTACAACGCTTAGATGGTCCTGTTCGTGGCGATGGAAAAATTATTCAAGAATTGGAAGCACATTTTGCTGGGTGTGGTTGGAAAGTCATTAAAACTATCTGGGGTGCTGGCTGGGATAAATTACTTGCGCAAGATACGGATGGCCTATTGCTTCAACGGATGGAAGAGTGTGTGGATGGTGATTATCAAGCTTACCGAGCAAAAGATGGTGCCTATGTTCGTGAACATTTCTTTGGAAAGTACCCACAATTAAAAGAACGGGTGGCCCATATGTCTGATGATGAAATTTGGTCCATGGTTCGTGGCGGACATGATCCTCAAAAAGTTTATGCGGCGTACTATGAAGCAGTGAATTCACATGGTCAGCCAATTGTGATTTTAGCTAAGACTGTAAAAGGTTATGGAATGGGTGAAGCAGGTGAAGGCCAAAATTATACTCATCAGCAGAAAAAAATGACATTAGAGCAGTTGCATGCATTCAAAAAACGTTTTGATATTCCTGTTAAAGAAGAAGATATTGAGTCATTAACTTTTTGTCATCCTGAAAATGATAGTCCTGAAATACAATTTTTATTGGAGCAACGGGAAAAATTGGGTGGCTTTTTGCCGGCTCGACGCAAGACATCGGCTTCTTTACAAGTGCCAGAGTTAAGTTATTTTGACTCTGTATTAAGAGGATTAGGTGAGCGTGAAATTTCAACTACGATGGCCTTTGTACGATTATTGAATTTATTGTTGAAAGACTCACATTTAAGTCAACGACTTGTGCCTATTGTTCCTGATGAGTGCCGCACCTTTGGTATGGAAGGGTTGTTCCGACAAATCGGTATTTATTCACCGGTTGGACAATTGTATACGCCTGTGGATCGTGATCAAGTTATGTACTACAAGGAAGCAACTGATGGTCAAATTTTTGAAGAAGGGCTTACTGAAGCGGGTGCTTTTGCTTCTTGGATGGCAGCGGCGACTTCTTACAGTTCCAATGATTTTCCCATGATCCCATTCTATATTTACTACTCGATGTTTGGATTTCAACGTATTGGTGATTTAGCATGGGCTGCAGGCGATATGAAAGCGCGAGGTTTCTTGTTAGGTGCTACAGCGGGTCGCACAACGTTGGCTGGTGAAGGTTTACAGCACCAAGACGGACAAAGTTTGGTAATGTCCTCTATTATTCCTAATTGTGTATCTTATGATCCTACGTATGCTTATGAGTTAGCGGTCATTATTCAAGAAGGCTTACGTCGAATGGTTCAAGAGCAAGAAAATGTGTTCTATTATATTTCGCTCATGAATGAAAACTATGTACAGCCAGACATGCCAGAAGGAGTCGAGGAAGGTATTCTTAAAGGAATGTATTGCTTACAAACTGCAAATAAACCCAAAAAGCTGCATGTGCAATTATTGGGCTCTGGTACTATTCTACGTGAAGTTATTAAAGCGGCTGAAATGTTGGAAGCTGATTTTAATGTAACTGCTGATATTTGGAGTGTCACTAGCTTTACAGAGCTGAAACGCGAAGCAGATGAATTAGCCCGTTATCAGCAATTTCATCCAGAAGATAAACCTACTTTATCTTATGTAGAAAAGTGCTTTACAGAGAAAAAAGGTCCTATAATTGCAGCAACGGATTATGTTCGCATGTATGCGGATCAAATTCGTCCGTATATTTCTGTTCCTTATGTAACATTAGGGACAGATGGTTATGGTCGAAGCGATACGCGTGAAAAATTGCGTCATTTCTTTGAGGTGGACGCAAAGGCTATTGTGCTAGCCACGATGAAAGCATTGGCGGATGCAGGTGAAGTGAAGGCTTCGGAAGTGACTAAAGTCATCGAGAAGTATGAAATTAACCCTGAAAAGAAAAATCCTTTTAAAAGCTAAGAGTAGAAAATTATGTCGAAATTAATTGAAGTGAAAGTGCCTGATTTAGGGGGCGCATCTAAAGCAGATGTTATTGCAATTAATGTTAAAGTAGGTGATACCGTTGCAGTTGATGATGCTTTAGTAACCTTAGAAGGGGATAAAGCAAGTATGGATATTCCTTCACCTGAAGCAGGTATTGTGAAAGAAATTAAATTGTCAAAAGGGGATAAAGTGTCCCAAGGCAGCTTAATTTTGACCTTAGAGCAAGAAGGAAGCAGTAGCAGTGAGACATCAACTGCTCAAAAAGAACCAACAGAAAAAAATGAGGAATCAGAATCGGCTCAATCAACATTAGTCGAAGTAAAGGTTCCTGATCTTGGCGGCGCGTCTAAGGCAGACGTGATTGCTATCAATGTGAAAGTGGGTGATGCGGTTGAGATAGATGATGCTTTAGTAACCTTGGAAGGAGATAAAGCGAGTATGGATATTCCTTCACCTGAAGCAGGTATTGTGAAAGAAATTAAATTGTCGAAAGGTGATAAAGTTTCTCAAGGTACTGTTATTTTAGTGTTAGAGCAAAAGGGACAAGCACCTACAAAGTCCTCTGCTAAAGCGGAAGAACAGCAACCAAAAACAGAAGGTTCTGAGATAAGTAACATCACGAAGCAACCAAAAACAGAAGTCACTTCTGAACATCATGTTCATGCAGGTCCGCTGGTTCGTCGATTAGCCCGTGAAAGAAATATTGATCTTAATCAGGTCAAGGGTTCCGCACGAAATGGCCGTATCACTCGGGAAGATCTTGATAAATATACATCTGCAACCAAATCTTCCTCTGAACAAGTTACAGACAGACAAGCAGTAGGGGATCAATGGGGTGAAACGGAAGTAATGGCACTCAATAAGATCAAACGGGTAACAGCGGAAAACATGCTTCGCAATTGGGTGACAGTACCTCATGTAACACAGTTTGATAAAGCGGATATTACTGAGTTAGAAGCTTTCCGTGATAAACATAAAAATAGAGCGGAAAAGGATGGCTATAAATTAACGCCATTAGCATTTATTGTTAAAGCGATTGCCCATTCACTTAAAGCTTTCCCAACCTTTAATGCTTCATTAGATGCTTCTGGTGAAAATCTTGTTCTCAAAAAGTACTATCATGTAGGTGTTGCTGTTGATACACCAAATGGTTTGGTTGTCCCAGTATTACGTGATGTGGATAGAAAATCCATCCGTGAGATTGCTAAAGAAATGGGTGAAATCAGTATCAAAGCACGTGATAAAGCATTGTTGCCCAAAGATATGATGGGTAGTACTTTTACTGTTTCGAGCTTAGGTGGAATCGGTGGTACTGCCTTCACTCCGATTGTAAACGTACCAAACGTGGCTATTTTAGGTATTTCTAAATCTAAAATGGAGCCAGTGTATGATAACGAAAGCGCTCAGTTTATTCCTAAACTCATGCTGCCATTATCTTTATCCTATGATCATCGTGTTATTGATGGCGCGGAAGCTGCGCGATTTATTGTGCATTTAAGTGCCTGTTTAGAAGATTTAAAATTATTATTATTGTAGAGGTTATAAAAAATGTCTGATGTATTAAAAACTCAAGTTGTTGTGTTAGGTAGTGGCCCTGGAGGTTATTCAGCAGCATTTCGTGCTGCCGACTTGGGAAAAAGCGTTGTTTTAGTAGAACGTTTTTCATCATTGGGGGGCGTGTGTTTAAATGTAGGATGTATCCCATCTAAAGCGTTATTGCATGTAGCAGATGTTATCAATGAAGCAAAACACAGCGATGTTTCAGGTTTAACCTTTGCGAAACCTACCATTGATCGTGATAAATTAGTAAATTGGAAAAATGGTATTGTTAAAAAGTTGACAGGTGGTTTAACCATGTTGGCTAAAACCCGCAAAGTACAAGTTATTACTGGGGTAGGTAAGTTAAAAGATACGAATCATTTAGTGGTTGAAACAGATAAAGGTCCTGTTACTGTTGAATTTGAGCAAGCAATTTTAGCTGCAGGTTCTGAATCAGTAAAACTACCTTTCTTACCAGAAGATCCTCGTATTTTCAGTTCTACTGGCGCATTAGAATTAAAAGATATCAAAGGCGATTTATTAGTTATCGGCGGTGGTATTATTGGCCTAGAAATGGCGACTGTTTATTCTGCATTGGGTGTGAAAGTGACTGTTGTTGAATTTATGGATCAATTAATGCCTGGTGCGGATGCTGATTTAGTTAAAGTGTTGCAAAAACGCCTTACTACGAGCGCTGGCGTAGAATGCATTTTGAAAACCAAAGTTACTGCAGTTAAAGCTGAAAAAGATGGTATATTGGTTTCTTTTGAAGGTGAACAATCAATGGAACCCCGTCGTTTCCAACAAATTTTGGTTGCTGTGGGTCGACGTCCTAATGGTAAAAATATTGGTGCAGAAACCGCTGGTGTTCATGTGGATGAACGTGGGTTTATTCCTGTAGATTCTCAAATGCGTACGAATGTTGCTAACATTTATGCAATTGGTGATATCGTTGGTCAACCCATGTTGGCACACAAATCTATTCCACAAGGCCGTGTGGCTGCAGAAGTAATTGCTGGTATGAAACACGCATTTGAACCAAGATGTATCCCATCTGTTGCTTATACCGATCCAGAAATTGCATGGGTTGGTTTAACTGAAACGGAAGCAAAGGCTAAAAATATCCCTTATGAAAAATCCATCTTCCCTTGGATGGCAAGCGGACGTGCATTAAGCATGGGACGTGAAGAAGGTATGACCAAATTAATTTTTGATCCGACTTCTCATCGTTTACTTGGTGCCGGTATTGTTGGTGTTCATGCCGGTGATTTAATTGCTGAAGCTGGATTAGCGATCGAAATGGGTTGTGAAGCGGAAGATTTATCGTTAACGATTCATCCACATCCAACGTTATCTGAAACAGTTGGTTTATCTGCAGAAATTTTTGAAGGCACAATTACTGATTTGTATATGCCTAAAAAGCCTGCTAAGAAGGACTAGAAAATAGTATTTTCGTTATTAGCAATCCAACCTCTTTAAATATTAGATTCTAAGACATTTATTTTCGCTACCACCAGGTAAAGAGCCAAATATCGACAATACTATGACTTCTTGGTTTTTTAAGTTTAATAAAAAATTACTAAATTCCGGAAATTTCATGCTTTTTTATGGTATACTGGCCTCAATCCAAAAAGAGGACGCATAAAAAATGCCAGTTACCTATACCCAAAAACAACAGGATTTTATTAGTACATTCTGTGAAGATTTCAAAGCTGAAATCGCGTTTATGAAGGATTGCAAACGTTCACGTTCTACCCGGCGACAAGGATTAATTGAGCAAAGTATGGGCATCGCGTTATCTATTGTTTCAAATGCTGGTGAGGTAGGTAGTGCTATTTCCGCTGTGGGTGGAGCAGTGGTGAATGCTGTTTTTTCCGCCTCAGAGGAGGCAAGGTTAGAGAATGCATTAGGTAGGGAGCATTTCAGCGGCAATGCGTTCTTATCTCAACAGATAGAACAAACGGCGCGTGTCGCCGCGGTTCGGTATGGCAACTTCATTGAAGAGTGTACCGAGAAGGGCGTTTATACCCTGGCGATTTGTGGTGTTGATCGTATTATGGAATATGTAACCCGCAAAGATAAAAACGGTCAGCGGCGTTCTTGGGAGTGCGCGACATTTTTAGAAGGCCTACTTCAGGGAGAATCAGGACGATGGGTGCAAGCATTAACCAATACCCGTATTGATACGGAAACAAAAGGTTCATCGCCTTATACCGCTGAAGGGATGTTTGCCCGTTCTGGCATTGCTTTTCGCAATGAACAAGGGGAATGGCGCTATTATGCCCCACCTAAGAAAAAACAGCTCTTTAAAAAACCGAATCCAGAGGCAGTAAAATATGGATTTATGATTCTGGATCAAACAACGGCGTTAGCATGGTCTGGCTTTCCCCAATATACTGCTGTGACGTTCCCAACCCCTACGTATTCTACCCCTCCTTTTGCCGCTGACTTTAATCCCCTGCAGGCATTCGCATCAGCTAACACTGCTATACCGACAGACCCTCCTGGGCAAGACATTATCAATCGTGAATTAAATGAGATAACAACCCGTTTTGAAAGTACCTTGGAGCGCATCCTCAGTGACCTTCAACAAGCAAAAGAAGCCTCACATGACATCCGTGAACAACTGCAACACATCCAAAAAACTTTGCGTTTGCTTGAGAGAAAAACATTCATTCCCCCCTTGTTGGACAATATTTTTGATGCCTTTCAAGAGCGCCAACAAAACAGTGCAGGACAGCGCGCTTGCTGGATAGAACCCAGTACTCTATCAGGGGAAAATCTTTTTCAAGTAGTAGAACAAGCAACTGAAGAAAGAACCCGGTGTCATTTTATTGTTGGGGAGAGTGGTTCAGGAAAATCTGTTGCCGTTAATCAGTTGGCATTTGCTTTTTGGGCAAAAAGGAAAACACTCACGGATAGCATACCCGAAGTGATTTCTTTTAATCAGGTTACGCCTGAAAGGTACGCTAGCCTATTAAATGATAACACCATCCTTCTTGAACACTATTTTGCGACCCAATATGGTTATACGGCAGAACAAATAGGACAATTGCAAAAAGAAAAGTGGGTTTTATTTTTTGACGAATGGGATGATGCCGATTCTTCTTTAGTACAAGCCATTATTTCTAAAAAAATTCTAGCCCATTGGCCAAACAGTACAATCTTTTTTACTATTAGAACCGATAAACTCGTAGAAAGCACGAAAGTTTTCGGTGATGTCATTACGATAGCCCCTTGGTCTGCCAATACCATGGAGCGTTATTTACAATTACGTGACCAACACGACCCCGAAATGACTTATGCCAACAGCGTTGCAACGAATAAAGATCTACGAGGGCTCCTATTCGAGAACAAAGAATCAAGTGAAACAGATGATGCATCCGATAGTGTTTTTTTACCGGAAAAATTAGCCTTTGTGGGAGATATTTTACCCGCTTTAATGGCAACAGGTAAAGAAGGATACCCCACCTCATGCGATGATCTGTATACACTGCTATTGGAACACTATATTCAATTAACCCCTTGCCCTACGGAATTATTGGCCACACAGGAACTTTTCTTCGCTTGGGTTCAAAAAAATAGCCAACAGACCCTTTGTATTCCTTACCCCACCGTCTCGGATTCATTTTTAGGGTCATTTCAAGCATTACTGTCCGTGATGCTTGAATTACCCCTTTCTTCAACCCCGCTTGTATTAAGGGTAGAAAAACAGGGACAGGCTTATATCATTGTTTCCCGTTCCTTTGCCCATTACTGTAAACGACGGGCTCATTATGAAAAAGAAGAAAGACGGACTTTATCAACTAATAGGCAAACCACAGTATATGTGGATGCCCTACACGACGCTTTTTTTTCAGATACTCCCGAAGTTACAAGAGACTCCAGCGAAAAAAGGCCTAGTCAGGGAGGGAGCCTTTCTTTGGAATCACCCCTCAAGGAAAGTTTTAAAGAAACTTCCACTCCTGTCATTATTGCCCATACCCTTTTTCCTTCTGAGCAAGCATTATTAGAAAAACTCACCCAGGCATTGCAAGAAAGCATTGCCGGGAAAAAAAATCGTAAGCTTTTTTATGCCCTCATTCCTAACCATATCGATCCCCCTACGAATGAAAAAATAACCCACATCAATGAATGGGTAGAAAAAGAGCACCTTTTGCATGATAGGCGCGAGTATTTAGAGCATATGATTCACTATGCCTTAGAAATTGCAGAAGAAATGGGTGAGTATAACAAATATGACTCTTTTTTAGGACGCCCCAACATCGCAAAATTTAGCCAAATTATCTGTGACCTGGATAAAAGCAATCGGTTACAACCATTCAAGACCCACCGTGAACTGTCGACGCTCGGTTCAAATGATAATGCCATCACTGTGGTAGACAGGAAAATATCGAATAACTCGGATAATTTATCTGCCGATGAAGTATCTGCCGTGGAACCACCCGTTACGCCAAGTGCAATTGCCTCTCCACCGCAAAATTTTCAACAATATGCGACCGAAGAGGAGAACTGGCTACAGAGAATAGAAAATCAATATAGACAGTATTGGCAACAACAAAAAGAATGTCTAGGCAGTACGGGACAGTGGCAGGAGGTAACTACCTCCTCTATTACGAAAAAATGGGAAGCTTACTTACCGCAATTAAAAGCAGAAATGCAGCGGTTTAAAAACAAAAAAATAGCCATTGGTAAGAAAGTTGTTGCGGCGTTAACGTATCTTGTTGCAAACAAGGGAAAGATTGCGGATGCCGAAAAATTTAATTATTTAAAAGCCTTTAATACCTTTTTTGAAACAGAAATTCAAGCCATTGAGCGTGCAAAAAATGAACATCGCAAGCATTTGCTCGATTCTTTTGGGCTGTCTTATGCCTTTTTTCATAATGAGAGAAACAAATTAGAAGGGGACCAAAACGACTCCATTCCTACAGAGGATTCTCCTCTTTTACATACCATTGAACAGGGAACCCCGTTAGTGAGTGTGATTCCTTATGCTTGGGAACGATTTGAATGCCTTGTGAATACAACGCCATTTCTTCAATTAGCTTATCACCATTCGTGTTCAGAGGTGGAAAAAAACAAGTTCAAAGAAAGCATTCACAATGGTCATTATGGGAGTGCACTAGACTGGATAATTAAACAATTTTCTTTAAAAAACTATACCGCTAACCATGTTGCATTTGAACTCAAAAAATTTATGAGGGAATGGGCGGCAAAGGACAAGGGATTAAACTCTTTTTGGCAAAATTGTTCATTCGAAAGGCAACAACACATTATTAGCCATTTGGCAAACAATAAAAAAGAAGACGCAGATTTAGGACGTATCGCTCCCACCCTTTTTTCAGAAGCGATGGAGGTGGTTAAAAAAGCGCAATTAACCGCTTTTGAATGGATAGCAGCAGCGCGTACGACGTTCTATCGCCCGCATACGGGATCGGAAATAAAACAACTTGAATCATGGCGAACGCTCATCATCAGGGAGGGTCAAATAACCTTGGTATCCGATGAGCTGAACCGTCATTATCCAAAACCAAAGATTGGATTTCTTGAAAACTTTATTTGTTTAGGACTGCATCCTGATGTGAGTACAAATAAAACCGCTTTATTATTTTATCTACTAAAGGTTGCGGTGGAAAAACGCCAATCTTCCCAAGCATTAGAAAGATTAAAGCGAATGATTGTGCATTGCTTAAACTGTGGTGCTTCCACCCGTGTGATAAACGCGCAGCATCAAAGTGTATTAACCTATGCCGCTGAGTTAAGTGATCAATACCCGTTACCTTTTTTTAAAGAAATCACTGGACTATTGATGAATGTACGCTTTCATTTTGAAGATAACGAGGGTGAAAGAAAATTAGCAACTTGTTTGAAAGAAATGAAACACCATTTGGATCACTACCAGAAAATTTTTTCCGACTCTGAAAAATCGATATTAGGCGCTATATTAAGAAACGAAGCGTTGAGAAAAGACAGAAAGGAAAGTTTGGAACGTTACTGCGACTGTTTATATAAATTACGCTATGATAGGGTAAATATTGTTGACCATCTTAATGAAATGAATGAGATGGCGGTTAACGGTAAAAGAAGGGAAGGGATTTTTTATTCTGGAAGCAGTGAATTGCATGATAAGATGCTTACCCTAATTAAAAAACATTCTGATGCCTTCAAAGTTCATCGAAAGTTAGAGCTAGTTAAAGGTAAACGGGTTGAAGCGGTAGTTCCCTGGAAGAATGACCCACGAACTGCCTATTATGATGGGTTACAAGGCGGTGTAGGCGCCATTGTTAACCAATTATCGGATAAAGATGCTAGAATTAGGAGGCTAGAAGAAGAGAATGCGGCTTTGCAAGGCCAAAATGCTGCACAGGCGAACATAATTAGAGAGTTACAAAGAAAACTCCTTGAGCAAGAGGAGTCTTTTAACAAACAAATAGAGGATCTGAAAGGTATGATAAACCACGTTCGCGAGCAAAAAGAATCTTCTCAAGAAGCAACTTCATTCACACGAAGCCGTAAATAAAGCATTATGAGGCAATAAAAAACGAATGGGATTCTTCAATTGGTTGTACACAGGTAAAAATTGGCGAGCACGACTGCCAAGCTTTTCATTTATGTTGCTGGCCGCTGCTGTGGTAGTAGTGAGTGCCGTGACATGGACCTGGCCGTTGCTGGCCATTATTGGTGCCGGTGTAATATTGGAAAGGGTAGGTATTTTGCCGCGTATGGATAATTTCTTTCGCGGGCTTTTTATGCCCTTTCGTTGGCTTTATTCCAAGATACTGACTACCGGAGCTAAAGAAGAAAATACGGAGATATTGGCGGATGGAATGGACGAACGTCCCCTAAACCAACAAAGTGATGTGAATGAAGCGGTTATTGAGAATAGCCACCGCCTTGAATTAGAACTATTATTGGAAGAGTTGAATATGCTGCCAGAATCAATCAAAGTGACCTTACTTGACCTTTATGCCACGCAAGAATGCCAAGCGTGGTTAAAGATGCAAGAGAATACAAGTATTTTATCCTTGCATCCTTCTCATTTTTATAAACCAAAATATAGTAACCGGGCTCGTTTAGAGATTAGGGCGAACAATGCCCTGTGTGTTCTCTTGTCTACAAAGCCAGAAGAGCAGGCCTATGCGGAAAGCAGTATGCAAGGCTTAAGTCATTATTTATGGGAAAAACATCCGGAAATCCACCACCTTGATTTTTCTTCTGTTCCTTTTCAAGGCAATAGAAACGCCATTCAACGTTTTCAACCGTTATTGCGACAATTATTATTATCCAATCCCTCCATTACAAAAGTGACGTTTCATCCCGGTGATAGTGATTTATCCGATACGCGTTTATTGGTTGATGCTCTCTTAGAACCCCATAAAATAACCGCGGCAGTTAATTATTGTGTTCATCAAAATCACTCAGGGTTATGTTCCCCATCGCTTTGGCAACAGGTGCGTGATTTTGTCAAAGGTGTGATTCAACGTGCGTTAAACAGTAGAGCTTCACTGGCAAAGAGTGAAATACTCACTTCTTCAGAAAGCTTGCAGTCAATGGTACCTCCTGAAAAATGGACGGAAGAAGCTGAGGCCGCAGCCACTCAAATTTCCAGCGAGGAATCCTCGTGGGGGTTGTTGGGTTCTACCTCGAGTATTGGAAGTGAACCTGCCAATAATGACACTTCAGAAATAACAGATCAGGCTGCTTCAATTCCAGTAGCTCCAGAGCAGAAAGAGGAGGGTATTAAAATAATCAACCCGACTGCTGAAGCGAGCCCTTTAGTCCTTACACAAGAAGTAGCTATCCATAAACCGACGCGGGATGAAATTACCGAAAGAAAAAAAGCATTAGCAGAAAAGATTATTGCCCGTTACGTGCAGTGGGATTGTTTAGGTTTAATAGTAAATGAGTTCGATGAAGCTTCCTTGCCAAAGGAAGAGCCGACACTGGGAGATCCTATTTTTTCTCAATCAAGTGAAAGACTACAAGAAGAAGCACGAAATCAAAAGGCAAAAGAAGCCGCTGAGTTAGCTGCAAGAGAGATTATTCAACTGTCTTTGGAAACAAACACGCCTCCTGCAATCGCTTCCCTTGATTCCCAATTGCGTCAAAAAATACGCGACTTTTCTCCTGAAGTACTAGCCAATAATAAAAATATAGAGCCTGAGACGTTAGCCCTTTATACAGATGCCTATTATATTCTCAATAATATTTTATCTAAGAAAAACGATACCGGTATGTATCAGATAACTCCAACTAATTTGAAAACACGCACGGCTTTAAATTGGGCTGAAAAATGGCTTGGGCGGCAAGATGTCCGATTGGATGCAGTGAGTGAAGGATTTGCGGAGACAAGAAAAAGACAGGCGAAAAATGGTGTGGCTATAGAAAATTTAAGACAACAATTGAAAGAATCGAGCATAAGACAGCAAGCTCAATTAGATGAGGTAAAAGCATTATGGATGGAAGCCAATGGCTGTACGGAAGAAGAGTTTCAAACACACATGGCTCGAGCGGCAGGAAAGAATGCTCCTCCAAAGAGGCGCTCGTTCAGTTTATTTGGTTATTTACCTCTTTCCTCCGTAGCGCCTGAGGACAATATTCAAAAGAAAATTTCTTATAATGAAATAGCATCAGTTTTGTTAAGGGGATACGCTGAATTTTCTTGCCAACACTTGTTGTGGGACACCCTGACATTGTTAAAAAATAAAGATCATTCTCTTTCATTGTCATTGTGCGCCTACCAATTTACAGAAAGTCGAATTAAATTGCATCGGCCTTCGGCATCTGACCCTATTTATAAAAAAGTGCAACATAAAGAACGGCAGTTAAATGCCCATATAGCCTGTTTACTACCCTATTTTCAAGCAATATCAGAGCCAATGATTGAGCAGCAACGTGAAGCTAGATTGATGAATAAAAAGTTCTTCCTGTTGTATTTAGTGGTATCTCCTGCAATCACTGCCTTGAATTTTGAACATATTAGGGTACCAACAGAATCCTTGGATACTTTTCATTCCTTTTTAGAAAATATATTAACGTTTAATCCTCATATCACGCATATTGTCTTGCATCGGGATAATGAAGCGAGTTTTCCCGATAAACTTCAAACCAAGTTAGAAGAAAACCGTCAATGGCAAGCAGCGTCTCACTATGCGAAGATGTCTTCCCGAGAGTATCAGAAATTGAAGATGCCTTTTCCTCAAGAAACACTTAAGGAACATTTACGCTCCATGGCCAAGGCTTACCTAGAAACATCAGAATCCTTAATCACGATGTGGCTTGAGACAATGAGAAATAATTTAGTAAAAGTAAACAGTCCCCAAATCGAAGAAAGGAAAAACTTAGATAAACAGGTGAAGCAATTTTTTAAATTTATCCATGATATCCAGGATAATAAAAAGGATGCAATTAAAGCGCAAAAGGGACTTCCCGAATATGCACAATCAATTTTACCTGGTGAAAACGAGGAAATTATTTCTGGAATAGAGAATGCTTTTTATAGAACTATATAGCGAGGTAATAGTATTTTGAAGCTTTTCTCAGGTCGGAAGATATAAAGTGTTATTTATTTAAAGGTTTAGGAAAATATTTTTGATGGTTACTCCTTTTTGCAAAGGGAATGAGTCGTAAGGGATGGCCAGTTTTGTCAGTTCTATCACGAAATCCGTCATTGCGAGGAGTTTTATTGCGCCAGCGTAGCGGAGCAATAAAGCGACGTGGCAATCCAGGCATCGATATATATTGGACTGTTGTTGCTGGATTGCTTCGTCATATTTGCATTGCGCCCCTCGCTATGCTTGGCTGCATGCAAATATTCCTCGCAATGACGGGGCTTCGATAGAGTTATAAGTAGATTGAAGAAGCCGTGAGTTATTATAAAAAACTGACGATACTTAAGAAGAGAATGCCCGCGAGGGCAAGTGAGGGTAAATGTTAATTATTAGAAAAATAGAGCTATCCGATATCCCCTCAATCTATGAAATAGAATCTGAAGTGCATACTTACCCATGGACGCAAGGAATGTTTGTAGATTGTCTAAATAATGAGAATGAGAGTTATGAAGGCTTTGTCATAGAGAATAAAGATAAAAATAATAATGAGTTATGCGCGTATTTAATGACACAATCATTTTTAGATGAATGTCATATTTTGACCGTGGGTGTTAAAAAAAACCGACAAAAAAAAGGATTGGCAATCCAATTATTATTATTTTTTATTGAGCGCCAGAAAGAAAAATTTCATCGTATTTTATTAGAAGTAGCAGAAACTAATACTCCTGCAATTTATTTATACACAAAGTTAGGATTTCAACAAATAGGATTACGAAAAAATTATTATCAGAGCCCTACTAAGGGGAGCTCTGATAATGCATTAATTTTCGAAAAGCTATTGGGTAGTTGATATCTTATTCATTGAACGTGCCTGAGGTGGTGCAACATAAGGGGGAACCTGTGGTGCTGCAGGATCATCAATTTCTGTTTCTAAAATTTCCATTTGCTCTAATAGTTCATTTTTACTAGAAATACATTTTTGGGAAAAGTAAAAGAAAAGAACACTAAGGATAAACATGATGCCAGTATCTGTTGGGAAGTCTAACATGTTGATACCACCAAAAGAGCTGAGGTAAGAACAAACGAGAATGGACGTTATGTAAGCAATAAACCATTGAAGGCTCCGTTGACCAATAATCTCCCAATCCTTTTTATACAAAAGATGGATTAAAAGACCAAAAGCTAAAGCAACATACAATTTCCATATAATAGTAAACCCACACCAAAGCAACATTAAATTACAGAAATAAAATGCGATACAGCATATGAAGTTCGCATAGGCCAATCGAAATGGCCTTTTTCTCTCTGGAAGCAGGTTACGTAAGGCCGGTAAGCAAAGTGGGCCTACCGTGTAAGATAAGATACCTGCAGAAGAAAGAAATGCCACCATTTTTTGCCACCCTGGGAAAGGAAGAAACGATAACATTCCCACAATAAAGTTAATAATCAATGTAACATAAGGAATCTGGTATTTATTCAGTTTTAAAAGAAAAGAAGGTAAATGCCGATGCAACGCCATGCTGTATAAAATACGTGAAGTACCCGTGGTATAAACTAACGCTGTACCCAGAGGAGATAAAGAAGAATCAATTAATAATAGTGTTGCAACGATAGGTAGCCCAAGTAATAAGGTAAGACCTACAAGAGGGCTATTGCTGCCAGGAAAAGTGAAGTGTGTCCAACCGTTTTCTAAATATTTGGATGGCATTGCAGCAATAAAACTATATTGCAATAAAAAATAAAGTATAAAGGCGAGAACAATTGAACCTAACACAGCAAAGGGAACATCTCGTTGAGGCCTTTTGGCTTCACCGGCTAACATCGCACCTGTTTGAAATCCTAGGAAGGCAAAAGCAATCCCACCCGAAGATAATGCAGAAAAAATATCTTCCCAGCTTTTGGATTGGTTAAGCGTTAATTCAATATTATTATGAAAAGAACCTGCATAATAAAAAAGGGTGAAAATAGTAAGCACCGGAATAAAAAATTTAACTATACCTGCATATTTGCTGCATTCAGCTAATAATTTTATTCCACAAGTATTAAGAAGCGTAATTAATGCAAGAATAATAAAAGCAGCTATATAACCTGTGCTAGAAAGTGCAAGCGATGCAGATTGACCAGGCTCGAGCAGAGTAGGAAAAAAATGACTCGCATATTGCAAAACAGCCTGTAACTCAATTGGACTAACCACTACATAGGATAACCAGGATGTCCAAGCAAATAAAAAACCGACGCCTTTGCCATGAGTAAGCGTTGGGTAATTTGCCATGCCACCTGAAACCGGCAACATACTGCCAAGTTCAGAAAGCGGTAATGCAACAAACATCATAAATACAGCCGCTATCGCCCAGCTAATTAAAGCATTTGGACCTGCCATTTGAGCACTGATATAAGGGCTAAAAAGCCAACCCGAGCCAACCATGCTGCTTAAAGAAATTATGAGGAGGTTGGTTGTTGAGATCTCGCGTTTTAACATAATGATGCACCTGATATATTTTTTAATATAAGCACTCAGTATAAAACGGAATTTTTGGGGCGGCAAGATTGAATAAAAAACTATCAGAAGGCGGGAAGTGTGCTATATTAAAAGCATGGACTTGATTTTTATTTCTGGATCGGGTAAATTGCGCGGTTCATAGAGTCTTAATATGAAGTTAAAGGCTAAGTTTTTCGGAGATAAAAGAATGTCTAGAGTATGTGAAGTAACAGGTAAGGGACCTATTGTAGGTAACTGCGTTTCTCATGCCAACAATAAAACTAAACGAAGATTCCTACCAAACATTCAGGAACATCGTTTTTGGGATGAAGAAAAAAACGTTTGGGTAAAGCTTAAAGTTAGCATCCATGGTATGCGAATTATTGATAAATTAGGTGTTGCTAAAGTGCTTAAAATGATTCGTGAACGTAATAAATCAACAAAATAATTTATAAAGGAGTTATTCCATGGCTGCACCAGCACGCGAAAAAGTTAAACTTGTATCCTCTGCAGGAACAGGTCACTACTATACAACTGATAAAAACAAACGTAATACGCCTCATAAGTTATCTTTTAAAAAATATGATCCTGTTATTCGTAAGCATGTAATTTATAATGAAGGTAAGATCAAGTAACGATCTTTTTTAAAGAAGGATATATATCATGCAAATAAATTTTACTGGTCATCATATCGAAGTAACTCCAGCATTACGCGAGTTTGCTGAAGGAAAATTCGAAAAAATATTGCGCCATTTTGATAAAATTGGCTCTATCAATGTTGTATTTCAAGTAGATAAGCTCAGACATATTGCTGAGGCAACTATTCATGTTGCGAAAAATGAATTTCATGCGCATTCAGAATCAGAGGATCTCTATAGTGCAATTGATTTATTAATTGACAAGTTAGATCGCCAACTAAAAAAACATAAAGAAAAAATCACTGAACATCGTGAATAAATCTATTATGGTAAATAAGAAGGGGCCTTTAAATGGCCCCTCTTATTTTCATGGTGTGTTTGTCGAAGTTTTTGAAAAAGGAATTTTGTTGATAGGTCCTAGTGGAGTTGGCAAAAGCGATATAGCATTAGGTTTGCTAGATCGTGGACACTATCTTATTTCAGATGATATCGTCAGTTTTCAATTTTCTTCTTGTGGAAAAAAAATAGTCGGAACCTGTCCTTCAAAAGAGCTGCATGGTTTTTTAGAAGTGAAAGAGTTAGGTATTTTGGATATAAGCCGTCTTTTTGGCTGTTCTGCAATAAAAACAGAAGCATCATTAGATCACATTTGCGAACTTGTGCCAAATCCTACAGTTGCTACAATGAATCATATAGAAAAAGAGGAAATGCTAGAAAATATTCTAGGAAAAGCTATCCCTAAAACAAAATTGACTGCTTTTTCTGGAAGAAATATATCTCTTCTTATTGAAGCGATGGTGAGAACCTCCTTATGACAGCCAAAGTAAATATCATTTTAATTACACATGAAACTGTTGGTACGGCTTTGTTAGATGCTGTAAAAATGGCATTGGGTGTGTTACCTTTACCTACAACTGTTATTGCTATTACTCATCAAGATGATCCAGATAAGATCGTTGCAAAACTAAAAAGACATGTAGACGCTCTCATTAAAAAAGATCCAGAGCAAGATTTTTTACTCTTAACAGATTTATTTGGCGCAACGCCAAGTAATATTGCTTCTCGTCTGCAAAAATGCGAAAGTAGGGATAAAATTGAGGTGGTTGCAGGGTTGAATTTGCCCATGCTCATTCGCGTGATGAATTACGCTTCTCTTCCTTTGCATGAACTGACTCAAAAGGCCGTAAGTGGCGGAAAAGACGGCATTATTAATTATTAACAACATTATGATTCAGCAAAAAATTCAAATTATTAATAAATTAGGCCTGCATGCAAGAGCAGCAGCTAAATTAGTCTCCTGTGCTTCGCGTTTTGAAAGTGATATTTTACTAAAAAAGGATGATCAACCTGCGAATGGTAAAAGTATTATGGGCGTGATGATGTTAGCCGCTTCCCAACATACTGAAATAGAATTATGTATTGAAGGTAAAGATGAACAAGAAGCATTTGACGCAATTGTTGAATTAATAAACGCTAAATTTGGCGAGCCTTCGTAATCCAGGAATTATTTTCTACAGGGTGAAAATTCCCATAAACTGGACAGGTTCTAGACAAAACTGGACAAATAGCGTACAATCTGCCACATTTTATTTATTCAAAATAGGCTTAAAAAGCATGATCAGACAACGGACATTGAAAAATGTCATACAAGCAACTGGAGTTGGGATACATTCTGGTGAAAAAGTTTATATAACATTGAGGCCTGCGCCAGTAAATGCTGGTATTGTTTTTAGACGTACAGATTTTTCTGAGGCAATTGAAATTCCTGCAAAAGTTGATTTTGTCGAGGGAACCACCTTATGTACATCCTTGGTAAAGAACCAGATAAAAGTGGCAACAGTTGAGCATTTAATGTCGGCTTTTGCTGGCTTAGGTATTGATAATGCTTATGTTGATGTGACGGCAAGTGAGTTACCAATCATGGATGGTAGTTCTGCCCCCTTTGTTTTTTTAATACAATCAGCCGGTATTTTAGAACAAAACGCACCTAAAAAGTTTATTAGAATAAAACAAGCTATTGAAGTAACTGATGGTGAAAAATATGCTCGTCTTGAACCTTATGAAGGGTTTAAAGTTTCTTTTACAATCAATTTTAGCCATCCAGTTTTTCGCGGACGCCCTCAAACTGCCACCTTCGATTTTTCAATGACTTCTTATGTGCGTGAAATTAGCCGGGCCAGGACATTTGGTTTCATGTCAGATTATGAAAAACTTCGTGAATTAGGGTTAGCAAAAGGCGGAAGCCTTGATAATACACTTGTAGTTGATGATTATCGTATTTTGAACGCCGATGGCCTTCGTTATGAAGATGAATTTGTGAAACATAAAATGTTAGATGCTGTTGGTGATTTGTATCTGCTTGGTTATAATTTAATTGGCTCTTTTGAAGGATACAAATCTGGACATGCTTTGAACAACAGTTTATCCCTTGAACTTTTAAAACAGAAGGAATCTTGGGAATATGTAACCTTTGAAGATGAATCTGCTACTTCACCAGTCAATTATTTCGCTTCTTGGGTTCCTGCGATATCTTCATAAATTTATAATTATTGCTGATGGCGCATCATAACGATTATTCAATAACATTTTTACTTGTTATTTTATTCTTATTGGTTTTGGTTTCAGCCTTTTTCTCCAGTTCAGAAATAGGCATGATGTCCCTTAATCAATATCGTTTACGACATTTAGTACGAAAGAAAAATCGACGCGCCGCACGTGTGGCGAAATTACTGGAAAAACCAGAACAATTTCTTGCTGTAGTTTTAGTTGGTAATACCTGTGCAAATATTATTGCTTCTACCATTGCAACACTTATTGGAGAGCGACTTAGTGGTGATGCAGGTGTTGCAATTGCCACCGGTATTCTCACTTTAGTGGTGTTAGTATTTGCCGAAATGGCACCAAAAACACTGGCTGCCTTATATCCGCAACCCATCGCATTATCTTGCTCATTTCTGCTTTATTGGCTTTTAAAACTGTTCTCTCCGATTGTTTGGGCTTTGAACAAAATCGTCATGGTTTTTTTCAAATTGTTTGGTATTGATACGAGCAATCAAAATAAAGAGGTTCTTTCTACAGAAGAGCTACGCACGATTGTATACGAAACGGGAAGCATGATTCCAAAGCAGCATAAAAAAATGTTGCTGAGTATCTTAGATTTAGAAAAAGTGACTGTTGATGATATTATGGTAGAACGCAATGATATCGTTGGTATTAATATTAGCTTACCATGGACTGAAATTCGTGATCAATTGGAAATAACGCAACATACGCGTTTACCGGTTTATGAAGAAACCATGGATAACGTGATAGGAATAATTCATATTCGATATGTATTGAATCTTTTTTTAGAAGAACAGTTGGATAAAGAACACCTCAAATCGCTTGCAGAGCCCTGTTATTTTGTACCGGAAGGCACAGGTTTGCATCAACAACTTATTAATTTTCAACATGTTAAAAAAAGAACGGCATTAGTAGTAGATGAGTATGGTGATATTCAAGGACTAGTAACCCTTGAGGATATTCTAGAAGAAATTGTAGGTGATTTTACGACTGATATTGCTTCGATGGTGAAAGAGATTTACCCACAAGAAGATGGTTCGTTTTTGATTGACGGTAGTGCCTATGTTCGCGATATTAATAGTTCCTTATCCTGGAAATTACCCCTTCTAGGCCCGCGCACACTTAGTGGCCTTATTATTGAGTATCTAGGTTTTATACCGCCTGTCCAAAGTTGCCTTAAAATCAAAGGATATGCAATGGAAATAATGCATGTTAAAGACAATATCATCAAAATGGTAAGAATTTATCCTCCTGGAAAGTTATCCTAGTTGTGCTATAGTAAAGAAACTGTTTATACTGTGAACACAGTATAAAACTCTTTTCACTTGAGTTTTGGTTTTGTTGCCTGTTGCATCGACTTCGGTCATGTTGAAGCGACTGCCAGTCGCTCCCGATTCACGACTTGTCCGCTTGCTTGAAACATAACTGAAATCAATTGCCTTGAGTAAAAACAATAGATCTTTTGAGATCAAATCTATCGAGCTAAATTAAGGAGACAATCATGTCAAATAGTCCTGTAGTCACAGCGTTTCGCGATGCTTTACGCAAAAACCAAATTGGTGGAGTAAATAAAGAGACGTATATTAGTCAAATTAATCAATCATCATTAACCAAAACGCAACAAGAATTAGATATTATAGAATTAGAACTTGTGAGCTGTGAATTTAGCGAAGAGCTATATTCAGAGGAAGATCTCACACTTATACAAAAAAAATTACAAGCCTTAAAAAAAGATACCACCCGTGATAATAAGTCCCCTGTTAAAAATACCAAGTGGGGCACTATGAATATTGCACATCAGAAGAGCAACCAGCTATTTGCTTCATTACCGTTACAACAAAATTCAAATGAAATCAAACGAGAAAACTTACTACAAAAAGTAGAAAACATATTAAAAAAAATGCGGGATGAACAAATAAAAAAGAATAACACTTTGTTCATGCAAATTCTTAATACCGTAAGCAATAAATCTTTTATTAATTTAACTGAATTTATGAGAAATTTAATAACGCTTCGCCAGCTGTGTACCAATAAATCTGGCGGTGAGGGTGGTTCAGAAGATTGGGTGAAGTTATTAAAAAAAAATTTTCAATCGCTTTCTGATAATGATTTAAAAAAAACATACGCCAGAATGCATTCGGATGAAATGATAGCTTTGATTAATGTTTTTTTTACCCAACGCTATATTCAAATGAATGAAGATGGTTTAAGTGATGTAGCATTTCAAGATGCATTATCAATCTGGCCAATGAATATGGGATGGATGAAAGCAAACATCATTCATTCAGCAGAGGGAATAAAAAAAGCTCTCAGCATGCAACCTGATGCATATGCAAAAAGAGCTTTCACCTCTGCTGCGGCACAATTTTATACAATGGTGGTAAACGTATATGATTCGCTGTGTGAAGTAATGGAAAGTAAACGATTGCGAGGATATGTGCCTGTTTTAATGTCAGAAATAAACGAAAATAAGCCACTTAATGAGCATACAATCTATTTAAGGGCAGAATCTGGACAATTATCTTATAGAACTAAATTATCTGAAAAAATATTTACTATCACAAAAAAGGATTATGAAGATTTTGGATTCAGGGCTGATACTAGTAGAGAGTTTTTTTTAGCTATAGATCGTATTTCTAAAGAACCTTCTTCTTTAGGGCATAATATCCATCATTATTTAGAAAATGTAATTTTAAAAATAACAGCTCAGAGAGGGCATACAATTCCATTAGAAAATCCACCCTATCTATCAGAATGGCCCATAGATAAAGAAAAAAAACCTCTACCTATTATTATTTCAGATGTTGAGAAGCATTTGATTGGTGAATGTGTTAAGGCGCATGATCCTATTAATTTGGCTAATAGAAAGCCACTTCAAAAAATGAAGTCAAAGCCTTATTTCTCTCAAGAAAAATTTGAGGCCTATTATTTTGGTAAAATGATTCATTCATTAGGTTGCTTTTTCAATCCCAAGCAGTTTTGTGATTTATTATTAATAACTGATTCTACAGAAATTCATAACGCGATAAAAACAGCAAGTAAAGCAGAGTTAAAATTTTTATATAGGCAATTACGAGGCGGTGAGTTGAATAATCTTGTCGCATTATTAAAATGCATCAAAGAAGGGGATGCTGAAAAACGTAAAGAAGTATATCAATGGCTTTCCATCAAAAATCCAGGTATGTTAGATGAACGCTTTCAAACAGTTGCTGGAGAATTGTATGATAATGCAGACAAACTTATGCAATTAGTGCGTGAGCAATTAGAGATTAAAAAGGATTATGCTTATAATAATTTGCAGCTAAAACCATCCCGAGTGTATTCAAGAAAAAATTCCGCTTGCTTAAAGCGGCTGTTAGAAGTCTATGTAGGTGCTTCACCAAAAAAAGATTTTTCTTATGGGATATGGGATTATCTTTATAGTTTTATACATCAAGGGGCAACACTTGAAGAAAACTTAGATAAAGAAGATGATGAACCTTTATTGCTTAAACTAGTGAAGGGGGCTAGGACGGAACCTTGCACACCGACAAGTACACCGTCAAATACCCCTAAACATGATTCTTCAAGAAGAATAGATAATTATGGGGAATATTCTCCAGTGTGAATGTAATTACCTCGATGATGTTGTAAGGGCGGGATCTTGTACCCGCCCGGTAACAACGGCTACGCAAAATGCGTGTATTGAGAATGAGACAGCCAGTTTTTATCTGGATAGTAAGCAAAAAGAACAGAACCATCTTTAATAGTATTAATGATAGGTTTTGCTAATGCAGGATTAACCGCGGGACATCCCCAGCTTCGACCTGCTTGCCCGTGCTGTTTAATAAAATCTTCCGTAACGTACCATGCTCCATGCATAACGACACGACGAGAAAGGGCTTGATCATTATAACCGTGTTCTAATCCTTTTAAATTTAACGAATAGCCATTGGAGCCATTATAAGTATTAGAGGTTACATAGGTACCTAAGCTGCTTTCTAAGCTACGGTTTTGGTTTGAAAAGCGGGTAGAATATAAATCACCTGAATTACGTCCGTGGGCAACATAGGTTTCATACAGTAATTTTTCTTTTGCCAAATCAAATACCCATAAACGCTCTTGAGAAGATGCTTTTGAATAATCAATTACTGTTAAGATGGGTTTATGGACAAGTCCAAGATGGCTGGCTTTGTCGTAAGCAGAAAGCGCTAAACGTAGGACTTCTTCTTTAACTTTTGGTGCAGCCTGTTTTAAAACTTCTAGTTCAGCTGCAATACTTTGGTTGTTGGAAACACTCGCGTGTGCAGACAAACCCAACATACCGAGCGATGCACAAATTATCAACCGTTTTATCATTCATTTCCCTCCAGTCGTTTGATAAGAGTGGGCATTATATCGTCAAAGTGGTTAAAAGTAAACCTTTTCCATGGTTTTCAAGATAGGAATTCGGTATAATTTATTTTATATAATTTTATTAAGGGGAATTAAACGATGAATCATAGCCCAACATCTTTTGAATGGACGGTAGTGGGAGCTGGTCCTGCGGGTATTGCTGCCATAGGAAAATTACTCGATCAGGATATTGATCCCAAAAAAATTGCTTGGATTGATCCAAGCTTTACCGTGGGAGATTTCGGCACTATATGGAAAAATGTCTCTAGTAATACGCGGGTTAAACTATTTTTACAATTTTATACCGCGTGCCGATCGTTTCGTTATGATCTTTTTTCCAAAGATTTTGAGATCAACAGTCATAATCCCGATAAAACCTGTCAGTTAGCTTTAGCCGCAACACCATTGAACTGGATAACCCAACACCTTCAAAAGGAAGTTATTACGTTTGTTGATAAAGCCATGCACCTTAAACTGCATCATCGCCAATGGGAAGTGACGTTGGCCAAAAATTCAATGATTTACTCTAAGAATGTGGTGCTTGCGATGGGTTCTGAGCCAAAATCATTGTCTTTTCCACAAATTGAAGAAATATCGCTAAAAACAGCGCTTGATCCCGAAAAACTGCCACTCGCCGTAAAGGAAGAGGACACAGTAGCCGTATTTGGTTCGTCTCATTCGGCTATTATTATTATTAAAACACTGCTCGAACAATGCCACGTGAAAAAAGTTATTAATTTTTATCGGGAACCACTGCGCTATGCAGTTTTATTCCCCGATTGGATTCTATTTGATGACACGGGACTAAAAGGAACAACCGCTGAGTGGGCTCGCGAAAATATTGATGGCCAATGGCCTTCTAAGTTAGAACGGGTGATTTCTAATCAAGATAGCCTCAGCGAAGTGCTTCCTTTGTGCCAAAAAGCCATTTATGCTGTTGGATTTGAGCAGAGAAAAATTTCTGTAGAAGGTTTACAGTCCCTTGCTTATAATGATAAAAGCGGGATTATTGCCCCTGGTTTATTTGGTTTTGGTATTGGCTTTCCCGAATCAAAAGAAGATAGGTTTGGTACAGTTGAATACCGTGTAGGCTTATGGAAATTTATGGAGTATATTACGCGAGTGATGCCTGTTTGGCTACGCTATGGCACATGAGCTCTCTTGAATAGCCTTGTAATGCCATTGCTGTTACATTAAACTACTATTTAAATTATAAATTAGTCCAAATAACCTCGCTGATGAATAAATTTCAACTTTTCGAATTTTCTACTTTTGAACAAGAAAAAATACCCTCTGAGTTTTTAGAAGCACCTTGGATGATGGCGTATCGTGTCTTACCCATAAAAAAACAAGAAAAGACACTAATTTTAGGGGCAGATGATTCAATACAAGAAGACATCATCCGGATGATTCAGTTTCATACCGGACTAAATGTATCGTTAGTGATGATGGAAAGCGATAAACTAGATGAATTACGGCAAAGACTATTAGAAAAATTCATACAACAAAGGGATGCACTTCCTAATGAAATTGTTGAATACTGGTTAGAAGAGGCTATTAAGAGAAAGGCGTCTGATATTCATTTTGAGCCCTATGAAAAAATATATCGAATTCGTTTTCGAGTGGACGGTTTATTGGCTGTAATGACTTCAATCCCTGTAGAAATGAAAGAGCAGATAATAGCCTATTTGAAAGTGAAAGCTCATCTTGATACGTCCGAACGTCGTCATCCACAGGAAGGACGCTTTCAATATATGTTATCTAATAACAGATCTATTGATTGTCGAATAAGTACCTGTCCCACGGTTGATGGAGAAAAAATTGTTGTCCGATTATTACCTCATGCTTCTATGCCCCTCGAAATTAATCAATTAGGATTTAATCAGCAGCAAAAAGAGCTATTTCTTGAAATATTGAGACAGCCCCAAGGGATGATTCTGGTAACTGGGCCTACGGGAAGTGGAAAAACCATTACCTTGTATACGGCATTATCTTTACTGAACAAGCCTGAAAAAAATATTTGTACCATCGAAGATCCTGTAGAAATCAAAATACCTGGCATTAATCAAGTCAGTATTAATCCAAAAACAGGATTAACTTTTTCTAAAGTTACTCGGGCTTTCTTGCGTCAAGATCCCGATATTATGATGATTGGTGAAATTCGTGATTTCGACACAGCACATATTGCATTAAATGCAGCACAAACCGGTCATTTAGTATTATCCACACTTCATTCGAATGGCGCAGTAGAAACTGTTACCCGACTTTTACATATGGGTATTAAAGCATTTCAACTAGCTGATTCGGTTAAATTAATTATTGCCCAACGTCTCGTTCGGAAATTATGTGAATATTGTAGAAATCCTGGTAAAGGATGCGAACATTGTTATCAAGGATATAGTGGGCGGATCGGGTTGTTTGAAGTTTTACCATTAACGTTAGATTTTGCGAGCCAAATAGAAAAGGGAATAATAGATATTGGGCATTTAAACAAATTGGCTCAAAAGCAAGGAATGATCACTTTAATAGAGTCTGGAGCGGAGAAAATAGTATTGAATTTGACGACAGAAGAAGAGATAAGGAGAGTGTTGGGATAGAAGGAAAGGCCATTTGCCTTTTTGCTGTTCAGGGCGAGTGCCGCTCGCCCCTATAGCAGTATCGATTATAATAAATAAAAAATTATTCCTTCACACGAGAAACATATTCGGCGTTACGCGTGTCAACTTTAATGACTTCACCTGTTTGAATAAATAAAGGAATACGGACAACCGCACCTGTTTCTAAAATAGCTGGTTTGCCGCCGCCACCTGAGGTGTCGCCTTTTAATCCGGGATCTGTTTCTACAATTTTTAATGTCACAAAATTAGGTGGTGTTACAACAAGAGGAGCATTATTCCATAAAGTAATAATGCAAATATCTTGCTCTTTTAACCATTGTTTAGCATCAGAAACAATATGTTCTTCCGCAGA
Organism: uncultured Legionella sp.; assembly: GCA_902168255.1. Classification (GTDB taxonomy): domain Bacteria; phylum Pseudomonadota; class Gammaproteobacteria; order Legionellales; family Legionellaceae; genus CABHON01. The sequence continues at coordinate 65,612 of CABHON010000004.1, forward strand.
GTATTGTTCAAATGTATCAGCAACCATGAAATGCCATAAGGAACCATCATTGTATAAATATTGCATTTCTATATCTGTGACATCAGCACTTTCAAAAGTATCATTCGCTTTGTAAGTACGTTCAATAACACGGCCAGTTTTCAAATTACGTACTTTTAAACGTGTAAATGCTTGTCCTTTTCCTGGCTTAACAAATTCACACTCCAAGACGGTGCAAGGCGCATCATCAATTGTTAGTTTTAAGCCATTTTTTAATTCATTTGTATTATAAGTTCCCATGGTTTCTCCAGCTGGTCATATGATATACTCTAGCGAGCGTGATTAACGTAGAGCGCATTTTATCAACTTTATTTTCATAATACTATATACATACTCAATGTCGTGGCAAAAAGAATTAGCACAAGGATTTAATAATCCCCAAGAACTGCTGGATTATGTAGGACTTTCTCCCTCAGCAGTAAATATAAGCGAAGCAGCTCATAAAGCGTTCAAAACACATGTACCGAGAGCTTTCGCAGAAAAAATAGTGAAGGGGGATCCAAATGATCCATTACTTAGACAAGTCTTGCCCATTAGCGATGAAATGGAGAAGTTTCTAGATTATGTTCCAGATCCTTTACAAGAAGGTACTGAAAAACAACATCGACCATTGCCTGGATTATTACATAAATATTCCAGTCGCGTGTTGTTAACGGTTACCGGTGGGTGCGCCGTGAATTGCCGTTATTGTTTTAGGCGACACTTTGATTATTCGGCGAATCGTATTCGTAAAGAAGAACTCTCCAATATTGTAGAGTATATTCAATCACGTCCAGAAATTCGCGAAGTAATTTTAAGTGGGGGAGATCCCTTACTATTAAATGATGATTTATTAACAGATATTGTAACCGCTATAGAAAAAATCCCTTCTGTTGAGATTTTGCGCTTTCATACGCGTATGCCTATTGTTTTACCTTCACGAATTACCGCTGAATTCGTAACATTATTGAAAGACACACGCTTACATACCATTTGTGTTGTACATTCCAACCATCCTAATGAACTGGATAATGTTTTACGCGATAATTTATCTTCTCTTCGCGCAGCAGGCACACACTTGCTCAATCAATCAGTATTGCTTAAAGATGTTAATGACAAGGTGGATACCTTGTGCGATCTTAGTTATCGTTTACTGGATATGGGTATTTTACCGTACTACCTTCATCTCTTAGATAAAGTGCAAGGCGCCGCACATTTTGATATTGAAGAAAAAACAGCGGTTGCTTTGCATCAATCCATGCGAGAACGTTTACCAGGATATTTATTACCGAAATTAGTGCGTGAGATTCCTGGGGAACTGAGTAAAATGCCAGTATTTTAATGTTTACTAATTCAACCCCCTCGATTTGTTATTCTATAACTTTGTAAGCTAAGTCATCATTGCTTTAATCTTTGACTTAACCGCAACAGAAAGAAAACAATCAATGACTCTGCCACGGCGTTATTCCCACGAGGCATTTTTACGTAGAGAAATAAGAAGCTAAAACTAAAGAGCACGATTAAGCTTGGCATTATCACGAAGCAACAACGAAGCGTGCTTCTCCTTTGGGAGAAGATGCCCGACAGGGCAGATGAGGGAAAATTACCGTTGTAATTCTTGCACTTTAGTTTAACCTAATTCTCTCTAAAAAAGTGTCCGTTTTAATTAGACTACAACAGTTCTTACGGAGAACGTCATTGCGAGGAGTTACAGATATTGTGTAGCGGAGCAATATCTGTAACGACGTGGCAATCCAGATATGGATGCTTTTTTAAATATCGAAACTGGATTGCTTCGTCATGTTTTATCTGTTTCGCTACGCTGCACTGATAAAACATTTCTCGCAATGACGTTCTCCGTAAGAACATTTTTTTATGCGCAGCTCACGTTAAATTAATCATTCCATGATGGATTAATTTTGTACTATCTGCATCTCTTAGATAAAGTACAAGGAGCCTGGATTTATTAACTTCACTAATAAATTTCTCTTTATGACTATTCTAAAGTCTGTTTTATTTTGGTCTTGACTATTCTAAAGCAGAGTTTATAATAGTCACTATGTATCGAATTTATTCATCCGTCATTCAACAACATTTATCTCAATTTCGCCAGATGGTTTTTTTATCGGGTGCTCGTCAGGCAGGAAAAACCACGTTGAGTAAGATGTGTGTGAAAGATCACCCTTTTCAGTACCTTAATTGGGATTATGTAGAGCATCGAGAACTAATTTTGTCTGGAATCGATAAAATTTATAAAAATTTTCATACAGATATTTTAACAACGTCTTCACAGATACCCATTATTATTTTAGATGAAATCCATAAATACTCTGATTGGAAGTCTTTTTTGAAAGGTCATTTTGATCTCTTAGAAAATGCTTGTCGCCTTATTGTTACAGGAAGTGCAAAACTGAATGTTTTTAGGCGAGGCGGCGATAGCATGATGGGGCGCTATTTTTTATATCGTATTCATCCATTGTCAGTAGCAGAAATTTTAGAGCGTTCAAATTTCGATCAAGAAATAACAGCACCTAAAATGCTTTCAGAAGAAGCATGGAATAATCTTTTGAATTTTGGTGGCTTTCCTGAACCTTATCTCAATGCCAATCAACAGTTTTATCGACGGTGGAATATTTTAAGGCAAGAGCAACTTTTTGAGGAAGATTTAAGAGAAATTACTAAGATACACCATATGGATCAGCTAACCCTTCTGGCGAATCTATTGATACGTCAAGCAGGAAGTTTAACTCAATATAGTGCACTGGCTAAAAAAGTCCGGGTTTCAGAACCAACCATTCGAAATTGGATGTCTATTTTGCAAAATGTTTATTACAGTTTCTCAATTGCCCCTTGGTCTACTAATATAAGCCGTTCTCTGTTAAAAGAGCCTAAAATTTATTTAAATGATTGGTCTCTTATTAGTGACATAGGTGCAAAGATAGAAAATCTTGTCGCATGTCATCTTCTAAAGGCAGTCCATTTTTGGACAGATATTGGATTAGGTGAGTATTCACTTTATTACTTGCGGGACAAAGAAAAAAGAGAAGTAGATTTTGTTGTGACTAAAAATAAACAACCTTGGCTTTTATTGGAAGTTAAGAACAAAAATTCAGGTCATATTAGCCCACATCTTTTATATTTCAATCAGCAATTAAAAGCCCCTCACGTGCTACAAGTGGCTGCAGATCTTCCGTATATTGATTATGATTGTTTTTCATTGAAAGAGCCCAAAATTGTGCCGTTGTTAACATTCTTGTCTCAATTGGTTTGAAAATATTTATATTAAAGTTAATTAGTTATTGAAAAAAGATGCATTAATAATTTTATCATAAGATTTTTGAGGTATAATTGCAGACTATTAATATTATAAAATTATAAAAAGGTTAAATTTATGCCAAATAGTGATGAACGTCCCTTATTGCCACACGAAACTGCACACGAAGCTGATGCGGAGAGTACTTTTGATCCTTATGTTGTAGATAATTACCTTAAGAACCAATCATTCTGGGATTATATTCAAACACCCTGGTCAAAAACAATTTGGGAAAAAGGAAAAAAATGGTTTAGTTTGAGTAACCTGAGTATCTTAGGCGGTTTTTTTATGACAGTTGAGTTATTGGCAGCTTCAATAGCAGCAACTGAAGCGGTTATGGGATCTATGTGGTTAACTGAGGCAGGAACCTGGTATTCAAAATATAAAATGCTGAAACACCTTGAAGGACATCAGTTAAGAGAGGCTCGAATTGAGTTTGTCAAAAGCACGTTATTTTTGATAGGGGTTACGTGTGTTGTTGGTTCACTATTTCTTATTACAAATATAACAAGAGCTGCGGGCTTTGGGGCTAAAATAATTGGCATAGCAGGGGCTACTTTTGTTGCGGCTCCAATTATTTTTACTGCTCTTACTGGCATAGCGATGTTGTATCATACTTATGGAATGGTGACTGCCCGCACAAAGCAAGATTTTAAGGAGCACGCCAAAGGTATGCTTTTAAATCTTGGTATTTTAGGAGCGGTGGTGGGCGGCTTGTTAACAGGTACAGCCCCTATTATGTTAACGATAGGAAGCGGTGTTTGCTATGCGTATGTTCTTCATAAGAGTGGTGCTTTAGACTCATTATGGACAAGGATGAAAAAAATTGGTGATTTTTTTCACGGTAAAAAGGAAAATGAAGCGTTGTCAAGAGATCCTGCAGAAAACCCATTAATTTTAGATAAGGCTGAATCTCCTGAGACGAATGATAGCCCGGATGCTGGAGATAGACAACTTTTTTCATCAATACCTGGCAACGCCGACCCGACCCCGCTTGGAAATGTGCAGCAGTGTTTGTCGAATTCTAGGAGGGCTGGTGCTTCAATGCGTGATACAGAATCAAGTTCGCATTGTGTGGCAGCTCCAGGAGGCGAGCAAGAGGTGTCGGCAGCATCGCAATTACCTGTAGGAGCGAATCCACATATACTTTTACCTAAGGATAAAGATCAACAGAAAGAACCTCAAAGTCCGGGCTTGCAACCGATACCAGGACGCCATCAATGATAATTTGATATGCAAGCTCATCAAAACTTCTTAAAACTGCTTTTTTAGTTTCCTGATCTCAACACTACTGCCGTTGCGAAAGGGCTTCCCAGCAACGCGGTTAATGTGATAGCTGATAAAAAAGATAAACTGGCGATGGGCGATAAACCCATCGCCAGTGCTAATACACTTCCTGAGCCAAAAATCAAAATAGGAATAGATAAAGGAATAAGAAGCATACCCAATAATAATCCACCTGATGCAACAGAAAGGGTAACAGCGCTTAATAACGTACCCAACGCACTTAAGGCGGGTGTACCTAGTAAAAGACTGAAAAACAGCATTGAACATTCAGAGAAAGAAAGTCCTACTAAATAGCCTAGACAAGGAGAGAGAAGTGTTAAAGGTAATCCTGTTATCAACCAATGCGCAATTGTTTTCGCTAGAACAGAAAGAGACAAAGGGAAAGGATAAATAAATAAACATTCTAGTGTGCCATTATCATGATCCATTTTAAAGAAATGTTCTACGCTGAGAAGATAAGATAATAAGGCAGCAATCCAAATCAGGCCAGGTAAAAGTGGCTTCAATTGGGAGGGTTCTTGATACAATATAAATGGAAATAACAGCACCACCATAATGAAAAACAGCCAGGGATGGATAAGACTTAATGGCTTTCTAATATGAATAAGACATTCACGATGAATGAGGCTAAAAAAAATCATCATAACCGGATTTCCTGCGCAGAAGCGGCTTTGATACCATGAGCTTGATGTGACGTCATGATAACAATACCATTTTCAGCTAAATGTTCCTCAATATGTTGTTGCAACCAAGCGATACCTTTGCTATCTAAGGCTGTATAAGGTTCATCTAAAAGCCATATTGTTGTATCTAATAAAAATAATTTAGCAAGCGCTATTCGACGAATTTGCCCTGCTGAAAGAAAACTAGCGGGTGTTTTTTGTTTATGCAATAAATTGACAGCTGACAACGCATCAGAAATGCTTCTTTTTCTTTTGTAAGCCCTTGAAGAAAAATATAAGTTCTCTTCGGGAGTAAGAGGTAAGGCTACTGCACTTTTATGTCCGATATAATTAACCTGTGAATAAAAAATGTCAGATTCTTGAGAAATGGGTTGATTGTTCCAGCATATTTCGCCTGTATAGGGTGATAGAATCCCGGCCAAAAGTTTTAATAAAGTGGTTTTTCCTTGGCCATTTTCTCCTGTAATGATTAGTAGCCCACCACACGAAACAGAAAAAGAGAGGTCGCGGATGAGGGGAACCTCATCCCGTTCATAGGTGATATTCTTTGCTTCAAGCATGAATGTCCAATTCTCGAATCAATCCTGTTTTTATATCATATACCCAACCATGCAGTTTTGGAAAACCAAAGGTATCGACGGCTTGTTGGACTGTCAGGGTTTTTTGAATTTTCTTCACTTGTTCAATCACATTGTATTCAATGAGACGACGTTCTCGTTCATGAGGATCAGTAATGGCGTCAAGGGTTGATTGGTACAAACGATGGACATCTTTAATTTGGCTAATCCAATTCCAAATTACACCTTCTACTTCGCCAGATAAAGCAGCTTTCACACCGCCACATTCATAATGGCCGCATACTACAATATGTTTTACGCGTAAGACTTTAACCGCATAATCTAAAACAGAGAGAAAATTGGTGTCGGTTAATGAGACGGTATTAGCAATATTACGATGAACAAAGATATCACCAGGTTCTGCTTTAGTTAAAATTTCAATAGGAACACGGCTATCAGAACATCCCACGAAAAGAAACTGGGGTGATTGGCCTTTGGCTAAATCTTTAAAAAAGCGTGCACCTTCATGCAATTCTTTTTCAACCACCCATTCTTTATTATTATTAATGAGTTCTTGATAAGATTGCTCAAATTCGTGAGATAAATGACTTTGTTTATGATTCATATGGGGTAACCCTCCTATCAATACTTCAATTTTTTTACGGTAAGCATTCTTAGTGAAATCTTGCAGGACTTCGACAATATCATGATCGATGTAGAGTGTTTTCGAACCATTAATCAATACTTTTGATTGATTCGGTAATTTCTCTAACGTGTCGATAATTTGCTGTTTGTTTAAAAACGTTAAATTTTCACTTAATACAATTTCTGTCATTTTTCCCCCACGATCATAAACACTGACAACTTTGGCAGTGTAATGATTGCGTAAAATAAAGACGGCAGAAACGGCAATACCAATCAATACCCCAATCATTAAATCAGAAAACAAAATGGCAATAATGGTGGTAAGAAAAGGAATTAATTGATCCCAACCATTTTTATATAAACGCATAAAAAGTTGTGGATGGGCTAATTTGTATCCAGTTAAAATTAATACGGCTGATAATGCGGTTAAAGGAATGGTGTTCATCAGTGGCGCTGCAAAGAGAATTGCCAATAAAAGCAGACAACCATGAAGAATAGTAGATAATTTACTTTGTGCCCCTGCATGTAAATTAACAGAACTCCGGACAATAACGGAGGTAATGGGCAACCCTCCAATCAAACCACTTAAGAAATTCCCTGTTCCTTGAGCAAACAATTCACGGTTAACGGGTGTACGTCGATGCTGTGGATCAAGTTTATCAATGGCTTCAATGCATAATATTGTTTCAATAGAAGCAACAAAGGCAATACTAAATGCTGCTTGATATACCTTAGGGTTAAGTAAAGAAGGCCAGTGAGGAAATACTGTTTGTGAAACAAAATCCATCCATGAACGAATAAAAGGTAATTGAACAAGTTGGGAGGTTTTAAATAGCCAATTGGTATTGAAAAAAGGATATGACAACGCGAGGGAGGTCCCTACGATAATAGCCATTAAAGAGCTGGGAATTAGTCGATAAAGAGCTGGAGAGCGTTTGCTTACTAGTTTGTCCCATATCAACATAACAAGTAATGATACAATCCCTACGATAATAATGGGTGTTTGGAAATGATGCAATGCGTCCCATAGTACACTTAACGTGTTGCCTTGTGGCTGAATATCAGACGGAAGCGTGGTATTAGTAAAATCAGTAGAGGTTAAATTAAATTGTTCCACTCCTTCTGCTTCAACGTCATGTCCCAGTAAATGGGGAATTTGCTTAAGAATAAGGGTAAGGCCGATGGCCGCAAGCATACCTTCAATAACCGCCACAGGAATATATCTTCCAAATGTTCCCATGCGTAACACACCGAAAATCATTTGAAAAATACCGGCTAATACTATAGCCGTTAACAATGATTCGAAGTTACCTAAAGCAAGACCAGCACTAGCGACAATGGCGGTTAAGCCAGCCGCAGGACCACTTACACTGAGAGATGAACGGCTCAATGAGCCAATCACAATTCCCCCAATAATCCCAGCTATAAGCCCGGATAAAAGGGGAGCATTAGACGCGTGTGCAATGCCGAGACATAAAGGCACAGCAACAAGAAAAACCGCAATAGAAGCGGGAATATCAGTTTTCCAATGAAGCATTTTTATTCCAAAAATTAACGATTATTAATATCAACGAATGCACGTGGCTCAGGCCCAATGTATTCAGAGTCTGGGCGAATGAGCTTATTATTGGCGCGTTGTTCAATCACATGCGCTGACCACCCTGTAATACGAGACATAACAAAGATAGGCGTAAACATATCAGTTGGAATGCCGCAGAAATGATAAGCTGATGCACTATAAAAATCTAAATTAGGGAATAACTTTTTCTCATCCCACATTACTTTTTCAATCGCTTCAGATACTGGATATAATACTTTATCACCCGCAGCATCCGATAAGCGTTTTGCCCACACTTTTATTATATTAGATCGAGGATCGCATACGGTGTATACACGATGGCCAAATCCCATAATTTTTTCTTTATTGGCTAACATGGTTTTTAAGCCTTGTGTTGCTTCTTCAGCGGAATGGAATTTCTCAATAAGCTCCATTGCTGCTTCATTGGCACCACCATGCAGAGGGCCTCGCAGAGTGCCAATAGCTGCTGTTATTGCTGAATAAAAATCTGAAAGTGTTGCGGCTGTTGTACGCGCCACAAAAGTAGAAGCATTAAACTCATGTTCCGCATATAACGTTAATGACACGTCAACGGCTTGTCGATGTAATTCATCCGGTTTTTTTCCATGGAGTAAGGAAAGAAAATATCCTGCAGTAGATGATTCAGAAGAACTAGTATCAATTCGTTTGTTATTTTGATGAAAATGATACCAGTAGCATAACATGGCAGGGAATAACGCCATTAAACGTTTGGCAACATGTTTTTGTTGGCTAAAGTTTGTTTCCGGTTCTAAATTTCCTAACATAGAGCAACCTGTGCGTAATACATCCATGGGATGGGCATTTTTAGGAATATTTTCTAATACAAGTTTAAGAACATCCGGTAATTGACGTAGAGTAATGAGTTCATCAACAAAAGAATCCAATTCATTTTTTTTAGGCAGGACTCCTTCAATAAGCAAATAAGCGGTTTCTTCAAAAGAAGCCTTTGCTGCTAAGTCATCGATAGAATATCCTCTATAATTTAAGCCTAATCCTTTTCCGACTGTAGCTATCGCAGATTGACCTGCTACAACGCCAGCTAATCCACCTGTTTTTTGCACGGTTTTTTGATTTTCTTGACTCATAATGTTTATTCTCCGTCAATGTAAGATCTCAATTTTTAACATAGATTTGGCTGTATAAGCAAGGGTTTAAGGGATAAGCTTCATTTTGCAAGAAAAGGGTAGACTCCAAAAATAGTTTGCAGTAGAATTAACCTCTTTCACTTTTTTTAGTAACGGCTAATATTGATTTTTAGTTATTATTCGCTAGTTACAGCTATTATTTAGGGGATACCTATGCAGCAAGATTCTCTCCAAAAAAGAGATACGAAGGGGACTGCCTCCGCTTACATCAATGCGTCTGTGAGCAATTTGCCAGAGTTAACAATACGTGGTTGTCTTTTAGCGATACTTATTACGGTTGTATTTACAGCAGGTAATGTGTACATGGGATTAAAAATTAGTTTCACTTTTAATTCGGCTATCCCAGCTGCTGTTATATCAATGGCAATCCTCCGGTTTTTTGCTTCTTCTAATATATTAGAAAACACGATGGTGCAAACTTTTGCCTCAGCGGCGGGTACATTATCAGCTGTTATTTTCGTTTTACCAGCACTTCTTATGTTGGGTTATTGGACTTCTTTCCCTTTCTGGCAAACTGTTTTGCTTTGTGTCACTGGTGGACTACTGGGGGTTATGTTTACTATTCCTTTGCGTCGAGCGTTGGTAGTTAATAGTGATTTGCCTTATCCAGAAGGGGTGGCTGCCGCCGAAATTCTACGACTTGGTGATGCTCGAGGGGACAAAAAGGCCAAAACGGGAACATGGAACATCGTTTGGGGAACATTAATTTCTGGTGCATTTACTTTATTTAGCCGTGGGTTTCACTGGTTTTCGGAGTCTTTGACTGGTTTTGCCCAAATAGGAAATGGTTTAACTGGCTTTTCAATGGATTATTCTTTGGCATTAATTGGTGCGGGATACTTAACGCGGATTCGAGCCGGTATTGCCATGTTAGTTGGTTTTGTTATTGCTTGGGGAATTGCTGTTCCATATTTCTCTTGGAATGTGCCTATTGAGGGTTCTATTGCGGACACTGCGCTCAATGTTTGGGTGACAAAAGTTCGTGTAATGGGTGTGGGAACCATTGCTGTAGCTGCTGTTTGGACAATGATATTATTATTAAAACCTATTTGGGTAGGTATCCAATCATCCGTAGAAGCCTTAAAACGTATTCGTTCTAAAGGGCAAGATGCCGTTATTCGTACAGAGAAAGATATTCCTATTAATAAGGTGTTAATGGCTGTGGGTTTTTTAATTCTTCCATTATTAGGCATTTTTGCTTACTTTATTGTTGAAGAGCATTTGCCTATTACCATTGGTATGATGATAATACTCACTATTATTTGCGTAGTATTTGTTTTATTTTTAAGTTTTATTACTGCATCGGTATGTGGTTATATGGCGGGTCTAGTCGGCTCCTCTAATTCACCTATTTCAAGTATTGGTGTGTTGGCGACAATCAGTGCTTCAGCATTACTACTTTTAGTGCTTCCTGCCCATATTCATAACCAATATTCTCACTTAACCATTGCATTAGTTATTTATATGGCAGCAGCGGTAGTCGCGGCTGCGGCCACTTCAAATGATAATTTGCAAGATCTAAAAACTGGCCAATTATTAGGCGCAACTCCTTGGCGTCAACAGTTAGCTTTAGTATTTGGTGTTTGTACGGGTGCGTTAATTATTCCCGTTATTTTGCAAGTGCTGTATATTGCCTATGGTTTCCCCGGAAGCTTCCCTCATGTTGGAATGAATCCTGCAGAGGCCTTATCTGCACCTCAAGCTGTGATGATGTCAACTATTGCTTCCGGTATTATCACCCATAATTTAGACTGGGAAATGATTGGTATGGGCGGTGCTATTGCCGTCTTCTTTATTATTTTAGATTCAACTTATTTAAAGCGCCGCAATTTACGTTTATCGGTTGTGGCAATGGGAACAGGAATGTATTTACCGGCCTCAGCCACTACCGCCATTATTGTTGGCTCATTCCTTTCTTTTATCATTGAATATGCCCTGAAGAAAAAAGAACAATTAAAAAGCGAAGATATTCATACATTAAATAGCCATCTTCTTCGTCGTGGAACTCTTTTAGCTTCTGGATTCATTGTGGGCGAATCTATTGTTGGTGTAATTATTGCATTACTGATTGCTATATCAGCTAACCAATACCCTATCCGGCTTGTAAGCCCTGAATTTGCACCTATTGCTGAATGGCTGGCTTTTCCGGCATTTGTTGGTGTGTTAATTTTTACTTATTATTACATAATGCGAAAAGAGCGTGACAATGCCTAAAAAAACACATCTCTCAGCAAGCAGCTCTCATCGGGTAGGTTTTGTTAGTTTAGGTTGCCCTAAGGCATTAGTAGACTCTGAACGTATTTTAACGCAGCTTCGCGCGCAAGGATACGAAACTGTCCCTGACTATGAAAGTGCAGGGGTTGTTATTGTGAACACCTGCGGTTTTATTGAATCAGCGATTAATGAATCACTTGGTGCAATTGATGAGGCAATGTTAAAAAACGGACGTGTATTAGTTACTGGTTGTTTAGGGGCAAAGGCAGATATTATTCGGGAAAAATTTCCAGGGGTATTGCATATTTCCGGACCGCAAGCTTATGAGTCTGTAATGGAAGCGGTACATAAGCATTTACCACCACCAGAAGATCCACGTATTTCTTTAGTACCACCACAAGGTATTAAACTAACGCCACGCCATTATGCTTATTTAAAAATCTCAGAAGGGTGCAATCATAAATGCACTTTTTGCATTATTCCAAGCATGCGGGGAAAACTGCAAAGTACACCACTTCGACGCGTGATGACCGAAGCTGAATCATTAGTAAAAGCAGGCGTTAAAGAGTTATTAATTATTTCCCAAGATACCAGTGCTTATGGGTTAGATACTCACTATGCAATGGATAAATGGAAAAACAAAGAAGTAAAAACTCGATTTAAAGAGCTTTGCGAATGTTTGGGAGATTTAGGTGTTTGGGTTCGGTTGCATTACGTTTACCCTTATCCGCATGTGGATGATATGATCAGTTTAATGGCTGAGAAAAAAATATTACCTTATCTCGATATTCCTTTTCAGCATGCTAATGCCCGTATCTTGAAATTAATGAAACGGCCTGCGAGCAGCGAAAATAATCTGGAACGTATTCGGGCATGGCGCAATATTTGCCCTGATATTACGTTGCGCAGCACTTTTATTGTAGGATTTCCGGGTGAAACCGAAGCTGAATTTAACGAATTATTGGATTTTCTAAAAGAAGCCCAATTAGATCGTGTGGGATGCTTTAAATATTCCCCCGTGGAAGGGGCTAAAGCCAATGATTTGCCGGATCATATTCCTGAGGAAATTCAAGAAGAGCGATACCATCGATTTATGGAAGTACAGAGTGAAATAAGTGCTAAAAAATTACAGCAAAAAATAGGCAAAACGTTGGATGTGCTTATTGATGAAATTACTCCCGAACATATTATTGCGCGTAGTTCTGCTGACGCCCCTGAAATTGATGGATGTGTTTACGTTTCCACCCAATTGCCAAAAGCAAGTTTTCGCGTGGGTGACTTCATTAAGGTACGTGTAACTACTGCAGATACGTATGATTTACATGCAGAGTTAGAGGCTTAGTTTAACTCTGCTTTTCTCTATTATCTTGGACGAGGTGTTGTACATCTCCCTTCTTCTTCTTCAGCGGCAGATGTGGGGGTATTGGAATGTGTAGTAGCATTATTATCATCAAGCCATTTTCGATTTCGACTTGAGTAGGGTTGAGGATGACAAGTAGGTTCTTGACTACGATCCGCAGCAGGTTGTGTGGCCGGCTGTGACGAAGGTTTTTCTTGTGATTCTTTTTGACTTGGAGTTAATCCACTCATGTTTACCTCTATATTTTAATGGTTAAAGAAGAGAACATACAATAAAAATTTAATTCCTGTCAATTTTTTATCAATATTCTCTTGATGAGTTGGAGATTTTGGTGTATCTTTGCCTCTCTTGGAGAGGTGGCCGAGCGGTTGAAGGCGCACGCCTGGAAAGTGTGTATACGTTAATCACGTATCAAGGGTTCGAATCCCTTTCTCTCCGCCATATTTGAACAACACAGTCCATCCTTAAACCTGTTAAATCATAAGAGGTATCCATGAAACCATTAATCAAAATAAGTTTATGTTTTGCAGCCCTATTAACAACCCAGCCAATTTTTTCCCATCAAAAATATGCTGAAGAAGATGTTTCTTCTATTGTTACTCATACGATTGAGCCATGGATGAAGACTCACGAAATTCCAGGGGTGGCGGTTGGTGTTTATCAACATGGAAAACCTTCTGCGTATTATTTTGGTGTGGAAAGCCGCCAAACGCATCAGCCAGTTAATGAAAAAACTATTTTCGAAGTGGGCTCATTAACTAAATTACTTACTTGTTTGTTAGCGGCTGAAACAGCTGATGAAGGATTATGGAATTTAAATGATCCTATTGTTAAATATTTACCTTTACTAAAAGATAATAAATCTTTTCAATCAGTCACGCTTAAAAATTTAGCAACCTATACGGCTGGACTACCTTTTCGTTTACCAGAAGCTGTTCAAACGCCAAGAGAGTTATCAACTTATTTAGAACAGTGGCAACCTGAGAAAAAGCATGTATGGGAATACTCCAATATCAGCATTGGATTATTAGGTGATGCTATTGCTGCAAGACATCAACAAGACATAGAAAGTTTGTATACACAAAAAATATTTAAACCCCTAGATATGGAGCCACTTGGATTTTCAGTGCCTGAATCATTAAAGACTCACTATGCACAAGGTTATGACGCAGATGGAAAACCTGTGCCGCATGAAGCAGTCAAATTTTTTGCTTCAGCAGGAGATGCAAAAATGAGTGCTGGGGATGCGATGAAGCTTTTAAATGCTTCTCTTGGAATGCCAAATGTGAATCCACAAATAGCAAAGGCAATGAAAATTACCCAAACTCCTTATATCCAAGTAGAGAATGATCATATGCAAGGACTAGGTTGGATTATCTATCCGTTAACGTATCCCCTAAGCAGAAACACCCGCGATAAATTATTGAGTCCTGATGAAGAAATGAATATGGGGCCTATACCTGCAACGCCAATTCCTACATTGCAACAAAAGTATAATGGTAGCGCACTCATGGATAAAACAGGTGCAACCTATGGATTTAGATCTTATATAGTTGTTATTCCTAATCTAAAAACAGGTGTGGTTATTCAAGTGAATCGCTATGTTTCTAATGGTGAAATTATCAAAATAGGACGAGAAATTTTATTAAAAATTCTTGATGATGGAGTTTATTGATATTGGCATAAGTTGGTCTTGTGTCCAGAGGAGTTTGGCATTATTACGAAGCAACAACGAAGCATGCTTCGTTGTTGCTTCGTAATAATGCCAAACTCAATCGTACTCTTTAGTTTTGGCTTGCTTATTTATCCTCGCAACAATGTATCCTCAATCACATCTCTGTGAAACATATGCTGTGAATATAATTAGATGCGCAGCATATGTTAATTTATACTACACGCTCCACCAGCGTTACCATTCTCAGAATCTGCCAATCCTTCTTCTTTTAACGCTTGTTGAAAAGCTTTACGTTCTTTTAGATGTGCCACATACTTTTCAATAGCAGGCCATTCCGACAAATCAAAACCTAGTTTGGGCATCCACGATAATATGACAAATAAATAACAATCAGCGATGGAGATTGTTTCGCCACTTAAATACTGTGAATCAAGATGATCTTCAAGAAATTTAAGTGATTTTTTTAGATTTGGTTTGAAAATCTTCTCTTTGGCATCTTCAGGCATATTAGGATTAAAAAAAGGTGAGCAACCTTTGTGTAAGTCCGTTGCAATAAAATTTAACCATTCTAATACGCGATAACGTTTTAATTCACCTACTTTCGGTAATAATGGTTGCTCCGGGTGTAAATCAGCAAGATATTGTAAAATAACAGCACCTTCTGTTAATACAGCATCATCATTAATTTTTAAAGCGGGAACCGAACCTTTTGAATTAATAGTTAAAAAATCTATACCTTTTTCTGTTTTTTTAGCCTTTAAATCAACCGATTCAAATTCGCATGATAAACCCAACTCATGAATGGCAATTCGAATTGCCAAAGAACATGCGCCTTTAGAATAATAGAGTTTCATTGCACATACCTCTCAAACTAATTGTTATTGAAAGCCTGTTTTTGTTTTTCAATCAATTCTTGAATGCCAGCATTCGCTAATTCTAATAATTGATCAAGTTCAGACCGACTGAAACAGGCACCTTCAGCCGTTCCTTGCACTTCAATAAATTGATTATTATCATTCATGACCACATTCATGTCGGTTTCCGCAACGACATCTTCTGCATAATCTAAATCTAAAACAGGTTGCCCACGATAAATCCCAACAGAAACCGAAGCAACAAAATGTAAAAAAGGATCCATTTTAATTTTTTCCATTCGACGCATGGAGTCAATCGCATCTTTTAATGCAATACATGCACCCGTAATAGAAGCTGTTCTTGTACCACCATCTGCTTGAATAACATCACAATCAATGGTAATAGTATTTTCGCCTAAGGCTTTTAAATTAACGGCAGCACGCAAAGATCGTCCAATTAAACGTTGAATTTCCAATGTACGACCACCTTGTTTTCCTTGAGCTGCTTCCCGATCAATACGAGAATGGGTAGAACGGGGCAACATACCATATTCAGCCGTTAGCCAACCTTGACCTTTGCCTTTTAAAAAACGAGGAACGCCTTCAATCACGCTAGCAGTACATAAAACTTTTGTATCGCCAAATTCAACTAATACAGAACCTTCAGCATGTTTGGTGTAATGTCGTGTTATTTTAATATTTCTAAGTTGATTGAGTTCTCGACCGCTCGGACGCATTATATTTATCCTCTTGTAAAGCCTCAGTATAGTGTTTTTAAAATAAAAAATATATACTTAACCGCCATGAGTAAACAATCAATGTCAGGCATTTTATTTATTATTGCGGCACCTTCCGGTGGTGGTAAAACATCGCTGGTTGATAAACTATTAAAAGTAGATCCGCAGCTAAAATTATCAATTTCTCATACTACGCGAGCTATGCGTGAGGGTGAAGTTCATGGGAAGCATTACTTTTTTGTAGAACCTCAAGTATTTAACCAAATGATCGAGAAAGACGAATTTTTAGAGCATGCGACCGTGTTTGGTTCTTCTTATGGCACTTCATCTCAGCAAGTTTTGCAGTCATTACAAGAAGGTATTGATGTCGTCTTAGAAATAGATTGGCAAGGAGCTCAACAAGTACGCAAGTTATTTGAAAATGTCGTTAGTATTTTTATTTTACCACCATCATATGAAGTTTTAGCCAAACGATTATCTCAACGAGGCCAAGATACGGAAGCCATTATTGCTGCACGTATGGAAAAAGCCCACAATGAAATCAGTCATTGCAATGAATTTGATTTTGTTGTTTTTAATGACGAATTTGAAGTATGTTTACATCAAATTCAAACTATCATTTCCTCTGAACGCTTGCGTTATAAACAACAATGTTGGCGAAATGCTCCAAGACTTACAAAATTATTAGAGCCATCGTAGCTCCTTACGCTTGCTCAAGACCTCCTTTTTTTCTATACTTAAACATAGTACAAAAAACGAGGAGTTACTATTATGGGATTACAAAAGTCAAAATATCCTGACTTTAATGAAGTGATAGGAATGGCTAGCAAGCTTTTCAAAGACATGCAAAAAAGCGTTTGCGAAATTACTGAAGATTACAAAGCAAAACGTAAAGCAGCAGCGTTTGAGGAAGCTGCCGAAAATGCAGCAAAAACAGCGGCAGCAGCAGCCAATCTTAAACCCGAAGAAGTAGTTTCTGCAGAAGTTAAAGTGGATGTAAAAGCAGAAAAACCACAAACACCTGTAACACCTGAACCTACTACTGACGTAAAAGAAGAAAAACCAGTCATTGTTGAACCGGTCATCGTTGAAGACGTAAAAGAAACAAAAATAGAAAAAACAGACGAAAAAAATCAATAATATGAAGTTGATTTTTTTACGGGTTTTTATTTTATTTGGGTGCTTTTATGCCCTTAATGCATGGGCACTAGCTAATCCTGCGTCTACTAACTGTATTAAAGCAGGTGGCCAGCTTTCCCTTCATAAAAGAGGGGATGGTGGCGAGTATGGCATTTGCACGTTTGAAGATAATCGCCAATGTGAAGAATGGGCATTATTTCGAGGCGAGTGCCCAAAAGGTGGAGTAAAAGTGACAGGTTATACTTCACCGGCTCAAATTTATTGTGTCATTCAAGGTGGCAAAACTATCGCAGTTAATGCTATAGACGAAAAAAATACCCCTTGTATTTTCCCAAATGGGGCTCGATGTACACTTCAATCATTTTTTGATGGACAATGTCAAAAATAATCGGTAGAATTAACTTTCTTAGTCGGGCCTATAGCTCAGTTGGTTAGAGCAGCGGACTCATAATCCGTTGGTCCTAGGTTCAAGTCCTAGTGGGCCCACCAGTATTATCAATGCCTTTTCTAGAAGTCCAACAGAAATAAAATCTTTTAAAAGGTATTTAATGGGACACTCAGAAACAATAAATTACAACAATGATATTCGTATTTTCTAAAATATTTTTGCTATATAATAATAAAGGCACTGGAGAATTAAAAATATGAAAGCATTAATGAGCGAAACACTCCGCGAAATTATTAGTGATCCAAAGAAAAATGAGGAACTAAAAAAAGGAGTTTCAGAATTACAAAGCAAAACACCACACGTCAAAGCTATAGTGAATATTGGTAATCAAAAATATGAAGTGAGATTTGTTCACAGAAACGCAAAAAAATAATCTATGAATATTGCATTTCCAGCTTTGCTAATTTTTCTCTTAATCTTGCCCGGTTTTTTTTGCATTATCTTTTTATATCACTGTCGTTCTGAAATATAATGATAACTAGTTCTTAGCTTCATTCAAAATCACATTGGCATTATATGATTTTGCCACAGGATTGTGATACATTTTTATAGAAATTGATACGTAGGGTCGTTTAACAATATTAATATTCTCTTCCACCGTCCCATTCGCATATCCATAATCAGTATTTACGGTACCTGTATAAGATGAGTCAGTAGCACTTTGTACAGGTGTGACGTAAGTACTTGTGCGAATAGTTGTAGAAGAATTACTAATAATAAAGTATTTATACCCATTTTCCTTGGTTAGTTCAGCACATCTTCGTAGTCCATTTTGATAAGCATCATCAGCACTAGTATAAGCATTTCCTTCAAAAGTAACTGTATACATGTTATCTGCAATTTTGACATCATTATATCCACCACCAAATCCTTTGGATTGATAAGGTGTTGAACAACTGGCGGCTAACAGCAGTATGAAAATGAAGATAACTTTTCTCATTTATGTTTCCTGAACTAATAAGTAATCAAAAAGAAGTATATATCTTATTTAATTAAATAAAAATGTTAAAACAAACAACAGCCTGCTATATATCCATCTCAATGTTAAATTTTATATTAATCGAGCGGGTAAAAAATTAGATCCTGAGAAGAAAAAATTCTTGAAGTTTCGCTTGCTTTTTGCACAAAAGAAAACTTGATGGTTCAGTTGGTTATCCTTTTATGCAAATTAGTGGACGTGACAAACAATCGATAATTTTGTTTTTGGATGATCTGTAACAACATTTGTAAGTGCAACAGCACCCATTTCAAAGGATGATTTAACAGTAGAGCAAATACCTCTAATACCAATATCTGCTTCGTGAGAAAAATGTTCCCAGCGTTTTTCTATGTTCATGGTTTACAGTATAAGGCAATTTAAAAATTATGCTTAGGATAGGGTTGGAGGTGGTAATAAGAAAATTATACGCTTTTCTTTATAAAAATAAGATAAGTCCATCGAATGACATAATCAAGAAAGCTATAAGTGGTGGTTAGGGTAGTTATAATAATGAGAGATGGGATGAGATTGGATGGGAAGAGAGGGTAGGATAATTGAAAAAGCAAAAGGGTAATCAATAATAATTGAAATACCGTGTTAACTTTACTGATGTAAGTAGGTGCAAATTCTATGTTTCGAAAAATAGCACACCATATTGATCCTAGAGATATAACCACATCCCGAGACACAATAAGAATAGTGAACCATAAAGGCAGTTGATGATTTATGGTTAATGCCACATAACTGGAAATAACTAAAAATTTATCAGCCAGAGGATCAGCAAATGCGCCCAATTTTGATTGCCATTTAAAGCGGCGAGCTAAGTGCCCATCCAAGCCATCCGAAACACTAGCGACTAAAAAAATAAGAAAAGCAATGTCATAATGCTCTTCAAAAGCGTAATACAAAAATGGAAATACCAAGATAAGACGAAATGCCGTAATCACATTGGGTAAATAGCGCCATTTTGTCATTATTGTTGTTTTTCCCAGATATTAGCCGAGGATCTACCCATAAATTCATATTCAATACTATTATTTTGTTCATTTTTCCGAAGCATTTGTAACTCAGAATGTGTAGATAAAGTATTAATAACGTCTGTTAGGTTACCTTTAACATGAAGTACATAAGAAACTTCTACGGGAGTGACTTTATCAATTTCAACTTCTACGATACTGGATTGGTTTTGGAGATCATTGAGAATAAGTTGATAATCTTCAGCTGATTGAATATGAAAAATTGAAAGATGAACAATTTGAGTAGGTGTTACTGTTTGTAGGTTATTTTGAGGTTTTCCCTTTTTTGTTGGAGGTGAAAACAAGTTATGTAATGCTGTTTCAATACCAGAATTTAATGCTACTTGGCAGGTTTTTGCCTTTTCCGCCCAATGGATTGTTGATTTTCCTTCTGGACGAAGTGCCCAGACAGTTTCACAGGGTGATGTTTTTTCTGTTTGCATTTTTAACACCAAAATATTGGTTGCACCATATCGTTCAGACGCTTCAAGAAGTTTTTTAGGAGTAAGTTCCCATAGATTATTGGAGGAAATGGTTGAGAGATCATCAACATCATCAAAAGGAAATATAATTGGTAGGCCTATTGTATCAGCGGAGTCATGAAGTGTTTTTGCCCAATCTTGTCCTAATGTATCTTCTGAAAGGCTACCAACAAGGTGACTATTACCTTCAGTATCACGGACAATGAGCCATATTAATATAGTGGGTCGCTTTTGATTAAATATAGGTTGCCCTGCTTTTTGTAATAAAGTGTCTATTTGTGCTGGATTAAAGTGGGCGTTTAACTGAAAAGAAGGGGAGCGCGTATAAGAAAATTGTTCTACTAAATTTTCTGAATTTTTATCTTTTAACGAGGGTTTTATTGAAGCGAGTTCATTAATATTCGGATTACCACTCAGTTTTACCAACACTTTTTGAAGAATTTTTGTAAAAGCGGGATAACGTTCTGCTTCCGATGCATCCTTTACGGCAACGCTCGCCTGATATAATTGAAGGTCTATCGTAGGTGCTTCGGGTTTTTCTTCTTTAATTACTTCGTCAGGAATTGGGTTATTATTATCAAAACTTTTTAAATTAGCTTCAGATAAACTATTGGGAGAGTCAGGTGAGAAGTCTTGAGTAGCAGCAAGAATTGATGGCGCAGAAAGAAGCCCCCATGTTATTCCAAAGGTCAAACTAAGCAATTTTACAAAGTGTTTTATTTTAAGTTTTCTCACGCGCATAATTCTACCAAATTTTAATAAACTTTAAAATCAAATATTATACTCCGCGTTTGGCTTTTTGTTTTGTTAAATTTTTTATTTATAGCTTGCTTATATTATTACAATTCGGTATAGTAACATAATCATTAATTAATTTTTAATTAAAAAAATGTTCCAACAATCGCAAAACAATTATTTAACTCTCATTATAGGTCTTGTTGCTGTTGCCCAATGTGGCTTTGCTTTATACCTTCCTTCATTGCCCGCAATTACTCATGCATTCCATGCTGATCCTTCAGCAGTGCAATCTACTGTTTTTTTGTATGTATTAGGTATTAGTATTTCCCAATGGTTCTATGGTCCTGCGTCGGATTATTATGGCCGACGATGTATTGCTTTATTTGGGCTTTGTCTTTTTATTGGTGGGGCTATCCTTGCACTATTTTCCTATAAAATTATTTTTTTACTCATTGGGCGAGGTATTCAAGGCATCGGAATGGGTGCAGTTATGACGGTGAGTCGAGCTATTCTACGCGACGTATTTAAAGGAAAGACTTATGTAAAAAATGCCTCCAGATTAGCATCTGTTATTGCGGTTTCGCCGGTAGTTTTTCCAGTTTTTGGTGGATATCTTCAATCATGGTGGGGGTGGAAAGCTAACTTCACCTTTATGTTAGTTTTTGCATCAATGATTAGTGTCTGTTGGTATTATTTTTTTCCAGAAAGCAAGACAGTTAATAATAGAGTTCTTTCCAAACCTGCTTATGCGCGAGAAATTGGAGGAGACTTGGAGCGCACAAATCGGCAGGAAAGCCGATTTGCACAGGCACTGGCTGAAAGCCGAGGTCCAAGGACGGACCGAGTGAAAACCGGAGTGTACACGCGAGTACATGAGGATTCGAGCACCGAATCGACGAACAAGTTCTTCGCAAAAGTAGGGTCTGGAAAGAAATCTAATCAAAATTCTCTAAATATTCAATCTGTTTTAAAAAATTATGGAAGAATTATTCGTTCACCTATTTTTCTAAAAAATACACTATGTGGTGGCTTGATTTATGCTGGTGAAGTGGTTTTTTTAACAATTGCTCCTTTCTTAATACAACAGAATTTTAATTTAAGTGCTTTTTTATATGGATGGCTTATGTTCATTGCAATTATTGGATTTATTTTTGGTTCCCAAGCATCCTCCTATCTTGCTAATAGATTAAAACATACACAATTAATTCTGATTGGTTTAGGCTGTTGCTTTGTTGCCGTATGTTTTTTATTTGTAATATATTTTTTAAACATTGAAACCATTCTTTCTATTCTTTCACCCGTTTCATTTTTTATGTTCGGTGCAGGATTTGTTTACCCTAATACCTCAGTAGGAGCAATAGGCCATTTTCCTGAAAATGCAGGTACAGCAAGTGCATTATTAAGTAGCCTCCAAGGGGGAATAGCCATGGTAGCAACAGCGATTATTATTGCTGTTCAAAATAACTCCCTGGCAACCTTGGCGATAAGTTTTGCTGTGATTGTTTTACCTTCCTGCATGTTTGGCATTACTATTTTTTTTCAGGAAAAAGATTGTGTTTTAAATTAATTTTTTCAAATCCAACTTAGGAGTATATTATGTCCTCGCTTAAAATTGCTTTAACCCTTGATGATTTACCTATTCATGGAGATAAAATTGAGCGGTGCTCTCGATTAGACATCGCCAAGAATTTCACAAAAGCTTTTAAAAAATTTCATCTGCCACCCATAATTGGGTTTGCTAATATGAAAACTGCCTTAACTCTTCAGGAAGGACATGAAGTTATTGAGCATTGGAGTGAATCAGGGAACATATTGGGTAACCACACGTTTAGCCATGTTGATTTAGAGTATGTTTCTGAGGGAGAGTTTATTACTGATATTGAAATGAATGAAAAACATTTAAATATGTTGTATTCGTTCGAGCATTATTTTCGATATCCCTTTCTTTCTGAAAGTACCAGTTTTATGAAAAGAACTTTTTTGAATGAATATCTAGCTTCCAAGGGTTATATAGTTGCTCCCGTGACTATTGATTTCCATGATTTTATGTGGAATACAGCGTTGAGTAAATGTCTTACCCATAAAGAAGGAGCAGGCGTAGAATATTTAAAAAATACGTTTATTACTGCGGCGATAAAAGCAATCGAGCAAAGTGCCTCGCTATCAAAAAAATTATTCTCCTATGAGATCAAGCATATCATGTTGTTGCATATGGGAGTAGCCACCTCTTTTTTTATTGAGTCATTAATCCTCAAGCTAATGGAAATGGAGGTTCAGTTTATCTCACTGGAAGAGGCTTTATCTGATGATGCTTATATGCATGATTTTTATACTCCTGAAAGAAATGGGTTAAATTTTTTGCAACAAGCTGCGTCGGCTCATGAAATAACGGCAATTTCTTTTACAGAAACATTAAAAAAACAAGTACTGAGGTATGCTTATAACTTACCTTCAACCATTTCATTATAACTAAATAACTAAGGAGCAAGTCCATCATGAAACAACCTACTATTTTAGGCATTAATCGCACGCAAGATGCGAGCATTTCGCTATTTAAAGGGGGCAACCATGTTATTTCTATCCAAAAAGAGCGATTGACGCGAAAGCGGCATCATTGGGGAAAGTTAGGTGATAGCGCGCTTTATTTGTCCCGATTAGAAGAATTAAAACAACCTATTGATCTTATTGTTGAAGGTTATTCTTGTGACAAAGAGCTTAATAACATTGAGTTATATCATAAAGAGCTTGAAGAAAGTTTTACATGGGCTAATGAAACAAAAATTTTACCAATCTCGCATCATCTATCTCATGCATATAGCGCCTATTATCCCTCGGGCTTTTCAAATGCGGTTGTAATGATCTGTGATTCAGTGGGTAGTCAAGGTAAACATTTTACTGAAAAGTATGATATACAAATAGAAAATTTAGAAAAATTTGAAGTAGCCTCTTTTTATTATATAGAAGGAAAGGAAATTATCTGTTTACATAAACAATTATGGGATGGTAATAAAAAAGCCCCTCGAGGATTAGGGCAGTTCTATTTTCTTTTAACACAATGTATTTTTCCAGGAGAAGGTAAAGAAGGTAAGGTGATGGGGTTGGCTAAATGGGGCAATGCTGCGCGACTTAACTTGCCTCCGCTGGAAGTAAACCATGGTGACGTTTTCATCCCACTGGAATGGCAAGCATTGTTTAATGATCCAGAAAAATATAGTTTTTATAAAAATCGAAAAGGGTATTTTCATGATTGTGCTGATTTAGCTGCTGCCGGACAAAAAGCATTTGAAGAAGCATTACTAACATTAACTCAATGGTTAGTTTCCCAAACAAATTCATCCAATCTATGTTATGCAGGAGGAACGGCGTTAAATTGTTCGGCTAATGGCATATTATTAAAACAAGCACCTTTTAAGAAGATATTTATTCCCCCTGCACCGCATGACGGTGGTACTTCATTAGGATGTGCACTTTATGGGCTAATTAGTTATTACGGAATTATGCCTAATTTTAATTGGCAATCAGATTATTTGGGACCAAATAAACCGCTTTTTCTGTCACGAGAAATACATTCACAGCAATTAAATTTGAGACAAGATAAAAAAAACGAATGTGGGCATGAAGAAAATGTAAAGAATATATACTCACAGCAATTGAGATTTCGGTGCGGCGCGAGCGAAGCAGGCGAAGAAGTGTATACTGAATACATGACTGAAGCCGATGCAGCTCGCAACAAAACCGAAATCTCAAGTGCGCAGAGTATATTTATAGAAAAACCAGAGAATATTTATGAAGAGGTATCGAATAGTTTGCTAAGAGGTGAAATTATGGCACTATTTTTAGATAATAGTGAATTTGGCCCTCGTGCTCTAGGACATCGCAGTATTATAGCGGATCCTCGATATAGAGTAACAACTGATTGGATTAATCGGTATATAAAACATAGAGAATGGTTTAGGCCTATTGCTCCTTTTGTTTTAGAAGAAGATCTAGAGGAAATTTTTGAAACGAATCAAACATTGCCTTATATGCTTTATGCTGTTTCTGTCAAATTACATTACAGACAAAAACTATCTGCGGCTGTTCATATTGATGGTACGGCACGTGTACAGAGTGTTTCACAAAAGATTAACCCTTTTTTGCATCGATTATTATCTATTTACAAAGAAAAAATAGGAATGGGAGTCTTATTAAATACCTCATTTAATCGTCAAGGTGAACCCATTATTGAAACATTTGATGAGGCTATAGAGTGCTTTTTAAGTACGCCTTTGCATGCGCTGCTTGTACCTCCTTATATTATAAGAAAAAAAAATCCTCCGATTAATCCTCTTTTATTATGTTAAAGAAAATATCGTTTTCTTTTTAAAGAGATTATTTTATAGGATGGCCGGTATTCTTTACTCTATAGGATGATTGCCGGCCTTTTCCATTGAGAATGTGATGGCGTTATGAATTTATCTTGCCCTCACATAAGAGATAACTTTTATTCCTGCCTCAGGTTATGTATAATTGAATTAGTCCAAGTCAACATCGGGACTCATAAGGAATAACTATTGTGGCAAAATTTTTTAAAAGAAAAGCGTTATCCATGGAAGATGAAATTAAAAGGGCGATTTCCGTAAGAATTTTATTGGCTATTTTAATCATGGTTTCAGCATGGTTTATTATAGGAGGCCTAAGCTTGCATGGAACACTTAAACAAATTGAAAAAAATGTTCATGCTCAATGTAGTATTTTAAGCGAATTTACGGTAAACCAATTATTAATTAATAATTTAAGTGCAGTTCAATTAAATCTGAAAAACATCAATCTGGCGAACAAGTCGATTCATTACAAATGGATTGAAAAAGAAAAATCTCCTTCAACCCAAAGCAAAATCATGTGGAAATTTCCTTTTTCGTGGATCGAATATTGCCCAATAAAAATAAAAGGTGAAGAAAACTTTGGGTATTTTGAAGCATCCGGTACCTTACTTTATTCTAATGAAATGCTGTCAAATATTTTAATGCGTATTGCCTTATCTTGCTGTTTTCTTTTTACTATTTTTTTACTTTTGTATCCCTTGGGTAAAAGAATACCCAGACAAATTTTTGTTAAACCCATTTTGGAATTATTAATTTTATTAAAGCGGGGATGGAAAAATTCTTCAAAAGTAGAAGATGAATCCTCTATGCCGGTAGAAATTCGTCAGATAAAATCTAAACTTATTCATTTGCTAAAAGAGGCAGAATCTCATTCGCAGGAAATGGCGTTTGCCCAAATTGCTGCAAAAGTAGCCCATGATATCCGCTCCCCATTAGCGGCATTGAATATGTTGCTTAAAAAAAATACCTCTGTATTGCCTCCCGAAGAGCTTAACATAATGAAATGTTCTCTTGAACGAATTAATACAATTGCTGATAATTTATTAGAGAGTAGAAAAGAAAATGAGACAGGGGAATCTGCATCTATTTCAAAAATGAAGCCAGAGTTGGCCGCTATTTTACTTAACAATATTGTTTCTGAAAAACAAGTCCAATATGAAGAGCGAGATATTCAATTCATTGTGAACATTAGTGACGATGCATCGCATGTATTTGTTGAGGTAGATGCAAGTGAATTAACGCGAGCGCTTTCTAATTTATTGAATAACTCTGTTGAGGCCATTGAAAATAAAGGTTCAATTACAGTAGGTTTATCGGTAGAGGGTAATTGGCTGGTATTTACAATTTCTGATACTGGAAAAGGCATACGTCCAGAAGAGTTGTCGAATATTTTAAAGAAAAGGATCAGTATTGGTAAAGAACATGGTTCTGGAATTGGTTTATCAAGCGCCATTCAAACTATTCAATCCGCAGGAGGAATATTTTCTATGGATTCTATGTATGGAAAAGGAACCGTTGTTAAGTTTCGCTTATCTATTGTTCCTCCTTGCTTTCTGTGTGATAACCCAGATTTTATTTTTATTGACGATAGTACGTATTTAACGGATGCTTGGCAGGCTCAAGCGGCATTAAATGGACAACAATTAGTAGTCTTTAACAGTGTGGATGAAACGAAGCGTTATATTCATTTATTTCCTAAAAAAACACCTGTTTATATTGATTCAGATTTGGGTAGCAATATAAAAGGTGAAGATTTAGCAAAAACTTTATATAATAAGGGGTTTATGACTATTTACCTCTGTACAGGCCGAGAAGAATCAGATTTTCCTTCTATGCCGTGGATAACGAAGATTGTCGGAAAGGAGTTTCCTACTCAGGTAGCAGTGTCCGATATTGCTGTATAGGCCATGTAATGGCAATATTAACTCTCTTTCTCAAGCATTTTTAACTTTTCACGGGCACGCTCAATCACAGTATCTGGTATTCCAGCTAATTTAGCGACTTCCAAACCATAGCTTTTATAAGTCGGGCCTGGCTCAACTTTGTATAAAAAGATAATCTTGTCTTCTTGAAACAAAGCTTTAAGGTGAATGTTTTGAATAGAAGGAATATGATCGGCTAAACGCGTTAACTCAAAATAATGGGTAGCAAAGAAACAAAAAGAGTGTAAGGTGGTTGCCAGGTTTTCTGCACAAGCCCATGCCAAAGATAAACCATCAAATGTGCTTGTACCTCGGCCAATTTCGTCAATAAGTACCAGGCTATTTTTAGTGGCAAAGCGTAAAATATTCGCAGTCTCTGTCATTTCAACCATGAAGGTAGAACGACCAGAAGCCAGATCATCGGCGGCACCAATACGAGTAAAGATACGATCTATAGGGCCAATTTCAGCAGATTGGGCTGGTACAAAACTACCAATATGAGCCAGTAAAACGATTAAGGCGGTTTGACGCATGTAGGTGGATTTTCCTCCCATGTTAGGACCAGTAATCATTAACAAGCGATGTTCTTCATTTAAATACACATCATTGGGAATGAAGGTTGTTTTGAGACTATGTTCAATAACAGGATGTCTTCCTCCAGTAATTCGAATACCTGCTGATTCAGTAAGAACAGGACATACAAAATTAAGATACAGTGCTCGTTCGGCAAGATTAGCATAAACGTCTAATTCTGAGAGTGCTGCTGCACATCGTTGTAATTGAGGCAGTTCTGGTAACAAATTCTCTAGTAGTTGTTCATAGAGCATTTTTTCCCGTGTTAAGACTTGAGAACGAGCGCTAAGGATTTTGTCTTCAAATAATTTGAGCTCTGGAGTGATATAACGTTCGGTATTTTTAAGGGTTTGGCGGCGAATATATTCTTGAGGCGCATGCTGCGCTTGTGCTTTAGGGATTTCAATAAAGTAGCCGCTAACGCGATTGTAACCCACTTTTAATCCAGATAAACCAGTACGTGATTTTTCATTTTGTTCAAGCCGCACTAAATAATCCGCGCCATGTTCGCTTAATGTGCGTAATTCATCCAGCGTTTCATCATAACCTTCTGCGATGACGCCACCTTCTCGAATAAGGGAGGCAGGTGATTCTGCAATGGCCTGCATTAATTGGGTATGAATTTCCGGAAATTCTTGAATAGTTTTTGCACATTGTTGAATGGATGCTTCACTTGTTTGCTTTAAAACTGCTTGAAGGGAAGGGAGTTGACCCAAGGTTTGACGTAATACTACCAGATCACGTGGTTGTGCTGATTTTAACGCAATACGGGCTAAAATGCGTTCCATGTCGCCCATGGTACGTAAAATGGTATGAATGGATTCAAACAAATGGGTGGATATTAATTCAGCAATCGCTTGTTGACGATTTTTTAAGATAACGTGATCCCGTAATGGGCGTCCAAACCATCGTTGCAGCAAACGGCTTCCCATGGCTGTGGCAGTTTTATCCATCAAATGTAATAAGGTATTTTCAGTGTTGCCAGATAAATTACGACTGATTTCTAAATTACGTTGAGTCGCTTGATCTAACATCACACTTTCTTCGGGAAGCTCTACGCGTAAATCATGAATGTGAGGTAAGAAGGTACGTTGTGTTTCTCGAAGATAATGCATGAGACAACCAGCGGCACTAATTGCAATAGGAAATTCATCACAGCCAAAACCAGATAAATGTTGCACCTTCAGCTGTTGAGATAGCAATGTTTGAGCCGTGGATAGTTCAAACTCAAAAAGAGGGCGTATCTTGATTTTTAAATGGGGATGAAAAGGATGTGTTTGTAAGGCTTCACTGAGTAATATTTCCGCAGGTTTAAGCCTTTCCAGCTCCGCGTCCAATGCTTCTCTTGTCGCGCAGTGAGAAAGATGAAAGCAACCGCGGCTTAAATCAATATAAGCTAGGCCAAAGTGATTTTTACTGTGATGAATAGCCATCAAGAGGTTTTCTTTTCGTTCTTGCAGCAAATGCTCATCTGTTACCGTCCCCGGGGTAATAATGCGTGTCACCTGCCGTTCCATAGGACCTTTGCTTGTCGTTGGATCCCCGATTTGTTCACAAATAGCTACAGATTCACCTAATCGAATAAGTTTAGCTAAATAAGAATCAGCTGCATGATAAGGAACACCCGCCATAGGGATGGGAGTTCCTGCAGATTGACCTCGATACGTGAGCGTAATATCCAGCAATGACGCGCCTCGCCGTGCATCATCAAAGAACATTTCATAAAAATCACCCATTCGGTAAAAAAGCAACATATTGGGGTATTCTGATTTAATTCTCAGGTATTGTTGCATCATAGGGGTATGGTTTTGTGTATCAGTGGTCATAATAGATTAATAAAAATAAAAAAATTATTTTATCACAGAAGATCGTAACAAATCTTGTACTTCTTGGTCAGTTGTTTGATCAAAATGTTCATACCATACGCCCACGCCATAAAATGGTTCTGGCTGCGTTAAACAAATGATTTTATCCACTAAGGGTAAAAGTTCCTCATAGGATTCTCTACTTGCAACAGGAACGGCTAATAAAATGGCATGCGGTTTAAATAAGTGAAGTACTTGGATGGCTGCTTTACAGGTCGCACCCGTTGCAATTCCATCATCCACCAAAATAACCGTTTTATTTTTTATTCCAGGTAAAGGTTGGTTGTTTCGATAAGAGGCAACGCGACGTTTTAATTCCTTTTTTTCTTTTGCGATAATAGGTTGTATTTCTGCAAGGGTTATCTTTGAGTGCTTAATGAGGGCTTCATTTAAAAAGAGAACATCCTTTTCGCCAATAGCACCCAAGGCTAACTCTTCCTGATGGGGAGCCCCTAATTTTCGTACCAAAAGGACATTTAAGGGGAGATGTAACGTGTGGGCAATTTCATAGGCAACAGGTACCCCTCCTCTCGGTAAGCCAAGTACTAATACATCCTTTTTAGCGTAGTAGGAAGAAAGTGCTTTAGCTAATTGCCTTCCCGCATCTTTTCGATCATAAAAATTTTTCATGCTGAAAGTATAGATACGAAAAAACGACTGTTCAAAAAAAATGTATAGTAAGTTAAAATTTAATTGACTATTGATTGAAAGAACATCGCGAACTCGGATCGAGGTAGCGCGAGGCCAGAGATGGCCGTTTTTAGAAATCAATAGTCAATTAAATTTTAAACCACTATATTTTCCCTACTTTAGTTTAGTTCAAGCAAAAATAAATAAGATGATAACGGTTGATTATTTTGAAGACGGGCAGATAAGGGAATTTCTTTTACAATAGTAAAATAATTCTGTACGGCTAATTTTTTAATATACAAAGGATTATGAGCAAAACGGGCGGTTTCTTGCAAAGTGAAGTCCTTTTTGTCGGTTGCTTCAATTGAAAAAATAAATAATCCTTTAGGTTTAAGATGAGTTGCAACTGAGGAAAAAAGAGTAGTGAGATCGCCAAAATATTCAAGCACCTCTGCTGCGGTAATGGCATCAAACTTGTCAGAAGTTGAGTTTAAAAATTGCTGAATTTCATCACAAAAAAGTTGATCATAAAATCCTGTTTTTTCGGCGTTATCTAACATTTTTTTTGATAAATCAACTCCCCAAATTTGTTTATAATAGGGCTGAAGGAAAGAACCTAATAATCCGGTGCCACAACCTAAATCCAAGACTGTTTTATGAATTTTAGATTCTTTGTTTAAGGAAGGCATATCACTTAAAACCTCACCAATTTTTTGGGGTAAGGTATATTTTAATTCTTGGCATAAATGAGTGTCATATTGGACAGCGTAATTATCAAATAAATTTTTGACATATTCAATAGGGGCTTGCACATAGTTTTCTTGATGGGTTGCAGCAGATAATAGATAGTGACTATTTTTATTACCAGGTTCAAAATCAAGTGCTAGGGATAATAATGCTTTTGCTTCTTCCTTGTTATCCTGCCGCCAATACACAGTAGCTAAATTATTTAGTGAGGCAACATGCTGAGGGTTAAACGTGAGAACTTTCTTAAAGTGCTCAATGGCTTTTTCCAAATGACCTAAGTTCATGTAGGCTACACCAATATTATAATGATATTCAATATTATCGGGATGGCGTTGTAATAACTCTTGGTAATGTCTCGCGGCGTTTTCATACCGATCATATTGCATAAAGGTCGCTGCAAGATTATTTTGTGCATCTTCATGAGCGATATCAAAGGCAAGGGCTTTCGTAAAATAATCGATGGCAAGTTGTGGATCGTCATTTTTGAGGGCAACAACACCTAAATTATTTAACGTATCACTGTGTTCAGGAGAGAAGTTCAATACTTCCAAGTAATGGGTTTTGGCTAACGCTAATTCATTTTTGCCAAGATAGCAGTTTGCTAAATAATAATGCGCAGTTACAGCGGTAGGGTTTAATTCAAGTACATTTTTAAATTGAATAACGGCTTCGTCAAGTTGGCTGTGTTTAAGAAAAAATAAGCCTAAATTTTGATGTGCGGTAACATAATTTGGTTGTAAATTTACCGCTTTGGCATAATTCTTTAAAGCCTTATCGTAGTTATTTTTTTTATCATAAAGGATGGCAAGGTTATTATACGCTTCTGCATAATCAGG
This sequence comes from uncultured Legionella sp., assembly GCA_902168255.1. GTDB lineage: Bacteria > Pseudomonadota > Gammaproteobacteria > Legionellales > Legionellaceae > CABHON01. The sequence continues at coordinate 97,440 of CABHON010000004.1, forward strand.
TCGAATGGCTATAATGTCTTCACAACGTTTTTTTGCGGCTTCCCATTGTTTTTCTTCATGCTGAGAATTATTCATACGTATTAATACAACATTGTACGACAAGAAAAAGAATAAAGATCAATGCTAATAGTATTAACCCTTTATTGAGTTCTTTCCATTTTCCTGCCAACAATTTTATAACACAATAACTGATAACCCCAACGGCGATACCATCAGCAATAGAAAAGCGTAAAGGAATGATAAGGGCCGTGAGGAGGCTAGGGAGCATTTCTGAAAAATCTTTATAATTAATTTTTCTTAAATGACTGGCCATTAGAAAACCAACATACAATAATGCAGGAGCTGTTGCAAAGCTAGGGATAGTTTGTGCCAAAGGAAAAATAAACAGTGCCAACAAAAATAAACAGGCAGTTACGATACTGGTTACGCCAGTTCTTCCACCAGCGCGAATACCGGTTGCGCTTTCAATAAAAGGACTGGTGCTTGAAGTGCCTAAAACAGCACCTATTGTAGTGGCAAAACTATCGGCAAATAAGGCTTTAGGAAGTTTTTTATGTGAGGGATCTTTAAGTAGCCCCATAAAAGTCCCGGTAGCATCAAATAAGGTAATTAAAAAGAAAACAAAAATAATCGATAATTTGTCGAAGGAAATAATATGATGGAGATCCAATTTCATCCACGTTGCATCTAAAGCAGGTGGTAAAGCAAAAAAACCATGAAATTGCGTTAAATTAAAATATAAACTCGCGCCAGTTATAAGTAAAATACTGATGAGAATGGAGCCAATCCATTCTAAATATTCTAATACTAATAAGAGTACTAAACCGATGAGTAAAAGAAGGGATTCAAGGGAGAAAATATGATCAGTTAAAACAGAAATATGTTGGTTAATATCAATAAGGTTCGCATTTTTTAACCCAATAAGGATAATAAAAATACCAATTCCTGACGAAAGCCCATAGTGTAATCCACTGGGAATAACGTCGAGAAAATAACGTAATGTTTTGGTAAAGCTCACCAATAAGAAAAGAATGCCCGCTATTAAAGTCATTCCCAATGCCGCTTCCCACGAATATCCCATTCCTTGAACGATGACATATGAAAAATATACGTTTAATGCCATACCTGGTGCAACGGCAATTGGGTAATTAGCAAGTAAACCAACTAAAAAACTTCCTAAAGCGGTAACCAAACAAGTGGCGACGAATACAGCACCAAAATTCATGCCAGCTAAATTTAAGATATGTGCATTGACAAAAATGATATATGACATGGTTAAGAATGTTGTTAAACCAGCTAAACATTCTTTACGCCAGGTAGTATCAAATTGAGAAAGTTGGAAGAATCGAGCGAGGGATTGGAGATACATGATTTAATCTAGCCTTGTTCTAACGGAAAACCTTTATCAAGCCAAGCTTTAAATCCACCATCAACTGAAACAGCATTGGTATAGCCCATTTTTTTTAAATTGTAAGCGGCTAGGGCAGAGCGATATCCACCGCCGCAATACAACAGCAATTCAGCACCCGTATCAGGAATGACCCTTTCAATATCACGTTCAATAACGCCTTTCCCTAGGTGAATAGCACCGGGTAAATGTCCATTTTCCCATTCACTATCTTCCCGCACGTCGATTAGGTATAAACTTTCACCTTCCAACTGGCGATATCTTACCGCATCAACATTCGTTTCTTTAATATGTTTTTTACATTCTTCAACTAATGAAACAAAACGATTTGGGTGTTGTTTTTGCATGATTACCTCAATATAAGGCGTTATTGTACATAAAGAGGAATTTGGTTGTCTTATTTAAGGCGAGTCTTAATACTCGCCCCACAGATTAACCGGCCTTTTTACCTTCGTCTTTTTTCATGCCATAACGTGTTCTGAACTTATCAATAGGACCAGCAGTAGTTGTAGACTTACTTTGCTTGCCTGTATAAGCAGAATGACACTGAGAACAAGTTTCGATAAGTAAATCGTGGCATAAAGTAGAACGTGTTTCAAAGGTGTAACCACAGCTGCAAGTTACTTTGATAGCCTCATAGGCTGGGTGAATATCTTTTTTCATAAAAAACCTAAATTAATCTAGTACAAAAATAAAAGTGGCAAAGATTTTACCGTATATAAACCAAACAAGCAACCTTTGCCCATTTGATTTTTGCGTAATGTTAGAGTAGAGTGAGTCTCGATTTACTTCAAGAGGCGCGCCTAACCGTGATTTTAATTTATCCCAATATTGATCCTGTTTTAGTTTCTATTGGTGTATTAAAAGTACATTGGTATGCAGTAATGTATCTGTTAGGGTTCTTTTTTGCCTGGCTTTTAGCCAATTATCGTACAAAAAAATACCATTTGAATTGGAGTGCTGAGCAAATATCCGATCTCATTTTCTATTGTGCGGTTGGCGTTATATTAGGTGGGCGCATAGGTTATATGCTGTTTTATGATTTTAGCACTTGGTTAAATCATCCACTAGAAATTTTTAAAATTTGGCAGGGTGGCATGTCTTTCCATGGAGGTTTTTTAGGTGTGTTCCTTGCTTTATGGTGTTTTGGCAGAAAAACTAAGAAGCCATTTTGGGAATTAACTGATTTTATGGCTCCTTTAGTTCCTATTGGGCTTGCTTTTGGAAGAATAGGAAACTTTATTAATGGTGAATTATGGGGAAGGCCTACTGATATCCCGAATTGGGGAATGATTTTCCCCTTTGTAGATATGCAGCCGCGTCATCCTTCTCAATTATATGAAGGCTTTTTTGAAGGTATTGTTTTATTTATCATTGTTTGGGTTTTCACCTCTAAACCTCGTCCTATGCGTGCGGCATCTGGTGTTTTTTTGATGGGATATGGTATTTTTAGATTTATATTAGAGTTTTTTAGAGAGCCTGATGTTGGATTAGGCTATTTATGGAATGACTGGCTAACAATGGGGCAACTTCTTTCAGTACCTATGATTTTAGGTGGTCTACTGTTATTAATATTCGCTTATCGAGGACGTCAGCATGCGCATATATCTTGATTGTTTAAAACAAATTTTAGAGCAGGGAACTAAGAAAAATGATCGGACAGGTACAGGAACAATTAGTTCATTTGGCCATCAAATGCGTTTTGATTTACAAAAAGGATTTCCATTAGTTACCACCAAAAAAGTGCATACACGAAGTATTATTATCGAGTTATTATGGTTTTTACGCGGCGATACGAATATTCAATTTTTACATGATCATAATGTCACTATTTGGGATGAATGGGCTGATGCAAATGGTGATTTAGGACCTGTGTATGGTAAACAATGGCGCTCCTGGCCTTGCCCCGATGGTCGACATATTGATCAATTAGCTAATGTCATTCAGGAAATTAAAACCAACCCTGATTCTCGCCGATTACTGGTAAGTGCATGGAATGTGGCGGAATTAGAAAAAATGGCGTTGGCGCCTTGTCATGCACTTTTTCAATTTTATGTGGCCAATAATCGTTTGTCTTGCCAACTTTACCAACGTTCTGCCGATATGTTCCTTGGCGTTCCGTTTAATATTGCCTCCTATGCTTTATTAACGCATATAGTTGCCTCCCGTTGTAATTTGGAGGTAGGCGATTTTATTTGGACAGGGGGAGATTGCCATATTTACCTCAATCATCTTGAGCAGGTGAATTTACAATTAGAAAGAGAACCATTTCCACTTCCAACATTCAATATTAAAAGAACACCTCAATCGTTGTCAGAGTATACTCTCGACGATTTTGAAATTGTTTCTTATCAATCGCACCCAGGCATTAAAGCCCCAGTAGCTGTGTAGACCTCATGATTGGCGTTTTATTACTAAATACAGGCACACCTGAGAACGCTGATCGTAAATCGGTTGCTAAATACCTACGGCAATTTTTGATGGATCCACGGGTGGTGGATCTGCCCTTGTGGATTCGATGGCCATTAGTAAATTTATTGATTATTCCTACCCGTGCTGTTTTTTCTGCGCGTGCCTATCAATCTATTTGGACATCCAAAGGTTCACCCTTACTCGTATTTTCCCAAGAGTTAAAGGAAAAATTATCAGAAAAGTTAGGAGAGAATTACTGTGTAGAATTGGGCATGCGCTATGGGCAACCTGACATTATTGCAGGATTAGAAAAACTGAGACATTGTTCGCAAATAAAATTGTTACCTTTATTTCCGCAATACGCGTCAGCATCTTCAGGGAGTGTCATCGAGAAATGTTTAGAAACCCTGAAAATCCAAAAACAAATTCCACCGTTATCTATTCTCCCACCTTTTTATGATGACGAGGGCTTTATTAATGCCTATGCTCATATTATTGAAAGAGAATTACAAAATATTTTTCCGGATTTTATTTTATTCAGTTACCATGGTTTACCCGAACGACAAAATATACAAATAAATCCTACCTACAGTGAGCAATGTTACATTACATCCCAGAAATTAGCGGAAGCGCTAAACTTATCACCTGAAAAATATGGGACATCATTTCAATCTCGGTTAGGAAAAACACCGTGGATTCAACCTTATACCGATGAATATCTTGTTACCTTAAGAGAAAAAGGGATAAAAAGCTTATTTATCGCCTGCCCAGCTTTCACCATTGATTGTCTTGAAACATTAGAAGAAATTGGAATGCGATTAAAAGAACAGTGGATGACATTAGGAGGTGAAGGTTTTTATCTTTCTCGTTGCTTAAATAGCGAGGATGAATGGGTGGCATGGTTGGCATCCGGTGTCTAAATATTTTCTTATGTGCAACCCAGGTTAAATAGATCGTTTAGGGGCTGCCATGAAGGCTTTTAGTTTTCGAGCATCTTCTTGCACGCTATGATGACTGTAGGGGTTTGTCCAGAATTCATAGTTGTTATGACCTAACTTATGTTTGTTGGATAAAGGTAAATTTGCTTCTTTTAAGTTTAAAATTTTAACTAAAGTTTCATTCGCTAAAACATATCGAATTAATGAATTAGGTCGATTTCCATTCGCAGCAGCTATACCAAAAGGTGCATAAAAATAGGAATTAAACCGGTCATGAAGTATTTTTTTGAATTCATCTATATTTTTAGCATTACTGGCTTTTTCTAATAATTTTTCTGCTTTGTTTATTCCTATTTTTCCCCCTTTATGTCGTTGTTGAGTTGGAGAGTCATCAAGTTGAGGATTTTGAATACTATTAGCATAAAGAGAATAAACCTCTTTCAAGGCAGCCTTTGCTTTACCAAGAACAATATCATCGCTGATAATGGGAAGTGGGGTATATTCTATCTCGTCTGATTTTACTGTTTTTAATGCCTCTAAAGGTTTTCCAAAAAATGCAGAAGAGTTTTGAGGGAAGGAATAGTGAATACTTCTTTGTAATTTACTTATTTCCTCATCTATTTCTTTCTTAATAGCGTTATAACTTTCTTTACCTTTGGTAATCCCAATAACATATAAGGAAGTTGAGCATAAAATTTTATTTATTATTGTTAGAAAGTCTGAAACCATTTGATTAGATTTTTTATCATCCAATATTTTTTTATATACTATTAAGAGGTCTTTTAAATCTAAAAGAGGTCGATATTGTTGAGGTTTATGTGCATTGTGTTCTGATGGGCTGGATGAATTTGTTAATGAGTTGGTTGATACTGATTCGTTACTTAAATGTGGCATTTTTTGATGAACAGAAGCGAGAGATTCTTCTGAAGAAAGCGAGGAACTTTTTTCTATTGAAGCAGAATCCTGTTCATTTATTTCATCATCTGCATTTATAATAACTTTAGCTGCGCCAAAATCAATAAAAGAAATGACATATTTTTGTGTTTCGTTATTATATACAGCTACAAAATTTAATAATTTTATATCAAGATGAGCATAATGTTTTTGATGGAGCTGCATAACTAAATCAAAACATTGTAAAGCTATATCAATTCGTTGCTCTAAAGAAAGCTTATTTTTTGTTAAAAGTGTTTCTAAATCGATACCTTTAAAATTATCTAATATTCTTATTTTTCTAGTATTACCACGACTACTATCAATCAAATTGATTTTAGGGGGATTTGCTGGGTCAAAGTTAGGCGTGTTTTCTAAACTTAAGAGAATTGCTTCTCGAAGATCAGCAGAAAGATTTTTTTCAGTGGCCTCTATGTCTCGCTCAACAATTTTTTCAATATATATATTGCCATCCTTGTCCATCAAAAGTTTAACTTTACGTACACCTCTATCTGTATCTATACCATCATCTGAATAGTATAGATTACCGCGGAGGATCATATAAATTTTACCATTATAGTTTTCAAATGAGTTTTCAAAAGGAGCTGAAACATTACGAGGTAAATCGAATACTTCTTCACCATTTTGCGAAATAACTTTACTATTGGTAACCTCTTTAACGGTACTATCTAAAAAATTATTATAACGATATTTTTTTCTTGTAAGCTTGTCCCCATGCTTTTTAAGATAGAGTGCCGCAAGCTCAAATAATTCATCCTTACTACTCGTACTTGCACTATTTTCTTGAATAATCTGTTTTATCTTTGAGTAAGTTGGTAACATTTATTGTTCTCACTACAAATACTTTATATAGTTTTGACTATAACAAATAAAACTTAAGACTTTATGAATTTATGAATTTTTTGATCTCTTCTTCCCATTCATAGATGCGTAGAGTTTCTTTTGATGAAAGATTAAACTAGCAAAACTGCCTAATAAATTCAAGGGTTGCCAATGCTTCCCTTTAAATTTTCACCCTGTCCTTCAAGGTTTTTTCTAAACGTTCTAATGCGCTTTTTAAAGGAGAATAGGTGCAATTAGTAGCTGTTGTACGAATACTATCACAGCTTTTTTCAGAATAAATGAGTGATTTATTAGAAGTTAAAGGTGTTGAAGGACGAAAATGTGGTGCATCTAATTTAAGTTCTATAGCACGTAGCGCGTACATTTTTTCTTCAGTTCTTAACTTCATAAGTAAGTTAGGTTTTTCGTATCGCAATAAAGAAAGCATGCTTGTATTAGCAACGGTAATAAAAATGCTGTTGTTGCGAATATCTGTTACTTTACAATGGAGTCCCAGCTTTTCTGGTAAGTGCTTCTTTATTAATTTTTCACACGTCTTATGTTCAGATAGCTTGCCGTACAGAGAGGAAAGAAAATCATTTCGACATTCTCCCAGTTTTTTTATCATGATCTTAGCTGGGTTTTTTGATAGTAAGCTAAAGCGTCCAGCAGATTTTTTGTTCTTTCACGATAAATTTTCATCAGAGAAGGGGAGACAGAAGAAGCTTGAGGAAGTTTAACTGTTAAGGGATCAACTGGCACATTATATACTCTTACTTCAAAGTGAACATGTGGACCTGTCGCGTTGCCTGTTTGGCCTAAATAACCAATTAGTTGGCCACGTTTTATACGGTTTCCTTTACTTAAATTAGGCGCAAAACGGAGTAAATGGGCATACATGCTTGAATATTTATCATTGTGCTGAATTTTGACGATATTACCATAGGCACCTTCCCATCCAATAAAAGAGACCTGGCCATCACCAATACTATAAACCGGTGTACCAAGCGCACCGGCAAGATCCACGCCAGTATGAGGGCGAATCACGTGGGTTACTGGATGCATGCGATGCATGTTAAATAATGAATTGATGTGAGTGTATTTAACGGGGAAACGGGTAAAAGCCTTTTTCAGACTGTCACCTTCAGGAGAAAAATATTCGATGTCCCCTTGCGCATTGACGTATTGAATCGCTGTATAAGTTCGATGGCCTTGAAAAAATTGGACAGCAATGACATCGTCATCATTATCATAAGCTACAAGAAGCTTGTCACCAACATGTGTCTTTTTAAAATCAACTTGCAAGGCAAGAATGTGCATAATGTGAGCAATCACGTTATCAGGAATACCATGCTTTTTAGCATCATTATAAAAAGAGCTATGAATAATCATGCCTGCATAATGTAAGGGAGGAAATACAGGCTTTTTAACTGCTGTTACTGTTGTTTTTTTCGATGGAACTTTTACTTTAGTCTTAAGTTCTACCTTTTTAATAGAAGGTAATGGCTTTTTGGTTTCTTTGATGATAGCTGGTTTAGCAACTGGTTTTATGGTTTTTGGTTTTTCTACTAACTTCTTAGAAGGTTGTGTGTTTGGAAGTGCTTTAGATTTTAGTGTTGGCTTTGTTGTTGCCACTGATATAGGTTTTTTAGAGGATGCAGGTACATGGAAAGAACCCTTTTCAATTCTTGCGATATAACGTGAACCAGCCCGATAAACCAATAATGTTTTGGATGGACCTAAGGAAAGCGCCAGAGATTCCAAATTATTTTTTGCATCTAAAGAAAAACGAATGTTTTGATGAAGGTGTAGCTTTTTTAATGGTTGGGCAGCCGCTGGTAAACGGAGAATAGCAGCCAATGTTTTAGGTGAAATATGTTGCTTTCTGAAAAGAGAATAAAGCGTGTCACCTGGTTGTACTGTCACATAGACTTGATGTGAAGCTGGTGCGGTAAACGCAGGTTGAGCAAATAGCCACCAAACAAGCAGTGTTGTAATAATTCCCAGCAGGCGCAGAAAATCCTTCTGAAAACTCCATTGCTGTGAGGGTATACTGGTATAACCGTTAGTCATTTGTTACTATTGCGCGTGCCAAATATGTGTTAAAAAAAATGTGATACAATACCCTAATCATCCCTATGAGGTCAATATTATGAAGAAAAATGCTGATGAAATTTTAGCCATCATGCAAACAATTAAGCGAGGTACATCGGAGATTTTAATCGAAGATGAACTAGTTAATAAGCTAAAAAAAGGTACTCCATTAAAAATTAAAGCTGGATTTGATCCTACTGCTCCGGATCTCCATTTAGGACATACTGTTTTATTAAATAAAATGAAACAGTTTCAAGATTTAGGCCATGAAGTCGTATTTTTAATTGGGGATTTTACTGCCATGATTGGTGATCCTTCCGGTAAAAATGCCACTCGTCCACCTTTAACCAAAGAAGAAATATTAGAAAACACCAAAACATATCAATCACAAGTCTTTAAAATTTTAGACCCTGAAAAAACCACTATTCAATTTAATTCTATGTGGTTAGGTGAAAAAAGTGCAGCGGATATGATAAAACTGGCTTCACAATATACCGTTGCTCGAATGTTAGAACGCGATGATTTTCATAAACGCTATACTTCAGGACAACCAATAGCGATTCATGAGTTTCTTTATCCATTAATGCAAGGATACGATTCGGTAGCCATGAAAGCCGATATAGAATTGGGGGGAACCGATCAGAAATTTAACTTACTAATGGGACGAGAATTACAAAAACATAATAACTTAGAACCTCAAGTTGTTATTATGACCCCTCTTATAGAAGGTTTAGATGGCGTGAAAAAAATGTCTAAGTCATTAGGCAACTATATCGCTATCAATGAAGCACCTGATGATATGTTTGGAAAAATCATGTCAGTGTCTGATACGTTAATGTGGACGTATATAGATTGTTTAAGTTTTAAAACTATTTCAGAAATTGATCAATGGAAAAAAGAAGTTGTTGAAGGAAAAAACCCGCGTGATGTTAAATTAGAATTTGCAAAAGAAATTGTAACCCGCTTTCATGATGCTACTGCAGGAGAGAATGCGGTACAAAATTTTATCAATCGCTTTAGTAAGGGACAATTACCCGATGAGATCCCTGAACATACTATTGAGTTATCTGATGATCAGAATACTATTTCTCTTGTTCATTTGCTCAAACAAGTAGGTTTAGTAAACAGTACTGCTGAAGCTATTCGCATGGTACAACAAGGAGGTGTTCGTGTTGAGGGTGAAAAAATCAGTGATACACATCTTCAAATTACTTCAAAAACTGAAAATGTTTATCAAGTTGGAAAAAGAAAAATTGCTAAAGTGAGAGTAACTCATTGATTTTTCTGGTTCATCAATTTTTTTCTGAAAATATTTCAAAATAATTTACAAAAAGGTGTTGACATAAAAAATAGAAAGTGTAGAATGGCGCTTCCTCTGAGATGAGGACGCTGATTAACAAGATGGAAGACAAACTGTGCGGGCACTTTGTTGA
>CABHON010000005.1 GCA_902168255.1 uncultured Legionella sp.
CAGCAGAGAAAAAGGCTAATCAACCGTATCTTCCCTTTTCTCAAGAAGAATATATCGCACTAGTCGATTGGACAGGGCGACAGATAAGAGACGATAAAGCAGGTTATATTTCACCTGATGTTCCTTCTTTAGTCAAAGAAATGGGGCTTAATCCCTCTCATTGGATGAAAAACGCTACCACCGGCAGAAAACGTGGACCATCTATTATAGGACCACTAACCAAAATACGAGAATGGGCTACTAAAATTGAACAAACATGGCTAAAAGGACAGACTCTCGCTCGACTACTTTATCTAACACCTTCTTAAAAATTACTTATCTTTTTACCATTATATTCTACTATTCTTCTTGAGTATGAAACCTGCTCGCCTTAAAACTGGCTTTGTGCAGTGAATTGCTAGAAAAATTGAATTTCATGAATAAAAAAATAAATAATTTCTTGTTTTTTTGATCAAAAAAAATTTTCACAAGTAATTTTTTTCGATTTAGACACCCAGAAAATAAATTTATATCTTAATTTAGGAAATTTGGATGTCTCTATTTATTAGGTGTAAATCAATCTATTAAAAACAGTGTTAGTGTGATAATTTTTTTTAGGACCTTTAACCGTATATAACATCGTAAATCGTTCGAAATTCATGAGATTTATTTCTACTTGGTAAATATCATCTTTACAAAAATGAGTATGTTTTAATTTTATAGGAAAAAATGCTTGAATATTATCTAATTTAAAATGATGTAATACCGTGTTTTCTAAAGTATCTATATAAAAACCGTCGTTTTCTATTCTAAAAACTCTTTTCTGGTGAAAGCTATGTTGACGGTTTGGGCTATTGCAATAACCAGACTCTTCATAATTTATGATATTTTCTGAAAAGTTGGTAAAAACTCCTTTTCCTGTACACTGTAAGTTTTGAGGAAAAGCCTTTCTTTCCAATATGAATTGGCCACAAAAGAATTTTTTTAAGAAGGTTTCAATATTCATTTAATTGGATTTAACGAGTTTTCTGAAGAATTAAAGTCAGATTGATAAAGTTTATAATGTTTCTCAACCTCAGTTAAATTAAATCCCAATAAAATACGAGTAGTTTCTTTACTAATTAAATCTGCTAAATGTGGCTGTCCGTTTAAAACATCCTTTATGGCATCTAAAAAAGTATTAACATTCGATAAATGAATGTTTGAAATCATCAATTGTTTTTTATCAAAAAATTCTTCAATTGTGTGTGGAAACGATAAAGACGGGCATAATTGTTCTCTTATATGATCATGATACGGTATATTGGTTGAATAAATACTTATATAAAAAAGCAGTTGATTGTCAACACCAATTTCTATGGATGTCTGGGAGGAAGATTTTGATAAAGTACTGCTACAAAAATTATTTTCATGAATTCTATGAATTTCCCAAGCAGAAGGCTCTTTAGATTCATAATTTGAAAAGAACATCGTTTGTTTTTTCCTTTTTAAGGCTTCCATCAAGCTTTTATTAGCATCTTTTAATATTAGAAGAGCATGGATATGTTTATTTTTAAAAAAAATAATTTGTTCAGTGGTAAGGTCTGTGACATCTTCATTATTATACCAGGTTAACTCTTCAAGACTTTGTATTTCAGCATCATCATTGGCAGCTTTCTTTTTTTTCCACCATCTTAGCATAGTTTACTCAATTCTTAATATTTTATGGCTTCAAGAAAATTATTTATTTTAAACGACATTAAACTGATCATACTAACTTTTCTTTTTTGCTGTTAAGACAACTATTTCTAATTCATCTTCTACTGCTAGTTCTTTTTTTTCTAAAATGTTGAGAATTTTTATTAAATAAAACAAGCAATATACTTTAAATTTGCTTACTGAACTGCTTTGTAATTCTGCTGTAAACCACCCAGCATTATGTAAAAAATTCCAAGCTTCAGGTGCTTTTGATACTTTTACTTTGAGTTTGAGGGTTTCGCAGGTTAATATTTGACAGTCATTTTTCTCTACTACATTGATAACATCTTGTGTACTTTGAGGCATAAAGTGTTCATATTTGGTATGAAATGATTCTAAATCTAACTTCAGCGCATATTTGGAGAAAGAATTGAGGTATTTTAATGCTAATGTTTGTGAATATTTAAATGAGTTACCCGTATTGGTGCAAATAGATAGTAAACCATCTTTTTTTATTATCTTGGTTGCTTTTTGGACTAAATCTTTATAATCAAGAAAAGCAAAAACAAAGTGTAAGTTAAGTAAATCAGCAGTTGGTTCGAAAAAATGTTTATCTATATTGGAACCTGAGTCGCATACTTCGGTAAGGCTAGGTAATTTACTTTTTGCAATTTTTAGCATTTCAGCCGATGGCTCAATACCATACATTTGGTTAAACTGAAATTCTTTGGATAATTCGACTAAAGCGTTTCCTGTACCGCATCCCACATCAACTACCGTTCCTTTGAATATATCAGGAGAAACTGTACCCTCATTAAATAATAATTTTAATTGATTAAACATAGTTTCTCGTGCTTTAGATAAAACTTTGAATTGATCTACATCATAATAACTATGTACGTTTTTGTCTTCATAGCTATTAATGAATGGAGACTCTTCATTATTTAATATCATATTCTTCACCTAATTTTTTTACACGCGTTAATTGTTTATCGGCATTATAACCGCCACCTAATACTTGATACAAATTCACAATATTATTCATTTGTTGCATTTTTGTACCATTAATGATCAATAAAGATTCATTTATACTCAATTTACTAAATAACGTGTTAGCGTAACTAATTGCTCCGTTATTATACTGACTTTCTGCCATTTTGTATAAATATCTTGCTTTATTTAACGCAATGGTTTGTTCTTTTGCAGTTCTATCTAATGCAGCATGTTGTGAAAGTCCGTCATCAACTTGTTCAAAGGCTCGTCTAACGGTTCCAAGATAATTATAATAGGCAGAATAATATCCTCCCTTCGCACGATCAATATCTGCATAGAGACTGAGGTTTAATAAAGGCATCCCAGCTTCCATTTGTGTAGCCCACACTGTTCCTTTAAATAAGGTTTCTATATCAAAAGATACCAGACTAGGCGCAGCACCCGTTAAATTAATCGTAGGGAAAAAAGCTGATTTAACAAGGCCTATATTGGCATTATTAATTTTTAGTTGATATTCTGCCATTGCTACATCAGGGCGATTTTCTAAAACTTCAGAGGGCAAATTAACAGGAATAATTCCTCTCTGGTCAATGTTATCAAATGTTTTATAGGTGTCTATTTTTCCAGGATTATGATTCGTTAATACTCTAAGAGCATTCGATACTTCAACAATATTATTTTCAGTGACAGGTACTTGAGATTTTATGGTAGCAATATGTTGCTCTAAATCTGCTAAGCTAACGCTCGAAATACTGCCCTGGTTGTATTGGGTTTCAGTATATTGACGTAATTGTTCTGACTCAGCCAATATTTTCTTTTGTAATCCTAACTGTTCTTTAAGGCCTAATAATGAAAAATAACTGGCAGCAACTTGGCTAATAACCCCTATTCGAACAGCATTAGCCGCTTGACGCTGTGCTTCTAATGATAGGCTAGAAATTTCTGTTTGCTTCATTTGAGCGAAAACATTGATGGTATATTGGGGGAGAAATCCCACATCATAACCATGATATCCTTGAGGATTATCAAGTAGATTGAGAGTTTGATTTGGCAGCGTTAACGAAGAATCAGTAATAATACCTGCAACCCCTCCTCCACCGGCATATAAAGAAGGCACCCACCCCATTTTCACACTTTTTAGAGCCGCTTGAGCTTGAAGCAAATTTCCAACTGATGATTGAAGGTCCGTATTATTAGCTAATGCTTCATCCATTAATTGATTTAATTTAGGATCATGAAAATTTTTCCACCATGCTAATTGGGTCACATTGTCATGCGAATAATGAATGGCTTCGCCATGAGGCTCCCATGTAACAGGTTTATCTACGGTGGGCTTATGATAGTCTGGTCCTAGTAAACTACAACTTGATAAAAATAAAATGGGCAGAAAAAAAGAAGCTAGTTTACGCATGATTGCTTGTATCTACCGTTACCTCACAACTCGCGCCAACACGTAAAGGAAAATCTTTACTATCTTCCACTTTTACCATAACAGTAAAACGTTGAGTTACTTTTACCCAATTTCCCGTAGCATTCTCAGGAGGGAGTAATGAAAAAGTATTACCACTTGCAAAACTTATGCTTTGCAAAACTCCTTTATAATGATGATCATACATATCAAGAATAACCTTAACAGGTTGTCCTGGCTTCATACGTTCTAATTGCGTTTCCTTAAAATTAGCCTCAATCCACCATGACTGAGAATCTACTAATCCAAAAAGTTTCTGTCCTTGCCCTACAACTTCACCTGTTTGTAAATTAAGATCGGACACGTATCCATCCACCGGTGCTGATATTTTGGTATAACCTAAATCATTATTCGCATTGTTGATGCCAATTTTAGCCATACTCATTTGAGTCAGTGCTGCTTCATGCTGAATGGTTGCTTGGGATAATTCCGTCTCTGCTTGCTTTTTCATTTGTTCAGCTTGAATACTGTCATTGACATAATTTTGCATGTCTTGCTTAGATCCGGATTTTTGAACATATAAATTAGTATAACGCACCGCCATTTCATGGGCGAATGCATAATTGGCTTGTGCACGGGCAATATTAGCTTTAGCTGCTGCAATTTGCTTTTCTGCTATCAGTGCTTGTTGTTTGGCTAAAATAAAATCTTTCTTCGTTTTGGATACTTGAAGATCGTAATCAGTTGAATCAATGGAAATTAATAAATCACCTTTATGCACATACTGATTATTCTTTACATATACTTTTTGAATAGAACCACTTACCTTGGGAGCAATGTTAACTAAATGAGCACTTACATAAGCATCTTCTGTACTAGGATACACTTCATTACGCCAACGATAATGCAAAATCACGCTAAGTAAAAATATTATAAGAATTATTCCTATAATTAAATGCTTATGTTGGCTAATTTTTTTCACTTATACTCTCTTATTCAAAATGACCTACGGCATCAATGGCTTTTGGTGCCTTTAAAAAAAATACTATCCAGATAAACAGGAGCAATCCTATGCCACACAAGTAAAATAAGTCAAGGAAACTAATCAGGTAACTTTGCTGAATAATAAGGCCTTGGGCAATACCAACTTTCAAGGTGTCCGGCAATAAACCTAAGTTCTGCTCCCAGATTCTAAATGAATTAACATAAGGAGAAATATGAGCAGTTAAATCATGAAAGCTAACTTGTTGTTGTCGAGCAATAACCGAAGCCGCAAGAGAAGTAGCAATTGAATTAGCTAAGCAACGAACTAAGTTAAAAAAACCGGAACCCTCTTCTTGTAAATGCGAAGGCAAATCAAAAAAAACCATTTCCATGAGAGGAATAAATAACGCCATAATCGCTACACCTTCCATGACCGTTACAATGATTAAAGTAGTTAAATTTAGCGATGTGCTAAATCGGGACAACATTAAACACGCAACAGATAACAGTAATAATCCAAATAACATGATGACGCGAGCATCAATTTTCTTCATTAATTTTAATAAGATCGGCGCTACTAACATACTGGATAAACCACAAGGAGCCGTAAGATAGGCAGCAGTTTCTACAGGGTAACCATAGACAGTTTGCAACATAGTAGGGGAATACGCAATGGCTGACACAAGCAACAGTGTCACCATAAAGGTAACACCTGTCGTCAACATAAAATTTTTATAAGCAAATAACTTAAAATTGATGACGCTTTTGCCTAACAAACCTCTCCAAATAAAAAAAGTTATAAAGAGTAAAGCGAGAGAAAAAATAACCACCATATCAAAGGAATCAAACCAATTTTGAATGCTTCCTTGATCAATAAAATATTCTAAAAAGCCCAATCCTAATGCCATAAAAGCAAAACTGGCATAATCAATTTTAACTTTTTCTGTTTTATGTTTTTTCATGAAAAGAATAATGAGAAAAAGACTAATGGCACACAGGGGTACATTCACAAAAAAACACCAGCGCCAACTTAAATGTGCAGTCAGTACGCCTCCCAAAGTGGGACCTAATACGGGTCCAAGTACAACGCAAATACTATAAAGAACCATTATTTTCGGTTTCTCTTCTTCATTGAAATTTTCTGCTATATAGGTTTGTGTAATAGGTGTGAAAAAGGCTCCCCCTATTCCTTGGATAATTCGAAAAAATATCATTTGTTCAAGCGTTGTTGCCAAACCTGCTAAAACTGAAGCAATGCCAAATACTATCGTTGCGAAGATAACTAAATTTTTCAATCCATATTTTTTTATTCCTATGCCTGTCATCGGAGTAAATATGGCAACAACAATAATATAAGAAGTATTAATCGCGGCAATTTGTTCAATATTAGCACCAATGCTGCCCATAATTTGAGGAAGTGCTACAGCAACAATACTAATATCTATCATCTCTGCTAAAGCAAGAAGACTCACGGCATAAGCAAGAATGGTCCTAGGTTCTAACCATAAGTTTTTGCTTATGTGAGGAACGCTCATAAATGGATGTCCTTATTCTCCAAACGTTTAACTTGAATGATATTTGGTAGTTGTTGAACTTTTTCTATTAATCGACTGACTTTTTCCAGGTTTTCTATTTCTGCAATAAGTTGTACATGGGCAGTATGCTCCGCTTTATCTACAGTAGTAGTAAATTGCAAGACATTTGCTTTTTCTAATCCCATTAAATGAGTAATATCACGAATCAGCCCTTGGCGATCATAGGCATGTATTTCCAATCCAATGGAATAATGCGTTTGTACCTTTTTTCCCCAACTTACTTCTACTACTCGATGATCTTTATCTAATTCTAAAGCTAAAATATTAGGACAGTTTTTACGATGAATGGAAATACCGCGTCCAATAGTAACATACCCAACAATAGAATCTTGCACGGTGGGTTTACAGCAATTGGCTAAACGCGTCAATAAGTTGCCTACGCCTTCAATATATAATTCGCTATCAGAAGAATCTGGGTAAGTAATTTTGCTTAGGACAGGTGTAATTTTATGTTCAGTTAAAGCCGTTTCTGCTTGTTCAACTTTTTGTAATACATGACCTATTTTCAGATCACCTCGACCTAAAGCCGCAAAAAAATCTTCCTTTTTCTTAAATTTAAATTGCTTGGCAAGATCTTCTAAAGCAACCGAACGAATAGATAATTTTTTAAATTCTCGTTCTAATAGTTCTTCACCTTCTTCTTGGTGACGTTCAAAATCTTGCTCTTTGAACCAATGAAGCACTTTCGCGCGAGCACGGGAAGTTTTTAGATAACCTAAATGAATATTTAGCCAATCACGGCTAGGGTGCAGTTTTTTTCCTGATAGAATTTCTACTTGATCGCCCATTTTTAAGGTGTATACCAAGTTAACAATAGAACCGTTAACTTTTGCCCCCCGACAACCATGACCCACGTCGCTGTGAATATGGTAAGCAAAATCTAAAGGTGTTGAACCGACCGGTAAATCGATTATTTTTCCCATCGGTGTAAAAACATACACACGATCTTCTAGAAATTCTGTTTGAATTTCAGTTGGCACACCTTCTGCTTTAGCCACTTCACGATTCCATGCTAATACTTCGCGTAACCATTCAATTTTTCTTTCATGAGTGTCTGCTACTTCACTACTACCTTCTTTATATTTCCAATGTGCAGCAACCCCAAGTTCAGCTAAATCATGCATTTCATGGGTTCTAATCTGTACTTCAAAATGCTTGCCTTCGGGTCCCACTACAGCTGTATGTAAGGAGCGATAGCCATTAGGCTTTGGATTAGAAATATAATCATCAAATTCACTTGAAATGGGTGTCCATAATTGATGCACAGCACTTAATACGAGATAACAATCTTCCTCTGTGTCCACAAGCACTCGCACTGCCGTTGCATCATAAATTTCGTCTAAAGTTTTATGCTTTTGAACCATTTTTCGGTAAATACTATGGATATGCTTTGAGCGGCCGTAGACTTTAAAGTGCTTAAGCCCTATTTTATTTAATTCATGCTCAAGCGCTTCTACAATATGCTTAACGTAAAGGTCTCTTTCTACCCGTTTGGCGCGCAGTCCTTTTGCAATTGCTTTATATTCTTCGGGATGAAGATAACGAAAAGCGCGATCCTCCATTTCCCATTTTAGGCTACCAATGCCCAATCGATTGGCAAGTGGGGCATAAATATCCATTACTTCACGCGCTATTTCACGTCGTACTGGCTCACTCAAAATTGCAGAAGCCCTGAGTAAGTGTAAACGTTCCGCAAGTTTAATTAATACACCCCTGACATCATCTACCATTGCTAGAAGCATTTTTCGCAGATTGTCCACTTGCTGGTGTGCAGTGCCTAATTCCTTCAACTCTTGAATGCGCCCTACTGCTTCCATGCGTTTTACGGCTAGTACTAATCGTGCAACATTTTTGCCGAGTTGTTCTTCAACATCTTCTAAAGGTAAATCTGCATATTGGACACTATTATAAATTATAGCGGCAGATAACGTATCGGGATCGACTTCCAAGTCGAGTAATGTTTCTGCGATAGCAAGCCCAGCTTGCAAGCAAGACTCACCTGTGGGTGTCGTTTGTTCTTCGCCGGTTAATTCAACTAACGTGCAAGCGTGTTGAATTTTATCTAAATTAGGATATAAATGTTTCTCTGATAAATGTTCTAACCAGCTATGAGGGTCAATAAGTCCATCAGCTAAGAAATGGGCGTCTTCTTTTACTTTAACCATAAAAGAAAATTACCAGTTATTAAGTTTTAACGCAAGCCATTTTCTGGTGACATTTCTTCGTCTTTAAAGCCTGTTTTTTTAAAATCTTTTAGCTTGAGACAAAAAATCATTGTTTTATGGCCAAGATAAGAGATTTTAAACAGGCTCTTAGAATAACCAATTAACTAAAAACTTAAAAGCTTGAATGTATAAAATAGCAGTAACGCCGCCAAGAACTAATCCTGCTAATAACACTAACCCGTCTTTTTCAATAAGCCCAAGAGCTAATAAAGCGATTAAACTGCCAAATAACATATTACTCAAAGGAATAGGCAACATCAGCAATATACTCAGCCAAGCAATTAAAAGCCCAACAAAAACTTCCATTATTTTTGTACTAAAAAAAGGATAACGCGGTTTAATCAGTTTTTCAGTTTTTTGTAAATAAGGAATAGCATAATGAAACATTTTTTTGAGATGAGACGTTTCGATACTTTTGTCTTTAAGCCATTGCGGAAGCCAGGGATCTTTTTTAGATAAAATTAACTGTATACTTAATAATAGAATTGGCAAACTAAACAGTGCTGCAACACCAGGAATTGCGCCTAAAGGCACAATGCTGGGTAAGGCAAAAATAAGAATACCAATACCATATACACGATAACCTAAACGCGCAATTAATTCACCTACCGTTATCTGTTGCTGATGTAACGCATTCTCTTCTAAAGTTTGAAAAATTTCTGATGTGTTGAGATCTTTATTCACAATTTTATCTTTTTACAAATAATGCAATGGATTCTACATGAGATGTATGAGGAAACATATCAGCAATACCAGCTTCTTGTAGAATATAACCTTTTTGATTCACTAATATATCAGCATCACGAGCTAGTGTAGCTGGGTTACAGGAAACATACACAATAGTATTCGAATTCCATTGCTCAATGGAGTGCACAATTTCTAAAGCCCCTGTTCGTGCTGGATCCAAAAGAATTTTATCATAAGTATGTTGCGCCCAGGACATTTCCCTAAAGCTAACATTACTGAGATCTGCCGCATAAAAATTTGTATTGGTAAGATAGTTAGCATCAGCATTCAACTGCGCTTGCTTTACCATCATTTCACTCCCTTCTACCCCGACAACATGTTTCGCCCGTTTGGCTAAAGGTAATGAAAAATTACCTAAACCACAAAATAAATCTAAAATAGTCTCGTGTGGTTGTGGATTTAATAGCTGTACAGCTTGTTTTACTAATTCTTGGTTTAATCCTGGATTAACTTGGGTAAAATGGGCAGGTTGGAAAAAGAATGTTAAATTCTCTTCGTGCAAGCGATAAAATAATGGAGCAGGCTCTATTGGTAATAGCCATTCTAATTTATCAATGCTTCCTGCCTGAAGTAAAATCCAAAAATTATTTTTTTGGCCAAAATCAACTAGTTTTTCCCTATCATGTTCACATAAGGGCACTTGATGTCGAATAATAAGGGCACAAGCCTCACTTCCTGCTGCAACTTCAATTTGTGGAATATGTTGTTTAGCCTCTAAAGATTCAATTAATAATCGTAATTCTACAATTTTTTTTCCTACCGCCGGAAGTAGTATTTCACACGTTTGCATGTCTGTAATGCGGCGTGGATACATGCGTTCGCGAAAACCTACATATAAGGTATTTTTTTTATCCGACCAACGCACACTTAATCGAGCACGATGACGATATCCCCAAGAAACATTATCAGTTAAAGGAGATGATATTTTTTGTGGTTCAACGTGACCAAAATGCTTAAGCTGTTCAAGTAGAACCGCTTCTTTATGATGACGTTGTGTTTGAATATTGAGATGTTGGAGACTACAACCGCCACAGATACTTTTTGTCCTGGAACTTTCATCCGCCAAATTTGTGGGAATACCATAAAAATGTGGGCATTGAGGTTTCGCACGCTCTGAAGAGCCCAGTATTTCATCTGTTAATGGTGCTAATACCTTATCACACATTGCCTCATCAAATTTTTTATGACGTTTATACGTGGATGATTCTACAGTTTCGCCAGGTAAGGCTCCTACAACAAAAATTGTTTTTCCATCAACACGAGCAATACCACGACCATCGTGACTCAAGGTTTCAATGTTTTTTGGTGTTGAACTTTCTGTTCGATGATGAGATTTCACAGGGTTTTAGCCTTTTAATTTCAAGATATTTAATTTTCATGGGAGAAAGCCCTAAAGACGATTTCATGTTTAGGAGCGGGTCTTGTACTCTCGCCGGTTGTTACGGCGGGTACAAGACCCGCCCCTACGAAGGAACAATCCATTACACACATCCCTTAAATTTAATGATTGCTTCAATATATTAAAAAATGTATAGCAACGGATAAAATAAAATTACTTGCTTGAAACAATCGTAACTTTTACATTGGCGGTTACATCACTGTGTACTAATACAGGAATAGTGTATTCGCCCACAGAATGTATAGGACCCTCTGGCATGCTGATTTCACGTTTTAACACAGGCATTCCTGAGTCGTGAATTGCTGCAGCAATATCATGAGGACCAACAGAACCATAGAGTTTACCTTCATCGCTGGTTAGCACAGCAATTTGAATAGCCAACTCATTTAATTTTTCAGCGCGTTGTTCTGCTTCAGTTAACAAGTCTGCCGCTTTTTTCTCCAATTCTGCACGACGTACTTCAAACTGTTCTAAATTTACTTTAGTAGCTCTAACCGCTTTTCCTTCCGGAAGAAGATAATTACGGGCAAAGCCAGGTTTAACTTCAACAGTGTCACCTAAATTGCCTAAATTACGTACTTTTTCCAATAAAATAACATTCATGAACTTTACCTCTTTAAAAACTTTAAAATTCTATTTTTCTATAAACTTGCGAACATTAAAAATTGTATCGCTTAATGCTAAAAGAATGACAGGAATAGTGGATATGGGAAATAAAAGAATAATTAAAACATAAAATAGAAGGATTGCTCCTTTGAAACTTATTCTTTGTTTAATTGCATAATGAACAACACTTAAACCAGCAATGAAGTATAAAACAACAAATACGGGTAAAGCATCGATGGCCCAATCATAAGACATAGTCAATCCACAAACTAAAAAAATTAGTCCAAGAATAAGAAAACTATAATCTAAACGAATTGACTCTAAATCTTGGGATAAGCCACCAGGATTGAACATCACTGCTTGCAAACCACGTCCTACTACTAAGGCGAAAAGAATATGCAACATGTACAGTGATGTTTGGACTCCTAATAGATAATACACAATTTCTTTAATAAACTTTTGTGCATCTGCGTAACTTTCAGGACTTGTGCCTGAGTCTCGATAGAGATCTAACAAATATTGAGTATAAATCTGATTAAGATCAGGAATTAGCCAATAAAAGAAAAAGATAACAATAAGACATAGGCCAAAAGAAACTTCCAAAACATAACGCCATGATGCGGTTGTTCGCAGTAAGAGTGCTAACCCCCATATTAAAAAATATGCAAGAAAACTCTCCATTACCATCGCTAATGAATTGCTCATCCAATAAGAGCTTAGGACGGCAGGAATTATACTCCATGCTGCAACAAACAACCCATTTTTTGCACCTTTTCGTAAAGTAATAAAAGCAACTATAGCTAAACTCAACCATCCCAAAAAGGGAATGGCAGCAGTTAACATAGCCGCAATAGCCGCCTCGCGACGACCTTGCATGAGAAACTCACCCAATTTATTTAAGCCAAGTAAAAAATTTTGACGTATTGAGTTCATATCTATTGCATCACTTTACTAAAATATTCCTAATCATCTATTAATTATGATGATTATCACAGTAAGGAATTAACGCTAAATAACGAGCATACTTAATTGCTTTATTTAAGCGACGTTGTGTTTTAGCACTAATACCTGTAATACGGCTAGGAACCATTTTCCCTGTTTCAGTTAAATGATTTTTTAATCCTGCTATATCTTTATAATCAGTATCTACAGAAACTTGTTCATCAGAAAAAGAACGTGAAAATTTTCGTTGTTTTGAATAACCAGCCATTATATTACTCCTTATCTTTTACTTGTTCTTTTGCATGAGCATGTTTATCACCATGATGATCGTTATGGTGATGATGCTCTGAGCGACCTTCTTTTTCTTTTTTCATCATAATAGAAGGTTCTGTTACTGCTTTTTCACATTGTAAAATCAAGTAACGTAAAACAGCGTCATTGAAACGAAATGCATCTTTGATCTCAGTCAATGTTTCATGAGAACATTCGATGTTCATTAATAAATAATGTGCTTTGTGTATTTTGTTAATTGAGTAAGCTAATTGACGTCTTCCCCAATCTTCAGAACGATGAATTTTTCCACCATTTTTCTGAATCATACCTTGATATCGTTCAACCATACCGGGCACTTGCTCGGATTGATCAGGATGAACCAAAAAGACTACTTCATAGTGTCGCATATTGATTAAAGCTCCTTATGGATTAAAAGCCTTCGACGCTTTTGTTTAAACGTGAATGTCGTAAGGCAAGGGATACTCTTCAATCGTTGAGTTTGCACTCAACTATGATGAGTACATAAATGGCGGAGAGACAGGGATTCGAACCCTGGAAGGGCGCAAACCCTTAACGGTTTTCAAGACCGCCGCATTCAACCGCTCTGCCATCTCTCCAAAACGAAAACGAGTATATCAAAACTATTTTTAAAGTGCTAGAGGTTGGATTAAATTTTTCTACTTCCAAAGATTGGTTTTAATAACATCCATTAACATATCGCCGCGTGAACTCATAACAGCCTTTAATGCAAACAAACCAAAATCTTTTGCCTGGCTTGCTTTTATTGAAGGAGGCATAATAAGTTCGTAGGTATTAGAAACTATATCCACAATCACAGGGCCATTATGACTAAATGCTTCCTCCAAACCTTTTTTCAGATCCGCGGGATCTTCAATACGAATGCCCTTTATTCCAACTGCTTCCCCAAGTTTGGCAAAATTGGGGTTTTTTAGATCTACGCCGTAAGGAACCATAGCACTTGCCATCATTTCCAATTGGACAAATCCCAACGTACTATTATTTAAAACAATTGCCTTTAAAGGTATTTGTTCTTGGACCAGTGTTAATATTTCGCCCATTAACATGGCAAAACCACCATCTCCACACATAGCCACAACTTGGCGATTTTTATCGACACATTGAGCACCAATAGCTTGTGATAGCGCATTAGCCATAGAACCATGATTAAAAGAACCTAATAACCGACGTTTACCGTTCATTTTTAAATAGCGTGCTGCCCATGCTGTTTGTGTGCCAACATCACAAGTAAAAATAGTATCTTCACTGGCCACTTCACTTAATATTTTGGCAAAATATTGAGGATAAATTGGTTTTTTACCGGGCTCTCCTACGGCCAATTCATCAAGGCCTTTTCGGGCATTTTTATAATGTTTTAAGGCTTTTTCTAAGAAAGTAATATCATTCTTTTTATTAAGCAATGGTAGTAAAGCTTCCACACTTGCTTTCACATCACCAACTAAACCTAAATCAATTCTTGTTTTTAAACCTAAATTTTCACCATTAATGTCAATTTGAATAACTTTTGCCTTTTCAGGATAGAAAGCACGATAAGGAAAATTAGTGCCTAATAAAAGCAATGTGTCGCAATCTTCCATAGTATAATACCCAGAAGAAAAACCGATAAGTCCCGTCATTCCTACATCAAATGGATTATCATATTCAATGAATTCCTTTCCTCTCAACGTATGAACTATGGGGGATTTTAGTGTGTCTGCTAAACGAATAACGGTATCGTGCGCTCCTTTTACTCCCGCACCACAAAATAAAGCAATTTTTTCAGAACCATTTAAAATATCGGCGGCCTTTTTTAATTCTTCATGGTTAGGGATAATTATTGGTTGAGGAATATTAGAAATAGCACGGATAGCCGTTTCCACTTCTTTGAGAGCGATATCACCAGATAAAACTAAAACAGAAACACCCTTCTTGGTTAATGCTGTTTGAATAGCCGTATGTAGTAAAGTAGGTAAAGTTTCAGGATAAGAGACATTTTCACAGAAATAACTGCAATCTTTAAAAAGCGCTTTAGGATCGGTTTCTTGAAAATACTTATTACCAATTTCTGTACTAGGAATTTGTGCAGCAATGGCTAATACGGGTGCCCCGCTTCGATGGGCGTCATATAATCCATTTATTAGATGAAGATTTCCTGGACCACAGCTTCCGGCACAAACTGCCAATTGCCCTGTAATTTGTGCTTCAGCACCAGCAGCAAAAGCCGCTGCTTCTTCATGTCTTGTATGAATCCATTCTATTTTTTTACGTTTGCTCAGTGAGTTAGTCATTGCATTCAGTGAATCACCTACGACACCATAAATACGTTGAACACCCATCTTTTCCAGAGTTTCAATAAGAAGATCTGCAACAAGCTGATTTGCCATACTCACCCCAAACATTAAATTAAAATAATATTATTAACCCACGTGTTCATAATCATCCGCAATTTCCGCATCTCTGTCAATAATTTCTTCTAGTAATCCACTTTTTTCAATTATTTTTAACCCTTTGTTAAAATCAGCGGCAATTTTAGTATTAGCATCTATTTTTCGTGAAATACCTACATACAGTTTTTTGTATCCTAACGGCGGCTGCATAAAGACTAAGTGTTCCTTATAATTAGCAGGAAGTTTATGATAAATTAAATATTCTGCGGTATATTGATCAATAAAAGCGAGATCCACCCTTTCTTCATATAACTGTTTCAAATTCTCTTCATCAGAATCTGCATATATCTTTATTAAGTGTCTATTTTTATCAAAGTCAGCCATATTAATATATCCCTTAACCACACCAAAACGATATTTCTCCATCTTTTTTAATGTATCAGCGACATTTTTATCGGGATGGGCACTAGGATATTTAATATTACTATTTACTCGCTTATAAAAACCTACGGGGCTGCTCGAAAAAGACTGAGTATATAAAATTTCTTTCTTTCTTTTTTTACTAAAATATTCGGGAAATATGCCATCAAGTTCTCCTTCATCCACTGCTTTCACAGCGTCATCCCATGGCATAAAAATTATTTTAACGTTATTATAACCTGCTGCTTTGAATGCAGCTAATACGATTTCATAGGCGTAGCCTTTATGCTCGGGGTTATCTTGAACATACGGAGGCCAATTAGTCGTACCTAGCACAATGCTTTTTGCATAGGAAACAGTAAAAAATAAAGGAAGTAAAAATAGTAGTAAATACTTTTTGTTGAACATTTTCTTACAAAACACCTAGAAATTAAAGGATTAACTATGATTGAAATAAGGTAGAAAATCAATGCTTTCTACTGCAATCTAACGAAATGTCAACAGAACTTAGATATCCGGACACCGATAGGTTGCTACAATTTGTCCTGTTGAATCAACAGATTCCAGCCTTATAGGGAATTGCCATAAAGCATATAAATGTTTCATCATTTCAGTGACAGTTTTCCCTAAGGGGCGCCGATCGCGTTCAGTGTGTCTTAATACAAGTGTTCGCGAACCTGAAAGATCAACATTGACTATTTGGATGTCTGGTTCAATATTGCCTAAATTATATTGCGCTGATAAAACATCGCGTACTTTTTGATAGCCCACTTCATCATGAATAGCAGAAACCATTAAATCTGGCTTTTGATCGTCATCTAATACAGAAAATAACTTTAATTCGCGTATTAATTTAGGAGATAAATATTGTGCAATAAAACTTTCGTCTTTAAAGTTTCGCATCGCAAAATCTAAAGTTTCAATCCATGAAGTATTGGCAAGATGAGGAAACCATTGTTTATCTTCTTCTGTGGGGTTTTCGCATATACGACGAATGTCCTTGTACATATTAAATCCTAATGTATACGGATTAAAACCGGAAAAATAAGGACTATCAAAAGATGGCTGGGCAATAACGCTAGTATGGCTATGAAGCACTTCCAGCATGAATTCATCAGTAACTAATTTTTCATCATACAGCTGATTCATGATAGTATAATGCCAAAATGTCGCCCATCCTTCATTCATCACTTTCGTTTGGCGTTGAGGGTAAAAATATTGTGCTATTTTACGCGTGATTCGTATAATTTCTCTTTGCCATGACTCCAAAAATGGTGCATTTTTTTCAATAAAATAAAGTAAGTTTTCTTGTGGTTCTTCTGGAAAATTCTTTTTATTCGATAATTTTTCAGACTGTTTGGTCTGAGGCAACATACTCCATAATTCATTGACTTGGGATTGCAAATATTGCTCTCTGTTGCGTTGACGAATTTTTTCATCTTGTAAAGATAATGAATGAGGGTGCTTGTAGCGAAAAACACCATTGTTCATTAATGCATGGCAAGCATCTAATAAATCTTCGACGGCTTGAGCGCCATATTTCTCTTCACATTGAGAAATATAATTTCGTGCAAAAACGAGATAATCAACAATTGAATCTGGGCTAGTCCATAACTTAAATAAGTAATTACCTTTAAAAAAAGAATTATGTCCATAGCAAGCATGCGCAATGACCAAGGCTTGCATTGGCATGGTATTTTCTTCTAATAAGTAAGCAATCGCCGGATCAGAGTTAATAATAAGTTCATAAGCGAGGCCTATTACGCCTTGTTTATATTGTTTTTCTACCGTGACAAATTGTTTCCCAAAAGACCAATGATGATAGCCTACTGGCATACCTACGGATGAATAAACATCAATCATTTGTTCAGAAGAAATAATTTCTATTTGATTAGGATAGGTGTCCAAACCAAAATTTTGTGCTATACGACCAATTTCTCGTTCGTATTTTCGCAATAATTTAAAATCCCACTCGGATCCTCTGGATAATGGTTTTGTTATTTTCTTCTTAATCACGCCACTTTCCTTTTAAATAATTCACGAAATACAGGATAGATTTCTGATAACATATCAATATTTTGCATAGCAAAATTGGCAAATTCATCTTGCACTTTTAAATAGGATTCCCATAAACTTTGGTGATGCCGCGGCATAATTTCAATATAAGCAAAATATTGGACTCGAGGCATAATATTTTGTATTAATAATTCTTGGCAATGAGGAGAGTCTGCATTCCAGTTATCGCCATCTGAAGCTTGCGCCGCATAAATATTCCACGCACTTTCAGGATAACGTTTGGTTATAATATCATCCATGAGCTCTAATGCGCTTGAAACAACAGTTCCCCCTGTTTCGCGTGAATAAAAAAATTCTTCTTCATTCACTTCTTTTGCCACGGTATGATGACGAATAAACACCAGTTCAATATGCTCATATGTTCTCGTCAAAAAGAGATAAAGCAGAATAAAAAAGCGTTTGGCTACATTTTTTTTAATTTCATCCATTGACCCTGAAACGTCCATAATACAAAACATAACCGCTTGGGTTGAAGGTTTTGGCACTCGAATACGATTTCGATACCGTAAGTCAGTTGTATCCACAAAAGGAATAGAGGAAAGTTTACGTTTCAATCCTTCAATTTTTTGCATTAACTCTTCTATATTTTCTTTATCTGCCTCTGTCTTCCTTTTCTTTGCTTCTAAAACAGCTAAGGCTTCTTCCGCCTCTTGAAGCTTTCTTCTCACAATTCCTTTTAATGCTGTTCGCCGCGACTTGGCCGTCACCATAGAACGAACCACGCTTAAATTAGAGGGCGATCCAGATGTTACAAAACCAGCTCTCAATGCTTGGAAAGACTTCACTTCTGCCAAATCTTTTCGTACCAAATCAGGTAGCGCTAAATCCTCAAAATATAAATCTAAAAATTCTTCTCGGGACAAATTAAAAACAAAATCATCCTCACCTTCTCCCGTGTTACTGCTTTGCGAACCACTACCTTGTCCTCCACCGCCTTGCTCTCGCTCAATATGCTCTCCACGTGCATACTGCTTATTTCCTGGGAAAACACGTTCTAAAACACCACCATCACCCAACGAAAAATGCGGTTCGGAGATGTCTTTTGCGGGAATAGTGACCACTTCCCCTTTATCCATATCGGTAATGCTGCGTTTGGCAATAGCATCTGAAACCGCTTTTTTAATTTGGTTTTTATAGCGTTGAATAAAGCGCTGCCGATTAACAGCACTTTTTTTCTTACTATTAAGACGACGATCAATAAACTGCGTCATTGAGACTTTCTCACCCTCAAATACCAATCAGATAACAAGCGTACTTGTTTACGGGTGTATCCTTTTTCAATCATACGCTGAATAAATTCTTCATGTTTCTTTTTATCTTCAGCAGAAGCTTTAGCATTAAAAGAAATCACCGGTAATAAATCTTCAGTATTAGTGAACATTTTTTTCTCAATAACACTTCTGAGTTTTTCATAAGTGTTCCACACCGGATTTTTTCCGCGATTATGGGCACGAGCCCGTAATACAAAATTCACCACTTCATTACGAAAATCTTTCGGATTGCTAATACCGGCAGGTTTCTCAATTTTTTCTAGCTCTTCATTCAAAGCAGCGCGATCAAAAATTTCGCCGGTATCTGGATCACGATAATCTTGATCTTGGATCCAAAAGTCTGCGTAGGCGACATAACGATCGAAAATATTTTGGCCATATTCAGAATAGGATTCCAAGTAAGCTGTTTGAATCTCTTTGCCAATAAAATCAACGTAACGTGGCATGAGATATTCTTTAATAAAGCCTAAGTAGCGATCTTGTACTTCTGGTTGAAATTGTTCTTGTTCAATTTGTCTTTCTAGAACATACAATAAATGAACTGGATTTGCCGCAATTTCGGCATGATCAAAGTTAAAGACCTTTGATAAAATTTTGAAAGAAAAACGAGTTGAAACGCCCGTCATTCCTTCATCAACACCCGCAAAATCTTTGTATTCTTGATAAGATTTCGCTTTCGGATCGGTATCTTTTAAGCTTTCCCCATTATAAACGCGCATTTTAGAGTAAATGCTTGAGTTTTGAGGTTCTTTCAACCGTGTTAACACAGCAAATTGCGCTAACATTTCAAGCGTTCCTGGCGCACAATGGGCTTTCTTCAATGAACTGTTATCAATAAGCTTTTGATAAATTTTGATTTCTTCTGAGACGCGTAAGCAATAAGGCACTTTAACAATATTAATACGATCAATAAATGCTTCATTATTGCGATTATTTCGGAAGTTTTGCCATTCAGCTTCGTTCGAATGCGCTAAAATTACACCTTCAAAGGGAATAGAAGATAAACCTTCTGTAGGATTATAGTTACCTTCCTGAGTGGCTGTTAACAAAGGATGTAGCACTTTAATGGGTGCTTTAAACATTTCAACAAATTCTAGTAATCCACGGTTAGCGCGACAGAGCCCACCTGAAAAACTATAAGCATCGGCATCATCTTGGGAAAAATCCTCAAGTTTACGAATATCCACTTTTCCAACTAATGAAGAAATATCTTGATTATTTTCATCGCCTGGCTCTGTTTTCGCAATAGCAATCTGGCGTGCTCGTGATGGTTTCACTTTTATAACTTTGAATTTAGTAATATCACCATTATATTCATGTAATCGTTTTACCGCCCACGGCGACATCACATACCCTAAATAGCGGCGAGGAATATTGAATTTTTCCTCAAGTGTATCCCCGTCTTTTTCTTTTGAGAAAAGCCCTAAAGGCGATTCATATACGGGTGAGCCTTGAATAGCATAAAAGGGCATTTCTTCCATTAAATCTTTTAAGCGTTCAGCTAAAGACGATTTACCGCCCCCAACAGGACCTAATAAATATAGGACTTGTTTTTTTTCTTCTAGGCCTTGGGCAGCATGCTTTAAGAATCCTACAATTTGTTCAATAGGTTCTTCCATGCCATAAAATTCATCAAAAGCATGATATTTGGAAATCACTTTGTTTGAAAAAATACGGCTTAATACTGCATTCTCACGCGTATCGACCAATTCAGGCTCTCCCATTGCCATTAATAGTCTTTCAGCAGGATTTGCATAGGCATTCTTATCTTCTTTACAGAGTTCAAGATAATCGCGTAAAGACATTTCCTCTTCTTTATTGAGTTGATAACGACTTGCATAACTTTCTAAAAAATCATTAGATCCCATAATGCCTCCAATTAGTGCTTTAAAATTAACAACTTAAAATCAGTATACCTGAAGTATTAGGGAAACGTGAAGAGGGTTTAGGTAATTAAATTGCTTCTAAATTCAAGCTTGGAAAAATAATGAACAGAACATGGCAATAGAAAGCAGTAAGGCAGCTACAAAGGTTGTCCAAATTAAAAATTTAGATAAATAACTACTTTTAAATTTTCCCATAATTTTTTTATTACCAGAAACTAGAGCAATAAAAAAGAGCATGGGAACCGACACAACACCATTTAAAACAGAGGAATAAACTAACGCTTTTACCGGATCAATGCCTATAAAATTAATACCTAACCCTAAAAAAGTGCCTAAGGCTATAATCATATAAAACTTTGGTGCTTCATGCGCTTTGCAATGTAAACCATTTTTCCAGTTAAAAACTTCACTAAAGGCATAAGCGGAGGAAGCAGCTAGAACAGGAATTGCTAGCAATCCTAGACCTAAAATACCTACTGCAAAAAATAAAGTAGCCAATTCTCCGGAGTGAGGAAACGCTTGTACAAGCGGTTCTAATGCTTTAGCAACATCGGCAGATGATTTAATATCGGTTATACCACTGCTATGTAGTACAGTTCCAGCAATGACAATAATAGTCCAGCAGCCTATTTCGGAAATAACCATACCCACAAAGTTATCAATCCGTAAGTGATTCATGCGTTTTTCAATGGGATCTAACTTGGTATGTTTCTTTTTGCATTCCTTGTCTTTTTCTTTCTCTGTTTCAACCACTTGTGATGCTTGCCAAAAAAACATATAAGGGGAAATAGTGGTACCAAACACCCCCGTAATAATAAATAGAAATTCAAAATTAAATTCAATATGAGGAATAAACGTTTTTTTTAATAATATCCCCCAAGGAATTTCAATGATAAACAGCATCATTGGATAAATTAATAAAAGAATGCAGAGGCTTTTCAAAAAAGTAACGTATTTTTTGTAGGGAACAAAAACTTCTAACAATACAATAAGCACGCTAAAAACTAACGTGAGAATCACAAAGGGAATAGATACGAGAAGTCGAATAGCAGCTGCCATTGCACCGATATCGGCCCCTATATTGATGCTATTGGCGATAAAAAGAGCCGTGATTAAAA
Organism: uncultured Legionella sp.; assembly: GCA_902168255.1. GTDB lineage: Bacteria > Pseudomonadota > Gammaproteobacteria > Legionellales > Legionellaceae > CABHON01. The sequence continues at coordinate 22,005 of CABHON010000005.1, forward strand.
AGTAAAGGATCGATTTATTATACTCTTTCTTAATAACCGCCACGAGGCCTTTTTTATTCACTTCCCCAATGCGCGCGCAAGCTTCCTGGACTGCCAATAAAAAAGGTAATAAATAAACGGCTGTCCATAGTTGGTTGTACCCAAACTTTGCTCCCGCTTGTGAGTAAGTCGCAATTCCAGTGGGATCATTATCCGATATACCACTGGTTAATCCTGGGCCAAGGATATGAAAAAACTTTTTAATTTTTTTTATCATTCTTCCAGTATAGAAGAGTTTATAAAAACTGTTAGATTTTTAGGAAATTAAATCCAATGAAACCCTTTTGCCATAACACTAAGCATTGTACCTGTAAAAACACTTAACATGCTAAACATCCATAATAAGGTTTTATTTGCACTATTACTGATTTCGACGAGTAGATCTTTGCGAAGCAAGGCTATATCCCTTTCTGTAGAACCTCGTAAAGTTTCAATATCCCTTGTAAGATCACTACGTACTAACTCGATATCCTTTGTAAGATCTCTACGCATAGATTCCATATCTTTCTTAAGCTCGCTACGCATAAATTCCATACCTTTCGTAAGATCGCTGCGCATAGATTCCATGTCTTTCGTAAGATCGCTGCGCAAAAATTCAATGTCTTTCTTAAGCTCACTGCGTGTGAATTCAATTTCCTTTGAGAGATCGCTTCTAACCAAAGCTGTCTCTTTTGCAAAGTCGTTTCGAATAAACTCAATATCTTTTCTAATTAATGCCGTTTCTTGCCGAATTTCAGCTGTTTCTTTTGTAATTTTTGCCAATTCTAAATGAATTTCTTGAAAGTCTCTCTCAAAAGAAACGAATTTACCTGCCATATATTCCGTCATATTTTCTAAAGCTTCCCCTTGTATTTCCGCAGCTTCTTGGGATAATCCCGCTTTATGTAAGCGATGAGTATAAGAAACTAAGTTAAACTGTTTTTTTAATTGGCGCACATGGTGTGACATGTTAACTCCTCGTGTTGGACTGAATATCAATTATCATTAATTAAACTAAATTAATTCTATCATATCAATAAAGAAGGTCAAGGTTAATTGTCAAATTCTTCATAATTATTTTGTATTGTGTTGAAAGGAAGCAGGCAAAATAACCAAATCTCCCGCTTGAACCTCTGCACTTGACGCAATGACTAGCTCACCTTTTTTCAAACCTGATAATATTTCTGCTTTGTTATTCAAAGCATCCACCAAACCTAAGGTAACAGGTTGTTGTTGGATGCGTTGTTTGCTATCAATTTTAAAAACATAAGCATTTCCAGTAGTTTCTTTCTTTACTGCTTCAAAAGGAACCACAAGAGTGTTGGTTTTTTCACTTAAGGTGATATGGCCTGTAGCAAACATACCATTTTTTAGGTGATGATCCGGATTATCTACCGCAATATAAGCATAATAAGCCCGCGTTCCAGAAACAGTACTTGGATTAATACGAACTACTTTTCCCGAAAATACTTGTTGTAAACCATCTACTTCAAAAGTGGCCGTTTGATTGATTTTAATATGACTGATTTCATCTGCCGGCACCATTGCACGCCATTCTAAACGATCTAAATTAACTATTTTAAATAAAGTTTGTCCTACGGCAAGATTCATTCCAGGTTCTATATCCCGTTCACTCACAATACCAGCTAGCGATGAGCTAATACGTGTATAGCTTAATTGTAACCTTGCTTCGTGTAATGCCGCTTTTGCTTGCGTTAAACCGGCTTCGTTAATACGCAATTGTTGGGTAGCTGCATCATAATCATTTTGGGAATAATATTTTTTATCTAATAATTTTTTGTAACGTTTAAGTGCTGATAAAGAAAACTGGTACGATGCTTTTGCTGCTGAAAGGGCTGCTTCTTTATCCTTTACGGCCTGTTCTAAATCAGCCGTATTTAACGTAGCTAATAATTGATTTTTTTTAATAGATTCCCCTTCACGTACATATACCGATTGAACTTCAGCACCAACCTTTGCAATAATAGTGGTTTGCTCCAAGGGATAAAGTTCACCTGATATAGGAATCTGCATGGAAAAATTTTCCTTTTTTGCAGAAGCAAGATCATGAGAGCTTAAAACAACTCCTTGTTCGGTCGACAAAGCAGCTTGGATATTGTTATTAGTGTGATGGAAATAAACCCATAGTAATATCAATGCAACAACAATACCAGAAACAGCCTTTTTTGTTTTAATTTTTTCTAATATCTTTTTCATTTATGGTATGATTTATACTCACAGCAATTAAGATTTCGGTGAGGCGCGAGCGAAGCAGGCGAAGAAGTGTATATTAAATACATGACTGAAGCTGATGCAGCTCGCAACAAAAGCCAAATCTCAAGTGCGGAGAGTATATATTATTAGTTACATTTGGACAACATAATGCCACCTATTTCAAGCTCTTGGCATCCTACCGCTGAGATAAAATCTTTACAGGAACGCGCGGCTTTAGTAAGAAAGACACGAGCCTTTTTTTATGATAGGGGCTTTTTAGAAGTAGAAACCCCTATCTTATCACATTTTACAGTGACAGATCCGTTTTTATCGAGTTTTTCTACCCAGGGGAAGCCTACCCTTTATTTACAAACTTCCCCCGAATATCATATGAAGCGCCTGTTGGCAGAAGGAAGTGGGCCCATTTTTCAAATAACCAAATCTTTCCGCCAAGAGGAACAAGGAACTCGACATAACCCAGAGTTTACCATGTTAGAATGGTATCGGCCAGGTTACAACCATCATGAATTAATGGATGAAATGAATGATTTTTTAATGCTGGTTCTTAACAAACCTTCTACTCGAATAACTTATGAGAATTTATTTCAGCAAACATTAGGCCTTAATCCTCATAGTGCTTCATTAGAAGACTTAAAGTCATGCGCCACTGCAAATGAGATACAATTATGTAATTTTGAGGAGGCTGATAAAGACACCTATTTAGATTTATTGCTTTCTCATTGTATTGAACCACATTTAGGGCAAGAAGCCCCTATTTTCGTCTATGATTATCCAGCTAGCCAAGCTGCACTCTCCATAAAAAAAGGATGTGTAGGTGAGCGTTTTGAAGTGTATTATAAAGGCATAGAATTAGCTAATGGGTTTCATGAGCTGACTGATGCAACAGAACAACGGCAACGTTTTATAGAAAACATTGAAAAACGACAAAAATTGAACCTGCCGTCCCTTGCGCTTGACGAATTTTTCTTAACAGCCTTAGAAGAAGGATTTCCCCCTTCATCAGGAGTTGCATTAGGTTTGGATAGACTTATAATGTTAGCTTTAGGTAAAAAAACTATTAAAGAAGTGATGTCATTTTCTATTGAAAATGCATAAACGACCATTCATATGATTAAAAATGATTAAAAAAACATTTATTTCCAAAGTTCTAAAATGCTTTCCTTCCCTAGAAGCATTTATTTTTAAAGTAAGAAGAAGACTTTTTTTGCCTAAAAATAGCTTTATACAAAATGAGAACGGTTTTTTAGAACTTAACCCAATATTATATCCAGAAACCCTGATTCAATTTTATCAAGAGCTTATTTCAATTTATAGGCCCACTTCCTATAGAAAAGCAAGGGCTTGTTTGAAAAAAGCAGGATTAAATAGAAAACATTATAAGCCAATACGCACTACTTTTCAGCTTTTTTTAGATATTTCTGCGCTCGTGGAAGATGATTTTGGTACAGGCATTCAACGAGTGGTACGAAATATTTTAGCTGAATTTTTAGCACAGCCACCTGTTAATTGTAAAATTGAACCCGTGTATGCCAACAGAGGTGCTATATATCGGTATACGCTTTCTCACAAGCCAATTGATGTATTTCCAGGTGATATTTTTCTTGGGTTAGATTTAGTCGCTCGATGGACAAATCGTTACTGGGATGCTTATGATCTCATTAAAGCTTATGGTGGAAAACTTTACTTTGTAATATATGATTTATTACCAATCCAATTTCCTCATTTTTTTTCAATAAAATTAAAAATGGTGTTTAAAACGTGGTTAAAACAAATAATCACGCAGGCTGATGGTGCTGTTTGTATTTCTAAAGCAGTGGCAGATGAATTGTTAGTTTGGTTAGAAAGGTCACCCCATTTTCGCAAAAAGCCGTTTAATATTGGTTGGTTTCATTTAGGTGCAGAAATGGACACCAAAAACAAATTAACATTGAAACTGTCTCACCTTTCTCCTTCCGATGAAGAATTGCTTTTCCTTATTAAATCATCGCCTAGCCTATTGATGGTGGGAACAGTAGAACCGCGGAAAGATTACATGTTAGCGCTTGGCGCTTTTAGTCATTTATGGAAAAATGAAGAGGAAATAAATTTAGTCATTGTCGGAAAACTAGGATGGAAAATTGATCAATTAATTCAAGTATTAAAAACACACCCTCAAAAAAATAAGCGACTCTTTTGGTTTGAAAGTGCTAGTGACGCACTGCTTCTTGAGCTTTATCAATGTTGCCAAGGACTATTAATGACTTCTCAATGTGAAGGATTTGGCCTCCCTCTTATTGAGGCTGCTCGTCATAATCTTCCTATTCTAATACGGGATATTCCTGTGTTTCGTGAAGTTGCACAAGATCATGCGCGTTATTTCCCATTTAATGCTACCGCGTTAGATATTGCAGAAATCATTAAAGTATGGTTAAGTGATCTTAATACAGCACAGGCACCATTATCGCATAATATGCCTTGGTTATCTTGGACTCAAAGTAAAGAACAGTTAATTCAGGTAATTATTCATAATCATTGGTATACTGTTTGGAACCCTAAAACATAAAATAGAGAGTACTATCATGAAAACGTCTTTACATGGTTTTAGAAATCATCATCAATCGGAAGCATTACCTAATACGTTACCTATCGGACAAAATACCCCTCAACAAGTAGCCCATGGTTTGTATGCAGAACAATTGAGTGGTTCAGCATTTACTACTCCGCGTGCCCATAATCTACATAGCTGGCTTTATCGAATTAGGCCATCCGTTGTCCAAGGTGTTCCCCAGCCCTATTCCCGCCATGTTTTATGGTCTGCTGAAGATTTTAATTTTGCTTTGCCACCCGTTGCTATGCGTTGGTCACCTCTAACTTATTCTGAGCATAAACAATCAGACTTTATTGATGGCTTGATGCCAGTTGGTATGAGTGGTTCTTTTTCAGATCCTGCTGCTGCCGCTTATTTATATGATATTCAACAAGCGGCAAAAGATGTCTTTTATTGTAATGCTGACGGTGAATGGCTTTGGATTCCTCAAGAAGGTGAACTCACTTTTCATACTGAATTCGGCTTATTATCCGCAAAACCCGGAGAAATTATACTTATTCCTCGTGGGGTGAAGTTTCGTATTCAATTACTTTCTTCAAAAGCACGCGGGTATTTATGTGAAAACTACAAACTACCTTTTATGCTACCGGAATTAGGACCTATTGGTGCCAATGGGCTTGCCAATGTAAGGGATTTTATGGCTCCTTCCGCCCACTACGAAGATCTACCCGGTGAATTTCAGCTCATTACAAAATACCAACAACATTTGTGGCTAACCGAACTTAACCATTCTCCGTTAGATGTTGTGGCATGGCATGGAAATTATACACCTTATCATTACGATCTCAGCTATTTTAATACCGTTAACACTGTAAGCTTTGATCACATAGACCCATCAGTTTTTACCGTTTTGACATCACCTAGTGAAACACTTGGCGTGGCAAACCTTGATTTTGTAATTTTCCCTGAACGTTGGATGGTTGCTGAGCATACATTTCGCCCGCCCTATTTTCACCGTAATATTATGAGCGAGCTAATGGGATTGATTTATGGACAATATGATGCCAAAGAAACTGGTTTTGAGCCGGGTGGCCTGAGTTTACATAATTGCATGACACCCCACGGTCCTGACGCTACTGCTTTTGCTAAAGCATCTCATCAAACATTAGCACCAGAGTACTATAAAGGCACCTTAGCGTTTATGTTGGAAACTCGTCATCCATGGCATGTTCCACGTCATTGGTTTAATCATCCTACTCGCCAGATGGATTACCCAGAATGTTGGCAAACCCTAGAGCGACACTTCAATCTAAAGAAATAAGGCATTTGAACCAGCATCCATAAAATAAGCAAGGAAATTAGGATGGTATCATCGCCTATTTTAGCCCAAGGCGTACTACCCGACATCGGCTTTATACTGCTATTTAAAATACGGGTTTCAAATGAAGGAACGGTTTTAATCACGTTTCCTTCTGCATCAATAATTGCAGAGATACCATTATTCGTGGCAACAATTTGATATCGCCCTGTTTGCAAAGAACGCATTTGCGCCATCTGCAAATGTTGTGAGCGAGCCAAAGAATGGCCAAACCAGGCATCATCACTAATCGTAATAAAAAGTTGAGCCTCGGGTAAGGATTTAAATAAGATATCTGCGTAGGCAATTTCATAACAAATAAAAGGTAACGTAGGAATACCAGAAATATTAAGTAACGGTTGGCTAAAAGCCCCTCTCCCTGTTTCATAAAGGGAAACCCCTAACCACTCCATAATGTCATGAAAAATTTCTGCCGGAAAATACTCTCCAAAAGGGACAATATGATGTTTGAAATAATGACCAGCATCTTTTCCTAATAATAACATCGCATTATAGTATTGCTCATTATTATGAGGATTTTGATAAGGAATACCGGTAATCAATGTAGCGTTTTGTTGTTCCATAAATTGGGATAAGCGAGTAAGGAAAGCAGCTGATTGAGGATACGGTGCAGGGACAGCCCCTTCGGGCCATACAATAATACGTGGTTTGGTGCTATGGGTATTAAGGGAAGAAGATTCTTTTTTTTCTAATAAATATCGCGTCAATGAAACATAATGGGTAATGGTTTTTTCATAAGCATGGGATAACCACTTTTCATCTTCGCCAATATTACCTTGAATAATGCTTACGGGAACTTCTGAAGAAACGGGGCTAGTCCAATGCAAAAAGCTTAATGTTTGGGGAAATGAATACAAAAAAAGCATTCCTAAGATTGCACCGATCCATACTTGTTTTTTTTGATTTTCTTTATATTTTATCCACCCAATAGCTAACAACCCCGCAGAAAAAGCCATAAAGAAACTTAAACCATAAACGCCAACAATAGGGGCTAAATATTTCATGGGTGTCTCAGTTTGACTGAATCCCAATAACAACCAAGGAAACCCTGTAAATAAATTAGCTCGCAGGTATTCAAATACTACCCACAAAACTGAAAAATTTATTAGATTTCTTGCATAACCCTGCTTCTGCAGAGAACTTGTTCGTCGATTCGGTGCTCGAATCCTCATGTACTCCCGTGTACACTCCGGTTCTGTGCTCCGAGTCTCCTCAAATTTCTCGTGCACAAGCGGGTTCTGCAAGAAATCCGCTTTTAACGATAGATTATTTAACTTAATAAGGCGTGACCATAAAGAAAAAGCCGCGGTAAATAAAGCGTAATAAAGCCCCATAAAAACACAAAAAAGGATGGTAACCAGTATCGAAGAGATAACATCGGCTCGTCCATAGGTATGAATACTGACATATATCCATGAAGTACCGGCAGCGAATAATCCTACTCCATATACCCAGCCTATCCTAAATGAAGGTTTTAGTTTGTCGATTGATATTAACTGGTAAAATAACCAGGCTAAGCTAATAATTCCTAATCCAACCAACGAAATCGGCGCAAAAGCACATGCAAGCAAAGCACCGACGAGAAAAGGATAAAGGTATTTTTGTTTGAAGATTGTTAGTTTCATTTGTTAACTACTAAAGTAAATATTTTTTTAAATTATTTAAAACTCTTTTTAACCCCCGTCATTGCGAGGAATATTGCATTGCACCCAAAGCGTAGCGAAGGGTGCAATGCTAATATGACGAAGCAATCCAGCAACAGTAATCCAATAAATATTGATGTCTGGATTGCCGCGTCGCTTTATCGCTTCGCTATCGCTACGCAATTCAGCTCCTCGCAATGACGTTCTTCGTGGGAACATCTTCTTGAACTATTTATGCAACAACGTCTCTGCAAAGAGGACAACCAACACACCTACCTTCCTAATCCTGAAAAAAAATATACCTCATTTAAATCCAACTCTTCGGCACTAAAAAATCCGTTAATAACTTAGCTTCGGGTGTACCAACCTCAGGAGTAACATTATAACCCCAGGAAACTTCAGGAGGTAATGACATCAAAATAGATTCTGTACGTCCCCCGGATTGAAGTCCAAATAACGTGCCGCGATCGTAAATTAAATTAAATTCAACATATCTGCCACGTCGCATTAATTGAAATTGCTTTTCTCTTTCGCCAAATGGTGTGTTTTTTCGTTTCTCAACCAAAGGCCAGTAAGCATTTTCATAACTATTACCAATGCTTTTCATGAATGCAAAACATTGCTCAAATGACCAACGATTCCAATCATCAAAAAATAAGCCGCCAATTCCACGTGGTTCTTGGCGATGTTTCAGATAAAAATAATCATCACACCATTGCTTTAATTCTGGATAAATTGAGGCACCGAAAGGATCACATGCCGCTTTTGCCACACTATGCCAATGACGGCAATCCTCTTCAAAACCATAATAAGGTGTTAAATCATAACCGCCTCCAAACCACCACATAGGATTTTCATCAGGTTCCCCCATCATAAAAAAACGGATATTCGCATGGGAGGTAGGGACATAAGGATTATGAGGATGAGCAACGATGGAAACACCCAGCGCTTCAAAAGGTTGTTCGCCATCTAATGATGCTCGAAGCGATTTAGCCGCTGGCGGCAAAGAAGAGCCGCACACATGAGAAAAATTCACGCCTACCTTTTCAAACACTGCACCTTTTTCTAAAACACATGTTAAGCCGGAACCTGAAATCCCTTGTGAAACATGCATGGTGCCTTCTCGATGCCATGCATCTTGATAAAACGTATTTTTACCATCTATTTCAGAAAAACCATCACAAAGATGGGCTTGAAGTGTTTGCAGGTATTGTTTAACCTCAGAAACAGAAATCTCAGCCATTTTATAAAACACCTAACTCAGCCAATCTTTCTTTTAAAAAAGAACCGGATGTATGTTTCTCCGATAAAACAACATCGGGATTAGGATGTAAGAATAATGGCATGGATAAACGTGAAACGTTTGCAGCTCCAACAGGATTAATAACACGATGGATGGTCGAACGATAAGCACCTTCTGTACACATTTCTAACATATCGCCAATATTCACGGCTATGCTGCTTTTATCACAGGGTACATCATGCCAATTACCTGCAATATCTTGTACTTGTAGCCCAGAAGTTGTAGCACCAACTAAAGCAGTTAATAGATTAATGTCACCATGCGCCGCTGCACGCACAGCCCCTTCTGGTTCATTACCGGTTAAAGGAGGATAATGAAGAATTCGTAAAAGGGTTAACCGACTGTTTTCAATCATTTTATTAAGCGGCATCGAGAGTTTTGCTTTAATATGTTCCGGTGAATAGTCTTGAATCCATTGTAATAAGGTAACGGCCAATTGATTTAATTGATCGTAAAGCATACGTGTTTTATCGGATAATTCTTTTGGATAACGTCCCCAAGGATAATAATGAAAGTATTCCTTGATATCTTTAGTTGAATAGCCTTTAGCTGTTTCCGAAACATGCATAGGAAAAAGGCCATCTTGAGTCTTTCGCTCAAATAAATAATTATTTTTATATTCAGAAGCGAAAAAACCTTCCCATTCTTCATACACTTCATCAATCAAGGTTTGGCTAATGGGATGATGCGTCAATACGCCGAAGCCTGTTTCTTTTAATGAATAGGTAAATAATTCGGGCGCATTATGTGCCGTGTAATTAACTTTTAAGACTTCCATCGAAACACTCTCTTTTTAGTTGTACTTTTTAAGAAGGATTGATTATATCGAATTGCAGAAAAAATACCAAAAATTCCCTAAGTAGTATTTTTTTTGAACATTATAAGGCATAATTATTAAGGTAAAATGAGATTGGTTGGGCTTTTGTGAATAGTGCTGTAGCGCATTGAAATCTACTAGTAGAACGTTTTCGCGCGGACCATCATTGCAAATGGAAACGCTATCAAAAGTATAGAACGTCATTGCGAGGAGTGTTATTGCGCAGCGATAGCGGAGAAATAACGCGACGCGGCAATCCAGATATCGATGTTTTTTTTGGATTGCCGCGTCATATTTTGCATGATATCCCATCGCTTGCTCGGAAATGTCATGCAAAATACTCCTCGCAATGACGTTCTCCGAAAATAACTTTTCTAATGTGCTTGCCAACCTAATATTATTTTAACAATTGCACTTTATAATGCTTATATGTACTAAAAATACCCAGCAACATGCTTGGATATAATTTAAATTGAGGTAAAAGTACCATGCCTATTGACGTTAATGACACACTTCCCATTACAACCCCTAATGGAAAAAATGGATTTTATCAAGCGATAGCCCAGGCAATTGGTATAGGCTCAGATAATAAGCCTTTACAAGCAAGTGATATTAAAAATAAAGTGATCGCTGAAGTACAAATATACTATGATACCTTAAATGAGGACGAAAAAGAGAGTTTTATTAACGATATAAAATTGATATTAAAAAAAACAGGTTTCCAGAATATCTATTTAGAAAAGTTAAAGGAAACTTCGCCTATTTCAAATTCTACTTATATTGCCCTTTACCAAGATTTAATTCGCACAGATCGCGTTAGTACTGAAGAAGAAGTTCTAGAAGCTTTTCTTACTCAGAGAGCAATGAATATAAATATTATGTTTGTCGATAAGGACAATAATATCATACATCAACATTTCTTCGGAAAAGAAAAAGCTGAACGTCAAAATGTATTTTTAGATTATGATTCAAAGGAGAAGCTTCACCATTTATTTATTAAACAACCCCAACCAAATAATACTGAAAAAGAAATCAGAACAGAAATATTCGGTATAATTGCTAATAATAAAAAAACTACTTTGAAGGATTTATCTTATATATCAGACATTATACCAGGAATGATTCCAGAAAAATCTTCTGATGAAATAGCACTTGGTGAACCCTTTGTTAGCAAAGCAAGGGCTGAATATTTATTAGCTATACTACCCGATAGTTTTGATAAAGACAAAACTCAAGAATTATATACAAAACTGATTACACTTAAGAACGAAAATAGCGAACAGAATTTTTCCAAAGAACTGCTTGCTGGTACAATAAAATCTTATAAACCCACAATAGAACCCATCCCTGACTGGCTTGCCAAATTAAAAGATCATGCAGAAACTTTTCATAATGACACTCTTAAGAAAGAGCAATTGTTATTAAATGATGCAATATTAACAACCCTATCACGAAAAATTTTATTAGATAATGAAAATGAGATACATTCAGATATTGTAGAATTTTTAAATAGATTATTAGATGGAGATACAGGTCGTAAAAAATTATTTACTGACTTTAATGCCATCAAAGCATTAATATCTGAAGAATTTATTAAAAAATATTCTGTTGACCCCGAAGTTCTTAAGCAATTTATACAAGAAAAAACACCTTTCATCCTAAATATAATCGACCAAAAAGAAGTTCAATATTTATATAACCAGATTCGTACTACTGCAAGACCGGCTCCTGAAGTATTTACATTAAATAAAAACGCCCTAGAAAAAATTATAGCAAGCAAACATCCTGCCATTTCTATTTCACAGGAAAAAGCCAAAAAACTCATGAAAGCCATAAAAGAAATGGCTAAAAGTGAAATCAAAGCTATGCCAGTCATTCCAGCCACCGATCCAGTTACGTATTGTGATCCTACTACTGTTTGGAAATCAGAGTTTGAAAAGCAATTAAATGCCTTAAATATACCAGTAGCAACCTTAATAAAAGATTTTGAAGGACATTTAAAAAGATTCTACATGGATAATCTTTTAATGACAAAAGATGAATTTGCCATCATTACTAATGAAGAAAAGTTTGCATTCCGAAATAACATACTATTTTCGGAAGAAAACTTACCAAAACTACTGGCGAATCTTACCATTAGAGAAATTGCACAGCTCAACGCATGTTGTAATCATGTGTCTATTGATAAAGAAACAATTATTTCCATTCTTTCCCAAGCTTTAGGAGTAAATACAGCATTTTTACCTGAAAGCTCTCTGACAGTTATCCACATAGAAAATATAAAAACAGCATGTAACAATATTACAGCACTAAATGATAATAAGCATATTAATGTTATGGAGGAGGATGACCGAGCTATTGCTGCTTTTTTTGAGGCAATGCCGCGTAAATATCTTGAAAAAATTATTGCAATAAAATCTGCTGAATTGTGCATAACGCACTTAAGGAACGATGCGTCAACACTTGAAACAAATATTTGCTTTTTTGATGAACATGGGGAAATTATAGAAGAGGAACCTAAAGAGACCTTTGACAAAAAAGGCTTCTGTAAATATGTTCTATGGAAATTTAATCAAGCTCAGCAACCCATTTTAAGACGCAATCTTGGTATTATTAAAGCCGCAGCAAAAAATGCCCTCATTCTTAAAGAACGAAAAAACCTTAACCAAAATGATGATGTTTCACTTTTTTTACGAGGACTTTTAACAAATAAACCTGACTATAGTGAAGCACCGGAAGCATGGAAGGCTCTTTATAATGCGACAACCCAAGAAGAAATCTATCAGTCGTTGAAAACGATTAAACTTATTACAGAACCTAATAGAGAAACACAAAAACTTGTAAACGAAATATTCAAGCGTCGGCAAGTATTTGCTTTATATGATAGCATTTACAATGCTGCTTTAGCTAAAGTGTTTAAGCAAGTTTATCCTGACATAAAACTGGATAATAAGCAAATCGATTTGATTAACCAATTTCTTAATGCAGATGATCAAAAAGCAGCATTGGATTTCTTAAATAGAAACGAATTAGCCGATAAAGCCCAACTTTCTGCTTTCTTTGCAACATTAGGATTTACTGAAAAACAACAAAACCTTTTATCGCCTTATATTAAGGATGCTTCAGATGAAATTGCTTATCATCATTGGAGCTTTTTACGTCTAAAAGATCAAAAGGTACTCGCTCAGAGAATTCAAGATGATCGAAGTAGGGTCAAGGAACAATTAAAAGAGGCACTGGCTAGTGATGAAGAAAATCGTCGAAGACGTCACGAACAACATGAAATCGACGAAAGCACCAATACCTCCTACACTAAACCCGATTATAATGCTATTCCGAATGAGATAAGAGACGCCCGAATAGCCATAGAAGAGTTTGAAGGAACAAACTTTATACTTAATAAAGCAATAACAATGGAACGAGTGTGGGAGCTGCTTCTGTCAAAAGCACCTGCACCTAATGGTAAAACATATGATGTTGAAGCTATAAGCAATGAATGCCTGTTGCTTCAACAAAGAAAAGGAACTGTTGATGAGCTTAATGATTATATGCAGAAAACATATAATGTGGCTGAAATCCCTCCTTTTATGACGAAAAATGATTTTGATATTATTCAAAATGGCCATAGACTAGAAACATCGCTTATTGCAGGCAATTTCCGCGGATATATAGAAAATATTAAAAATGAACTCAATGCAAATTTAAGTAAAAATAAGAGAGCTAGCTGGTATTTTTTTGGAAAAAACACGAAAGAAAAGACGAATTTTGAAGAAGCGTTGGAATCTACCCAAAAACTGTATGGAAAGAAAAAAATTAGTGATATCAAAAATCATCCTTATACTCAAGAACTAGACAAGTTGCGTACTGCAACCATTATTGGTGGCGGCAAAAAATCGTTTGCTTTTGCTAAGCAACAAGAAAAATATGTTAAAGAATGTCAACAACATTTCGATTATTTAGTGCAAATGATGGATGAAGAAGAGGCATTAATTGAAAAATTAGAAACAGAGAAAAAGATATGCTTATCTGAGAGTTATAAAACGCTTATAGACTCTAGTAAGAAAAATCGAGAAGCATTTGCGGATCTTTGTAGCGATATTGAACAGCGTAAAAAGAAACAAAAAGAGTATAGAGGCACCAATGACGAATATTATGAGGCTTATTCTTATTGGAGCAATCAATTAAAAGACATTAACTTTAATATTCAAAGAACATTGAAAGATTCCGAACGAGATGCTCCTCTTGTATTAGAACGTCATTATCAAAAAGAAGAATTGATAACGCTTACAAAAAGTGATTGGAATAAAAAAGATAAGAAAGAATATCTTACCTTAAGTGGCTCGGTTGCTTCTTCTTCCAGTGTAAGCTCGAGTGAAGGAAGTGCTGATATGTCGAGTTCCTTGTTCGTAATGGAAGGAGCAATGTCGATGTCGACAGCCCCAGTAGTAGTGAAAAGCGAGCCAAACAAGCATTATTTGACAGACATTAAAGATGATGAGATACGCGTTGAAATAAGAAGAATAGAATCACCTGCCATACTTGCTAGTGATGAATCCGCTTCAACAGATATAGATGACGCACCTCCCACTGCATCGCCCCCTCCTATTGTTAGCGCCATAATTTGTACACGCGAACGCGAAAATAATGGAAAATGTACTATCAAGGGAGAGTGGATTGGTGAGCTGGATCATAATAATGATGAACATAAAAAGGCACTGGCTGAAAAAATATTTAAAGCAGTCACCGATATGTTAATAAAAGGATATCTTGACGTAAAACATGAAATGCCAAATGCTAAGGATCCTATTAGAATCACTGCTAGGGACAAGCTTGCAGCCGAATATTTAATGGCCACCTGTAGCTTTTATCAAGCTATCTTCCCAGAATTAAACAAAGCTTTTGAATTTCGTGAAGGAGCCAAACCAGACCGTACTCCAGAAATGAATATTAACTCTCAAAGGATGCCTATACAAGATAAAGTTTTTTTTCCAAAAAATGATAGCATGAAAGAATTTCTAGCGCTTCTAGAATATGCTTCATCAGGAACAAATCCTAAGAATATGCCCTTTTCCGCATCTCACTCGCTACTAATCAAACACTCTATAAATGATTGTAGAAATGCGCTTAACCGAGCTAATAGCATGAAAGTAGCTGGAAAAGAAAGCAAACCAGCTAAATTACATTTCTTGGGAGAAAGTGAAAAAAAGGCTCTCGACCGAGTAAGAGACATTCGGACAGAAAACTTATATACAACAAGAGGTATGACACGTCATTAAGGACATCACTGTTAGTGGTTCGAACTAGCGTAGGGAGGTGGTGACCTGCGATGATTGCCCCTATGCAAGATAGTTTTTCTAAATCCACATTAGTTGAAATAGTCTCTAGAGTAATGACAAAAATTACGTAACTGCTCACCCCCGCAGTCCGTCATTGCGAGAAGCAAAATTGCGTAGAGCAGCGAAGCAATGCAGCGACGAAGCAATCCAGACGTCGATATTTATTCAGGCATTTTTTACTGGATTGCTTCGTCGTATTTTCTATTGTTTCGCTACGCTTCACAATAGAAAATACTCCTCGCAATGACGGGTTGCGGGGTGAGCAGTTACAAAATTGCCACAATAATAAGACTTGCATATTCTCTTATACTTAATTATAATGCGCAGGCTTTTCAAAAAGCCGAGGTGGCGGAACAGGCAGACGCGCCGGACTCAAAATCCGGTGATGGTGACATCATGTGGGTTCGACCCCCACCCTCGGCACCAAAAACCTTTTTTATTTAAAAAACTATGACATTTACGGATTGTCATTTAAAATTTTCTCACCATACTATTTTTGAAGATTTTAATTTTCATCTGCCTCTTGGTAAATGGACATGTATCCTCGGAAAAAGTGGTATTGGCAAAAGTTCCTTATTAAAAATTCTAGCTGGCTTAATCACTCCGAATGCTATTAAAAATTTTACATCTCTTGAAGTAAGTTATCTTCCACAGCAAGATTGTTTAATGCCATGGTTGTCTGTATGGGAAAATGTTTTTTTAGGCTCCATGCTTAGAAAGCCGTCAAAATATATTAATAAGTTACAATACGAAGAAAAGGCGCGAGATTTACTCACCCAAGTAGGACTATCCCATGCTCTTGATCTTAAACCAACCGCCTTATCGGGTGGCATGAGACAAAGGGTCGCCTTAGTTCGAACATTGCTTGAAGATAAACCAGTTATTCTCATGGACGAACCTTTTGCTGCTTTAGATATTACTACACGGTTAGAGTTACACGACATAATTAACCCCCTTCTTCAAGAAAAAACGGTATTACTGGTAACCCATGATCCATTAGATGCGGTTCGTTTAGCGGATAATATCCATTTTTTAAAAGGCACTCCTGCAACATTAAGTACACCTTTTTTGATTGAAGAACCAAAACCACGCGATTTACAAAATCCGGTTATAACAGATATTTATATGCAACTACTTAAAGGAGTAACGCATTCATGAATTCAGTTGCATCCCGTTTAATCGTTATTGCTGCTTTTTGTCTCATTTGGCAAAGTCTTATTCTTATTTTTTCCTTTCCTCCTTATATTCTACCTTCTCCCATGATTGTGTTTTCAACATTAAGCCGCCAATATTCACTTATTTTGACTCACGCCCTTCCTACATTTTATGAGGCTGTGATGGGTTTTATTTTAGGTTCCCTACTGGGTATTGTGTCAGCCATCGCACTTCATTTTATCGGTACATTAAGGCGGTTTCTATTACCCTTTTTAATTACTAGCCAAGCGTTGCCTGCTTTTGCCTTAGCCCCCCTTCTCGTCATTTGGTTTGGATATGGCGCTTCTTCAAAAATTGCCACCTGTATCCTGGTACTTTTCTTCCCCGTCACGAGTGCCTTTTATGATGGATTACAACGAACACCTAACGATTATTTGGATTTAGCTAAAACAATGAATGCTTCTAAATGGAAAATCTTACGGCATATTCAAATTCCTTATGCCCTTCCTTATCTCGCGAGTGGCTTACGGCTTGCCGCCGTATTCGCCCCTATGGGTGCCTTGATTGGAGAATGGGTGGGATCATCAGAAGGCCTTGGATTTCTTTTATTAAATGCTAATGCGCAAATGAAGGTTGATTTATTATTTGCCGTATTAATTGTTGTGGTACTGTTAACCCTCACCTTTTATTTTATAGTGGATCGCCTGCTAAAACATTGGGTGTATTGGAGCGAAGGAGAGAAAAGATAATGCAAAACAGATTGAGGCGACTTCGTCAACACGAAGGTCTTCGACACTTGGTTCGTGAAACACAGTTAGACATCCATGATTTGGTTTACCCTCTCTTTATAAAACATGGTTTAACCGAAAAAAAACCTATTGCCAGTATGCCAGGACAATATCAATTGGGATTAGCTCATTTAGAAGCAGAGATTCAAGAAATTAAAGAATTAAACATACCAGCAATCATTTTATTTGGCATTCCTGAATATAAAGATGGTCAAGGCAGTGCATCTTGTCAGGATGCTGGCATTATTCAACAAGCCATTCAAGAAATAAAGCGCATTGCACCACAATTATTGGTTATCTCTGATATTTGTTTTTGTGAATATACCGATCATGGTCATTGTGGTGTGCTCTCTGAAAAAACAGGAAAGATTGATGTCGATAATGATGAAACATTAACATTATTGGTTAATCAAAGTATTTCCCATGCAAAAGCAGGCTGCGACGTTATTGCCCCTAGCGGCATGATGGATGGCATGGTATCGGCTATTCGTTCAGGTTTAGATGAAGCAGGCTTTTCCCACATTCCTATTTTGAGTTATGCAGCCAAATATGCTTCTTCTTTTTATGGACCTTTTCGAGAAGCCGCAGAAGGTGCCCCCCAGTTTGGCGATCGCCGTACATATCAAATGGATCCGGCTAATGCTAAAGAAGCGTTACGCGAAGTAGATAGTGATGTTGATGAAGGTGCGGACATGCTTATGGTTAAACCAGCCTTGAGTTATTTAGATATTATCCATCAAACCAAACAACGTTACCCCGAAATACCCTTGTGTGCCTATCAAGTCAGTGGTGAATATGCCATGGTTAAAGCGGCAGCCCAAGCAGGTTGGATCGATGAAAAAAAAGTAGTCTTAGAAATGTTGCTTTCAATTAAACGCGCCGGCGCAGATTTTATTATTAGTTATTTTGCAAAAGATGTGGCACGGTGGTTACTCTAGTCTATACTATTTCTCTCTAAATATACTCTTCGCTAATGATTTTTCGACTTTATTGCGAGCTGCATCGACTTCGTCATGTACTACTTATACATTCTCCCTCGTCTGTTTTGCTCGCGCCTCACCGAAAAATTATTAACTGTGAGTATAGCTGTCTGTATAATTAGCAGGAATAAACCAGGGCAAACGTATATGCGACAAACTTAATTTTTTTTTAAGTAACATCTGGTATAGTAATTCAGTTAACAGTTAAATTTAAAAAGAAAAATATTATGAAAATATGTCTATCTCCCTTATCAAACGATGGTAAAGATAAAAAGTCTGGCGATCACTATGGAATTTTAGTTAACTTTAAGAATTAGAAGAGGAATTGTACTGATGGAAAATAGCTATAAGATTTTGAATTTACATCCAGCTGGAGTAGATCCCGATACGAACGCTCCTTATACGGAAAGTAAGATCAAAGCTGCCTACAGAGCAGCTGCCCTTAAATCTCATCCTGATAAAGGGGGTGACGCGGAGGTATTTAAAAGCATAAACAATGCGTATGATATTCTACGAGAGAAGAAAACAAGGAAAGAATTAGATGAACATCTCCGCACCAATCCTCCTTCACCTCAAGACATAGCTGCCTGGTCAGCTTTTAAACAGAAAACTTCTCTGTTAACTCAAAGACTAAGAACAGAACCAACCATGCTGAGGAGGTTCTTTACTGAGGTCACCGAAGGAAGTGCTCATGGTAATTTCATGCGTCTTATTTACACCCTTATTAAAGCGGGAATCTGTACGCTTAACCAACAATACTATAACGAGCTCGTTGCAATTTATGAATCTTCTTCTAGTTGCACTCCTGATACTGAAAATAGGATTGAAAACGAAATAACGCAATTTAAAAAAATTATTAATGAGAATTTACAAGTAATCTGTACAGACAAAGTCTACCGTTTAATTGGTAATTTTCTGGCTGGCCCAGGACCCAACGATTTTTTTATTTTGTATATTCTTCATTTTTTACATAAGCATGAGGTTCGTTTTAGAATTATTTTTTCCAAGTACGATGATCAGTTTTTGAGAGCATTTTTTTCAGATTTCGATCCAACAAATACAAGTTTTACATGGGCACGACAGAACGGCCAAGGCCGTTCTTTACTCGGGTTACAAGCTTCTATTGAACAAAATATTATTCTTTTTGAGGATGTAAAAGAGATGGTCGAAGAAGCTTACTTACCTTACCTTATGTTATATGATTACTCTTTAGATGAAAATAATAACTTAACCCTGTATAGTTATAAGCCACATAAAATTAAAATGCTAAGAAGCATCAGCAATGAGTTATTCTTCCGCGGTATTCTTAATGACGAAAATTTAGAGGATGTTTCAACTTTACAAGTAATCATTAACCAAGTAAATCTTGCTTTTTCTGCATTCATTAACGATGGGGAGTTGTATTGCCCCGATTTTGAGGTATCCAATAAGAGCTATTCCAAGACTTTGAGATTTCTCATCAATAAAATAAACACAATAACAGAAGCAGACACAATAAATGATGCTTATAAAAAACTGGGTTACAGGCTTGTCTGTGGTTATGACGGCCCCTCTCTTAAGGATGAAAATTATTGCCATGATATTTGTATTAATAGTGACTTAGAACAAAATAAATTAATACAGTCTACTAAAAAAAACGATTTCACCTGGTTTTCTTCAGATATCGTAAATGCTCCATTACCATTACCTAAAGATAAGAGTAATCAAGTTTTTTTATGTGAATTACGACGAAACTCATTAACTCAGCATTTAACATACATGACTTCTCGCAACCAAGGCATATTTAAACAGATACTTGATGAGATAGAGACGCTCTCTAATGATGCTCAAAAACGAAAAATGCGTGTTGTTATTAGAAGAATTAATGCGATTATTGTGCAATTTCATAGTTATTACTTGACCATGAAGACTCGCCAAGACTTATTCACCTTATTCACTGAGTATGGTCTTCTCGTCAAAGCAGATAAAGGATACACAATTCATCAAGATTGGTCGCAGTCTTCTATGGCACTTTTTCTCAATGATTTCATCGATGATAGACCTCTTTGTAATTTGGAAAAATATAATCACAAAAACAAGCAATCGAGTTCTGCTGGAGCAGCACTCTTAAAAAGATTACATGAACAGGGGTTGATTGATATTAGCGCACTTAAGGGTGTTACTCTACAGAAACTAAAACTAGCTATTAATATACACAAAATCTCGGACTTACAACTTTCTCCAACATGTGATGCAGATATACTCAAAAAATACCTGGACCACATTCAGGATTCAGAAATTCCAAATTCACAGAAATTTTATGAGCAAGAAATTACAACACATTTTAAAGCACTTATTCAACAAAAACTTGGAACCAAGAACCATAAGTCTCCCACTGAGCAAGGTGACCAGGATAATCTACCGCATTCCGAAGCTCCTCCTCAACAATCTATACTTACAGCTAATGAATTTTCGGTAATGAGCGAGCGAAGCAGAGGAGGAAGTGTACAAGTCGTACATGACCAAAGTCCATGCAGCTCGCAACAAAACAAAAAAAACATTAGCAAAGAAAGCGAAGAGTATGTCCAACAGCAAAGTTCTCAATCCTTTGCGGTAAATGATAGCACCACTGGGACATCCACATATCCAATATTTTCTCCAGCCTCATCTATTCATCAAGCGCCCCAAGAAAGAGACGCTGTCGTGGCGAAGTTAACAAGAGAAGACTCGCCATTCACTTATCTTCCCATTTCAAAGGGCAAGGATTGTTTATACAATGCGGTTATAGAAATAGAAAAAGTTATTCTTAAGGAGAAAGCACTATTTGGAGATGTAGAAACTCTAAGAAGTTTTCTTGCAGATCATGTAACGCTAAATCCAGACCGCTATAAATATACGCTGAAAGATTTTTCAAACAACACTTTTGGTGCTTATGTTAAAGGAATTAGAGAAGGCAAAGAGCCTGGTAACATTGAAATATCAGCATTAATGTATCTGTTGAGTCGAACAATTGTAATAGTGCAATCTGATGGAAATACTCTGTATTGGGACAAAGTAGATCTCTTCAAGACGAAGCCAATCTTTGTTTTTTATAACCCAACAGAAAAGCATTATGACGCATTGATTCTAAAGCAAGGTTTCGATGCAAGACAAATTGCAGAAAGCATGCCAACGTTTTTTACACCTGAAGCTTTAGAAGAACCAAACAAACTTCTTGCAAAGCCCCCTCATGAGACAGAAATTGGGGAAGAATCGAAGCCAGCTCAGCAGGGAAGTCAAGCTAGAAAGCAGAAGCAAGTGTCATTCAGTCCCACACTGACCTACATCCCCTCCTCAGTCGTGACGAAGTTAACAGGAGAAGAAGACTCACCATTCTGTTATCTTCCCATTTCAAAGGGCAAGGATTGTTTATACAATGCGGTTATAGCAAATACTGATATAAAGTCAGTATATAACAATGCACAAAGTCTAAGAGAACGTGTTCTGAAACATTTAACGAAACATCAAAAATCCTATAAAAGTATAAAGGATTTCTTTGAAAAAGACTTTGATGCTGATATTGAAGAAATAAAGAATGGCACAGATGGTGGTAACATTAAAGCATTAATGAGCACTTTAAATCGAGCCATTGTAATAGTGCAATCTGATGGAAATACTATGTATTGGAACTACGTAGATGCCTTCCAAAATGAGCCAATCTTTGTTTTTTATAACCCAACAGAAAAGCATTATGACGCATTGATTCTAAAGAAAGGTTTCAATGCAAGAAAAATTGCAGAAAGCATGCCAGCGTTTTTTACACCTGAAGCTTTAGAAGAACCAAAGAAAACACCTACTGCTACTTTACAAGGCGCATTTTTTCCTCAAGCATTGAAACAAGAAAAAGCAGGACAAGAAACAGGACAAGAAAGAGTTTTCACAGATTCTAAGCCTACCATGGGTTAAGAAATGTCATATCGTCACTGAATGATTAAACACTCGACAAATTGGCTTTAATATAGTACTATTTTAGTACTTATTTAATTATTTAACACATACTAAATGTCTACTTTTGATGTATATAAAATCCGAAAAGATTTTCCAATTTTGAATCAAACCCTTAAAAATGGACAACCATTGGTTTATTTTGATAATGCCGCGACAAGCCAAAAGCCTCAAGCCGTTATTGATGCAATTATAAATTATTATACGTATGCCAATGCTAATGTGCATCGTGGCGTCCATACATTAAGTGAACGTGCCACAGAAGCCTACGAATCCGCTCGTCTAAAAGTACAACAATTTATTAATGCACCCGCAGCAAAAGAATGTATTTTTACCCGCGGGACAACTGAAGCTATTAACCTTGTTGCACATTCTTTTGTAGCTCCCAAATTGAAAGAAAATGATGAGATTCTTATTACACTATTGGAACATCATTCTAATATCGTGCCATGGCAATTAATTTGCAAGAAAGCAGGCGCTAAATTAAAAATTATTCCTGCTAATAATAAAGGTGAGCTTGAGTTAGAAAGTCTGAAAGAATTACTCACGGAAAAAACAAAATTGGTTGCTTTAGGTCATATTTCGAATGCTATTGGTACTATCAACCCTATCAAGTTCATTATTGATGCAGCCCACCAATATAATATTCCTGTATTGATTGATGGCGCCCAAGCAACACCTCATCTTTCTCATATTGATGTTCAAGCACTTGATTGTGATTTTTATGCTTTCTCTGGTCATAAAACCTTTGCGGGAACCGGCATTGGCGTATTATGGGGCAAAGAAAAGTACCTAGAAATGGCACAACCATACCAAGGCGGTGGTGAAATGATTAGCCGTGTTCAATGGGATCATAGTGATTTTAAACCTATTCCTCATAAATTTGAGGCAGGCACGCCTCATATTGAAGGCGTGATTACTTTAGGCGCTGCCATCGATTATTTAAACACTATTGATCGAGAAGCAGCCCTGAAACATGAATGTGATTTATTGGCATATGCCGAAGAACGCATTCAGGCACAAGAACAAATTCGGTTAATAGGTACTGCCACTCATAAAGCCTCTATTTTATCTTTCGTTCATGAAAAAATTCATGCCCATGATATCGGTACTATTTTAGACAGTCGCGGGGTGGCGGTAAGAAGCGGGCATCATTGCGCTATGCCGTTAATGGATTTCTTTAAAGTACCAGCAACCACTCGCGCTTCTTTTGCTTTTTATAATACACGAGAAGAAATTGATCAATTTATTGATGGTATGGCTTATGTTCATCAAATTTTAGGAGTATAGCAATGGATTTACGGGATTTATATCAAGAAGTCATTATCGATCATAATCGTCAACCAAGAAATTTTCATGTAATGGAGCACCCTTCTTCCAGTGCAGAAGGTTTTAATCCTTTATGTGGTGATAAGTTATCCTTATTTCTAAAAGTACAAAATAATCACGTGGTGGATGCTAGTTTCACTGGATGTGGTTGTGCCATATCTACCGCTTCAGCGTCTCTTATGACGGAAGCTATAAAAGGCCAAACCATTGAAAAAACCCAACAATTATTTGAAACCTTCCATCATTTAATGACAAAAGATGATAACATTTCACCTGAGTTGGGAAAACTGTCCGTTTTAGCAGGCGTGCGTGCTTATCCTTCACGGGTTAAATGTGCGACTCTTGCATGGCATACATTAGAAGCGGCTTTGTCTAAGTCCACTCAAGTAGTATCAACAGAAACAGAAGAATAAATATGTTAGGACTGAAACGTAAAAAGAAAACTGATCTTCCCCCTCTTCCTAGCCGTGAAGCCATTATTGAAGCGCTTCAGCAAGTATACGATCCTGAAATTCCTGTCAATATTTATGACTTAGGATTAATCTACGATGTTATCATTCAAGATAATGGACACGTCGATATCAATATGACTTTAACAACGCCGGGCTGCCCAGTTGCGCAAACTTTTCCTGCCACCGTAGAAACCGCCGTAAATCATGTGGAGCATGTCGATGATTGCACAGTCACACTTGTGTGGGAACCGCCCTGGACGCAAGACTTAATGACAGAAGGCGCAAAATTGCAGCTGGGATTGTTGTAATAAAGCAACGTGTGTGTTAGAATTTTTTTAAGTCCAAAACTCACAGGAAACTTACTATGTCATCTATCACACTTTCCTTGCTCAAAGAAAAAATTTTATTTATAAAACTAGAAAGACGAATCTCATATTATCTTAATGATTCTGTCATATAATATAAATAATAATTTGTAATCTCCTCTTTAAAAACCATGCCAAAAGAAACCCTTGCTTCTGATCAAATTGATACGTTTGCTGCGTCCTATGTTATTTATATTTATCAAGAATATTTAGACTCCAATAAGGACACACTAGACGAAGCTGTTCGCGATGTATTAAATAATGAATCTAAGGAAGAGAACCCAAATAAAGTGCTATTAGATTGGTTTTTTTCTCATCGTCACGAAATAGAAGATTGGTATCAAAATAATAACAAAAGCTATCAGCAATTATGGGAAAATAGTATAGCCCAAAAAATTAAGGAGATATTGGATACCAAAGACCTTGATAATATATATAGTTTTTTAGGCTCACAAACCACTAGTTTACAACAAGTGCTTACCTCTTATGATTTTATAAAAGAAGCCAAAAACTTTCATCTAAATATTCACGCATTTGGTTTTAAAGAGGCGACACGTATTACCCTTCAACAAACAATCGATATTATTGTAAATAAAATTTTACCTATTGTTTCGAAAACTGTTGATAGCTATGAAGAATATGAAGAGTCAGAAAAAGAAAAAATTATTAAACTTTTTCTATGTGCAATTATTGATTCTATTAGTGATGTAAAATCTAACGTTCAAAGCGAAGAAGAAAACGTAGGTATTATTTTTTATACCACACAAATACAACTGTTTATCCTTCCTTTTATCAAAAAAACCTCGTTGGATAATTTTTCTAATTTAGAGGAAACAATTGCACTAGCTACTGCGTCTCAGGAAAATTTATCTCAATTAGTGTCCAATGGAATAGCTTATGGACAAAGACTATTAATTTCAAAGAGTTTCTATGCAATTTATCAAGCTGTTTCTGCTGTCTCTTATACACATCTCCGAGCCCACGAGACTCCTGAGCATCTCGTATGCCGTCTTCTGCTT
>CABHON010000006.1 GCA_902168255.1 uncultured Legionella sp.
CGTGTATGGCTTATGTGGATTTAAACCCCCTTCGTGCCAAGATGGCTACCACACTAGATAATTCAGATAATACCTCTATTCAAGAACGACTACGCAACTATAATACCGAATCATTAATGACGTTTAAGTCCGCAGAAAAAAAGCCTAACCAACCCCATCTACCTTTCTCTCAAGAAGAATATATCGCACTAGTGGATTGGACAGGACGACAGATAAGAGACGATAAAGCAGGTTATATTTCACCTGATGTTCCTTCCTTAGTCAAAGAAATGGGGCTTAATCCCTCTCACTGGATGAAAAACGCTACCACCGGCAGAAAACGTGGACCATCCATTATGGGACCATTATCCAAAATACGAGAATGGGCTACTAAAATTGAACAAACCTGGCTAAAAGGACAGACACTCGCTCGACTACTTTATCTAACACCTTCTTAAAAATTACTTATCTTTTTGACATCACTCCTCTACTATTCTTCTTGAGTAGGAAACCTGCTTGTCTTAAATAGGGGGTTTTACGTTTATTCGCAAAGAAAATTTGATTTTTAGCAAAAAATATAATTATTTTTTGTCATTTTAAAAGATATTCGAGCTTTTCGATAATAAGTATTCTTATAATAGACACCCACGAATTATTTAACTTATATATTTGGGTGTCTTAGATTTTTCTAAATTATGTAAAATACTAAGACGCGTACCAAGAGGAACACTTACCATATGCAGGTGATGTAAGTATGATAATGTATAATATTTACACGTATAGCATCTGCACTGATAATCAATAGGCTCAATAACTTTAGCCCACTTTGAATCTTGAATATTGAGCTTTTCTTTTGTTGAGTACAATAAGCCATTTTTTGCATCATTTCCTGCTTTTTCCGATATTTCATATTCAGATAACAAAGAAACTTCATTAATGACCTCTATTGTGAGTCCTGGCAAGTTTTTAAAGCGTTCTAAGAGCTGTTGAATATTATCAAAAGTAATCAGAATTTTTTGGCCATTATGAGGTGAATAAAGAAAGAAACTATCAAGTAAATTCTTTTGTCGAGAAATTTTATGGCAGGAACGAATACGGGTGTCTAAAAACAGTTTTTTTGTAGTCGATGGAATAAGGTAATAAGGATGAAGAAATAAATTTATAACATCGATAGCTACATGCGAAAAAGCTAGCGACTCCCAATCTTCTTTTGTTAAGTGAGTATGGGCAGTATCATTCAGAATCGGAACATATATCATAAAATTAACATTGCATCGCCATAACTAAAAAAGCGATATCCTTCATGTATGGCATCATTGTATAAGGATAAAAGTTTTTCTCGCTCTATTAATGCAGATACCAACATTAATAATGTGGAACGAGGCCAATGAAAATTGGTTATTAATCCATCAATAACATTAAAAGTATAGCCTGGAGTTATAAAAATATTCGTATCACCTGTATAAGGTTTTAATCTACCTGAACGAGCTGCTGTTTCCAATGCACGCACCACTGTTGTTCCAACTGCAATAATTCGCCCTCCTGCACGTTTAGTTTCTTCAATTTGAAGACATAAAGCAGGAGAAACTTCTAAATATTCCGCATGCATTTGATGTTCAGCAATGGAATCAACGCGTACGGGTTGAAAAGTTCCTGCGCCAACGTGCAGAGTTAAAAAAGCTTGTTGAACACCTTTTTCTTTCAGTTGATTTAATAAAGATTGATCAAAATGTAATCCAGCTGTAGGCGCTGCTATTGCACCCGCTTGTTCTGCATAAACTGTTTGATAACGAGTGTGATCATCAAGTGTATCATCTCTGTCAATATAAGGCGGCAAAGGTATATGGCCACAGGCCTCTAAGCAAGTATGGATGTCTCCTAAAGAGTTTTCAGATAATTGCAATAAAAAAAGATCGTCATCTTTTTCAAGCATTTCTACTGCATAGCCAGATCTTTCGTTGGGTGTCTTATTTGAATCTAAAGAAACAATAGTTCCGGGTTTTAAAGGTTTACTAACGCGAATATGTGCAAAAAACTTGCGTGGAGTATCGGCTATTCGCTCAAATAATATCTCTACTCGTCCTCCTGTTTCCTTTTTTCCATATAATCTTGCAGGTACTACTTTAGTGTTATTAAACACCAACAGATCGCCTGGCATAAGATAATCGGAAAGTTGATGAAACTGTTGATGGCTAAGAAGGTTTTGCTTTCGCAAATAGCACATTAATCGACTCTCAGAACGATTTGCTAAAGGAAATTGCGCAATTTGTTCGGGAGGAGGCATGGGAAAATCAAAATCATTTACAGTTAACATATTATTTCGACTTCACAAATCCTAAATCTTCTAAAGTATTCATGTTTAAATTATTATTAATGGTATCATCTGAAGCTTTAAAGGCATTCACATTCTCATCTACTTCAAGCAATAAGGTATTGATTATTTCACGTTTTTCTGAGAACTGAGTGTTTTTTTCCAATAAAGCGGCCTTAACCGTTTGCACGGTAGAAACCAGCACCCCTCGCTGCTCTCTTAATTCATCTTGCAATTGCTGGACATTGATTTCAATATTTTTTGCTGTATCCACAACATTAGGGCAGATTCTAGTACCAACATCGATAAATAATTTAAGGACTGCTTTTTCTACTGCACAAGGCTCATATTTTACTTTTTGTGACTTTAATTCTTTTTCAGTAAAAGTCAACGCGGCTGATTGTGTATTCAAATAATGCAATAAATGTTGCTGGTATTCTAGTGGCATATCAGCTTTACATTGTTCTATTTCTTTCCATAGCGTTTCAGCGTGTTGCTCCATAGCTTCACTCCATTGCGCTGATTGATGTTCTTGAAGTACATAAACTGACAACATAAACTGATAATGGGCTGTTTCAAGTTCTGTTAATTCACTTCCCAGTTGAATTAGAGAGAGACGTTCTGCTTCAATTTTTTCCTTTAATTTTATATCTGCTTCGGAAGTCATTTTATTCTCCACACCAGAGAGAATATATTCAATTAATCTTTCTTGGGAATAACTTTGAAGATCTCGACATTGGGTGTTTAGCAGACTGTTACGCACTACTTCTGTAGGAATTTTCACCAGCTCTGAATAAAAAGAATCATGCGCATTTAACTGCATTTCTAGATCATCTTTTGACAAATGTACATTAGCATAGGCAAGAATTGATTCTGCTGTTAATGCACCATAGGTACCTAAGGATGATTGAGTTATTAATTCTGTCATAAAAATATCTTATTTTGTCTTACTTTAAGCAGGTCGCACAGAATCGGCCCTTTCCTCTACTGCTGGTGAATCTGTAATAGCGTCACTCAGAGTATCGCTAATATTCTTAGTCAATTTAGTGAAGGTATCCCACCATGTTTTTTGACCTGTTAAATATTCTTCTCTATCAGTCATATAATTTCCCGTTTGAGTGACCATTGAACCAATACCTTTAACTGCACTTCCCCCAAGTTTAACAGGCACCGCCGCGAACTGGGCGACAGCCCCTAAACCTGAAATAGCTGCTCCCCCTAAAAATTGCATGGCGCGTGAACCATAACCCAACATTGTTTTGTTTTTAGGATCATTTTGATCAGCATTCCAAGCTTTATTCGCTTGTTCATATCCCCATTGCCGAGTGCTATTGGCAATATTACCCACTACTTTACCTGATTGTTTAGTAGCCCAGCCAACAGTATTAAGAACAGTACTTACTGCACCTGCCACACTATTTACAGCGGTAGAAGTAAGGTTTCCTGCAATAACTGCAGGCGCGTGGGGATTATTTTCTCTATAAGCCGCTCTTTCACCTCTCATTATTTCCCGATGTGCCTCTTGCATCGCTTGAACTTTTTTTCTATCAGAAAAAATATTGAAATAAGAAGTAATATTATACAGCGATTTTCCTAATCCTTGAGGAACACCCTGTCTAACCAGGTAGAGTGCTGCATCTAATCCAGCCATAAATTGAGAAAGCTGATCTGAACCTTGGCCACCTCGTTGGCCTGCGCGCTCCTTAATCGTTGAATAATTTTTCTTCAATTGCTCAGCTGTTTCTGCCATTTTGTTTTCAATATCAGCTTTTTTTTGTTGTTTTGCTGCATCTTTTTCATTAGGATCCATTGTTGTATATTCTTGCCATAAATTCCTTAAACGGTTTCCTAACGCCCCGAAACTCAATTTATCATTTTCTTTTTTAAGATTTTGCCGTACGCGCTCTGCTTCCTTTACCCTATCAGGTGAGGTGCTTTCTATGGAGACATCTCCTGTTCCACCTGTTTCTTCTGTTCCTTCTGGCATAATTTACATCCTCAAAAAAATTAGTTGTTACTAATAATTTTAATGAAATTAGGGGAAATAATCAAGAAAAACCACGCCATTTGCATGGACAACTAATTGATTTCCCTGCTGACGCCAATCGCTTAAAATAATATGTCGCCCCTCTTTTTCACCTATTAAAACTTCTTCAATTTTTGGACAATGGGTATGGCCATGAATAAGCCAATCTGCTGAATGTTTCTGTAATAATGTGATCACTTGAGCATCAGAAATTTGAGCATAGACTGCTCGCATTTCACGGGAGCTACTTTTTTTTCGAATACGGGCAGCGATCGCTTTGCGCCAAGATAAAGGCATCGCAAGATATCCTTTTTTAACTAATGCTGAACGGACAAAATAACGAAACCATTGGTAAGCAGTATCTGCGAGACACAAATCATCGCCATGTTTTATGATTGCTCGCTTATTGTATAAGTTAATAATGGTAGGATCGGATAATAACGTTGCATGAGCTAATGAGATAAAAGATTGTTGAATTAAAAAATCTCTATTACCCACAATGATATACACTGGAATATGATTTTGCACTAACTGGGCTAACTTTTCAGCAATGCTGCGTTCCCATACTCCTACAGCATCATCGCCTATCCACACATCAAAAAAGTCGCCTAGAATGTACACGGCATCGATTTCCTCTTTCTTGGCCAATGTATTTTTGATGAAACAATCAAAAAGATAGTTAAGATGGGTATTTTGTTCACTTAAATGTAAATCAGAAATGAAAAGTGTTTGAGACATAGAATTACTCATTTTTATGAGGTGGACGAGCATCGCTCGTCCCTACAATTAACATTAAGAACACACCGCAATTGAGTTTTTAGCAAGGCATAAGCGAAGCAGACAAGGGAGTGTACGAATAGTACATAACCGCACATACATCTTACAACAACGCCAAAAGCTCAAGGGCGTAGTGTTACAAAGAGGTAATGACTAAACGACCATCCTCAAGTGCCACCTGCTGGCCACCTTCTGTGCGATAACGTTCAATTGAGTCACTCGTCATATAACAACCCGCAATTGCCACCAAATCTGCTTCTAATTGTTGACAAAAAATACGCGCTTCACGATTACCTTGAATACCCGCTAATGCGCGGCCACGTAGCGTTCCATATACATGAATATTGCCATCAGCCAATAACTCTGCCCCAGGGCTAACTGAAGAGAGCACGATCAAATCGCCTCCTTCTGCATACACTTGTTGCCCTGAACGAACAGGCTTAGCAATAATTTTAGAAGAGCTAGGCGTAACGTCTGCATGACGTGGCACTCCTCTTTTAGACGATGTAACAGCTGGACGTTGTGATTCTTTTTCAGTATTCACATTCGTCTTATCTGCACTAAAAGTTGCCACACTCAATTCTTTAAGGGTATCTTTTATCATGGCAGAACATCCCCCTTGTAATCCTACAGGTAGGATTCCATAATGCCGTAACAAGGTAATGAGACTTTCCCAATAAATATTTTCGTATTCGGGATTTTGGCCCAAAAATTCAATATCCACAATAATAGGCGTATTTTGAAATAAATTGGGTGTCTTAATTTTTAGTTCTTCTAACTGCTGCTCAATGATTTCAAGTTGAGGGTTCAAAATTTGTAAAACCGGCAGCGTCACAGAACGCATTCTTAATTTAAAGGCTTCAGATTTAGCGTAATTCATTTAATTATTCAGTAGTTGCTCTTGAGTTTATTTAAACTTTACTTATACTACCAAGTTCTTTTCATGAAAAAAAGGCTCAAAATATGCAAAATGTTGATTCTTTTACAAACAAAGTTTGGTTTGAATCTTATCCCACCGGCGTTCCTCATGAAATTAACCCCGATAAATATTCTTCTTTATCCGAACTCTTTGAGAAAAAAGTAGCGCAATATGCCAATCAAACTGCTTGCGTAAATTTAGGAATAGAAATAACTTATCAAGAGTGGGAGGAACACAGTCGGCATTTTGCCAATTTTTTATTACAACACCTTCAGCTAAAAAAAGGCGACCGGGTGGGAATTATGCTACCCAACCTCCTTCAATTTCCCATTGCTTTTTTTGGTATTTTGAGAGCAGGACTTATTGCTGTTAACATAAATCCTCTTTATACGGCAGCAGAAATTCAACCCATTATAGAAAGTTCTGGACTGCAAACGCTTTTAGTTCTTTCACCTTTTGCTCATGTAGTTGAAAGTGTATTAGCTACTACACCAATAAAAAATATCATTATTACCGATCCCATGGATCTTTTCCCTCCGCTTAAAAGAGCCATGTCATCTTTTTATTTCAAAACGATCCGTCGACGCGTACCCGCTTATAATATCCCACATGCATTTGATTTGAGGGAAGCCCTTGATTTTGGAAAAACAATGCTTTTTAAGCCTATATCAACGGATGCTAATGATATCGCACTTATTCAATATACAGGTGGCACAACAGGAATACCGAAAGGGGCCATGCTAACTCATCGAAATTTATTAGCCAATATTGAGCAAAGTATTGCGTGGGTAAGACCTGTACTCTCTGAAAGTAAAGAAATATTTGTCACCGTTCTACCGCTATATCATATTTTTTCTTTAATGGCGAATTTATTGGTTCCTCTTGTCTTAGGCGCTAAGAATATTTTAATTACCAATCCCCGCAACACCAAACAATGCATTGAAGAAATTGCCAAATCAAATTTTACGGTTATCACAGGCGTTAATACGTTGTTTAATTCTTTAATGCAGCATCCCGATTTTCGCGCGCATGTTAATTTTCATTCCCTTAAATTGGGTTTATCGGGTGGTATGGCCTTACAAAATAGCACTGCAAACCAATGGCAGGAACTAACTGGCAACGTATTATTAGAAGCTTATGGATTAAGTGAAACATCTCCTGGAATTAGCATGATGCCGATTACAACTAAAAATGACCAAGATGGGAGTGTTGGTATTCCGTGGCCATCAACCAATATTGAAATTCGTGATGAAGCCGGCTTGGCTCTTCCCTTTAATGCTGAAGGTGAAATTTGGGTGCAAGGCCCTCAGGTTATGCAAGGATATTGGCATGACGAAGCAGCAACTCAGCGTGTGTTAACTTCTGATGGATGGTTTAATACTGAAGATATAGGAAAGATGAATGAAAAAGGATTTATTACTATCGTCGATCGTAAAAAAGACATGATTATTATTTCTGGGTTTAATGTATATCCTATTGAAATTGAACATGTTATTGAACAGCATCCTGATGTTCAAGAAGTGGCTGTTGTTGGCATCAAAGACAATAATGGCCAAGAAATTATTAAAGCCTGCATTGTTCCCCTTAAGCCGACCCTTTCACGCCAAGCCATTATCGCTCACTGTAAGCAATATTTAACTCCTTATAAAATCCCTAAAATTGTACAATTCTATGATAGTCTTCCAAAATCTACGGTTGGAAAGGTTTTGAAGAGAGCATTACGGTAAAATAATTACAATTATAAAAAGAACACTTTCTCACGCCATACACTTTTATATATTTTAAAGACTTGACTTAAGGTTTTTTTAGTTAGACAATCACAGCTTTGTGAAAAATTGAGGTGCCTTGACGTGATAACATTAAAAAATGCAGCATTAGCTCTTCTAACGATTGGACTTTCATGCACAGCCCTTGCTGCTGAGTATCCTATTCCTCCTGATCTTCCTTCCGAAGAACCTATTTTTATGGAACCACCGGTAACTAAGCATGGTATGTATGTCGGCCTTGGCATTGGTGCCCTCTATTTTGACAACAAAATGACAGGTTCTGTTGATTATGCTTCAACGAATACATCGCAAACTAATACTGCGGATAATGTTGGCGTAAATGGCATATTAGATTTAGGTTACTCATGGACATTCCCGAGCCGCTTGTTTTTTGGAATAGAAGGCTTCGGTAATTTAACCAGTGCAAAAAATTCACAAACCCTCAGTAAAACACAAACAGTAGGTAATTATACTACTACCATCGATGATACCGTTGATTTTAAATGGCAAGCAGCATACGGCGCTCGAATCCTTCCTGGTTTCCAAGTAAGCTCTAAATCAGTTTTATATGGTATTGTTGGTTATACTCGTGGTAATGCAGAACTTACTAACTCATCCAATAATTCGACAATTACTAATAATGCTACTGCTACCAGTGAAATTGTTACTGGCCCTCGTAGTGGCGCATCCAGTAATTACGGGTTTAATGGGTATCAATTAGGTGTAGGAACCATGATTGACTTAGTAGGTAACTTATCACTTCGCGCTGATGTTATTTATAGCGGCTACTCAAGCCAAACACTTTATTCCGCAACAACCGCTTATGAAAACGGTTCAGTAACGACTTCATTAAGTGCTGAACCTTATACAATTGAAGGCGATTTATCGTTAGTTTACTTGTTTGGGTAAGTTTGCTATACTCACGCAAACTGTCTAATTATTGACCAATTTTGGAGTAGAGATTTGGCTAAAATTATTGTTGTTACCTCAGG
Organism: uncultured Legionella sp.; assembly: GCA_902168255.1. Taxonomy (GTDB): domain Bacteria; phylum Pseudomonadota; class Gammaproteobacteria; order Legionellales; family Legionellaceae; genus CABHON01. The sequence continues at coordinate 8,771 of CABHON010000006.1, forward strand.
TAAAGGTGGTGTAGGCAAAACTACATCAAGTGCAGCTTTTTCAACGGGTCTTGCGTTACGTGGACATAAAACAGTCGTTATTGATTTTGATGTTGGCTTGCGTAACCTTGATTTGATTATGGGTTGTGAGCGGCGTGTTGTATATGATTTTGTGAATGTCATCATGAAAGAAGCAACACTTAATCAAGCACTTATTAAAGATAAACGTGTACCTAACTTATATGTTCTCCCCGCGTCTCAAACTCGTGACAAAGATGCTTTAACCAAAGAAGGCGTTGGTGCGGTTTTAGAAGAATTAGCCAAAGATTTTGATTACATTGTTTGCGATTCTCCGGCCGGAATTGAAACCGGGGCATTGATGGCAATGTATTATGCTGATCATGCGATTGTTGTTACTAATCCTGAAGTATCTTCAGTGCGGGATTCTGATCGTATTTTAGGGCTGTTATCTAGCAAAACCAGACGTGCTGAAAATAATGAACCAGCGATTCAAGAGCACCTTATTATCACTCGCTACTCTTCTCAACGAGCCGCAATGGGAGATATGTTGTCTATTGAAGATGTTAAAGAAATTTTAGCCATTCCTTTATTAGGTATCATTCCTGAATCTCAAGCAGTCTTACGTGCTTCTAATGTGGGCTCTCCAGTTATCCTTGATGAAACCAGTGATGCAGGGCAAGCTTACAGTGATGCTGTTGCTCGCTTTTTAGGTGAAGATGTTCCTTTCCGCTTTATTTCTACAGAGAAAAAAGGACTCTTTAAACGATTATTTGGCAAAAATAAAGAGGCGGTGTCTGCATGAGTATTTTTCAGTACATACAAGAACGTCTTAAGAAAAAAGATTCTGCGTCAATTGCAAAAGAACGTTTACAGATTATTATTTCGCATGAACGTGCACAGCAAAAACGTAATACACCTGACTATTTACCTAAACTTCAACAAGAAATTTTAGACGTAATATCAAAATATATTAATATTAATAAGGAGCAAGTGGTTGTTCAGTTAGAGCGTATCGGCGACAATGCTGTCTTAGAGCTTAATGTTACTATTCCTGAACCAGCTCCAGCTACTGCATAAGGACTTTTTTTGGTAGAAATTTCTTCCCTTCCTGTTTCTTCTTCAGAAACAGGAAGAAATTTACTCGATATCTATCAAACAGATGTCAATGCTGGAAAAATTACTTGGGATGAAAAACAAGTAGCAGTTATTACCTCATTGCAAATATTGCAAGATCATATTATTACACGCAACTCCCCTTCTTTATTAAAAAAATTACGTTCTTTTTTTTCTTTCTCATCACAACAAAGTATTCAGCCTGCAGGAATTTATTTGTGGGGTACTGTAGGTGCAGGCAAAACATATTTAATGGATTTGTTTTACCAAAACCTTCCTATTCAAGCAAAGTTACGTCTTCATTTTCATCATTTTATGAAGGAAGTGCATGATAATTTAGCTTTGCTTCAAGGTAAACCTGATCCGCTTCGTATTATTGCGCGTCATTTTTCAATGCGAACAAAGATTCTTTGTTTTGATGAATTTGTTGTTGAAGATATTGCTGATGCCATGATCTTAGGTCGTTTGTTACAATTTCTTTTTGAACGTAATGTCATCTTAGTTGCCACCTCAAATATTCCGCCTGATCGGTTATATTGGGAAGGCTTACAACGAGAATTATTTCTACCTGCTATTGCAGCTATTAAAGCCCATTGTCAAATTATTCAGCTAGCTAATTTACAAGACTATCGTTGGCGATCATTACAACAAGGAGGAATCTATTTTACTCCTTTGAACGAAAAAGCCGAAGACAACATGAAACAATGCTTTGAGCTCTATGCACATGGATCAGGCCAACCAGGCGTTCCACTTGTTATTGAACAACGCCCTATTGCTACCCGTTTTGTGGGAAAGTCAGTAATATGGTTTGATTTTAAAGCTCTTTGCTCTCCTCCACGAGGCCAACGGGATTATCTTGCTATTGCCAACCAATTTAAAGTGGTATTAATTAGCAATGTGCCTATTATTGCCCCAAACGATGATACTACTATTTCTTATTGGATAGAACTGGTGGATATATTCTACGACAACCATCTCACCCTTATTCTTTCTGCCGAAGCACCTCTTAAAGATCTTTATCCTTCGGGTGGACGTCAGTTTGCATTTGAACGCACGTTAAGTCGCCTTATTGAAATGCAATCAGTAGTGTATTTGCAGGAAAATCATTAAGCTGCAGAATCGAAAATATTGTTAATAGATCTCTTACGGACACTCGATCATTTTGCTACTACAGCAATTAATAATTTATTAATATTTTTTCTGTAGAATATCAACTATTATATAAATAAATAGTTTTATTTAAGCAGGAGATACATTATGCCAAAGTATGATCTAAAATTAGTGAAACTAAATTCAAATGAATACACTGTTTCTACTGAAACAGCGGTAATTGAAGGGATTCTTGTAGAACCTAATGTGTTGATTCTTAAGGGTGTTTCAAACCCAGAAGTAGAAAGTTATACAACTACTAAACCTTATATAGTATCGGGATATTCTTTTCTTGGGCAAAAAGCGCCTTTGGAAATTTCTTCGACTGAGTCAATTCATCCGTATGTATTTATTCCTGCGGGTACAACAATTCCTAATGATCCTATCAATTATCCAGAGTATCAGCAAATTTATGCCAAACTTACTTCCCCAACACTGACAATGAGTGGTCGAAATACTCCCATAGCGCAGGAAATAAATGGTGTTATTATTCCCAAGGGAACGTTTATTATTTCTAAACCTATGGAAAGTAAGGCAGAAGCCGGTAATAAAAATGGAAAAGGACATGTTCATGGCTCAGGATGTGACTGTACATTTTGGAGCTCTCATGCAGCATCTCATGCAGCAGCTCAAGCAATTTCTCAAAATGATGATCACACACATTCACACGAGCATGCCCCCCATAAATGTGGAAGTAATTGCAGTGAACACGGTAACGCTAGTCCTACTAATCTTACCCATGATCATGACCATGGGCATGGGCATGGGCGCTAGTAAACAAAGCTAATCGCATAACAATAACGAAAAATTTTGATGTAAAACTAAAATTTTTAATTCATTTTAGCGACAGTTTTGTAGTTTAACTAAAAAATATATGCAATTTCAACATTGATGGACATTGATTGATGGACACATTGTCAGGGTAAATTTTACCCTGACAATCAATGCAAGCTCTCTATCCTCTCAAGAACATTCGATTCATTCGAGCCACAAATAAGGCAGGCTCTTCTAGAACACCACCTTCTGCTAACACGGCTTGATCTAATAAGATATAAGACCAGTCTGCTAAGCGATCGTCGTCTGTTTCAGCATTCAAGCGCTCTACTAATGGATGGCTTGGATTAAGTTCAAGAACGGGCTTTGTTTCAGGAACTTTCTGGCCAGACATTTTAAGAATACGCTGCATCTCTAAATCCATGTCATGTTCATCCGCAACGATGCATGCAGGTGAATCAGTTAAGCGATCCGTCAACCGAACCTCTTTCACACGTTTTTCCAAGATTTTTTTGACTTGTTCTAACAATGAACTAAATTGCTCTTTTTCTTTGGCCTCTTCTGCTTTCTTTTCTTCATTAGTTGCTTCATCCGATTTATCCAAATCAAGCTTTCCTTTTGTGATAGATTGCAATTTTTTGCCTTCTACTTCAGTCAAGTGTCCTACTAACCATTCATCCACACGATCGCTTAACAATAATACTTCAATGCCCTTTTTGTTAAAATATTCTAAATGAGGGCTACTTTTTGCCGCATTGAATGAACTGGCAGTAATATAATAAATCTTATCCTGCCCTTCTTTCATACGAGCAATATAATCCGCAAATGAAACATCAGGGGTTTCTTTACTTTCATGTGTACTAGAAAAACGTAATAATTTAGCAACTTTCTCACGGTTTGCATAATCTTCGATAGGCCCTTCTTTGAGTACCAAACCAAAAGCACTCCAAAACTGTTGATATTTCTCTTTATCATCTTGAGCCAATTTTTCCAGGAATCCAAGCACGCGCTTAACTGATGCGGTTTTAATGGATTCAATTAACTTATTATCTTGTAAAATTTCACGAGAAACATTTAATGGTAAATCATTGCAATCAATTATACCTTTTACAAAACGAAGATATCGGGGTAAAAATTGTTCTGCACCATCCATAATGAATACACGCTTAACATATAATTTCAATCCATATTTTGCATCAGGATGCCATAAATCAAAGGGAGCTTGTGAAGGAATATAAAGTAAGCTTGTGTATTCCTGTTTTCCTTCTACTTGATTATGCAACCATGCCAATGGATCTTGAAAATCATGTCCTACATGCTTATAGAATGCCTTATATTCTTCATCGGTAATATCACTTTTAGATAATGTCCATAATGCAGTAGCTTTATTTACTGATTCAAATTCAGTTTTTTCTTCGTCTTCCGCTTTTTCCTTCCCTTCTTCATCTAATTTTTTAGCTTTTGGCATTTCAATTGGCCACGCAATATGATCAGAGTATTTAGTAATAATGCTTTTGAGGCGCCAATCACTTAAAAATTCTTCTTCTTCCTTTTTCAAATGAAGAGTCACTTCAGTACCACGAGATGCCTTAGTAACCGTTTCCAGTGTATATTCACCATCTCCTGTGGATTCCCACACCATACCCATGGAAGGATCTAACCCTGCTTTTCGAGATGTTACGGTTACTTTATCTGCAACAATAAAAGCTGAATAAAAACCTACACCAAACTGGCCAATAAGATGAGAATCTTTTGCTTGATCCCCTGTCAAACCACTTAAAAATTCTTTTGTACCTGATTTTGCAATCGTTCCTAAGTGGTCTACTGCCTCTTCGCGGGTCATACCAATACCATTATCAGAAATAGTAACAGTTTTATTTTTTTCATCGCAAACAACAGTAATTTTTAAATTTGAATCTTGCTCATATAAACTTCCATTTGAGAGAGCTAAAAAGCGTAATTTATCCAGCGCATCAGAGGCATTAGAAATTAATTCCCGTAGAAAAATTTCACGATTACTATACAACGAATGAACTACTAAATTCATTAATTGTTTAACTTCGGTTTGAAAACCTAAGGTTTGTTTATCTGACATGTTCTTTTTTCTCCACTATATAAAATAATCCGTCACAGCTACCTTGTTGAAGGACAAATAACATTTACCTTCAGTAGCACAAATAATTCTTTGATATAGGTTATATGGGGAAAAAAGTTTAAAATTCAAGGGGCCAGTTTATCAACGAGCTCCAAATGAGGGTGAAGATGGTGCAGGTGGTGCTGATGGAATTGGTCGAGATACGATATTTCTAAAGAGATCTTTCGTGGGTTCCGGTTCAATTTTATATCCCTTACCTCTTAATTGTTCTCGTAATATTTTTCGCAACATTTCTGAGCCGCCAGTAATTTTTAAAAATTCTTTTTTGCTAGTATTGTTGGCTTCAAATCCTGCTATTAGTAATGTAATTTTGTCTTCATCAGTAGTACCGACTGGCCAGTTTTTTTCTGCAGCCATTAATGCATGCTTTTTTTGCGGCGTAAATGTAATTAATGTTTCTGCAGCAGGCTCTCCTGTAGCAGCATCTTTCTGTTTAATTCTAAATCCCTCATTGACATCTTTTTCATTGGTAAATATAGGAATAAATTTATCTTTTAATGGCAAGGTTGAAAGAAGTTCATTCCATTTCCCTAAGAATTCCTTTACAGGCTGAGGAGGTGTTGATGAAGTAGCGACTTTTTTTGATGTTAAAGGTATTTTGACATGAGTAAGATAATTTTCCGCTATTTTGATATAATTTTTAATCTCGTTAATTGGTTCAGGAGAGAATTCAGCAGCCAATATAGAATCATCTTTTTTTGATAATTCAGCAAGCTCGCTAGATGTCACCGTTGAAGCATTCAGTTTAAGTTTTATGAATGCTTTTTTGAGTATCTCTTGGTAACAACATGCCCTTTCTTTTTCTTCTTCAATACCACTAGGAATCGTATCCGTTATAGGTTCAAGAGTATGATCTATAAAGTATTTGACTGTAGCGTTTTTATCGGTATCATTCCATTCAACCCAATTATTTTTATAATCTTTCCAAGAGCCTGGCATATCATTACTCACATCTATTGAATTAGATGTTTAAATTTTAATCGCAAAAGTATATAAAGTAAATGCTATCAACTTTTCCGAAAAGATTGCCAGAAATTGAGGAACTTTCTATCCATACAACGCTCCCAAAATATTTTATGGAATTTTGAAAGATTATTTGGGGCGGGTCTTGTACCCGTCCGCAACAACGGGCGGGTACAAGAAGACCCGCCCCTACACAAGTAAAATCATATGGATAGAAAATTTTCTATCCATACATGGAAAAATTAACGACCATTAATCGTTAAATTGCCCTAATGAAGCAGCACTATTGCAACGTGACCATTCTAATAATGCTTCTTGAGCGACACCTACATTGGAAGATTTGCCAGCCCAATGTTTTAAGCATTCTTCTTGCAATGCGCGGCCATAAGAAAAACTAACATTCCATGGTTGTTCACCCATTGCATTCATTGCATTTAAGTTTAATACCGCTTCTCGTGGGCTTTGTCCACCGGATAAGAAATTAATGGTAGGAACTGCTGCAGGTACATGATTACGTAGTACAGACAATGTGTATTCAGCTACTTCTTCTGGGGTATTTTGTTCAGGACAATTTTTTCCAGCAATAACCATATTGGGTTTTAAAATAATATATTCTAATACAACTTGATGTGTAAATAATGCATTGAATACTTCATGAAGAACCATTTCCGTTACTTCTGCACATTCTTCAATATTATGATCGCCATCCATTAAAACTTCAGGTTCAACAATAGGTACAATACCCACTGATTGGCAAATAGCGGCATATCGTGCCAACATTTCAGCACCTGCTTTCACAGCAGTCATGGTAGGGGCTGTCTCAGAAATATCAAAAACATTACGCCATTTTGCAAAACGCGCACCTTGTTCTTTGTAAGCTAAAAGTCTTTCACGAAGACCATCTAACCCTTGAGAAACTTTTTCACCATCAGTATTAGGTAATTCAACTAATCCTTTGTCAACTTTAATCCCAGGCACAATACCTGCTTCAGTTAAAACTTGTGTCAATAATTTTCCATTGCTATCTTTTTGCCCTAAGGTTTCTTCATAAAAAATAACACCACAAATGGTTTCATTAAGTTCAGGGGCAGAACACAATAAAGCACGATAAGCACGACGATTTTCTTCTGTGTTTTCAACACCAATTGATTCAAAACGTTTTTGAATAGTGCTCGTACTTTCATCAGCAGCTAATATACCTTTTCCTGCTACGGCAATAGCATCAATAGTGCTCTCTAATTCATCAATGATATGGTGATGATGGTGGTCGCATTCGTGATCGTGTTCGTGATGATGTGACATGAGTTTACTCTCCTATAATAGTTATAAATTATTTTGCCGAGATATACTTTTCCCGGAAGATGTTTTTTACTTCAAATGTTTGGTCTTTTAATATTGAAAAAGCTTCATCAATCATGGATGGATTACCGCACAAATAAATAATATCTTCTTGCGGGCTTAAATCAAGTTTTGAAAATAAGGATTGGACATAGCCACAATGTTCATAGTCTTCTAAAGCAGTATCTTTTTCTCGGCTATAACAAGCATAAAATTTAAATTGAGGGTATTGTTTAGAAAAATTTAAAAAATCTTCTCGATACAAAAGATCAGCTTTGTGTTGCACCCCTTGCAATAAGACAACTTGTAATTCTGGATGTTCAGCGAAACGTTTTGATAAAGCATTAAACATTGCACGAAACGGTGTTACGCCCGTGCTTGTAGAAACAAAAATATAACGCTTTGGCGTCTCATCTTTAAGGATCAATCGACCAAAAGGTCCCGATGCATTTAGTATATCGCCTTCTTTTAAATTGAATAGCAATTCACTTGCAGGCCCATTTTCCACGTATCCCGCTGCAAACTCAATACATTTTGTTTCATTAAACAATTCAGGCGTAGTCGCAATACTATAGCTACGATTAAGCATTCGACCATCACGTTCAAAATGCAGTGTAATAAATTGTCCAGCTATGTAAGAAAAATCAGCATCATTCGCATTTTTTTCACAGTGAAAAACAAAATGCCTAACTCCAGGAGCTATCTGTGAAACTGATTTTAGTACAAGTGGGAAAGTTTTTAATTGCCGTCTGGCTTGTCCGGATTCATTCATAGTGGGCATATTGTGGAGATTTTCAACAAAAACGTCAAGAAAAACTCGATAATGAGGTTATTTTTTTCCAGATTTGTTACCATATATAATATGGATACCACATCTATCAATTCAATGTGGACGTCTTTTGCGTCCTCCATTCCCCAGCTTGACAGCATGGTGGTTGGTTTTGCCTATGTGATGGGCATTGCATTTATTTTTTATTCTATTAACCAATTTCATGATTTAGCAGATAGATACACTAAACATAATGTAAAAGGCGGTGTATTTGAACCAGTCGCTTATTTAGTGTGTGGTTCTATGCTACTTTGGCTGCCTACATGGCTTAGTGTGCTTGAACAAACTCTTTTCGGTAGTAGTTCACCCTTAGCTTATTCCAGTGTTATTCTCAGTAATATTCCCGCATTTCAAAATATGTCTGATTATGCTGTAGCGGAAACCCTGGAATTTGTAGGAATAGTATTTTTTGTAAGAGGCGTTTCTCTTATGGCACTTTCTAGTGCCCCAGGGACTCAGCATGGTACGAGAGGTTTAGTTTTCATGATTGCTGGTGTATTAAGTGTGAATTTCCCTGCAACATTTTCTATGCTCAAATCAGCTGTTGAAAGCTTCGTTTCTACCCCCCACTCACTTTCTCCAGTTCATCAAACAATTTCATCGTTTTTTAATTAATGGTGAAAGATATCCAAGTTTGCAGTTTGGTAGCTATAACTCATTAAACGAGTTTTTTGATAACTGCTTATACCGATCTATTAACACAATTATCCACAGAAATTGTGGATAACTATAATCAATTAGATTTTAAACCACTATATCCTGCTGTAGCAGCTACTAAATAATTAACCTCTACGTTATTGGATAAAGAGGCACGATGGGAACAAGGGTTATAATCCATGCCGACGAGTGCTTCTACCGTAAGATTGTTTGCTCGCATACATTCCACAATCTGGCTAGGGCGAATAAAACGCTCATATTGATGTGTATTTTTTGGGAGTAACCTTAATACATATTCAGCACCTAAAATAACACATAAATAGGCTTTCCATGTTTTATTAATGGTTGAAACAAAGAGTTTTCCGCCTGGTTTTAATAAACTGGCACAGGCTTGAAGAATTTTTTCCGGATGAGGCACATGTTCTAACATTTCCATACAGGTAATCACGTCATAACGTTCTATTTCATCAACCAGATTTTCAACTGCAACACAATGATATTGAATAGCCAAACCACTTTTTGCTGCATGGCGAACTGCTGCTTGAATGGCATTTGATTCTAAATCAATGCCGGTAACCCATGCCCCTTCTTTGGCTAATGCTTCGCTAAGAATACCACCACCGCATCCAACATCGAGTACTTTTTTATCTTCAAGATTGGTATATTTTAAAATAAATTCCACGCGGGCAGGATTGATTTCATGCAAGGTACGTAAAGAACCCGTAGGATTCCACCATTCATCCGCCATTTTAGCAAAATGGCTCAGTTCGTCATTATCATAATTACTCATAGAGATATATTACCGTATAGCTATCGACATAACAAATCAAAGGGCTTAAAAAATTCCACAACACTGGGGTTGGTAATAAAAGTTAATTGATACGGATGTTCAGCAGAAAAAGACGTCAATGGCGATGGACACAACTTTGCTAAAGGCTGTGCTTTTCCCCCTAAAAGTATGATAGTCACCTCTTTTTTTTCTTCGGCTAATTGAGACAAAATAGAAGCCATAAAAGGCCGCCATGCTGACACATCTTTTTGAACCGGTCGTTCACTTAACACCAATGAAGCGTTTAACAATAAAAAACCCTGATTTAACAAATTTTGAAATAATTCGTCTAAGGTGCTAATCCATTGGGATTTATCGAGCGCTGCAATTGCTGGTTGTGAAAAATCCGTCGTTAGCGATCCATTTGCGTAGAGCAACATTTTAATCCAGTTACGAAGCGAAGTCGCACGGTTCACTGCTTTGCTTAAACCTTTTTTTTCGTCCCATATATTACTAACCGCCGCATCCCAAAACGCATAACCATTGGCTGAGACTGCACGCGGATAAGGTGATTCACCAAAAAGAATATAACGTGTTTTATCTTTGGGAAGACTAAATGCATTAAAAATATTATCAGCCCCAGGAAGCCACGTTGTATTCTCTAAGCCAGCAAGATACTCCGGTGACATTGTTTGCAAGGCTATTTCTACAATGGAACGCCATTGCGGATGAATTTTTGATAATTTCATATTAACCATATATTTACCCCAACGCCTCACACAATCTTTCTGTTAACTTAGTCAATCGTTTTGCTTCACGATTATTTTGAACCGCCATATACACCGCTTTTTTCTGGCCAATTAATATAACGCGCTTTTTACCGCGTGTAACGGCGGTATATAATAAATTTCTCGCCAGTAACATATAGTGTTGGGACACTAAAGGAATCACTACTACTGGAAATTCAGAGCCTTGGCTTTTATGAATAGTAATCGCATAAGCTAAACGAATTTCATCTAATTCATCAAAATCGTATCTTACCACCCGCGTATCAAAAAGAATTTGCATGTATGACTCTTCTTGGTTGATTTTTTGTATAAATCCAATATCACCATTAAATACTTCTTTATCGTAATTATTCACTAGCTGAATCACTTTATCATTAGTGGCAAACGTGGTGCCATAACGAGAAATTGTCGGACTTCCTTGTGGGTTAATGGATTTTTGTAAGGCAATATTGAGGGAGGTATTTCCGAGTGATCCACGATTCATGGGTGTCAATACTTGAATATCATGTGTAGGGTTAAATCCCCACTTATTAGGAATTCGTCGGGTTACCACTTCCAATAAAGTTTCATAGACTTGTTCCGGCTCATCACGATAAATCGCATAAAAATCCGTCTCTTCTTGAGTGTCTAAAAACGGCATATATCCTTGATTAATTCGATGCGCATTGGTAATGATCTTTGATGTAGCCGCTTGGCGGAAAATTTCCGTTAAACGCACCGTAGGAATTACCCCTGAACGAATTAAATCTCCCAGTACTAATCCCGAACCGACGGATGGCAATTGATCCACGTCGCCCACAAAAATAACTGCAGCATTATTGGGAATGGCCTTTAATAAATGTTGAAATAATAAAATATCCATCATGGAAGATTCATCAACGATGATGACATCAAATGGCAATGGTTGCTTATCATCATAAACAAATGAAAAATTTGAAGGATTAAACTGCAACAGGCGATGAATGGTTTTAGCCTGTAAATGCGTGGTTTCTGATAAACGTTTAGCAGCTCGCCCTGTGGGTGCGCAAAGTGCCACACGTAATGATTTAGCGCGAATGATTTTAATGACACTGTTTACAATGGTAGTCTTGCCGACACCCGGTCCTCCCGTAATAATAGAAACTTTATTTTTCAGGACATTCACTACTGCTTGGTATTGTGATTCAGATAAATGTAACCCCGTTTTTTCTTCTACCCACGGAATAGCTTTTTCTATGTCCAATTCTCCCCAAGGCAATTCTCCCTTTACTAGCGCCGTTAGGCGTTCTACTGCTTTTAATTCAGCACGATGGAAAGGTACCGTAAATAAACAGACTTTATCCCCTTCCATTGTATCAATGTTTTCTGGAATTAAACGTTGAGCGGCAATCTCTAATCCAATAGCTTGTTCAATAAGGGTTTCAGGTACTTCCAATAATTCTACACTTGCTTTAATTAAGGCCTCACGTTCCGCGGCACAATGTCCATGCTCACAGAGTTGCATTAACGTATGCCCTACCCCTGCCCTGGCTCGTTGAATAGAGTCCCTGGGAATGCCAAGTTTTATGGCTAATTCATCGGCAGTTTTAAAACCAATACCCCGAATATCTTGCGCCAAACAATAAGGATTTTCCCGCACACGCTCAATAGCAGCATCACCATAGGTTTTATAAATACGTACCGCCCGTGTGGTACTCACGCCGTGTGCATGTAAAAAAACCATTATTTGTCGAATGGATTTTTGCTCTTTCCATGCTGCAATAATTTGTTCTTGTCTTTTTTCCCCTATCCCTTCTACAGAAAACAGGCGGCGTGGTTCTTCTTCAATAATATCAAATACGCGTTCGCCAAACGCATCAATTAGTCGTTTAGCAAAATGTGGCCCAATGCCCTTAATCATTCCTGAGCTTAAATATCGTAGCATGCCATCCAATCCAACAGGTGGAACCGCACTTAAACGATCAGCTTTAAATTGCAATCCATGCTTTTTATGGTGGATCCAGGTTCCAAAGCACTCGACTGTTTCGCCTGCATTAACGGAAACAGAGGCGCCAACGACAGTAATCAGATCACGATGTTTTTTTGCTTTAACCCTTAATACACAAAATCCTGATTCTTCGCTATAAAAGGTAACGCGTTCGACTATACCATGTAAATAATCTTCCCCTTGCGATGGCTGTTCACTCATTTAAGACATTACTCTTCTATATAGTAAATGTTGGAAATATTACGCGGAAGCAGCTGCAGAATCAAGTTTTGGAAGCACAATCGCCGACGTATCTTTTTTGTTAAATTCTTCCAATTTTTTCTCTAAATGCGCTTCAAGCGTTGATAATAACATTTGAACCTTTGTAGGTTTCCAACCTTTTCCTTGAAATAACTCATAATTAGATTTTACGGCATCTTTCACTTTATCATGCTTCCATTCTTGAATACTGTGAAATAATGTTTTTACATCATTCTCAGAAAGCAATGAAATAGATGTCATTTTATCGGAGTCTTTGGGGAAAATTTTCTTTATAGCATCACTTAATGCATCTAACGCGGTTGTCTTTGTTTTAATTAATGAAAAAAGCGAGCCTAATCCCAATATACCCGTGAGGGCTTTTCTTTCTACCTCTATATTCATTAAAAATTGATGAATGGTCCCATTTTGGGGAGTATTGTATTGACTGGAAATTTTAGAAAAATGCTCAAAGGCACTTTTATACTGTTCACCTGTTGGTTTCTTTCCTTGCCATAAATTTCGTGACCAGGATTGATTATGAGCATGATAATCATACAAAGAGTGAACCATTAACTGAGGATCATTTTGTTGTAATTCAATATTCTTTTTTGCCCTAAATAAATTGAGGTTAAAATCGGCATGATGTCGAAAATAAGTCACAATTGGGTAAGTTTGTTTGATGGCGTCTCCTTGTGGAGCAGGTAAGTTTTCCATATATTTTGACAATATCGAAAAAAATTCGGGTGTTTTTGAGAATAAATCCATTATCCTTTTATCTTCTAACAATTTTTCTCCCATTATGGTTAATACTTTTAAGCTAATTTCTTTAAAATTTTCATTTTTCTGACAATCATTAAAAATGAGTTTTAGCATAATGCAAAAATGGGGGACACTAAACTGTTGTTGCCTTAATTCATCCAACAGTGTTTCAAACAGTTTAGTATTACAGGCAGGTTCTTGTAATGCATTTACAATGGCATTTTTCTCTGTATAAGGTTTAAACCTCAACAAGTCAGGCTGAGTTTCGACAGTATAAACAGAAAGCTTTGCGTTCAAATTTTCTGGCAGCTTGAGCGGATCAAGATTAAAAAGGCTTCCTACATCATTTTGTTTTTTAGAGGGTATAACTTTATCTAATACATTCGATGAAACAGTATAATTTGAACGAATAAATTTTATACTGTCTCTAAACAAATATTTTCCTTGCTCGTTAGGCAAACCAGCAAGGATTAAAAAAACATTCGTTTTCTTTAACGAATTTACTTTATTTACATTAGCCGCTAAAAACCAACATAGTTTAGGATCCTTTGCTATAACTGCTAACTTTAATAGTGTTTCATTAGAACTTTTATCAAATTCTTTAAAAACATTCGAACAAAAATAAGCTAATATCTCAGAGGCATTTTGTTCTTTAGCTAGTTTTGTTAGTAGTGCATATAATTCTGCTGTCGACTTTCCTTTGCCTAATCCATTCCATGCATTTTTCCATCCTTCATTAATATTTTTCTTAGTTCTAGCTTCCCTTACTTTTTCTGCAAGTGGAGGCTCAGCGGGTTGGTTCAACCTTCTTTTTATAGTATTACCAACTCTTCTGGCAGCAGCCTGTTCAGTTGATTCCCAATGCATCTCTTTTGGAGCATAGCCTCCTTTAAAGATGGATTGTAATTGAGAATGTTCTTCTTTATTGTCTTCTATTTGTCTTGGCATAATATTGATTTTATCATAAATGAACAGAATTTGCTCGAATAATTAAGGGAGTAACCAAGGGCTTAAATATTTTTTAACATAACACGTAGGTTCTGCAACAGTGTTTTTTTTGGATAATCGCCACTCAATCATTCCACAATCAGCACTGGACCAATGGCGAACATTCATTTTTTCATACCGTTCAACTATATTTTTATTGGGAAAATGATAACGATTTAAATATCCTGTTGCAAATAAACTGAATTTCGGTTGTACTGCATTAAGCCACGCCATTGAAGAAGATGTTTTACTTCCATGATGGCCCGCCACTAATACATCCGCCTTCAAATGTTCACCATAGTGATTGACCAATACTTTTTCTGCGCGTGTTTCCAAATCTCCTGGCAATAATAAACTCTGTTTTCCATTAGAAACTTTCAATACACAACAAGTATCATTCGTATTAGTAAATTGCGCTAAACCCTGGGTGAGAAACTCAAAAGTAACACCATCCCATGTCCATTTCACATTAGGTTTACATAATCTAGCGGTTTTTAAAACATGTCGATCATTGACCCATATCTTATCCACTGGGATATGAGTTAAAATAGAACCTAGCCCGCCACTATGATCTAAATCTTTATGACTAATCACTAAGGCATCAATATGGGTAATATGCTGGTGACGTAAATAAGGCAACACGACGGCTTGCCCTGTATCAAAATACTCGCTGAATTTTGGGCCTGTATCAAAAACCAACACATGATTTTTAGTTTGAATCACGCTGGCTAAACCTTGGCCTACATCTAATAAACTAAAATTAGCCTCACCATAATTTATGGAATTTTTTATAGGAAAAAATAAAGGAAGTAAAAACAGCAACCCTAACCAACGAGCCGGAAAGCCTCGAGGGGCAAGCAATACAAGCACCCCTAATATGCCCAGCAATAATACTCCTATATCACTTAATGAACATACAAAAATAATCGGGTGAGTATGACTAATCCAGCTTAAATAAGCATATAAATTTTCCAACACCCAGTGAGCTATTTGCATCAAAAAAACGGCAGCAGGAAAATATATTCCTTCGAGGAATATACTTACTAATCCTAGAGGCAAAATTAAAAAACCCGTTACAGGAATTGCTACTAAATTTGCCCATAAACTACTACAAGACACTTGTGAAAACCAAAACAAACTAAAGGGTAATAACCCTAAGAAAATTTTTCCTTGAAGTTTTAAAGACTCTAAGCAATTTTTAACTGAAAAAAATGATTTTTTGTCTTGAATGGGCTTATCATTGATAACATATAAAATAATGCCTACTGCACCATATGTTAACCAAAAACTTAAATTTAATGGCGCAAAAGGATCCCACAGTACAATAATTAATATTGACCACCAAAAACACTGCCATAATCGCGTTTGCCGAAGGAAAAGCACCCCTCCCATAAAAATAGTTAACATAATACACGAACGTTGTGTAGGAATAGAGGCGCCAGCCATCAAAGAATAAATTATTCCGAATAAAATGGCACCTACTGCCGCTGCACGTTGCGCAGGCCACCGTGCACATAAAAAAGTTACCCGACGCCACAAAAAACTGACAATTCCATAAGCCATTCCTGCCATTAGATTGATATGAAACCCCGAAATAGAAATAAGGTGAATTGTTCCTGTATTCGTAAAAACTTGCCATTGATCCGGCGTTATGTCGCCTGTTAAACCAACCGTAAAAGCCATCATAATGCCTAATAATGGCCATTGTTTTGAAAATGCCTGCCATTTATCACCTATTTTTTGACGGCACTGATCAATCCAATCATGCCATTCTGATTTTTCTAACAAACAATGAGCCTTAGTGACATATCCCCTCGCTTGAATATTCTGTTCAAATAACCACGCATCATAATCAAAACTACCTGGATTTCTGAAACCATGAGGCCTTTTTAATTTAACACTGAAGCGCCATTTTTCCCCTGGCTTTAAGATAGACACTTCACATTTATTTTTTCTGCTTTTAGAGCTAGATTGATTTCGCTCAGGTACCGGCTTAGCATATTTATTTTTATACCAATATAAACTGATTTTTCCTTTCCAAACTTGATTATTAATTTTATCAACATCCAATTGAAACTCTTGTGCATGAGGTGAATTCACCGGAACACCTTCCACCCGTCCTTCAACAACAATATTTTTTCCTTCAAATTCTGCAGGAAAAACACCCTGCAAGTGGTAGTAGAAATTAAGTTCTCCCCATAGATATCCTGCTAAAAAAAGTAAAACACAAACGCTTATCTGAGTTGAAAAAAACTTTGCCGGTAATTTACGAAACAAGCGATAAATTTCAAATAACAAAAAGCAAAGGAATACTAACAAGACATAAATGGAAACACTGCCTTGAAGTGAAAATAATAGACCAATGAAAAAGGATAAGATACGCAAGGTTTAGGTTGGATAAAATTTAATAAATTTAAGAACTTGGCTGTTGTAAACAACAGCCAAAAATCAACAAGAGATTATTGTTGTTGGTTCATTTGTTCTTTGAACTTCTTCAAGTCTTCTCTTTGAGCAGGTGTTAAAATTTCCCACACTTGGTGACGAACTGACAAACGTAATTTGATTGCATCAGCAACTAATTTACCTTGTGAATCAGCTAATGTAGAAATTTTAGCAGCATCGTATTTAGGACCACAGAGTTCCATTAATGCTTTGCTATTTGCTTCAGCTTCTTTCATTGCTGTTTGAAATTTAGGATCAGCATCAGTCATAATAACGCGAATCTTTTCTTTTTGTTCTTTAGTCAAATCCATTTTTTGAACTAATTGCTTTAAAGTTTCAACTTGTGGGCCAGCAACAACCGTTACTTCTGTTCCATTAGGAACGTTTTCAACAACAACGGTTTCTGCAGATGCATTCATCATGCCTGCAACCATTAAACCAGCACCAGCGATTAACGCATAAACTGTTTTTTTCATTCGATATACCTCATTAAAACTTATTTTAATTTAAGAAATGCTTTTCAAAAAAGCTCATTGATTGTAATCTCAATTTAACAGAAAAGAAATACTTAAATTAGTTTTTACTAAGTAATTTTTCTACTTTTAATCGTTGGGCAGGTGTTAAAATTTCAAAAATCTTATGGCGTACTTTCAATCTTAACTTGATCATTTCCGCGACTACTTTTCCTTCAGCATCGGCCAATTGCGCTACCTTTACGGCATCATATTTAGCACCAACCAATTCAGCCAATGCCATATTGTTAGCATTGGTTTTTGCTAGGTTTTGAACAAATTCGGGCTCAATTTCACGCATAAACTGACTTATCTTTTGTTTTTGTTCCGTCGATAAATCTAATTGCCCCAATACTTGCTTTAATTGTTGTTCTGGTTTTGACTCAAATACTATTGCTGTATTTGCATACAATGCATGAGAGAAAAATAACCCACACACCAAAAGCAACTTGCTTAATATTTTCATAATATCTCCTCAGTGATTCAACTCATTGCACGAATTGTAATCACTGAAAGAGGAATTCACAACTCTTAATATTGTGTATTTAACAAGTGGTTCGTTGTCATAAATCATTTGGCACTCACATCACTGTGATATATTATTGCGAATTAACTTTGACAGAAAATGTCGAAGTTGACTGGGGTAAATAAACCTCTCTCAGCGCTTCTATGACTTCTCTCGATTTAGAAAGCTGTAAGTTAGGCTTTCCTTTCTCTTTCATTGTTTCATTGAAGGCATTCATTATCATTGATTTAAACAGTGTTCCATAGTGAACCGTGTCTGCAAACCTCTGTATATTATTAGCCATAAATAATGCCTTGTAATCTTCTTTTAAAAATTGATTTATATAGCTAATTTTTGTTTTTTTCGAACGCACAGAAAACAGATATCCTCCAAATCCATTTGATTCACTTTCATATTGTTTCTTAAGGTTGCTAAGTTTTTTTACTAATTTTTCTTTAATTGCTTCTCGTAATTCATGGTTGCTGTTTATTTCCTTAAGTAGGGTAGTTTGGAGCGGCTTAGGATTCACAAAAAAACCAACAACTCCTCTTTTAACTGGCCTGACACGCCCACCTTCCATGTGCCATGAAAAATCAGTTCCTTGTTGATTAAAACGCATAGTGATGACAGCTGGGTCATTTGTTTTTGAGGCAGGAATAGACAAAGTCAGCACATGATTTGTTGGTTGTTTACTGTCAGAGGAAGATATAATATCCCCTTTAAAAGAATGTTCAAAACAAATAGAGATTCTTTTATCGCTAACAGCAATATACTTACCCAAACCATACTCAGCGAGTTTTCTAAGCAATTTTTTTGTAGCCTCATTCACTTCAAAATCATAACCAATAATTTTTCCTGTTTTTGACATTACTTTATTAAAAAAGGATTCCTCAAGATCTTCATCCTCATTTAAAGAGGAGTCAAAGGTCATATGCTGTGTAGGGGAAGAAACAGGAATCCATTTAATATTATTTTCTAGGGAATCCTGTAAAGCTTTTTCACCTTTATTTTGCTTATTAGATATTGTATTGTTTTCTTTATCCTCCACATCAATGCGTACAACAAAGTATGATTTAGCTTTTTTATCTCGTTTCTTATGTATCATAGAGGTATAAGAAACTTGATTATTGTTAATTAAACTTTTTGCTATGGAATCTGTCCCGAATCTTTTCGTCAACAAATCTTCAATATTTTGGCCTTCTACCATTGGAAATTTAAATATAATCATCTTCTAACTTGTCTCATAGCAATTAATATTGAAGGTATTATAATTAAATATTCTTAAGTACAAATTAACTTGGTGGACTGCTGCTTAAACACCCGCGTTAAACACCTCGCTTCATCAAATACGTCACTAATTCCTTTAATTCGTCAGCATCTTTGCCTAATGGCAATAACGCCTCAATAGCTTTGTGATATAGGTTTTCCCATAAAGCTAAGAGTTCTTTTTGAGGATATAAAAATGCATAAGTTTTCTTTCCTTGTTGCTCATCAGAGCCACAAAGTTTTCCAAGAATTTCCGTTTCACCGTATCTATCGAGATAGTCGTCTTGGATTTGAAAAGCCAAACCTAAATGTTGTGCAAACGTCATTAAAGCCTGTTGATGATTTTTTTCTATGTTAGGCTCAGCTAATAATGCTAACTTTATGCAGGTTTCTAAAAAAATACCAGTTTTTAAATGATGGATAGTGTTTAACAATTCTTGCGGAATCGATTGCTCTAGATACTCAAGATCCATGGCTTGCCCGCTGACCATACCTTGAGCACCGCATGATTCACAGAGCAAAAGCGCCATAGCACTTTTTTGGCCAACATCGAGTAATTGCGCGTCCACAAGAAAAATTTGTTGAAATGCCAATGTCTGCAGCGCATCCCCCGCCAAAATAGCCGTTGCCTCATCAAATGCTTTATGACACGTGGGTTTTCCGCGACGTAAATCATCATCATCCATGGCAGGTAAATCATCATGTACAAGAGAATAAGCATGCATACATTCAACAGCACAGGCGATATTATCCAATTTTTCCAGCGAAATATTTAATACCCGTCCCGTTAAGTATACTAATAAAGGACGCAAGCGCTTACCCTGACTTAAAACGGCATATTCCATGGATGCTTTTAAGCGGGCCGAAGGTGAACTCAGATCTTCAAACAGATGAAATAATTTTAATTCCACTCTTGTTTTTAACTCTTTTTTTAATGCTAAAAAATTACTCATCATGCTCGCCTTTTTCACACTCATAAGGCTGTAATGATTCTTTATCTGTTCCAATTTGTGAAAGGATAGCGACTTTTTGTTCTGCTTGGCTTAACGCTTGTTGACATTGTGCCGCTAGTTTAACGCCTTTTTCATAAATAGATAAAGCTTCTTCAAGCGGTAAATCCCCTACTTCTAACTGTTTTACAATGGTTTCTAACGTTTGCATTGATTGTTCAAAATTTAACTGTTTAGTCATAGTCCTTCCAATATAATATTCATTAATGAAGCTTTAGCTTCGCTCAATAAAATTCATTCACTAAAAATTGCGCCCTAGTATAAAGAGATTGTACACACACAGCAATTGATTTTTGAAACAAGGCTTAGGCGCTAAGTGTATAATTAAAAATCACTTGCAAAGGACAAAAATTTCAAGTAGATTCTGCGAACCCAGTTTTTTCAATTATTTGAGGTTTTTTATGAGTTTTTTAATTAAAGATGCCCTTGCAGCAGCTGATGCTACTGTAGGCACTGTAGCAGATACGGCAACAACTACAGGAGCTGCTACTTCCGGTACTGATGGTTCTTTTTCTATTATCATGATGGTTGCCATGATTGTAATATTTTATTTGCTACTATGGCGTCCTCAAAGCAAACGAGCTAAAGAACATCGCAACTTAGTCAACAACCTACAAAAAGGTGATGAAATTGTTACAAGTGGTGGTATGTTGGGAACCATTACTCAAGTAGAAGAGAAGTTTATCGTTATTAAAGTTGCAGAAGATGTTGAAATTAAATTACAACGCTCTGCTATTTCTTCTGTTTTACCTAAAGGAACAGTGAAATCCGCTTAATATAGGAAACAGCATGCAAAATCGCTATTCACTCTGGAATTATATTCTTCTGGGGGTTATTTTAGTTTTAGGTACCATTTATGCGATACCTAACTTATATCCTGAAAACCCGGTAATACAGGTTTCACCCGTTAACTCAACCGTGTCTATTAATGAAGACACTCAAGCCACGGTGGTTAATGCGTTAAAAGAGGCTAATATTCCTCTCAAAACCATTGGAAAAGAAAATGCAGAGTTAATAGCGGAATTTGCTAATACAGATTATCAACTTAAAGCCCAAGATGTTATCAAAGCTGCTTTAGGTAATCGTTTCACTGTAGCATTAAACTTAGCCTCCTCCACCCCTAAATGGCTTTTAGCCGTTGGTGCAACACCTATGAAACAGGGATTGGATTTACGTGGCGGCATTCATTTCCTTTTACAAGTAGACATTGATAGCGTCATGCGCCGTCATTTAGACAGCATGTTAAAAAACATGGCTCAAGCGTTACGTGAAGCAGAAATCCGTTATACAAGCCTGGTTATTCAAAAAAATACGATGGTTATACGTTTCCGGAATGTTGATTCTCGCGATAATGCTTATCATCTACTTCAACATAATTTTCCTACTTTACGATTTTCGTTAAAGAAAAACGCTCACGGTAATTTTTTACGAGTTACCCTTTCTTCCGCAGAAAAAACTAATGTACGTAAAAATACATTAGAACAAACCATGACTATTTTGCGAAACCGCGTCAATGAACTAGGCGTAGGTGAAGCGGTTGTTCAACAACAAGGCGCCTCCCGTGTTTCTGTCGATTTACCTGGCATGCAAGATGCGGCTCGAGCTAAACAAATTTTAGGTGGTACGGCCACATTAGAATTCCGATTGGTAGATTCTCAGCATGATCCCGTACAAGCTGAGAAAACCGGTGCACCTATTGGTTCTAAACTTTACTATATTGATGGCCAGCCCATTTTATTGAAACGTCAAGTTGTTTTGAATGGTGAATCTATTACCAGTGCGGTTTCTAGCTTTGATCAACAAAGTGGTTCCCCTTCCGTTGAAATTCAATTAGGCGGTGGTGGTGAAAGCCTGTTTACACGTATAACCCGTGCCAATATCGGGCAACGCATGGGTATTGTGATTATTGAACCTAAAACAGAATCAAAATTAGTTAAAGGTAAAGTAGTCGTTACTACACACAAAGAAGAACGCGTTATCAGTGCTCCGATGATTCAAAGTGCCCTACCGAGCAATTTTCAGATCACAGGCCTGCATGATCGTAATGAAGCACGTAATTTAGCACTTTTATTGCGTGCAGGCGCGTTACCTACCACCATTTATCCTGTTGAAGAAAAAATTGTTGGCCCAACACTTGGAAAAGAAAATATACGACATGGCTTAATTTCCTTAGAAGTTGGCATGGGTCTTATTTTACTAGTGATGGTTCTTTATTATCGCGCTTTCGGTGTTATTGCCAATATAGCACTGTTTTTTAACCTTATTCTTCTGGTAGCTTGTCTTTCCATCATTGATGCTATTTTAACCTTACCCGGTATTGCCGGTATTGTACTGACCATTGGTATGGCCGTTGACACCAACGTGTTAATTTATGAGCGCATTCGTGAAGAATTGCGGCACGGTATTGGCCCTCAAGCCGCTATTTTTGCTGGTTATTCCCGTGCATTTTCCACAATTCTTGATGCAAATATAACCACATTTATTGTTGCGGTTATTTTGTTTGCTATTGGCACAGGGCCTATTAAAGGCTTTGCTATTACTTTGTCCATTGGACTATTAACATCAATGCTCACAGGTATTTACTTAACACGAGCCATTGTTAATCTTCTCTATGGTCGTCGAACCATCAAAAAACTTTCTATTGGAATTTAGGTGCGCTATGGAATTATTTAATCCCAATTCAACTATTGATTTTATGGGCGCTCGTAAGTGGACTGCCTTTTTTTCTGCTATTGTTTGCATCATTTCAATCGCTACATTATGTTTTAATGGATTAAAATGGGGATTGGACTTTACTGGCGGAACACAAATTGAAATTGCTTATTCCCACACAGCAAACCTCAACAATGTGAGAGATGCCTTGGCTAAAGCAGGCTTTCCTGAAGCTCAAGTTGTTAGCTATGGTACTTCCAAGGATGTCCTTATTAGCATCGCCCCCCGCACACACTTAGAACAAAGCCGTATGGTTGACCGCGTGATGGCTGCTCTACCTGATGCACAAAAACGTCAAGTTGACTCCATTGGACCACAGGTAGGGAAAGAACTCGCCATGAAGGGCGCTTTGGCTGTTCTTGTTGCCATGTTAGCAACCATGGCTTATATCGCTTTTCGGTTCGAATATCGTCTTGCGGTGAGTGCTGCAGTTGCTTTAATCCATGATCCGATGCTTATTTTAGGCATTTTCTCATTATTTCATATTGAATTTGACTTAAAGGCCTTAGCCGCTTTACTCGCGGTTATTGGTTATTCATTGAATGATACTATCGTAGTATTCGATCGGGTACGGGAGAACTTTAGAAAAGTTCGACGAGCTTCTCCTTTGGAGATTATGAATCTTTCCATTAACCAAACACTGTCAAGAACAATTATGACATCCGCTCTTACGTTAATTGTAGTGGTTTCACTTTTCCTCTATGGTGGCGAAGCTATTCATACTTTTTCACTTGCTTTAATGATTGGTATTATTATTGGAACTTACTCCTCAATTTATGTTGCTGGTGCATTAGCCCTTGTGTTGGGTCTCAGTCGTGCCGATCTTATTGCAACGCCAAAAAAAGAACTTGATGATAGGCCTTAAATATGATCCGATTTATCTATATTATTCTAAGTTATTTAATTATTCCTTTTTTAATTCTTAGATTATGGATAAAATCGTTAAAGCAGCCAGCTTACGGCAAACGCATAAAAGAACGTCTAGCCTCCTTCCCTTCTCCTCAAAAACCAACCAGTATTTGGGTACATGCTGTATCATTAGGTGAAACGATCGCTGTTGCCCCTTTAGTTAATAGCCTTTTAAAAGAATACCCTGACAGAAATATTGTACTGACCACAACAACGCCCACAGGCTCAGCAAAAGCACAAACACTTTTTGCACAAGCCATTCACGACAATCGTGTTTTTCATGTTTATTCTCCCTTTGACGCACCTTGCTGCGTAAAGCGCTTCCTGCAAAAAACAACGCCTCAATTAGCCATTATCATGGAAACTGAGATTTGGCCCAATTGGTTTGCTACTTGCAAGCAAAAAAACATTCCAGTCATCATTGCCAACGCCCGTCTTTCGATACGCTCACAAGAAGGGTATAAACGAATAAGAAACCTAACCGCTCAAACACTGCATTGTGTAGAGAAAATTTTGACCCAAACCAAAGAAGATGCCAAACGTTTTATTGAATTAGGTATGTCACCTGCCCAAACTTTAGTGGAAGGCAATATTAAATTTGATATGCCTGTTTCGGATGATATTCATGAAAAAGCTAAGTCATTTCGAATCAAACTACAGGCAAAAGAGCGGCTTGTATGGATTGCTGGCAGTACACACCAGGGTGAAGAAGAAATTATACTAGACGCCTTTCAACTCATTAGAGAAAAGAATCCAACTGCTTTGCTTATCCTCGTTCCACGTCATCCTGAACGTTTTAATAAAGTCGCTGAACTTTGTCAAAAAAGAGAATTTCAAACTATTTTGAGAACTGAGCTAGAAAATGCTTCTACTGACATGCTTCTTAATATGGATATTTTGATTGGCAATACCATTGGTGAAATGTTTTTATTTCTTGCTTCTTCTGACGTGGCTTTTATCGGTGGTAGTTTAATTACTCAAGGTGGACATAATATTCTTGAGCCTGCTGCAGTGTATGTTCCCATCCTAACGGGTCCGCATATGTTTAATTTCCAAAAGATTTATGATGAGTTTACTCAAGCGGAATCTATTATTACTGTCACTGATGCTCAATCTTTAGCTCAAGCTGTATCATCCCTTTTTGCAGATCCTGCACTCCGAGAGGAATATGCCTCTCTTGGATTTAAAATTATTCAACAAAATCAAGGCGCTTTAGAAAAACATCTTGCGATCTTTCGCGCTTATCTTTAACAAAACCACTTAAACGTTTTCAAATTAGAGAGTCGTTCATAGGGTCTTGTACCCACTGCCATTAAGTTAAAAAAATTATTATTAATGGTTTGAGCTGTCGTAGTGGACGCTTGTCCTCAATGTTTTTATAAGATCGGTATTAATTGCCAAGAAGCGCGACGGTAGTCGCCCTTCGAGAGATCGTTTTTTAATCTACCCACTAATATTGATAAAAACTAGAAATTTTCGGGCGGGTACTACAAGAGCCTCAGCCCCACAAAAAAATGTGTAGAAGACTTAAATTTTTATTGGCTTTAGATGCGTTTAACCTGAGTTTCACGCATAAATTAACAAAAATTAATATTTCGATAAGTTTGTTATTATAGAATGAAATTATAAAAAAGTTTTGCGGGTAAAAATATGCATGCAAATTTACTGTCCCCGAAAGCAAAAAATGAAAAGAAGCCTTCTGATCGAGATACCTCTATTCATTCCTTTATTGAGTCTTTATCTGACATTATGAATGCAACAACACTGCAAAAAGTGTTTGCTGAAAATAATATATCTCTAAACATGATTCTTGATTACTTCTCAGAATATGAAAACCAAGAGACTTATACTTCTTTTTTTAATAAAATAAAACTTATCTGGATTGATGATTCTGCATCATTTCAAAAAGACATTCAAATTATTATGCAGATTGCCTCACCTGCAACAAAAGAAGCAGTCTTTAATTTAGTTTTATCTGTACCATTTTTGCTCGAAGATAATTTATCTTCATTGCCCACCAATACTATAAAATCAGTAATATCTCTGCTAAATGCTTATTGTATCCAGAATACAAATTTTAAACTATTACAAGATTTTCTAAAAATTTTCGAGAAAGAACCATCGCTTAAGGAATATATATCTTTTTTTCTTAAAGACTTCGAAATACAAGTGTCTCTTATTCCGAAAGAAGAAAAAAAAGACCAAGTTATTGATAGTATTCATTCAATCTCCAATCTTCCTCTGGATTTAATTAATCTTGCGCATAAATATAAAAGTTTATTAGAAAAAGATAACTTATATATTGATATTGTGCTTAAATTACTTCAGCAAATAAGACAAGATAGAGCTCAAAATCCAAGTATTGAAGATTTCGAAGAAACTTGTTATGACTGGGATGAAGCAAAAGAACTTTTTTCAGAAGCGGTAGATTGTTTTCGTAAAGAAACAATATCAGCAAAAACCTTTACTAATTGTTTGTCTGCTTTAGATCCTTATATCCAAGATATTTCCAAGCTAAATAATGAAGAACTACAATCTATACGCAGAGAAAGAATTAGAGATATTTTATTTATTCTTCATCAAAAATTACCATTGCTTCCTCTTCCTCCTCATCCATTACCTCCTTCTTTGGATGCTTCTCCTCTTGAGATCGTCCACTATGAAGATAGCTTAGCTCAATGGACTGCCAGTATCGCCAAGAGAGAAGAAATTAACCAGCGTCATATTGCTTTATTTTTGGATGATCAAGCTGCCTACTTTTATTTTTGTATGTTCATAAAAAGTTTGATTCATGATCTTTTGCCACTTCAATATGACGATAAAACCCCAAAAAATGCCTTAATTTTTAAAAACGTCACCCTTGCCAACAGTTGGATTCAAGCGCTCTATGATAATAGTGCTGTTTTTCAAAATTATGTTACCTCCTATTTCGATGAAAATAATGAAAGCCTAGATTGCTTAAATACCATAGAAACTATTCTGGCAAAAATTAATCCAGCAACAAGTGTTATTAGTTTTACTTGTTTAGATGAACCCGGTTGGAGTGACAAAAAAAGGCATTTTTCTGTTCTTATATTTTCTTTGCTTTTCGAAAAAACATCCCTTTCTGAATTCAATTCTTTTTTAAATCAAATTTCTGCAATTTCCATTTTAAATCAGCCAGAGTTTCAGGATGTATATGATTTTTTCTCCGTATTAAATCTTTATTTAGAACAAAAAAAACTTGCTAATATTTTGCCTGAACACACGCTTTTTGATAAAAATAACATTATTAAATCTAATAGCGAAATAACATTATTAAATAAGAAAAAAGAAACGATATTTAATGCTATTTCTTCAGATGATACCCTATGCAAAACTTTAGCAAAAATTGCCAACAGTGTTTCTATACCTTTACCTCCCTCACCTCCAAAAAATAAAGGCTCAAAGCCCATTCAATCAGAAACAAACTTTTCCAAAAAGCTTCCTATACTTTTAAAACTTTGTCATGCTAATTCAACATTTAAAAGTACGGTAGAAACTGGGCAACCAGGAACCTTAGGACAAGCTATTTTTCTAAAAAGTGAAGAGCCCAATAAACAAAGTACCTCTTCTTTTCGTTCCCTGGCTTCTCTGGGAAGTTCGCTAGATTCATCTGAATCCACTTCTTCTCAATCTAGACCCAGAAATTCAAGCTTTTTCTCTAACCAATCAGACGGCTCAACTCAACAAACCAGCAGCCCCTCTACTGTTGTCTCGATAGATTTGCTTATCCAAACGTATTTACATGACGAATCATCGCAGAATTGGAACAGCATTATAACTGATTTAAGTACAACACTTTCAAATATTACCTCAAAAAAACTTCCTTTATCAGATTTATTTCCAATATTAAATGAATTAGAAAAAGTTTTCGAAAAAGAGTCTAACAAAATTTCTGAAGTATTAGATATTATAGAAGCTCGATTATGCCAACTTAAAATCCCAACTGTTGATGCGATTTCAAAAAATACCACTAAAAAATCATATTTCTTTTGGGCAAAGAATTCACAAACGAATAAAAAAGCAGAAGAAATTGATAATAAAGATGCTAAAAAACTTGTAGAAGAAAAGATTCAGTTAATTCAACAAACTAATACTCGCCGAACAGAAATGGTAAATTTATTGACAATCAACGAAGAGTTTTGTTCTCAATTAGCGAGTTTAGTTAAGAGAATGCCTCATTTTACTGTTAATACAGTAGAAAAAATAACCATTAATGGAAAAAAATTTTCCGACACTATATTTAATAAATTTAACACCAACGACTCCGTTTTCAAGCAAAAATTAAATGAAGTAGAAGAAGCACCAACAATGGATAATGATAACGATTTAAGATATAGTCATTCTCGATAATTACGTCATGTGTTTTAAGTGCTTCCGTTTTTGTTGCAACAAATAAGAAGCAATAGATTTTAAACCACTATAGCTTATTAAAAAAACGAACTATATGCTGAATTATAAAAAACTGGGCAATAATGATGAGGAATGGAAGGAGGAGCCAACTCAGAATGAACATTCCGAAGTTTTAACGCAGTTAGCGGAACTATATAATGAAAACAACCAACCAAAAAAATTTATTCCAATAGCATTAAAAAGCTTTTTATGTTTGATTGCCTTTAATTCGGGAATTCCTTACATTGAACCTGCAAAACGGTTTGCAAACAATTTGATATTAGGCTATTTCTTTGGCTTTAGTGTTTATCTTTCTATTGGATCTTCCACAGTTTGGGCTGTCGAAAAATTTTCAACGTATTTTGAACTAATACAAAAAACATCGAAAGAAAATAAAAAACCTGAAGTTGTCCTAACAATAACCTCTTTGTTTTTAGGTGCGATTTCTTCAACTCCCGGCGCATTAATAGCATTGAGGTATAATTCGCCATGGATATTACCACTATCGATGTTTCATGATTTTTCCATGAATGCGTTCAGTTTTAATGAACTTTTTCGAGAGCTGTATAATGATAGATTTAGTTACAAAAACCAACATGAATTATTGCAATGGCGAGATAACCTCATTCAGGGTTTGGAATATGGTGTGATTGACTCAAATATTTCAAATTTAATGGATGAAAAAAAGGTAATTGCAGAATTTCAACAAGTTTTCGCTTCAGCACAACCCAAGTTGGATATTCAAAATGATCATCCTTGGGTATTTAAATTAGGATTGAACTTAACTAAAAATTGTCTGGGCATTTTTTTACCTTTGTCCTGGGCAATAATTTCTGTTTATCTTGTTTATCACGACATAAACAATACATTGAAATTTAATAAAGTTGCCGCCATAATTACTGCCTTACTGACGACGTTGCCAACGTATTTCCTTGAATATTTTTTTGCAAAATCTTTAACCGCCAAATCATATATTTTTATAGCTAATAAATTTTATGGTATCAATAATACTAATCCAGTCATTAATTTCCATCCTAAATTAATGACCGCCTTTCTGATGCTTACTGTTACTTTAGTGAGTTGCGTATTTTCTCTTCGTGCCCAAGTTATTATGGATTTGTTTAAGGCAGGAAGTATCCGTAATACTTTACTGATTTTAGTGAGTGTCGCAAGCTTTATTATTAAGACTTCGGCCACAATAGACAATTTTTTTAAAATTGGAAATATGGTGCTGGCACGTTTTACGTCACAAGATATTTTTAATCGCCAATTATTGCTTGAAAAATGTCAAATTATTTTACGCATCGCTGAACCCAAAGCTATTGAAATGTTACGCCCAGTTTTTCCAGAAATAAAGCAACCGAATCGATACGAAAATATTTCAAATGGTTTTTTTAAACGTGTTAGACATTATAAAAAAATAGCCACATCACAGTTAGAATTAACGACAACAGCGAGCAACGCGAGTCATTCTGTTATTGCAGAAATAAAGACTTAATACTATCAGAGTTCTTTACAACAAGGAATGTGTAATGGCATTGCATGCGATAACTTCTGTATAGCATTTCTAAAAGCAACTATGTTACAATTCTTATTAAATAATTAATTGGAGCGTGTGCCTTTATGAATATCTTAAAGATTGTAGATGATTTTGCTCAAAATTCGCGAGATCACGGTTCTACAGAGATACAAGAAATATTTGCCCAGATTCGAGCAATTGCAGAGCAGTATCATAATAATAACATTCCAGCGGCAAAGATAATTAATGAAGGTTTGGCGCGATGTTATGAATATGAGTTTAATGCCAAGCTAGCTCAAACGTCCACATTACCAGGTAATGTGGGCTTTTTCAATCTTAGAAGCATCCTCGAACAGGAATTTATTAATAAAGTTTTTTATGATTTTACAGATGAATCAATTATTGCCAACATTCCTAGTAACCCTGATGATTTTTTAGTATGGATAAAAAGTATTATTCGGCAACACAGCGCATTTACTCATCCATTTTATAATCAATTTTTACGGTATAATGCCAATAAACAAGATATAAAATATTATCTTGCGCAAGAGTGTACGCTTGATCCACGATTCGACGACTTACTCGCTTTGATGCAAATTGGCATGCCAAGTCAAGTAAAATTGGAGCTTGCGGCCAACTACTGGGATGAAATGGGATGCGGAAAAGAATCAGAAATTCATACACTGATGTTTAGTCAGGTTCTTCAGGCCTTTGATGTCACAGAACACTATGTTGCTGATAATTTATCGCTTTCCGCTTTGATTTCAGGAAATTTATCATCTTACTTGACGCTTTATAGACAAAATGTCTATAAAGCGATGGGTTATTTTGGTGTTACAGAGTATGTAGCGCCTTTTAGGTTTAATAATTTAATTTTAGCCGCAGAACGTTTAGGCATGGGCGACAGTGTTGACTATCATCGCCTCCATGTTGTTATTGATGCCAAACATGCTAATAGTTGGTTTAAAAATGCCATATTACCCGTAGTCACCATGCAGCCAGAACTAGCTAAAGATATCGTTATGGGCGCATTATTGCGTTTGAATTCTTCCAAGCTTTATTTAGATGAATTATCCGCAAAGCTATCTTCTCCTCCCAAAGATGATACAAGCTTTTCCAATACAAACCATAAAAACCAACATTACTTGATATGGAAATGTTTAATTTGCGACTTCATTTATAATGAAGCACTGGGGTTGCCTGAAGAAAATCTTCCACCTGGAACTCGGTGGAACGACATAAGCAATGATTGGTCTTGTCCCGATTGTGGCTTGCTAAAAAAAGATTTTATTATGGTGCCTATTGGTGCTGTTGCCGAATTACAATTTTAATTGGAACATTAACTTATGAACACGAGTGAAAAATTAAAACAAATCATTGCCGATATTAAAAAATTAGATCCCAATAGTATATCTATTGATGATTCTGAAAATTTTATTAGTTCATTAAATTTTCAATCACTTGAAATTGTTAATTTAACGGTTCGTATTAGCAAAGTGTTTAATGTTAATTTTGGTGCTGATATTAATGATATTGATGCTTTGCAACAATTTTCATCGTTGGTGGCACAAATTGAACGTAAAATGGTAACTGCATGATGAGTACATTAAAAAACGAAACCACTTTTTTGACTCAATTTTTAGCTTGCGTTAATCAATATCCAGATAACTCCGCCATTCAAGTAGGAGAAAAGTCCATCACCTATGGTGAGCTAAACCATTATAGCAATTTTATAGCGAAGGATATTCTCACTGTAGGAATAGCACCCAACTCACCGATATTGCTCGAAGCGGATAAATCAATAGAAACCATCATATACATTATTGGCATATTAAAATCTGGACATTATTATATACCCATTGATGTCAATATACCCATTGAAAGATTGCAACATATCGTTAATGACTCTCAGTCACCCTTGATGTTTATTCGAAAAAATTCATCTTCAGTAAATCTGGGGGGTCATTTTCCAATTGGGCAAAAAATGATGTTATCATCACTCGAGCTAAAACATAGCGCCTCAAAAGATCTAGATGAAAATGTCATTCCAATTCTTTCCGGCAAAGAACCAGCCTATGGCCTTTATACATCTGGTTCCAGTGGGTTACCTAAGGGCGTTTTAATATCTCATCAGGCACTATACAGCTTTCTAAATAATATAGCGCCTATCATGAATATGTCACCCTCATCGCAATGTCTTAATACAGCACCATTTTTTTTTGATGTCTCAATTATTGATACATTATTTCCACTTACAATAGGCGCTGTTGTCTATCTTTCCCCAGCGACGTTACTTCCTAATTTTATTTTGAATACGATTAATCAACATAAAATTACCCATATGTGTGGCGTTTCTTCAACATTGGACATGGCATTTGGTGACGCCGAGTTAATGAGTTTATATGATATAAGCTCTTTAAAAACGCTTATGACGGGAGCCGAAATTTTAAATGTTTCCACATTAAAGAATATCATACATTCTTCACCGGATGTCACTATCATTAATGGTTATGGACCGACAGAGGCAACCTGCGTTTGTGCTACCTTTAGCATTAATAAAACTAACGTTAATAACTATGAGCTCTATCCCATTGGACTCCCTTTAAAAGGCGTTGATATAAAAATTGTCGACGAAGACTATAAGGATACATCCAAGGGACAGCTATTATTAAGTGGCGATCAAGTAATGCTAGGATATTTAAATAATGTAACCGCTAATGAAAAGGTTTTTATTACTTTACAAAACAAAAAATACTATAAAACAGGCGATATTGTTTCATTTGATGCAACGAAACAACTTGTTTTTCATGGTCGTTATGACACCCAAATAAAGCTTCGGGGATATCGCATTGATTTAAATGAAATTAAAATTTTAATTACCTCTCTTTTTGAGTTAACTAGTGTTGAAATTTTCTTAATAAATGATCAACTGGTTGCCTCAATATGTCCTAAAAATATATTAACTGAAGCAAGCGAACAACAGTTTGAAGCAGATATTAGGACAAGAATCAAAGGATTTCTACCTGCTTATATGCAACCAAGTTACTACTTTATTGTTTATGAACCTGAAAAATTACCCAGCGGTAAAATAGACGTCAAAAAATTAAAGCAGTCCGCCACAATGAAGTTGGCACAGGTAGAGTAATGATGTTCAACCAATCTTACTATAATACCCGTGTTATTCAGTTTGGAGAAAAATTACGTCGTTATATTCTGGAAAAACATTCCAGTTCTTCATTGCCTTCTTTTAAAGAAACAATTTACGATCTAGGGCAATTAGGTTTTCTGGGCATACGTTTTCAAACAGACTATTTGACAGAGCCAAACAACCTTCAATACCATGCTATGTTAGCAGAGACTATGGGAACTTATATGGATCTTAGTTATGCCATGTTAGTAACCATCCATAATGACATGGTATTACCATTAATTTACCAACATAATCCTGAAACATTAAAACCAATTTTTTTATCCAGTATTCGTGGAGAAACAATACTGGCACATGCTGTGACAGAACAACGAACAGGAAGTGATTTAAAAAGCATAGAAACTACCGCACGTCGCGTGGACAATGGTTATTTAGTCAATGGTTTAAAATGTTATGTGGCTAATGGACTCATAGCTAATTATTATTGTACTTTATTAAAGTTAGATGGCCCTTTAAACTACCCTTTTAATATGTTGCTGCTGTTAATCCCTGCAAGCTTGCCAGGTATTTCCATCATTAAACAACATAAAACTTTAGGACATTGCAATGTGAATTTAGTTGATATTCAATTTAACAATGTTTTAGTTGATTTTTCTTACCTCTTGGGAACAGAAAAAGCGGGATTTTTTACTCAAGTGCGCCAATTTCAAGAGGAAAGGGTTCTGTCTTCATTTAGGGCAACTGCCGTAGCGAATCGAATGCTGAATCAGACCATTACATTTTGTAAAGAAAAATCTATGTCCAATGGCCTCTTATTTGATAAGCAGGTTATCAAGCATAAATTAGCTCAATTAAAGATGGAGATTAGCTGTAGCTATGCTGCCAATCATTATGCTTTGCATTTATGGCAAACCAATAATAATAATTTTTCTCATTACTCCAACTTGTGTAAATTGCTTTCTAATCGTGTAGTAAAATCTGTTGCTAAAAATTGCCTCCATTTTTATGGCGCTGAAGGTTATTTAGAAGATCATTTAATAGCCAAGATGTATAAAGATTCATGTTTATTTTCTATTTCAACAGGATCAGATGAAATCATGATCAAAAATCTTATGAATGGCATGGGAGATTTTTAATGAATTTATTTGAGAACCATTTTTTATCAACGGAACACCTTGAATTTAAAAAAAAGTGCGTGAAATACCTACTGGAAAATGACACAACTCAAGACAATATTAAAACAACTATTCTAAACTTGAAAAAAAAAGACGTTTGTCTCCCCTATTCATCTGCATTTGATGCTAATATTATATGGAAAGAATTAATGGTATTAGATGCATTTTCCCAATGGCCCAATGGCATACTTGGCATGTCAGCTGCCACCAGTTATTTTGTTGAAAAATTTATTCTTTATCAATATGCACCTCATTTTTTCAGCGAAAATACCATCGCAAAAAATTCAATTTTTTCTTTAGCATTAACGGAGCCTGGCGCCGGTTCTGACTTGCGCAATATTTCCACACAAGCTGTGGAAAATCATGAGGGATATATTATTAACGGTGAAAAAACTTATATTACCAATGCTACATTTGCAGATTATTATTGTGTATTTTGTACAACCAGCCAAAGTAATAGTTTATATAATTATACGTTGTTTCTCGTGGATGCTAACGCACCCGGCATAGAAGTAGAATCATTAAGCACATTAGGACATGATGGGGCATTAGGGAAAATACGGTTTAATGATACACAAATATCTAAAGAACGCGTGGTTGGCTCCGTTGGTTCTGGGCTAATTATATTACTTGGATTGCTTAAATATGAACGCCTTATCATCGCTTATCGAGCTATTGCACATTCCTGGAAAATTTATCAAGATATTATTCATTATGCGAAAAACCGAGAAGTGTTAGGTGGATTACTGTATAATCAAGAACTATTTCAAGTACGCTTGGTTGAGTTATGGAGTCAGCTAAGTAGCGCGTCTATCTTTGTGTGCGATAGCATTAACCAAATCTTTAATGAACAATCTAGACTTATTAATTTTGACACTCAATCAGCTCAATGCAAACTACTCGCTACACAAGCGTTAAATGATATAGCTGATTACTATATGCAAGTTATGGGAGCTCAAGGTTACCTTTCACCTTCTTCAGCTGCACAAGCTTTTGTTGATGCGCCCGCATTAAAATTAGCAGGTGGCAGCGATGAAATTTTATTGGAAATAATAGCAAGCGATTTATAAAATGAAATACCTTACTCAATATGAGGCCAAGCAAACAAAAATTAATTGGAATATTTTATCCACAGCAAATTATGACTGCCATATTATTTGTTTGCGGCAGGCCTTACC
The DNA here is from genome assembly GCA_902168255.1 of uncultured Legionella sp. Taxonomy (GTDB): domain Bacteria; phylum Pseudomonadota; class Gammaproteobacteria; order Legionellales; family Legionellaceae; genus CABHON01. The sequence continues at coordinate 44,047 of CABHON010000006.1, forward strand.
TGATAAACTCTATCATCCTTTTATGTTAAATGGCGTATTATTTAATTTTGTTAACGGTTTTAATGATCTATTCTGTCGTCATCTCTTAGACTCAGAGAAACAAAGAGATCATGTTTTATTCTCTCAATTTGGTGTAACGCAACACTGTCTTCTCCCGCAGAAGGATTTTAAACAACAAATTCAGTTGGCCATAAAAGAACAAGGCTATTGCATTTGCCGACTAGATACTTTCTATTTAAACTCATTTAAATCTTACTATCATACTAAAGATATCTATCAACGCATTTTAGGCCATAAAGTCTTTGTCGTTGATTGGGATGATAAAAATTACTATTTTATAGATAATGCTGGAGATGGGACTTATTTGCATTCTTTACCGATAACCTCTTTTTATGACGCTATCAGCACAAGCTTAATTGCAAGATATGACAAGGAAGATTTTGCGTATTATTATCATTATTCTGACACTTTTCAATTAGACTCCACGCAAACAATCATTCGAAAAAATTTTGAGTTTTTTTTAAAACAACAACCGTTATTTTCCACCTCGATTCACGACTTCAAAACAAGCTGGCTACAAAATCATGATTTTGATGTGTGCCAAGAAGCACTCCTAGCATGGTTGCAGAAAAGCATCTTGTCAGCATTGAAATTAGAACTTTCATACCAAATTTTGTTAGAAGCATATCCTACTTGTGCTCAATGGCTCGGTTTAACCCCCGATGAAGAAAAGTCATTTTTATTATATGCGAAAACTATGCATCGATGTTGGCATCATTTTAAGTTTTTGTGTCAATCGGGATTTTATTTTGATGATTATGCTAAAAAAAATATATTATCAAGTTTAGAAAATATTTATCAACATGAAATAGAATATCGACATGTTTAATCAAGAAAAAGTTAATAGACTTCTTTCCAAACCCGCTTATGCGCGAGAAATTGGAGGAGACTCGGAGCACACAAATCGGCAGGAAAGCCGATTTGCACAGGCACTGGCTGAAAGCCGAGGTCCAAGGATGGACCGAGTGAAAACCGGAGTGTACACGCGAGTACATGAGGATTCGAGCACCGAATCGACGAGCAAGCTCTCCGCAAAAGTAGGGTTTGGAAAGAAGTCTAATATAACTAAGGGGGTGATTTTATCAATATTCTCCGCACTTTTATTTAGTGTAATGGCAGCATTAGATAAGCTTATTGCTAATGAAACCAGCATATTTGTTATTTTATTTTTACAAAGTGCTTCAGCACTTATGTTAACTATTTTTTATGGGTTTCCCAAATTAAAGTATGAACTTTTTAAAACAGCAAAAATTAATTTTTATTGTATTCGCGGGTTGCTGGGAGTGTTTGGCGTATTTGGCTGTTTATTTATATCATTGAAATCATTATCAATAACCGATGGCCTTGTATTGAATGCTACTTCGCCGTTATTTATACCAATATTCTTATTTTTAACCTATCGCTTGAGAGTGTCATTCAAAGCATTGCTTTTCATGTTAGTAGGTTTTTCAGGAGTGATTCTAACCCTTCATCCTGACGGGCATATGTTGAATATAGCAGGATCTTTAGCTTTATTATCTGGTGCATGCACTGCTATTATTATAGTGATTTTAAAAATACTGGCAAAAGATGAGCCAATTGAACGCATGGCGTTTTATTATTGTTTAATTTCTACCTTGTGCTCAGGCGGTTTTCTATTATATAACCACCCAGCAACTATATCACTTTTTGTTTGTTTGATTGGATGTCTTATGGGAATATGTTTTGCAGTATATCAGTTGCTAGTGTATAAAAGCTTAACATACATCAGCTCACAAGTGGCTGGGTCATTCTATTATTGTTCTATCATTTTTTCTGTGGGATTGGATTATTTGTCTCATCATTCATTACCTACTTTTTCTAATTTATGTGGTATTGCCATAATTATTATGGGCTCTATTGCATTAGTTAATACAAAATTGAATCATAAAGTGTAAACAGGAATACAGATAGGGCTAGCGTATATTAAATTATGCCTGGTTGATATTTTTCAAGGTATCCAATGCGTCGCATTTGCGACGTATTTGCGTCGCAAATATAGAATTTCTTTTACTCTTGAATTATAATGGTATACATGAAAAACACAAGCAGTGATTTTCTTTCTCTTTTACTTCAAGAAGGAGAAGGATATAAAGTAGAGTTTAAAGAAAGAATATCTCATCTTGATCGCGAAATTGTCGCTTTTGCTAATAGTTCAGGAGGTTCTATTTATATTGGCATTAGCGATGACAATATAATTAAAGGAATAACCATAACTAATAAACTTAAAAGTGAAATATTTGATATTGCCCGTAATTGCGATCCTAGTATTCACATTGACTTAATTAGTTATGCAAATAACACTGTTCTTGAAATTAAAGTTTTTGAAGGAATTGATAAACCTTATAAATGTACTGAAGGCTTTTTTATACGAACAGGCCCCACTTCTCAAAAATTAAAACGCGATGAGATATTAAAACTTATTCAAGACTCACATCGCATTCATTTTGATGAGATATTAAATTATACTTTTCAATATCCCCAAGATTTTTCTACAGAAGCACTTCAAATTTTTTTAAAACAAGCGAATATCTCTACTTTTTTACCTGAGGAAGAGATTCTTCAGAGTCTTTATGTAGCAAAGAAAATAGATAATCAATTATTATTAACCAATACAGGTGTGTTATTCTTTGCTAAAAATCCTCAGAAATTTTTTCCAGAAGCCTATATTACCGCAGTTAAATATCTTGGAAGAGATAGATTTTCAATTATGGATAATCAAGATATAAAAGGTAATATTCTTTTGCAAATTGAGCAAACCATAAGTTTTGTTGAACGGAATATGGGGGCTCAAGCAGAGTTTTCGGCTACTCAACCAATGACACGAACAATCCGCTATGATTATCCTCTATTGGCACTTCGAGAAGTTATTGTAAATGCCGTCACTCATCGTGATTATCTTTATGATAGTTCCCATATTTATGTGCATTTATATCAAGATCGCATTGAATTTGAAAATCCAGGAGGATTATATAAAGGCCTCACACTAGAAAACCTGGGGAAAAGAAGCGTTCGGCGAAATAGACTAATTGCAGATTTATTGCATCATGCACGATATATCGAAAAAATTGGTAGTGGCTTTGATCGTATGAAAACCGCATTATCTGAAAATAACAACCCACCTCTCGAAGTCAGTGCAACTAATTTTTTTGATATTCGATTTTATAAGCGTATTTCTGAAATTAATGTGGCAGAGCTTTCTATGAGGCAGATAATGTTGTTGAATATTATAAAAGAACGAAAAGTTATTACTAAAAAAGAAGCCGCATTAATATTAAAAGTTGGTGAAGATACTGCTCTAAGAACATTAAAAGAATTAATAACGCGGGGACTCATTCACAAAGAAGGCATTGGAAAAGCAACAGTATATACATTATCTACTAAGGGATAATGTATATACTGGTTTACAACTAAAATGCGTCGCATTTGCGCCGTATTTGCGTCGCAAATCTAAAGTCGTGCATAAGAAAAGATATAATTTATTGATTTTTTGGTAATTATATCACTGTGTCACTCTCGTATAGCATTGTTGCGTAGACGGGATGCAGCAGTTCGCAGAAATAATACAGTGAAAAAAAAATAAAATAAGAAAGTTTAATGGATTTAATTTTTCAGCAACGGCTTTAAAAACGTTCCTGTATGTGATTTCTTATTCTTTGAAATTTGTTCTGGTGTACCTGTTGCGATAATTTCCCCCCCCTGGTTACCACCTTCTGGCCCAAGATCAATGATCCAATCAGCTGTTTTGATGACATCTAAGTTATGCTCAATCACAATGATGGTATTTCCTTGTGAACGTAAACGATGCAAGACTTCCAGCAATTGTTTTACATCATGAAAATGCAAGCCTGTGGTGGGTTCATCCAAAATATATAACGTATTACCGGTATCACGTTTAGATAATTCGCGGGATAATTTAATACGTTGGGCTTCACCGCCAGAAAATGTAGTAGCACTTTGCCCCAAACGAATATACGATAACCCTACATCGATTAATGTTTGAAGTTTACGCGCAATGCTCGGAACCGCATCAAAAAATTCACGGGCAAACTCAACAGTCATATCGAGTACTTCACGAATATTTTTACCTTTATATTGGATGTCTAAGGTTTCTTGGTTATAACGTGCCCCTTGGCAAACATCACAACTAACATACACATCTGGTAAAAAATGCATTTCTACTTTAATTAAACCATCACCTTGACATGCTTCACAGCGCCCGCCTTTCACATTAAAGCTAAAGCGCCCTACTTCATAGCCTCGTGCCCGCGCTTCTTGTGTGCCCGCGAATAATTCACGAACGTGGGTAAAAATACCCGTATAGGTTGCAGGATTTGAGCGAGGTGTACGGCCAATAGGACTTTGATCAATGTCAATAACCTTATCAAAATGTCCTAACCCTTCCAATGATTCATGAGTACCAATAACATCAGGCGAAGCCCCATTTAAACGCATGGCTGCCACTGGATATAAGGTATCATTGATTAAACTTGATTTGCCTGAGCCGGAAACGCCCGTTACACAGGTCATTAAACCGACAGGAATTTCTGCAGTAACGTTTTTCAAATTATTAAAGGACGCATTAATGATGCGAATTACTTTTTCTGAATTAAATTCGCGTCGGGATTCAGGAACAGGAATTGTCTGTTGTCGTGATAAATATTGACCCGTTAATGATTCTTTGGTATCCATAATCTTTTGAGGAGTTCCGCTCGCAATGACATTTCCTCCATGAATACCTGCACCTGGTCCAATATCAATAACATGATCCGCTGCTAAAATGGCATCTTCATCATGTTCAACTACAATAACCGTATTACCCAAATTACGTAAGTGAACTAAGGTAGATAATAATCGTGCATTATCCCGTTGATGCAAACCGATTGAAGGTTCATCCAAAATATACATTACGCCAACAAGCCCAGAGCCAATTTGGCTTGCTAAACGAATACGTTGTGCTTCACCACCCGATAAGGTTTCAGCACTACGTTCTAAACTTAGATAATTTAAACCTACATTTACTAAAAATTGCAGGCGATCTTCAATCTCTTTGTTAATTTTTGAGGCAATTTTTTCACGTTGTCCTGAAAAATGCAGGTTTTGGAAAAAATGCAAGGCTTCTTCAATGGATAAGGATGCCACATAAGGTAAGTTTTTATCATTAATAAAAACATGCCGTGCTTCAGTCCTTAATCGTGCCCCTTTACAATCTTCACACGGACGACAGGCTAAATAACGGCTCAAATCTTCACGCACACTCATCGATTCGGTTTCTCGAAACCGTCGCTGCATATTAGGAATTACCCCTTCAAAAGGATGTTCTTTATGATAATGCGTGCCTGAGGTACTTTCATAATCAAAACTAATTTTTTCTTTACCGCTACCATACAAAAGAATGTTGGTAATTTTTTTAGGTAAAGATTCATAAGATGATTCCATATCAAAATTATAATGAGTTGCTAATGAAGAAAGCATACTAAAATAATAAGGGCTTCGGCGATCCCAACCTCGAATTGCACCACCTGCTAAGGACAATCGAGGATTATGGACAATGCGTTCAGGATCAAAAAATTGTTCTACCCCTAGCCCATCGCAGGATTTACAGGCTCCCGCAGGACTATTAAAGGAAAACAATTTAGGTTCTAATTCTGTTAAACTATATCCACATTGAGGGCAAGCAAATTTAGCCGAAAATAAAAGCTCAAATGGTTCATTATCCCCTGCATTTACCACACGCAATAAACCATTCGATAATTTTAACGCGTTTTCAATCGATTCTTTTAAACGTAATTCTATATCGGGACGTATCTTGAGGCGATCCACGACCACTTCAACCGTGCTTTTTTTACGCAGCTCAAGTTTAGGTGCATCGTCTAAATCGTACACCGTGCCATTTACGCGCACACGCACATAACCCATTGCTTGTAATTCTTCAAATAATTTGACATGTTCACCTTTTCGGTTTTCAACCACAGGTGATAATAAAAGTATGGGTGTACCTTCTGGTAATCGTAAAATTTGCTCTGCCATTTGCCCAATGGTTTGGGCATTTAACGTGACGCTATGTTCAGGGCATCGCGGCTCACCTACTCGAGCAAACAATAAACGCAGATAATCATAGATTTCGGTAATGGTCCCTACGGTTGAACGCGGATTATGAGAGGTTGATTTTTGCTCAATAGAAATAGCAGGTGACAAACCTTCAATTAAGTCTACGTCTGGCTTATCCATCATCGATAAAAACTGGCGAGCGTAAGAAGATAACGATTCGACATAGCGTCTTTGCCCTTCTGCATACAGTGTATCAAAGGCTAAAGAAGATTTACCCGAACCTGATAATCCTGTAATAACAATAAGTTTATCGCGTGGTAAATCAACATCGATGTTTTTTAGGTTGTGGGTTCTTGCACCCCGTATACTAATTTTTTTCATTCAGTTATCAAATCTAAATCTATTTTGCGCTCGTCTAAATCTACACGAGAAACACGTACTTTCACACGATCTCCAAGTCGGTATACAGTGCGGGAGTGTTCTCCAATTAATCTGTGTTTGGTAGCATCAAAACGATAGTAATCATTCTGTAGTCCCGTTACATGAACTAATCCTTCCACATACACCTCATCTAATTCCACAAAAATACCAAAACTGGTGACGGAAGAAATTCGCCCTGTAAATTCTTGGCCCAATTTGTCTTGTAAAAATTCACATTTCAACCAAGCCACTACTTCACGTACTGCTTCATCAGCGCGACGCTCAGTATCGGAACAATGTTGGCCTAAATTTTTCATCTGTTTCTCTGAATAAGGATAGTCAGAAAGAGGATGATTATCTATAACCCATCCAATTGCCCGATGAACTAATAAATCAGGGTAACGACGGATAGGTGACGTAAAATGTGTATACGCGGGATAAGCTAACCCAAAGTGTCCTGTATTTTTCTCGCTATATTGTGCTTGACTCATTGACCGTAATAAAACTGTTTGAATAAGATGTTTATCTGGACGCGACTCAATTCGTTCTAATACTTGGCAATAATGCTGTGTGGTAATTTTTTTAGTGCCCGTAAAAGCAACACTCATTTCCTCTAAAAATCCACGAAGATTTTTCATTTTATCCGGTGACGGTTCGGGATGCACTCTAAATAAAGCAGGAATTTTGCTTTTTTTCAGAAATCGTGCTGTAGCAACATTTGCCATTAACATGCACTCTTCAATCAGGCGATGTGCCTCTGTGCGTTCACTTGGACAAATTCGTTTGATTTTTTTATGTTCATCAAAAATAATACGGGTTTCGGTTGTTTCAAAATCTAAAGCCCCCCTTTCTTCCCTAGCGCCTAATAAAAGGTAGTAAAGCGATGCTAAGTTTTCCAACTCTTGTTGTGAACTATGTTTTTTTTGTTTTGCTAAAACAGCAGAAGCTTCAGTATAAGTAATTCGAGCATGCGAATGAATGACTGCACGATAAAATTGATATTTCTTTAAAGATCCATCTGCAGCAATCAGCATTTCACATACAAAACATAACCTATCAACTTTTGGCTTCAATGAACATAATTCATTGGATAATATTTCCGGTAGCATGGGAAGAACACGTCCAGGAAAATAAACAGAATTTCCACGAAGATAGGCCTCTTCATCTAGTGCAGTTCCTGGCTTCACATAATGACTCACATCAGCAATGGCCACGAATAAACGCCATGAGCCTTTTGAACGTTTCACAGGTTCAGCATATACGGCATCATCAAAATCTTTAGCATCCTCCCCATCAATGGTTACAAAAGGCAAATGCCGTAAATCTTTTCGATTTTTTAGCATTTCTTTAGTAACAGTAACTTTTTTAGGCATTTTTGCAATGAATGCTTTAGTTTCTCCTGACCAATCAGTTGGTAAGTTATGGGCGTGAATGGCAACATTTATTTCCATTCCAGGAGCCATTGCATTCCCTAAAATCTCTATGACTCGCCCAATTGCTTGTACTCGTTTAGTGGGAAAATCAATGATTTCAACTAAAACCATTTGATCCACATTATCTGAATCAATAATCGAGGATGGCAACATTTCCTTAGGCAAGTAAATAGCATTCGGTAAATGCTTGCTATCAGGTTCTAAAAAGTAAAGATTGTGCTCAACAAATATTTTGCCAACCACCGTCTTGTTAAAGCGTTCAAGTACTTCGTGAATAATACCCGTTTCACGACCGCGATAATCTTTGCCAGCTTTGCGCGCTAATACGCGATCGCCATGCATAACACTTCGCATTTCTTGCGGGGGAATAAATAAATCTTCACTTCCATCTTCAGGAATTAAGAAGCCGAATCCATCTCGATGGCCACTAATTTTTCCGCAAACCACCGTTAATCGTTCTAACAAACAGAATCGCCCGCGACGATCCATCATTAATTGCGCATCACGTATCATCGCTTTTAGGCGATAGCTTAATGCTTGTGCTGCCTGTGCTTTTTTTATTTGAAAAAGGCTCTCCAGTTTTTTCTTAGTAACTGGACGTCCTAATTTTTCGAGAGTGTCAAGAATAAATTCTCGACTGGGAATAGGATGTTCGTATTTTTCCTTTTCTCTTTCAAGAAAAGGATCCCCACTCATAGGAGTGGGAGTCTTATCAGACTTCTTTACTAATCGTTTTTTTTTCACTATTTCTTTATCATTCATCTTTTTTGAATCCCATTTACTTTTTGTAAACTGCGGTTCTCAAAAGGTGCATTCCTCGAACTAGATACAAAATTGTCACGTTTTGAAAGAAGTCTATTTTTCGTCAACAGGCATTAACCTCGATCACGACCTCCGCGATCACCGCGGTCACTGCGTTCACCAAAAGAGCGATGTTGTGGTCTTCCAGCGCCAGCACCACCAGGACGGCCACGGCCACCAAAACCACCACCAGAAGTTTTTTCGCGTGGCTCAGACAATTTAACATTTAAAGGACGTCCTTTAAATTGTTGGCCATGAGCTTCTTTCACTGCGTTTTCAGCGCTAGCAGCACTAGTGTACTTCACAAAACCAAAACCTCTTGATTTTCCAGTAATACGGTCAGTGATAAGTTTGCACTGTTCGATTTCACCATAATTTTCAAAAAAGTCTTTTAAATCAGATTCACTGACCTCAAAGGCAACATTGCCTACAAATATTTCTTTCATTATAAACCCCAAAAGATTAAATTATTAACATGGACGATCAAGACGATCAGAGACTGACTTAAAATAATCGACACAATTCATTGTAGCCTGAAAAAATGCTGGTCGTCAATAAAAAATTATATTATACTCTTTCTAAATTGAGGTTTTTTCGGCTTAATCACCAAAAGGTAAATTTGCTTATTTGCATCCTCATGTACTTGTACACTCCGGTGCTCATTCTGATTTTTTCCTCGCCGAAAATAAATTGCCATGAATATTTCAGGGCAATATTCTCACCAAACACTACATTAAGGAGCTTCCATGATTTATGAGAATATTTTAGGTGCAATCGGGCGCACCCCTATTGTAAAATTTAATCGAGTAGGAAGCGATTTAGCATGCTCTCTTTATGGAAAATGTGAATACTTTAATCCTGGTGGTTCAGTGAAAGATCGTATCGGTTATCGCATGGTAGTCAAAGCCCAAGAAGCTGGTACTATACAACCAGGCGATACTCTTATTGAACCCACTTCTGGTAATACGGGAATTGGTATTGCACTGGCAGGCGCAGTATTAGGATATAAAGTCATTATCACTATGCCTGAAAAAATGAGCCGTGAAAAGCAAGTGGTTTTAGAAAGCCTGGGTGCAAAAATTTATCGTACTCCAACAGAAGCAGCGTGGAATGATCCAGAAAGCCATATTTCATTGGCCAAACGCCTTCAACAAGAAATTCCCCGTTCTCATATATTAGATCAATATGCAAACCCAAATAATCCACTGGCTCATTATGAAGGAACAGCCTTAGAAATTATTGAAGATATGGGCAAAGATCTTGCCATGGTAGTCATGGGTGCTGGTACCGGTGGAACCATTAGTGGTATTGGTAAACGATTAAAAGAATACAATCCAGATATTAAAATTATTGGCGCCGATCCTTTTGGGTCAATTCTTGGTGGAGGAACTGAAGTTTCTTCCTATCAAGTAGAAGGCATTGGATATGACTTTTTTCCAGATGTATTGGACAATTCTATTGTAGATCGTTATATTAAAGTAAATGATCAAAATTCTTTTACCATTGCTCGCCGACTTATTAGAGAAGAAGGCTTGCTAATTGGTGGTTCCAGTGGTACCGCTGTATGGGCTGCTTTACAAGCTGCCAAAGAATTAAAAGAAGGTCAAAAATGTTTAGTAATTTTACCCGATTCAATCCGCAACTACCTCAGTAAATTTCCTGATGATAACTGGATGAAAGAAAATGGGTTTACTATTTAAAAATTAAGGCTGTAAACATGCAAAAAGTGCTCTGTGTTATTCCTGCTCGTTTAAACTCAACCCGCTTACCACGAAAAATGCTGGCTAAAATTGGAGAACATTGCGTTATACAAAAAACGTATCTTCAAGCCGCTAAATGTAGCGAATTCACTCAATTAATTGTAGCAACCGACAGCCCAGAAATTGCTGCAGTTGTTGAAGAAGTAGGTGGAGAAGTAGCAATGACCCCTGCTGTTCTTGAAACAGGTTCTGATCGGGTTGCTTATGTAGCGAAAGAATTTTCTTCAATGGATGTAGTCATTAATTTACAAGGAGATGAACCCTTTATTCATCCTGAAACACTGACAGAACTAATTGCTCCTTACCAAGAAGGTGAAAATCCTGTTATGGCGACGTTAGGTTATGCGCTTGATTTTGATAAAGATTACCATGATCCCGGTATTGTTAAAGTTATTATGGATCAAAAAGGTTATGCTATTTATTTTTCGAGGGCACCTATTCCTTATATTCGGCAAGAAGGTCAATCACTTCCTATTTTACATCACATGGGAGTATATGCTTATCAACGTGACTTTCTTTTAGAATATACAAAAATGCCTCAAACGCCACTTGAGAAGACTGAATTGCTTGAGCAGTTACGCGCTATTGAAAACGGTTATAAAATTCGTGTAAAACAAACACACCATCGTACGATAGAAATAAACACACCGGAGGAATTGAAAAGGGCACAAGAGTTTTATCGTTTAATTAATAATCCACTTGAGTAATAAATCAAAACGCACATAATATAAACAAACAATTTATCAAAAAAGCTTGATACTCTGCTTGATTCGGATTAAATTATTAGGATAGTATTAAAAGATTTATCCCAACAAAAACAATCCTAATAAAATATAAGGGGTTTTTATGATGGAAAGTAACACCATAACTTTACCAGAAACTCATAAGGTAAAGATCAGTGATGCGGAGAGACTTAGAAGTGTTACTCGGCATACCGCTGAATTTATTGCCAATTTTGAAATTGCTGAAAGGAAGATGGACGAATGGGAACAGCGTCTGTATGAACAGGAAGAACGCGTCCAACAACAGCTGGCTGCATTTCAAGAAGCTACAGAAGAACTTCGTTCGATTATGACAGAAGCGGGAGCTGCTCGCTGGCGGCTTTCTGCTGAACAAGCGTTAAGTCTTGGCCAAGACCATATTCAGACGTTGAAAGAATTGTCAGACGAGCAAATTAAATTACAGCGGGAACGAAATGAACATTTTATGCGTCTCGCAAAAAAAACCTTTGAGCGTCTTGATCGTGCTTCGGAGCATGCGATTAAGCATATTAAAGAAACAATTGAAACATTTAATCCCACTGAAATGCGCCAGGTGGCTGAAAAACATCGTGAAATTCTGGAATCTACCTCTTCAAGTGCCCTTACAAGCATCAATAAGTTACACCAAGGATTTCATTGGAAGAGCTTGGCTTTCGCAGTAGTAATAACTTTCCTTGCGTCACTAAGTTTTGGACTTTATGTACAAGACGAACTTCCTTGGGAATCTCATAAACAAGTTGAACTAGAAAGAAATGCAGGTCAAACGTTAATTAATGTATGGCCTAAATTGTCAGAAGCTACTAAACAACAAATATTACAGAAGAGCCAAACAGAAGGAATTGGGTAAAGTGTAGGGCGAGGGGCGCTTGCCCCTACAAGCGCCCCTCGCCCCTACAAACAAAAAATTAATGTTCAATAAACTCCATCATTTCAAATTCACTTTTTGCTGCACCGCAATCAGGGCAAAACCAGTTTTCAGGAACATCATCCCAAGCCGTTCCGGGAGGAATACCATCTTCCGGCCACCCTTCTGCTTCGTCGTAAATTAAGCCGCAAATTAAACAAATATATTTTTTATGGTTCATTGTATTTCTTATGTATCTATTAACTTTGGTGAACCAATTTTACTCCAAAACAACTTTTAAAGTCAAAATCGAAAATTTTTCACATACAGCAGAGATTTCCCAACCTCAAGAAATAAACAGGATTTATTTTTATCTTTATAGTAGGTATACTTCTCCGTATATTTAATCTAAAAAATATATTATGACATTAACCGAAGAACATACTAAACGCCCTATTATTTTCAGTTATACCCCTGGAACCATTTGTCTCGGTGAAAACCCTTATCAAACAAGTATTATACTTACACCTGCAGGGGAAGTGATAACGTGGCCTGTTCAACACCTTGATGAATTAACCGAAGAGCATTGTAAAGAACTCATTGCTTATCAGCCTGAAATTGTCATTATTGGGACAGGTGCTGTACATCAACTGCCTAATTTAGCCATTATCCATTATTTCGCTAATCATCGAATAGGTATTGAAATAATGAGTACCAGTGCTGCTTGTCGAACCTATAATGTTCTAGCCCTTGAGGATAGGAATATTTTAGCTGGCCTTATTATTTCGTAATTTGGGAGAAAATTTTCATGAAACGTGCCAATACTTTTTTTACGAAAGTTTTAGTTGTGTTGTCTTTCCTTGCCTTTCAACAAGTTGCTGTAGCTGAACCCTTTAAAGAAGGAAAAGATTATCAAGTTATTCCTCACCAAGCGAGCATTCCTTCTTTTCCAGCTGATACCGTTACTGTTACTGAGTTTTTTAGTTATGGATGTCCCTGGTGCTATGAATTTGAACCCCAATTAGTAAAATGGGTAAAAACAAAACCTACCTACGTCACTTTTAATCGCATACCAGTTGTTTTTGAACAATATTGGGATTTATATGCAAAAGCATACTACATTGCCCTTGCTTTAGGCATTGAAAAGAAAATAACCCCTAAATTATTTTATGCTATTCAAGATCAAAATAAATCGCTTGGTTCTGAAAGTGCAATGGAAGAATTTTTTATGTCTGTTGGTGTAAAGAAGAATATAGCAACACAAGCGTTTGAAGATTCCCCTACTCTTGATACACAAATTAAACAAGGCGTCCAATTAATGCAAGCGTATCAAGTGTATGTCATTCCTAGTATTATAGTTGATGGTAAATATCGCACTGATTTGCAGATGGCTGAAAATGAAAAAAGATTCATTTCTATTACACAATTTCTTATTGAAAAAACAAAAAAAGAGAAAAATATAAAATAGAAATTATACCGTTATTGGAGAATCTGCCATGACGTTGGACAAATAGCTTCCAAAAATCTTGCTTTCTTATAAGCTCTTTGGTACAATCTTGTCTCCCTTAAATCAAGAGGAACGACATTGTTTATAGCCTCAAAACTACGAAACATTGCATTTTCATTCTTTAAGGCAATCGTTTTATCCTTTGTTGTATTATTAGCTAATACCTCCACAGCCTTAGCAGACGAGCAATCATCATCCAATCTATGGGATACATTACGTTATTCTTTTAAACTAGAAGATGAATATCAACGACCTGAAGTTAAAGCACAATTCAATTGGTTAATGAATCATAAAAACTATCTTAACTTACTTGGCCAACATTCTCAGCCTTATTTATATTATATTTTAAAAGAGGTTCGTCGCCGAAACATGCCAGGAGAAATTGCCCTTCTTCCTATGATTGAAAGCACTTACAATCCTTTTGCTTACTCTAATACTGGGGCGGCAGGCTTATGGCAATTCACTTCTGGTACCGGCACTAATTTCGGTTTAAAACAAAACTGGTGGTTTGATGGTCGTCGCGATATTTATAATTCGACTAATGCTGCTTTAAACTACTTAACATACCTTCATCGTTTTTTTAATGGTAATTGGATGTTAGCCATTGCAGCCTATCATTCAGGTGAAGGTACTGTTATGCGGGCAGTCAATCATAAAGGTTCATCCAATTTTTGGTCGCTCAATCTTCCTGAAGACACCCATAGCTATGTACCAAAACTATTAGCATTAGCCAAGCTTATTCAAACCAAAAATCCTGTTTCTTCAAAGCTTCCTTATATTTCTAATACACCATATTTCACTCAGATTGACGTGGGAACACAGATTGATTTAACCAATGCAGCACACCTTGCTGGATTATCATATCCTGAGTTTCTTAAACTCAATCCTGGTAATAATCGTTGGGCTACTTCACCTAAAGGCCCTCATACGATTGTTCTTCCTCTTAATAAAGTCAATGTCTTTGTTCACAATTTAGAAAAAATACCTGAATCAGAGCGTTCGAGCCTTTTAGCAAAACATGCCGTTCAATTTGATACTGATTTGGACTCTATTCCTGATGCTTCTGAAGCAGCTCCTCAGATAATAACTCAGCAACCTATTAATGTTGAAAAGCCACTGAAACACGCAGAAACGTTGACTGTTCAACCTGTTCAGAAAGTTACCTATGCCTCTCCTGTGGTTTCTTCTCAATCAACTTCCTTGCACAAGGTCTTACACGTTGTCCAAAAAGGTGAATCTTATAGTTCTCTAACACAAAAATATCACGTGAATGCCGATCAAATTCGTGCGTGGAATAATCTTTCTGCCCAAGAACCATTGAAATTGGGTAAAAAGCTCACTGTTTGGACAGCCAATAATGTCAATTGGTCCGCTTCCTCTACACCAGCTCATACAGCTAAGAACACTATAGTCTACTACACTATTCGGGTAGGTGATTCATTAGCAAGAATTGCTCGAAAATATCATGTCTCATTAGAAAAACTAATGTTTTGGAATACAAAACTAGAGCCAACTCGCTTAGTTCCTGGCAAACAATTGGTTATCTATTTGTGAGAGTTCTAGCATTTTTTTTTATCTTTTTTACCCAAACCCTTTTTGCAAACACTCAGCCTATAAAGATTATTCTAGATTGGTATCTTAATCCTGATCATGCGCCTCTTATTGTTGCCCAAGATCAAGGTTATTTTAAAGAGGAAGGTATTTCCATTGAGCTTATTCAGCCGGCTGATACAGCAGATGGTCCTAAGCTTGTTGCTGCTGAACAAGCAGATTTAGCGCTGACTTATCAACCAAGCTTCATTCAACAAGTTGATAGAGGATTGCCATTAATGCGTGTGGGCAGTCTTATTAATCATCCTTTAGAAGCTATACTCGTATTAAAAAAAGGGCCTATTCGCCATATTACGGATTTAAAAGGGAAAAAAATTGGTTATAGTAATCCAGCATCCGATACTTTTATGCTCGATATGATGTTACAACATCATCATTTATCAATAAACGATGTGCACACTATCGATGTGCGATTTAGTTTATTACATGCATTACTCACCGGTAATATTGATGCTATAACAGGCGGGATGCGGAATGTGGAACCTATTTTAATGAAATTAACTGGTCATCCTGCCCGCTTATTTTATCCCGAAAAAAATGGTATTCCACCTTATGATGAATTAATTTTTGTCACCCATAAAAAAAATATTCATGATCCTCGCTTGAAGAAATTTTTTATTGCATTAAAAAAGGGCGCGCAATATCTTAAAAAACATCCCGATACTACCTGGGAAGCCTTCGCAAAAGCCCACCCAGAAAAAGGTGAGCTAAGTCGATTGTCATGGTTTGGGTCTATCCCCTACTTTAGTCAAAACCCTACCAATTTGGAAGAAGAAAAATACAATAAATTCATGTTGTTTATGTGGAAAAATCATGCAATTTCTCGCAAGATTCCTCTTTCAGAATACACATACAATGTTATGGATACAATTCGCACTTGAGATGTAGGGATATGCGTAACTGAGGTTAATAAACTACCCATTCTTTTTGGGAAATTTTGATTTTCCGTGAGTTTCTTTTATAAAGTACAGAAAACAAAGTGAAATAGCAATCAGCACAACAATAACCGTCATTGAAATTTGGTAATCGGCCAACTGGTAAACCCGAACACCTGCATTCATTTTTCCACTCCAAAACACATCAAGTAATCTTCCCAACAATGGTAATGATACCATCACTACAAATGTGCTTATCATATTTACCATTCCCAAAGCAGTTGCTGTCTGTGTTGGTTTCATCCTTTCACATATCACCGCATAAGCAGGTAAGTAAGCAGAATTAAAAAAACCGAAAGCAAATAATAACATACAAGGAATTATAAAATGGTTAAATGGATAATAAATGATTATTATCAATAAAATCGCTGGGGTAAAAGCTGCAATACAAAGAAAAGGTATTCTGCGCTTCAAATAATCAGACAAGGCTCCCCACAAAGATGCCCCTAATATACCACCCAGAAAGATAAAAGAAATTGCACTGGCTGCTGTTGTATCGTTAAGTTGATATCGAGCCATCATAAAAGGTACTCCCCATAAACTTGAGAGTGTATAGATTGGCATGGCAACAAAACTAATATATGCTCCAATTAGCCATAGTTGTTTATTATGGAATACTTCTCCAAGTTCTTTTCTGTAAATATTCAGCGGTTTTTTTAAAATTATACACTCTCCAGAGGGTGTATCTTTAATCACAAGAAAAAGAAGGGATGATAATCCGATACCAAAACATCCTAATATCAGCATACTATTTCGCCACCCAATATGATCTACCATATAACTTAATGGTTCCTCCCCTAGAATGGCACCTATTGCCCCAATGGCATAAATTATTCCTGTTAACAGTGAGAGTCGGTTACTAGGAAACCAATTATTTATTAATTTCATGCAACCAATAAAAGAGTATGCTGCCGCAAAACCAATAAACATTCGTGATATTGACGCAATGGCAAAATAAGGGGCAACAGCAAATAAAATACATCCAAGTGCACAAACGAGAGTCATCCATGGTAACAATCGTCGGGCTCCAAATCGATCCAGCGTTATTCCAACGGGAATTTGCATTAACATATAAGAAAGATAGAAAGCCGCTGATAAAGCGCCTAAGCGATGCTCAGAAACTGAAAATTCATGAGCTAAATGAGGGCCTACCCCACTGGAAGAAACACGAATAATCGATTGATAAAAATAAAAGAGACTACTTGATAAAAGAATTATCCAAGCATGCATAGAACCCCCTTATTATTCATTGATATTGGAAGGAATTAAAACTCTTCATTAAGCTAATCTCATTGGTTCTACCCAAATATGACGTTACCGTAAGGGCGAATGATATTCGCCCCTGTAGATTATTCCAATGGCGGCTTACATACACTCAATAGCCATGGCAGTAGCTTCCCCACCACCAATACACAAAGACGCAACGCCACGTTTTAATTGCCGTTGTTTCAACGCATATAGTAAGGTCACTAATACACGCGCACCAGAAGCACCAATAGGATGTCCTAACACACATGCACCTCCATTAATATTAACCTTTTCATGGGGAATGTCCAGTTCCTCCATTGCTACCATGGTAACGACGGCAAAAGCTTCATTGATTTCAAACAGATCAACGTCATCTTTTGTCCATTCCGCATTGGCCAATACTTTTTCAATGGCTCTTACGGGGGCGGTGGTAAACCATTCAGGAGCCTGCGCATGCGTGCTATGAGCGACAATTTTAGCTAATGGCGTAATACCTCGTTTCTCTGCTTCACTTAAACGCATTAATAATAAACTAGCCGCTCCATCTGAAATTGAACTCGCATTAGCTGCAGTAATAGTACCATCAGCTGCAAAAACTGGTTTCAAACGAGTAATTTTTTCACGTTTGGCGGGATTAACGCCTTCGTCCTGGCAAATATCATCAATAGCAACAATTTCCTCTGCAAAATATTTGTTCTCAGTTGCCTCAATAGCACGATCTAATGAGGTTAAGGCAAACGCATCTTGTTTTTCGCGAGATATGCCATAATGCTTAGCGGTATTTTCAGCAAAATGCCCCATGGGTTTCCCCTTTTGGTAAGCATCTTCTAACCCGTCTAAAAACATATGGTCATAAATTTCATTATGGCCTAATCGATAACCTTGGCGGGCTTTTTTCAACAGATAAGGTGCATGCGTCATCGATTCCATTCCACCTGCTAACACAATATTTCGGCTACCAGCTAATAAGCTATCATGCGCTGAAATCACTGCTTGCATGCCTGAACCGCACATTTTATTGATGGTAACGGCTCCTACTGAATCAGGAATACCCGCTGCAATAGAGGATTGTCGAGCAGGTGCTTGGCCTATTCCCGCTTGAAGGACACAGCCATAAAGCACTTCATCAATATCTTCGCCCGCTAATTCAGCTTGTGCCAATACGGCTTTATGCGCATAAGCGCCTAATTGTGGCGCAGTAAAAGCAGATAAGCATCCTAAAAGATTACCTACAGGCGTTCTTTTAGCCGCTACAATAACCACAGGATCATGTGTATTAACTGTCATATCAATTCTCACTTATTTTAATTTTTCTGGATTGCTTCATTCTGTTACATCGTTTCTTTAAAAAGTTCTCGCCCAATTAACATACGACGAATTTCCGATGTACCCGCTCCTATTTCATATAATTTAGCATCGCGCAATAAACGGCCCGTAGGATATTCATTAATATAACCATTGCCACCCAAACATTGAATCGCCTGTAATGCCATCTGTGTTGCATTTTCTGCCACATACAGAATAACACTTGCCGCATCTTTACGTGACACACCGGAGGAATCACAAGCTTTTGCCACAGCATATAAGAATGCACGGCTCGCATTCAAGGTGGTATACATATCGGCCAATTTAGCTTGCATTAATTGGAACTCGCCAATTGGTTGGCCAAATTGGCAACGTTCATGCACATAAGGCAAGACAATATCCATACAGGCTTGCATAATACCCAAAGGTCCAGCTGCCAATACGGTACGCTCATAGTCTAACCCACTCATTAGCACTTTTACCCCTTGATTTACTTCACCTAAAACATTTTCTTCCGGCACCATGCAATTTTCGAATACAAGCTCACACGTATTGGAACCTCGCATGCCTAATTTATCTAATTTTTGAGCAGTTTTAAAACCCACAAAATCCTTTTCAATAATAAAGGCAGTAATTCCCTTAGAATGTGCATTTTTATCGGTTTTGGCATAGACAACCAATACTTCCGCGTCAGGACCATTGGTAATCCACATTTTGTTACCATTTAGTACATAATGATCGCCTTTTTTATCTGCACGGCATTGCATACCAACAACATCGGAACCAGCGCCAGGTTCGCTCATCGCCAATGCCCCAACATGTTCTCCTGAAATTAACTTCGGTAGATATTTTTTCTTTTGTTCGATTGTCGCATTTAATGTTAATTGATTAACACATAAATTTGAATGGGCACCATAACTTAATGCCAAAGCAGCGGAAGCTCGCGAAAGTTCTTCCATTGCAATCACATGTGCCATGTATCCCATGCCAGAGCCACCATATTCTTCTTCTGCTGTAATACCAAGCAATCCCAACTCTCCCAATTTTGGCCATACATGACGAGGAAAGGTATTATCCTCATCCATTTTTTGAGCCAAAGGCGCAATTTCACGTTGAGCAAAAGCAGCAACACTTTCACGTAACATATCAAGGGTTTCCCCTAATGCAAAATTTAGATAGCGCATAGTATTAAATTCTCTTGTAAAAATGCTAGAATACCAAAAAACTTATCGAGGCGGTATGTATAAAACCCTAAAAAAATTATTATTTTTATGTCCACCAGAAACAGCGCATCGTCTGAGCATGTTCTTAATAAAAAAAATCCCTAGCAAACTATTTCCCAAAATACCCTCCCAACCTACCATACTATTAGGCCTTAACTTTTCAAACCCTATTGGACTTGCTGCTGGATTTGATAAAAACGGGGACTACCTTGATAGTCTTAGTAAACTTGGCTTTGGATTCATTGAAGTGGGAACCATCACTCCCCTACCTCAAGCAGGAAATCCTCTTCCACGCCTTTTTCGTTTTCCCTCCCAAAAAGCACTCATTAATCGAATGGGATTTAATAACAAAGGCGTCGATTACTTAGTAGAACGCTTAAAACAACATTCCTATAATGGAATTATAGGTGTTAATATTGGAAAAAATGCAACAACCCCTATAGAAAAAGCAGTGGATGATTATTTGACTTGCTTAAAAAAAGTCTATGCCTATGCCAATTATATTACGATTAATATTTCCTCTCCCAATACACCCGGTTTACGGCAATTACAACAAGACAACCATCTTAACAATCTCTTGCACACTATTGCAGAAGCTCGCACACATTTAGCCAAAGAAACTGGTGTTTATAAACCTTTATTATTAAAAATTTCCCCAGATGAAACTCTAGACACCCATGAGGCTATCGTAAATGCCGTCATCACCCATCATATTGATGGCATCATCGCTACCAATACGACAATAGATAAAAGTGCGCTGCAAGCGATGCCCCATGGAAATGAGTCTGGCGGGCTAAGCGGTGCCCCTTTATTCGAAAAATCAACTCAAACCTTAGAAACCCTCCATCGA
Source organism: uncultured Legionella sp. (assembly GCA_902168255.1). Classification (GTDB taxonomy): domain Bacteria; phylum Pseudomonadota; class Gammaproteobacteria; order Legionellales; family Legionellaceae; genus CABHON01. Next base: position 64,874 of record CABHON010000006.1, read on the forward strand.
CTTATTAAAACTAACCCTCTTAATAAAAACATTACGCTTATTGGTGTGGGTGGTATCATGGCACCCAAAGACATGGAGGCAAAATTAACCGCTGGGGCTCAATTAGTTCAAGTTTACACGGGCTTAATTTATGAAGGACCATTTTTTGTGAAACACTTAATGGATTCTCAATAATTTTTTTTGTGGTGCTGGCAGAGTTTTGATATAATGATAATTACCCTCTTGTACTAAAGAAGTATAATTAATTTTTAGATTTTGGAGTATCCATGAACCCAGATAAACCCATAACACCTGCCACCTTATCCGTTACCGATCGCCATTCCCAACAAGCAAAAACGATTGAATTACCTGTATACCGTGCCACATTAGGCGAAGATGTTATTGATGTGGGCTCTGTGACTAAACAAGGTTTTTTTACCTATGATCCAGGATTTGTGTCCACGGCTTCTTGCGAATCTAAAATCACGTATATTGACGGAGATAAAGGTGTATTAGTACATCGTGGTTATCTTATTGAAGAATTAGCTGAAAAGTCCGATTATGCTGAAGTATGCTATTTACTATTAACCGGTGAATTACCAACTAAAACCCAAAAAGAAGCTTGGGTTAAAGCATCTCATGAAAATAGCGTGCTTCCTAAAAGCATTGAAAAATGCTTACATAGTTTGTCTCATGATGCACATCCGATGTCATTGTTGTTAACATTAATGTCCGTTTTATCCGCTCATTATCAAGAACATCAACCAAAAATCCCTGAAGAACGTTTTAATGTTTCTGCTGAATTAGTGGCCAAAATTCCTATGTTAGTGGCTATGATTTATCGACATATAACCCAACAAAGTTATATTCCCTATGATCCAAGCCGTAGTTATGCAGAAAATTTCTTACATATGACGTTTGGAAAAGAAGAAATTGATCCTATTTTAGTAAAAGCAGTAGACACTATTTTTACTTTACATGCAGATCATGAACAAAATGCTTCTACATCAACTGTTCGCATGGTTGGTTCTACAGGAAGCAACCCAGCGGCTTGCCTCTCTGCTGGTATTTCAGCTTTATGGGGACCAGCTCATGGTGGGGCAAATGAAGCTTGCTTAAATATGTTAGGCGTGATTGGTGATGTTTCTCGTATTCCCGAATATATTAAAAGAGCAAAAGACAAAAATGATTCCTTCCGTTTAATGGGCTTTGGACATCGTGTATATAAAAACTTTGATCCCCGTGCAAAAATAATGCAAAACGTTTGCCATGATGTTTTAAATGTTACTGGCACATCAAATGAGCCTTTATTCAAATTGGCCACAGCATTAGCAAAAGTTGCATTAGAAGATAATTATTTCATTGAGAAAAAGTTATATCCTAATGTGGATTATTACTCAGGTGTAACCCTTAAGGCGATTGGTATTCCTACCAGCATGTTTACGACTATTTTCTCACTGGCTCGTACCGTTGGTTGGATGTCGCACTGGTGTGAAATGGTAAATGAACCCTATAAAATTTCTCGTCCTCGTCAGCTTTATACAGGACACACACAGCGATCTTTTGTAGCAATCCAAGATCGATAGGAAACTTAAATAAATAAACGATTTGCGTAAGGGGGAGCAGCGCCGCTCCCCCTTGTTAGTTTTGTTCCAAATCTTAAAAAGCTTGCGCTATCCCTCCTATACCCAAACCTAGTTAAATCAACTATCTCCCTTTATTTTTTAGTGTTTTTAGACTAGGATAAAAATATAGACTCATATAAAATTTTCTACTATCAGGCAGGATAACAGAAAAGGAGGAAAAAATTATGAGTATCGAAAAACAAAAAACAAGAGAAAATCATATCATATTTTTACTGGGAAGTTTTTTATTTGATCAAATTAAAAATCATCCCGAAAAATGTGATGAGATAAGAACAGATTTTTTACATTATATGATTAATAAATCGGTATCTGATAAAAAGTTAGCACAATCTTATTTTGAGCATTTAGAAAAAGAAGAATTAAAGGAAGCAGAAAAAAGATATGAAAATGAAGGTGGGCATATCGTTCATTAATCATAAAAACAAGAAAAAATGCTGTTAAAACTTGCATTGTTGGGTTTTTTTGTTCATTATATTTAAGTATATTTAAAAATGAAGGTAAAACCCATGGCGCACTTAAAATCCAAGAAAGCTAAAGCTAGTAAGAAAAAAAACGCTGTAACAACCATTAAATTTACAGCTGAACAAAAAAGAGCAATTAAAGAACAAATCGCATTAGCAGTCGAAGAAGCTTATTTACAGGGAAAAGAAGACGGTGCACGTGCACAACAGAAGATAGCAACCGCGAGAGAAAAAGCCATTGATGCCGCGGCTACAAAATTTGATAAAGAGCAAAAAAAAGCAGAGAAAGGCACAACCGCTAGAAAAACCACAAAAACAGCAGCTAAAAAAGCTAAACCTGCAAAAACAGTCGTAAAAAAAAGCGACACAAAAAAAACCGCAGCAACAAAAACAAAGGCTAAAACTGCTACAAAAAAACCAGCAGTAAAAACCAAGGCAAAAGCAGCCAAAGCTAAAAAAGTTTCACCCGCCACCGCAGAAAATACGCCGATTAAAAAACGCGGCCGTCCTGCAAAAGCAAAAATAGAAAAAACTGAAACCACTCACGCTGAAACACCAGCATCTGTTGCTGAATAATAATAATTATAAATTATGTATAAGGGGCAAATAATTTCGCCCCTTTATAAAAAACCAGGCCATTCTCAGCTCTCACCATGCTGAATATTGAATTTATTTTTGAAACAATCTCTATTAGTAAAACACGTAGCCAATTACTACGATAACTCCCATCGTGAGATAATAGACTTCTTTCCAAACTCTACTTTTGCGGAGAACTTGTTCGTCATTCGGTGCTCGAATCCTCATGTACTCGCGTGTACACTCCGGTTCTGCGCTCCGAGTCTCCTTCAATTTCTCGCGCGTAAGCGGGTTTGGAAAGAAGTCTAATAAATACTTTAGAATCTTTCCTTAACTAATAATTTCATTTAAGCCTTCCAAAATTTTTTCCATTTCTGAGAAATCAATATGCCCTATTTTGTTGTCTAAGCGCAAAGTAGATAAAGTTCGAATTTGACTAATTTTAACCCAGGCCTTTTGTTTTTGAAGTAACGTTTCTAACTGATACGTCAGAGGAAATCCAGCACGCTGAGGTTGACTTGTGATAGCTAAAGCAATGACGGTTCCTGATTTTTCATTAAAGGTAGAATGACTGAGAATTAATACTGGACGTCTTCCTGATTGTTCATGTCCTTTCGTTGGAGCAAGATCAGCCCAAAAAATATCTCCTCTCAATATTTTGACCATTCTTCTTCTCCCTCTATATCATCCCATTCATCGGCTAAATGCCTCTCATAACAAGAATCCAATTTATTACATTCTTCGGTAAGTCGTGTATGCTCTAATTTTTCCATTGCTGCTTCAACAGCGAGTTGAATAGCCTGGCTTCGATTTTTAAATCTTTTTTTTTGAATAAATTTGTCTAGACGTTCTAATAAGGATATATCGATAGAAATTGCTATTTTTGCTGCCATGACACTCATTAAACTCTCCTATGTTTATTAAAATCATACTTTTATCATACTTTAAAAACCACAAAAAATCAATAGAAGCACTATTACTCTTTATGAGCAAAACACAGTAACAATACAACGCCAATGCAAACCGCACTATCCGCGATATTGAAAATAGGCCAATGGTACATTTTAATGTAGAAATCTAAGAAATCAACGACATATCCTAATTGAATACGATCGATAATATTTCCCCATGCCCCTCCAATGATAATGGCTAAGGCAAACGATTTCAGTTTATTACTGGAAGGAAGGATAAATAACCACACTAATAAACAGAAGGAAATAAAGAGATTTAAATAAAGAAAAAAAGCTGTTTGCCATCCAGAAGCGGAATCTAGCAAACTAAAAGCAGCACCTGTATTGCGAGCAAGCGTTAAATTAAAAAAGCCATTAATGATTGTCTTAGGCTCATAGATAAAAAGATTATCTAAAGCCCAATGTTTACTGAGTTGATCAAGCGCAACGATGAGAAATGTAAATAATAGATAGAGTGTTTGTTTTGGACGTAAGTTTTGTATTATTTTTTTTATCATAAAATTTTGCTTTTCTTTATTGTAGTCCTGAAAAATTAACCCATGTTAGTAATAATTTTCACTAAGCCCCGTCATTGCGAGGAATGTTTTGCATTGCAACCTGAGCATAGCGAAGGGCTGCAATGCAAAACATGACGAAACAATCCAGCAACGATAATTTAATAAATATCGATGTCTGGATTGCCGCGTCGCTTTATTGCTCCGCTGCGCTGCGCAATAAAGCTCCTCGCAATGACGGGCTTGAAATAAGATTGATAATATTTCAGGCTCCTCTCTTGAGGAAGAAGGGCTTGCTCCGTCATATTGGATACAGAATGCTCGTCAAAGCAAATGACGGGGTTGTTTTAAACAACCTAAGCAAAGTGCCTTACTTCACCCGTCCCTTCAATATTTTCCACACATCGTGAACATAAGGTAGGATGCTCTTTTATCTGCCCTACTTCCTCACGTCGATGCCAACAACGCTCACATTTCTCATGCGCTGATGGATTAATTTCCAGCGAAACATGCGCAGATAAAGGCATTGCTTTTTCTGTCTTTTCAGATAAGTTTTTAATGATGGCAGAAGACGTTAATAAGATAAAACGTAATTCATCACCAAAAACACTGAATTTTTTCTGTGCTTCTTCATCCGCATAAAACGTAATGTCAGCTGCCAATCCTGAACCAATTTTTCCAGCTGCACGTTCTTGTTCCAAAGCTTTATTCACATTTTCGCGAATCGTAATAATCCAAGACCAATCATATTGATCAATATTTTTTTCTTGTTCATTAACGGATAAAAATTGTGGATGTTCATACCACGTCTCAAAAAAGACAGATGCGGCTTTTTCATCGACCACTGGCAAATAACGCCAGATTTCTTCTGCTGTAAAGCTTAAAATAGGTGCCATCCAACGAACTAATGCTGAAATAATATGGTACATGGCTGTTTGGCAAGAACGTCTCGCTAAACTATCTTTATGTGTTGTATATTGACGATCTTTGATGATATCTAAATAAAAACTGCCTAATTCTACTGCACAGAAATTATGGATTTTTTGATAAATCACATGAAATTGATAGGATTCATAGGCTTCTTTAATTTCAGTTTGTAATTGTGCTGTTTTCAACACAATCCATTGATCTAATGCCAATAATTTCTCCGTCTCTACTAAATGCACTGTTGGATCAAAATCAAATAAATTAGCCAGAAGAAAACGTGCCGTATTACGAATACGACGATACGCATCAGCAATGCGCTTAAATATTTCATCAGATATCGTCAATTCGGTACGATAATCACACGATGCTACCCATAAACGTAAAACATCTGCGCCTAATGCATCAATAATCTCTTTCGGTACCACATAGTTACCTTTTGATTTTGACATTTTCTTACCTTCCGCATCAACGGTAAATCCATGCGATAAGATAGCTTTATATGGCGCTTCGTTATTTAACATAACAGAGGTAATCAACGATGAATTAAACCATCCTCGATACTGGTCAGAACCTTCTAAATATATATCAGCAGGATATTGTAATTCGGGCCGTTGTTTTAACACACATTCATGCGCCACACCTGAATCAAACCATACGTCTAAAGTATCCAATACTTTTTCATATTTATCTGCATCCTCACCTAGCAATTCTTTTGGATCCCACTCGAACCATGCTTCAATGCTTTCCTTTTCCACTTTTTTTGCAATATGTTCCATAATATTGGCCATATCAGGATGGATGTCTCCTGTTTCTTTATGCAGCAATAAGGTAATCGGTGTTCCCCATGACCGTTGGCGTGATATACACCAATCAGGGCGATTTCCTTGCATTTTTTGCATACGAATTTTTCCCCAATCGGGAATCCATTCAGTATTATCAATGGCTTTTTCGATATTTCTATGCAATTCTGCATTTTTAAAACTTAAAAACCATTGAGCGGTGGCACGGAAAATTACTGGTGTTTTATGTCGCCAACAATGTGGGTAGCTATGCGGATAGGATTCAGAATAAACTAACGTTTTGTTTTCTTTAAGAAGATTAATAATTTCTTCTTCAACTTTTAATACATGCTTACCTGCAATTAATTTAACGGATGGCGCATAAACACCATTTCCCATAACAGGTGATTCAACGGGAAGGTTATATTCCATACCGATGAGATAATCGTCAGGTCCATGCGCAGGAGCAGTATGAACACATCCTGTACCGGCTTCGGTAGTAACATGTTCACCCAGTACGATAGGAACTAGTTTATCGGTATAAAAAGGATGTTTAAGGAGTAATTTTTCAAAACCTTGTCCTAATCCTGCTGATATAACGCTATACTTTCCTTTTTCAATACCATAGCGCTTCATCACTGGCTCAACAAGCTCACTTGCCATTACATAACCTTGCTCATCGGAAACTTTGACGATGACATACTCCATTTTTCCATTTAACGCCACGGCTTCATTTGCAGGTAATGTCCAGGGAGTTGTTGTCCAAATGACAACACTTACTTTAGAAGGGAAATCTTCTTTTTTGCAAACAGGAATTTTTGATGGGTCTGCAAACTCAAACGCCACATCAATCGCCAACGAAGTCTTGTCTTCATATTCAACTTCTGCTTCTGCTAGTGCGGATTGACAATCCATACACCAATGAACAGGCTTAAATCCTCGCACTAAATAACCATTCGCAATAATTTTGCTTAATGAACGAATAATATTGGCCTCGTATCCATAGTCCATTGTGCTATAAGGATTTTCCCAATCAGCAAAAACACCCAAACGTTTAAATTCTTCGCGTTGGATATTTATTTGCTCACGTGCATATGCTCGGCATTTTTCACGAAATTCTTTTTTTGATAATTTAACACCTGCTTTACCCCATTTTTTTTCAACATTTAATTCAATGGGTAAACCATGGCAATCCCAACCTGGTACATAAGGTGTGTCATAACCACTCAAAGATCGTGACTTTATAACAATATCTTTTAAGGTTTTATTTAAAGCATGGCCACAATGCAAATGTCCATTGGCGTAAGGAGGCCCATCATTCAGAATAAACTTTTTTTGACCCGCACGTTTTTTCCGCATGGCATGATAAATATCTTGCTCTTTCCAATATTTGAGAAATTCAGGTTCACGTTGGGATAAATTTGCCTTCATAGGAAACTCCGTTTGAGGCAAATTTAAGGTATCTTTATATTCTTTTTTGTTTAATTCTGACATGATTTTTTATGCGTGTTTTAAATGAGGAAATAATATAACATCACGAATAGAAGCGGAATTCGTAAATAACATCACCAAGCGATCAATACCAATACCTTCACCAGCGGTCGGCGGTAATCCATGTTCTAAGGCTTGAATATAATCAGCATCATAATGCATGGCTTCAAAATCACCGGCTGCCTTTGCATCAGATTGAGCTCTAAAACGTGCCGCTTGATCTTCAGGATCATTTAACTCTGAAAAGCCGTTTGCTACTTCCCGGCCACCGATAAAAAACTCAAACCTATCGGTAACAAAAGGATTATCATCATTGCAACGGGCTAGCGGTGATACTTCGGTGGGATATTCTGTGATGAATGTCGGTTCAAATAAACGATGTTCAACGGTTTTTTCGAAAATTTCAATTTGCACTTTTCCTAAACCATATTCAGGTTTTAATGGAATGCCTAATCCTTGGGCAAGAGTTCGCGCCTGCTTCTCATCATCCAAGATTTCCATTGAAATATCAGGATTAAAATGAATAATTGATTCTTTAACTGTCCAAGAGTGAAATGGTTTTTCTAAGTCAATTATTTCTCCTTGGTAATCAATTTTTAATGTGCCAAGCACATCATTTGCAATTGCCCGAATCATCTCTTCAGTTAATACCATCATATCTTTATAATCAGCATACGCTTGGTAAAATTCCATCATGGTAAATTCAGGGTTATGACGTGTGGATACCCCTTCATTCCTGAAATTACGGTTAATTTCAAAAACACGCTCAAAACCACCAACCACCAAACGTTTTAAGTACAATTCTGGAGCGATGCGAAGATACATATCCATGCCTAACGCATGATGATGGGTCACGAAAGGACGTGCTAAAGCCCCACCAGGAATTGGATGCATCATTGGGGTTTCAACTTCAAGGTAACGATGCGCTAACATAAATTCCCGGATACGTTGAATAATCTGCGAGCGTAATAAAAACGTACGGTGTGCCACCTCATTAGATAATAAATCCAAATATCGCTGACGATAGCGTAATTCCACATCGGCTAAACCATGAAATTTATCCGGCATTGGCCTTAACGATTTAGTTAATAATTGTATTGTTTCGGCATGAATCGATAACTCACCCGTTTTGGTTTTAAATAAATACCCTTCTACACCAACGATATCCCCTAAATCCCACTTTTTGAACTCTTCATATACCGCTTCAGAAACATCTTCCTGACGAAGATAACATTGAATTTTGCCGCTCATATCTTGAATATGAATAAAACTGGCTTTACCCATTAATCGGCGGAGCATAATTCGTCCAGCAACGGCTACTTTTTTATGCTCTTTTTCTAAATTCTCTTTTGACTCTTCAGAATAAGAGGCCATTAAGTCCCCGGCAAAAGCGTCGCGGCGAAAACGATTCGGAAAAGCTTGCCCTTTTTCACGTAAATTATTTAGTTTTTCTTTGCGAATGACAAGGACTTCCGCTTCAGTAAGTATGGGTTCGTTTATTTCTTTCATTGTGTGGTTTTTATTTAATGTTAATTTTCAATAGATAAGCGAGGTAATATACCTTAAAAGCGAAGTTGCTTCAATTCCAACCTCATAAGGAAAATCAGGTGAGACGGCTTTTTAGCAAACGCGTTGGCTCGGTTGAATTGAAGGTTTTAAAATGTGTGTAGATGCAGCGCCATTTATAGGTAAATAAAATTTGTCTTTCTCAAATTTAACAGGGATTTTGTTTTGTGCACCTGCTAATGATAAACGCAATTTTTGATGCTGAGCCAATAAGGGAATATGTTGTTTTAATAAGGTTAAATTTTTTTCAATTTCCCTATCGACGTACTCTTTATATTGAGGTATTTTTAATGCTTCAGTATGAGTTGAAACAATAGAAAATGCTCCCGCTACTTCTTCGCCTAATATTTTCAGTTGTGCGTATAAATTTCCTTCTGGTAATCGTTTTAACTTTAAAATAGTCGAAAGAATATTTCCTTCAGGCAAAAGATTACTGAAAAAAAATATAACTGAGTTTCCTTGATAGGAAATCGGCGCAAGAGGTAAATGTGGACTAAGGGGAAAAGCATCAGTTGCTTCTAACCAAGCTTGGCATAGGTGAAAGATAAATTCTCCTTTTCTGATAGATGCCCCACTACTTGCTCTTCATAACATACGTATAACATATCAATTATCCATAGCAACCAGTTTCAAACCAAGTGATTTTAAAACGCAAGAAATAGCTCCTATACTAACTCCAGGTTTACCATTTTCCATGTGAATAATACGCTCTCGGCCAATACCTGTAACAAGCGCCAACTCTTCTTGCGTCATTCCTGCTTCTGCTCGTGTCGCACGAATTTTATCACCTAATTCGAGTAAAAAGGGGTCATGACCGGTCGACGCATGGATACGTCGACGTAATTTAAAGTCGGGTATATCAGACATTTTGCTTTAATTTCACTTAAATTGATGAAAAGTCACTTATTTCAGACTTTTGTGAATTTTAAACAATAAAAATGAGAAAAGTCTGGTATTCAAGACTTTAAGCAATTTAATTACAACTGTCAAGTTTAAAAAAGATCGATAATTTGTAATATAGTGGTTTAAATTTAATTGACTATACAAAAAGGAAATAAATGGTAATGGAGCAAGAATTTCAAAATGCTCTTGATTTATTTGCTTATAAGATTATTTTCAGCCCAATCCATTATGCGCGCTCTCACATATTCCGGTTTAATTGCACGAATACATTGACAGGGATCATCCGTAGGACACTTTTTACAAGGTGTTGGTTGCGCTAATACTTCTGCTTTCCATCCTACACTTTCCCAACGGCGGATATATTTTTTATCGGCACGATAAATGCCTAAGGCATGAATACCTAAAGCTGCGGCTAAATGTAATGGCCCAGTACTTCCTGCAATCAAACCATCACAATGAGACATGACGGTAATAAGATCTTCTACGCTTAGCTTGCCCACCAAACTCACCGTTTTGGTATTTACTTCTTGTAAGAAATTGTCCAAATATGGCCGATCACTTTCTACCCCAGTAATAAAAATTTGAAATTTTTCAGGGTCTAATGTTTCAACAATGATTTTGTAGTACTCTAAAGGCCATTGATATTTTTTGGCCGTGATCAAGGTTGGATGTAAAATTAACTTGAATTTATGCGGATCTAAAAGATCTTGTTGTTCTGCTGATAAAGGTTTTTTATGAAATTGATATAAAGAGGCTAAATCTTGATAGGAAAAACGGTGGGTAATTCCTAAAGGCCTCAAATATTCTAAATCAAGATCGCGACGATTTAACCATTTTACTTCTCGAGAAATAAAAACGCGATCAGTGCATAAGGCCCAATTATACTTTCGAAAAACCGTTCCTATTCGAACAGGAATTTCCGCTTTTTTTGCTGCGAGTGCTAACCTTTCTGAATTATTGACTTGAATAAATACGTCTGCATGACAGCTTTTTAACCCCTCTTCTGTATCGATAATGGTTTCATCATATACCTCATCAATAAACGCATAGCGCCGTGCAATATCACAATTTTTCCCCTTAGCTAAAAATAAGATAGTTGCATCAGGAAAATATTGTTTTAAAACACCTGCTAAGGGTAAGGCAATAACAACATCACCTACATGGGTTGTTTTTGCAATCATAATACGTGCTTTCTGTAACGAACGCGTACGAGAAACTATAGTCTTAGATATACCCGAATGGGAAGAGTATGGATTATAAGAAGCTGTCATATCCTAAACTTCTCAAAGCCCGTTCATCGTCAGCCCATCCTGTTTTGACTTTCACCCATAATTGTAAGTACACTTTATGTCCCACATTTTTTTCAATATCTTGACGAGCTTGTGAGCCAATATCTTTTAATTTTTCGCCTCGTTTGCCAATAATCATGCGTTTATGGCTTTCTTTATCCACCAAAATTAAAGCGGCAATTGACGTCAACGTATCTTCTTCTTTGTATTTTTCGATTTCTACCGTTACTGAATAAGGTAATTCTTCACCGCATAATCTAAAGATTTTTTCGCGAATAAGTTCAGCGGCCATAAAAGCATCGGTTTTGTCTGTCACTTGTTCCGGCGAATAGAAAAAAGGAGCTTCAGGCATCATTGATTGTAATTTTTTTTCAAATGCTTCTACTTGCACGCCTTGCTTTCCAGCCATAGGAATAACACTGTGAAAATTATAGCGCGTTGCCATTTCTTCCAAATAAGGGAGTAGTAATTTTTTATCTTTCACCCGATCCACTTTATTTACGGCTAAAATAACAGGAACCGTTACATTTTTCAGTTTATCCAATACCATCTCATCGGCTTCAGTCCATCGTAAGACTTCTACCACAAAAACAATGACATCAACATCCCAAATTACTTGTGAGGCGGTTTTATTCATATAACGATGCAACGCTAACTTACCTCGATCATGAATACCTGGCGTGTCCACATAGACTATTTGGCAATTATCTTGAGTGTGAATACCAAGGATACGATGACGTGTCGTTTGTGGTTTACGTGAGGTAATACTGACTTTTTGGCCTAATAAACGATTGAGAAGTGTAGATTTTCCCACATTAGGACGGCCAATGATCGCAACATATCCACAATGTTGTTTTTGTGATGGATTACTCTCATTATTTTCTTCAAAAAGATGAGCAAATTCATGCATGACATCTTTTGCATTTCCCATCTCTTCCGTAGTTGGAATAGTAGAAGGAATATCTTCTTCTTTTTCCGTATGATGGGGAGATAAATGCTTGCTCATATTTTTACCTTTGCTAATTTTAGGACGAACACCGTTCGCCCTCTACAAACGAATTAACTTTCTAAAGCCACTTGAGGTGGTACGTAAGTATATCCTAAATCATCCGCAACTGCTTTATAAGTCACTTTTCCTTTATGGATATTTAATCCATTTAAGAGATGGGGATTCTCTAACAACGCACCTTTTACGCCTTTATTAACCAAACTTAGTACGAAAGGAAATGTAGCATTGTTTAAAGCAAACGTTGAAGTACGTGGAACACCGCCTGGCATGTTAGCGACACAATAGTGAACCACGCCTTCTTCAACATACGTTGGGTGACTATGTGTTGTTACTCTACTGGTTTCAAAGCATCCGCCTTGATCAATAGCAACGTCAACAACAACCGAACCGGGTCGCATTTTTTTTAACATAGCGCGTGTCACTAATTTTGGTGCCGCTGCGCCATGAACTAATACAGCGCCAACAACTAAATCGGCATCATGTACGTATTCTTCAATTGCTGCAGAGGTAGCAAAAATAGTCCGCAATTTAGACCCAAATTGGAAATCCAGTTCGTTTAAACGACGTAATGACTTATCGAGCACAATCACGTTGGCTTCCATCCCCATTGCCATACGAATAGCATTGGTTCCTACTACACCACCACCAATGACAACCACATTAGCAGGCGCTACGCCAGGAACACCGCCTAACAGCATACCTGAACCACCTTTTTCTTTTTCTAAACAATGAGCGCCTGCTTGGATAGACATTCTACCCGCTACTTGGCTCATGGGTGTTAACAAGGGTAATCCACCCCCTTCTTCTGTGACTGTTTCATAAGCAATAGCGGTACATCCTGAATTAATTAAACCCTTTGTTTGTTCCGGATCTGGTGCCAAATGCAAATAAGTAAATAAAGTTTGTCCTTCCCGTAAGCGACTGCATTCGATAGGTTGAGGCTCTTTTACTTTAACAATGAGTTCTGCCTTGGCAAATATCTCTTCTGCTGTATCGACAACGCGAGCTCCTGCAGCTATGTAAGCATCATCATCAATACCAATTCCTAAACCAGCATTTTTCTCAACCAATACTTGATGGCCATGATGGACAATTTCGCGAACGCTATCAGGTACTAATCCAACACGATATTCTTGAGATTTTATCTCTTTAGGAACGCCTACTAACATAATTTAATTACTCCTATCTAATTCTGCAATAAACTCAGGGATTACTTCAAATAAGTCCCCTACAAGGCCATACGTTGCTATTTTAAAAATGGGGGCTTCCGGATCTTTGTTAATTGCTACAATAACCCGGCTTTCTTTCATACCCGCTAAATGTTGAATGGCACCTGAAATGCCTAATGCAATATATAAGTTAGGCGCAACTATTTTACCTGTTTGGCCGACCTGATAATCATTTGGGGCAAAACCTGCATCTACTGCTGCTCGGGAAGCCCCAATTGCTGCATGCAGTTTATCCGCCAATGCTTCAATTTGCTTAAACTTTTCGGCGCTTTGAAAGCCTCTTCCACCGGATACAATAACTTTTGCCTGAGTGAGATCTGGCCTTTCAGAGGCTATTGTTTCGGTAGAAACATATTCTGTTACTTTTAAATCAGGTTGTGCCGTAATTTTTTCAACTTCTGCTTCATGGGAACCTGTTTCAGCGGCACTATAAGAGGACACTCGAATCGTACTTATTTTTTTAGGTGCTTGATTTTCTACCGTTTCTAATGCATTTCCCGCATAAATGGGATGAACAAAAACAGTTTTTTCATCCTCTTCAATGCTAATACCACAGACATCCGAAATTTGATCCACATCTAACAATGCAGCAACACGTGGTAAAAAGTTTTTGCCGAAAGTCGTAGCAGGTGCGAAAATAAATGTATAGGTGTCAGCAATTGAGTGAACAAGATTAGCAAGATTCTCTGCTAACTGATTCTCATAAGCCATATCATCTACCCATAAAACACGTTTAACATCATTTATTTTGCGTGTTTCTTCTACTACGGTATCGGCTTTATATCCAGCAACCAAGACATGGATTTCATGATCAGGAATAGTAGCTGCGGCAGTTAAAACAGATAAAGTACTCTTTTTAAGAGTGTGATTATCATGTTCTGCAATAACGAGGATCAAACGAGATTTCACGGCGCACCTCTCAGATTACTTTTTCTTTATTTTTTAGCTTATCGACAAGCTCAGCAACAGATTGCAACATTTCACCACCTGCCCTTACGGGAGGAGCTTCTGTTTTTAATATGTGAAGCGAAGAGCTAATTGATAACTCCAAATCTTCTAATGAGTAAGAAGTTAAAGGCTTTTGTTTTGCCTTCATGATATTCGGCAAACTTGCATAACGTGGCTGATTTAAACGTAAATCGGTTGTTACCACAGCAGGTAATTTAAGTAATAATGTTTCTAACCCGCCATCAACTTCGCGTACAACTTTTACTTGTTGTTCATTGATGACATCTAACTGAGAGATAAAGGTTCCCTGAGCGATATTCAACAACGCCGCTAACATTTGTCCTGTCTGATTATTATCCCCATCGATGGATTGTTTTCCTAGAATAAAAAGAGAAACAGGTTTTGTTTCTGCTTCTTTGATAGCAACTTTTTGTAAAATTTTAGCGACATTTAATGGAGTAAAACAATGATCAGTTGAAACATGAATACCTCGATCCGCTCCTAGAGCTAGAGCCGTCCGAATGGTTTCTTGGCATGAAGCGTCACCAATAGAAACAACGACAATTTCTGTTGCCAACCCTTTTTCTTTTAAACGAACTGCTTCTTCCACTGCAATTTCATCGAAAGGGTTCATTGACATTTTCATTTGATGTCTGTCAACGCCTGTTTGGTCCGGTTTGACCCGAACCTTCACATAAGGATCTATCACTCGTTTTACAGCAACTAAAATTTTCATGTAAATTTTACTCTCACTTTTATTTATTCTGCTGACCGACAATTTTCAGGAAGATAACGAGCAGGTAAAGATAGTCGTTGGCAACGCCATGTTACTTGTCCCTCCTCATAAGTAGGGACAAGTAAAAAATTACCATTTCCTGCTTCTTTTGTTGTCGTGACTGTAATAATTCCTGCTGCGCCAACAGAAATATTTTGAATATTTTCTGTTGCACCAGCAAACTGATAACCAGCGGATTCATTTGAATTAGGAGGAATACCCCCATTAGTTATCATGGTTTCGGAAACGGAAGTTTTCGCGGTTTCGGCAAAGGTAAGCGCTTCTGAAACCCGCGAACGAACTAAGTAATTTTGATAAGCGGGAATAGCCAATGTTGCCAAAACTCCCATAATGGCAATAACTATCATCAATTCAATTAAAGTGAACCCTTTAATTGGCGTATAACTTTTTTTAATGTTTTCCATTGTTTCCTCAGTTGTTACTTGTCGTTATTGCCATCATCGTCGCTACTATCATCATCTAAAACATCTTCGTCATCTTCATCATTTAAGTCAATAAAATCATCTAATTCTTCACGCAACCGTTTACGTTCAAGTCTTAGTTCTAACTGACGCCTAATTTTTTTTCGACGTAATACTTCTTCTTTAGACTCATGTACTTCTACATTCGTCTCCTCATCATTCTCAATTAAATTTGACTCCTGTTCTGGCTCAAAAACATCCTCGTCGCCACCCAAAGGGGATTCTGCATCTGCTTCACTCATTACAAATTACCTCAACCCTATTATCTATCACTTATGATTGACCAATTACTTGTGGAATACCTGTTGTTTGCTCAGTAATATTACGAACAATAGTCCAATTTACCGGCGTTGGTGGCGTTTGGGCTTCTTGTTGAATAATTCTTACTGCACTAGACAATGTCTCATTAAAAACGCCTTGCTCTTCATCTAAAGGTAAATGTGCCTCCAAATAAAGTGCCCTATTCTTTCGACCTGCTTTATATGGCTGATTAATAACACGAACTGTTGTACCAATGGAAACCATATTAAATAATTTTTTAATTTGGGGATTCATCATTCGAATACACCCCGCGCTAATACGCGTACCAATAAATTCATTGAGATTGGTTCCATGAATTAAAATGGAAGGCCAACCTAAATACAGGGCATATTCACCCAATGGATTATCTGGTCCAGGTGGAAAATAATCAGGAATTGGTGTTCCTTGTGCCGCTGCATGTTCTCGAACATGTTGGGTTGGATACCAAGCAGGATCGGCTTTTTTATTAATAATTTTAGTAACACCTACGGGTGTTCCCCACACACCTTCACGGCCGATTCCAATTGGATATGTGACGACAATATTTTGGCCAGGTGGGTAATAATACAGGCGGAACTCTGGCAAATTGATTACAATTCCTTCTCGAGGGCCTGGCGGTAAAATATACTCATGAGGAATAGTTACAGCCTGACCACTTGAAAGCCTGTCGTAAGGATGAATATTAGGGTTGGCTGCCTGCATGGCATAATATCCTGTTTCTGTTCGCATACCAACGTCACCTAAACGTTCACCCGAACGAGCTTCAACCACTTCTACTCTTCCGATAATATCGTTACCAGGAGGAGGAAGAACATACGTTGCAGCATTAGCTACGCTGCCCCATAGCACACTAACTAACGTGATAAATTTTAATTTATTTTTCACTTTTTTCTCTATTATTTATATTACTTAAATTCAATTGTTCTGCATACTGCATGGGCCCACCCCTAAAAGGGGCAAAACCAGCACCGAATATCATTGCGGCATCTAATAAATCTTTATCAGCAACTACTTTTTCCTTGAGGCAACACTTTGCCTCAAGGAGCATAGCTTCTATTAGATTATTCGCTATTTTTTCATCTTTCAACAAAAACTGTTTAGATAACCAAGAACAAATTTTTCTATTGTGCTTATTATAGCGGAAAAAACCCTCTCTTGTCTTCTTGCCTAATTTGCCTGCAGCTACCTTTTCTTGCAGTAATGCAATCGTTTGATCATGTGACAAATTTTCGGCTACTGTTAAACAAATATCTAACCCAATGGTATCAGCTAATTCAATTGGCCCCATTAACATACCAAAATTTTGAGCAGCTTCATCTATTTTTTCAGGGACTACCCCTTCGTTTATAAAATCCAGCCCTTTCATAAGGTAAGGTGCTAAAATGCGGTTCACCAAAAAACCTGGAGAATCACTCACAGGAACCGGAAGTTTACCAATTTGAGAGACAAAGGCAAGTATTTCTGTAAATAATTCTGTATCCTCTTCCTTTTTTATAATCTCCACCAAAGGCATTTGAGTCGCGGGATTAAAAAAATGTAATCCTGAAAGCCGCCCTGGTTCTTTCATATTTAAAGCAATATTACTAATCGAAAGGCTCGATGTATTGGTTATTAATAATGCATTCAATTTCGCTCTTTGTTCAACATCACTGAAGAAATTCTGTTTAACGATAAGGTTTTCCACAATAGCTTCGATAATGACATCGGCTTTTTCTACACCTTTTCCTTGAAAATCTATGGTCAATCGATCTAATGTTGCTTGTAATTTCTGTTTATTCGAACAATATTTTTCAAAGTATTTTTTTGCTCGAATAAATGCTTTACCAAGAGCATCAACATTAATATCAGAAAGAGTGACATAAAATCCATTTAAAGCACAAAGAGCTGCAATATCAGTTCCCATGGTACCTGCGCCAGCAACATGGATATATTTTATGGTGGTTTTTCTTTCTGTTTTTCCCAAATGCTTCAATCGTTCTTTTAAATAAAAAACACGTATCAGTTCTTTAGCTGTGCCACCAGGAACCATTAACCTTTTTATAATCTCTATTTCATTTGTTTTAAGCGGATCGGCTACGATATCTAATATCGCATAAGGAGCAGGATAATGCTTTGGGTTCACCTTTCTTTGGAGAAAAAACCTCATTACCTTACTAGTAATACGTGAATTAATATAATGGGTAAAATGTTTTTGTCGTTTTGGCGGTGGATTTTTTATTATATGAATGGCTGCTGCTTCTAGTTGACGTCTTGGTATCATCACATCAAGTAAACCTAATGCTAATGCTTTTTTAGCACTAATATTTTTGCCTGGTAATAACAGGCACG
The DNA here is from genome assembly GCA_902168255.1 of uncultured Legionella sp. GTDB lineage: Bacteria > Pseudomonadota > Gammaproteobacteria > Legionellales > Legionellaceae > CABHON01. The sequence continues at coordinate 83,027 of CABHON010000006.1, forward strand.
TTAGTGCTTTATAAGCTCCCAAAAAACGAATAGAACGCGGAATGCCTCCCCATGCAGGAATAATCCCTAATTGAACTTCGGGTAAGCCTAAGCTGCTCTCTTCGGTAGCAATTCTATAGCGACAGGCAAGAGCCAGTTCTAGCCCTCCCCCTAAACAAATGCCATTAATCATTGCTACCGTGGGAATTGTCATGTTTGCAAGCTTGTTAAATACTTTTTGGCCAAGTTGGATAAATTGTTCAGCTTCTGTGTCATTGTATTTGGAAAAAATATCAATGTCTGCCCCCGCAATAAATCCTTTTTTTTGGAGTGAATACAATATTATGCCTTTTATCCCTTGAGAATTATTCTCAATAATATCATTTAGTTCATTTAATACGGTTTCGTCAATAGTATTTACCGACTTGGCTCGTCGTTCTAACCCAGCCCATACAATATGCTGAGTATCTTTTCTAATATGCCAATGAATATAGTTCACGATATCGGCCAACAATTTAATTATGCATTATTATAGCTACTCTGCTTGAAATTTAAAGCCATTATCCTTAAAATTGGATCAATTTTAATTAGTTGGTAATAATAATGAAAAAATTAATTTCTTTTCTTTTCCTTGGCTTGTTTCTATCTAGCTGCACAACAACAGCAACGCAAGATGATACAGCGCAGACTACTGGTGCAAATGCGGAAGCAACTGCGTCTCAAACACCACCTGATCAAGCAGAAATTGCCCGTCAACAAATGGCGGCTTATCAAGCCCATCAAATAAAAATGTATACTCAGCCGGTGAATAATTAAAGGAAATGATGTAGGGGCGAGCGGCGCTCGCCCTCAGTGTTTTATAGATTTGGATCCATTCGGCAGGAAGGGCGATTGCCAGCTGCCCCTACAAAGGTTCTTCCCAGATCTCTTACAGCAATAATAAATCTATTGCTTAGTTTTTTTAATCTTCTTATTAATCATTTCCAACCATTGACGTCGCTCCTCATGGGAGGTAGTAGAAAAATTTGTTCGTTCTTTTTCTTGATGTATTTTACGAATATGTGTATCCAAAAATTCTTTCTGCATTTTATCTAAAGCACCTAATAATTCTTCTTTTATTCCCGTAGGAGGAATATGATGGGAAATCACGGCTAATTTTACAATCCATCCTTCATATTCATGCCCTCGATAATGCTCCAATAAACTACCTGTCGTTCGAATGTTATTTTCTTTTATGGTTGTCATTAGCTCATGAAGAGCTTGGCCGCTTTTAGGTTCCATTGAGTCCAGTGAGGGAATTACTGAAATATGCTCTATGAGCTCGGGATGTTGAATTAATAAGGTTAGGGCCAAGCGAGCATGCGTTTTTGTTAGACGATTTTCTTCTTGCGATTCAGAAACATGCGTCTTCTTTTCCGTTGGTACCTGTCCTTGAAGCAAGGTCATATTCATGCGTACTTTATGCCCAAGTTCTTCCATCATTAAATCTCGATAAGCACAAGCGGGCATTAATGAAAAATAAGGTTTAGTTATTTCCACTAATTTTCCGCGATCAGCCATGTTGGATAAATCGAGGTTTTGCGTTAATTCTTCAAAAAATAGTGAGTCTAACGTTTTAGCTTCTCGCATATAACGGGCTAAAACATCTATACCACCTTGACGAATTAAGGTGTCAGGATCCTCTCCTTCTGGTAAAAACATAAATTGAAATTTTGCTTTGGCATCCAAGTAAGGTAAAGCACTTTCTAATGCCTTCCAACCTGCTTTACGCCCAGCATTGTCTCCATCAAAGCAAAAAATTAAATGCTGCGAATAACGTAAAAGTGATTGGACATGTTCTCTCGTGGTGGCTGTTCCTAAAGTAGCGACGACATAAGGAATACCATGTTGAGCCAATGCAATAACATCCATATACCCTTCCACCACTAAAATAAATTCAGGATGCGGGTTTTTCTGGGCAACTTGATAAAGTCCGTATAAGGATTTGCTTTTATGAAAAAGCGTCGTTTCTGGAGAATTAATATACTTGGGTTGTTGTCCTGCCTCTAAAACGCGACCACCAAATCCAATAACACGTCCACGTCTATCATGAATAGGAAACATAATTCGGTTGCGATAAGCATCGTAAGTGCGACCAGGTGTTTTTTCAATGAGCATCCCGGTGCTAAGAAGGGCTTTCTCACTTTTAGGAAAAGTATGGCTTAAATGGCTCCATCCCTCTAAAGCATATCCTAATTGATATTCTTCTATAATCTTTTCACTTAAACCTCTATCCGCTAAATATTGTTTTGCATGAGAAGATTGATTTAATTGCGACTGATAATAGCGTGCTACTTCAGAAAGTACGATATATAAATTTTGGGAAAACTTAGAAACAGAAGCATTTTCATGAGGAACTTCTAATCCCACACGACTGGCTAACTCAAGAATTGCCTCCCGAAACTCTAGGTTTCGATAAGCCATCATAAATCCAATAGCATTTCCGCTTACACCGCAGCCGAAACAATGATAAAACTGTTTGGTTTGGGAAACACTGAAAGATGGAGTCTTTTCTTGGTGAAATGGACAACAAGCAGAAAAGTTACGTCCCGCTCTTTTTAGTGGGACATAACTATCGATAAGATCAACAATATCTATGCGCGCAATGAGATCGTCGATAAAGGCTTTTGGTATACTCTTTTGTGAGTGCACATTACCTGACGCCTGACTTCCCATTGCTGTAAAAAAATATTAAGCTGCGCTAGTCGTCTCTGTTCTGGCACGACGACGCATTTGACGACGCATAGGACGATCACGCATTACTTTTTTCAAATGGCGCTTAACAGCAGCTGCTTTTTTACGCTTACGTTCTGTCGTAGGCTTTTCATACGCTTCACGACGACGAAGTTCTGTTAAAATACCAGCTTTTTCACAAGCACGTTTAAAACGACGTAGAGCGTACTCTGCGTTTTCACCCTCTTTCACACGAACTGTGGGCATAGATTATTATCCTCTATTATATAAACTAAAACAGCCGACTATTTTAAAGGAGCTTAAAATAAAAATCAACTGGCAAAAGCAAATTCTGTGGCAGGAAACGACAAAGTGAATTCAGTAAATTTATTTAGCTCGGAGCGACATTCAATTTGCCCACCAAATGACTCCATTACCAATTTACAAAAAGCTAATCCTAACCCAGTACCTGAATGAGCCTCATCTGTAGTCTCAAATTTATTAAAAATTTTAGGTAAGTAGTTAGGGGAAACACCTGAAGCCGTATCGGTAAAAATTAATTTATTCATTTTCTTACCTGTTTTACACTCAATAAAAATTTCTCCTTTTTGAGCTTCTCCCATTGCATTTAGTGCATTACGTATTAAATTAAATAGCACATGCTTTATTAATCGTTCATCACCATGATATGAAAATTCAACTATTGGCATATAATTAATTTTTTCATTCTCTCTAAAAGGATATTCTTTTATTGCCTTTTGAATAGTATCGTTTATAGAACATAAAGTAAGTAATTCCTTTTTTTCCTTATTTGATACCGTCGAGACTTTTTTTAATTTTACCAATAACATATTGATAACTTGGGAGCATTCTTTTACTGCTTGGCAAATATTTTTAGTTTGTAATAAAAACCTTTTCTTTTGTTCCGCAGACTCGCTAATTTCCTCAACATCCAACAATTGCATAAGATTCGCATTAATCTGGATAATAGAAAGAGGTGTGCGTATTTCATGCGCAACGCTACTAGATAAAATGTTCATTAACTCAGCATTTTTCTCAGCAATTTCTTTTTCTTTTAGAAGTTGCTCTGCTCGTTTTTTTTCCGTTATATCAGTATAAACCCCAAGAACACCTATTACGTTTTTGCGTTCATCAAACATAGGCACTTTGCTTACAAGCAAAATCATATTTAGGTTTTTTTCTTCAAAGTTAATCACTGGTTTTTTTAAACAAATAACTTTTTTATCCATCTCAATATAATCATTAGCATACTCTTTCCATGGCATATCGTAATCTGTTTTACCCACAATTTCTTCTGCTGAATTTAAGTCAGCAGAACGGGCAAATGCGGTATTACAACCTAAAAAATTAGAATGTAAATCTTTCCAAAAAATGGCATATGGAAGGTTATTTATTATATTTTTTAAATACGCCCTGCTATTGGCAAAATAAGTATTAATTATGGAAACATCAACAATAAGGGACGTAGCATTTGGATCAAAAATAGATTGAGGAATGAACTCAAAACGAAATCGATTATCTTTTGAATATAAAATATTCACTATTTTTGATTCAATTATTGCCTCTAAACTCCAAGAGTTTAAAAAAGTAATTTTTAGTTCTTCCAGTGCAACCAAAAAATTATTTTGTTGGTAAAAAAATCGTAGCTCATTTTTTAAGGTAGTATCTTGATACTCAGCTTGTTGAATTAATCCATCTTTGAGAATATTTAAACGAAGAAATCTCACTTTTTATATTCCTTTTTTCCCCAGCACTATCCCTTTTTTAATAATATCTTCACATATTTCTTTACGAGCTTTTGCTTCTTGTCTCCAAAAGCTTATAAGATCGGCTGTTTTGCTCATTTTTTTACTGGAACTGTTTTCTTGTAAAGGTAACATAAATACGGAAGAAACGATACTTGAAAAAGCAGCAGAAATGAGGGTGTCATGTTTATAAATTGGCTCTTTTCTTTGTGAACTCAAAAGACGCATGAATTTTGTACTGAAATCCTTCTTCTGTGAATTCAAAAAAAGCATAAGTTTTGTATTCAGCTCCTTCATCTTATCTTGTAAAGAACCATCAGTTAAAGCTTCTCTAAGAGACGTGGTTATATACCCTTGTCGAACTGCATCCATTATTATTTTTTTCAGATAAAAATTTAAACCATCCTTAAGTACAGAAGTATGTGAAAGAACAACATCTTCTGCCAATTTTTCTACCTGTTTCTCTAAGAGAAATATCTCATCAAATATCTTAGCCGTCTCTTCGGAATTTGCTACACCATAGATTAGCTTCATACTGCCATTTTCTACAATACCTAATCCTCTCTGCCCAGCTACTCCCTCTATCACCCCTGATTCTCGGCGTTGGTGTTGGGCTCCAGTAGGAGAATTAATATCCACAATATTACCAAATGTACGCACAATTCCTGCTGTAATTTTATTTATGCGGGCAGTTCCAATAGCGGGAATATACTGACTCACACCCTCCAAAATTTTATTGGCAAGCTCCTTCTTTTTTTCCATTACTTCTTCGTTAGAAGAATCAGCATAAAGAAACCGCTCCATTTCAGGCGTAATTAACTTTCCTGATTGAAGATAATTCGTTACGGGTTCATACGTAATAAATCCTCTTCCATCCCCACAATTAGTTTCAGAGGCATGAGGGCCAAAACAGAAAAACATAGAATTTGTTTTTTGTAATATCTCTGGCAACTCAACTTCAATCATAACTTTTAGTCGATGGGTCAGCTCACGGTCGTCTTTAATCGCACTCAGCTGTTGCCTAAAATAATCAATGCTTTCCCATGAGCAATTCGCAATACCATCTGCAACAACAGTATGAGACAGGCCATTTTTATCTTTATAAGAAACTTGATAACCCTTTAAATCATTCAAATCCAAGATAATATTTTCAGCATTAACACCTAATAATTGAGAAGCCGAATAAATATCTGCCTGAGGGATAAACTTAATATTAGGATGTGTTTTAAGTTTTACTTTTATTTCGTTTTTCAATTTTCCCCAATCAAGCACTCCTTCCGCGGTTTCAATAGCTGATGCAATGGAGGTTGAAGAAATAATACCTTGTTCTTGTAGTTTGGCTATTTCAGCAGGCTCCAATTCTTTATAAAACTCACTGGGTTCTCCAAAAATTTTATTTGCAGGATCTTCTTTACATAATTTTGTATATTCTTCTTTAAGTGCTTCCCAAACACCATAAATTTCACTTTTTTTCTTCCTTGTCATCTTGGCTTTTTCTTCTTCAGACTTAGTTTCATCCCATTCTTTCATAATGAAATACCGTCCATGCTGAATAGGATCATATTCTGCAGAAGAAGTAGACGATAAACGGCATTGAGGATGCTTTTTTAAGAATTCGAGCGTTGCATGAAAATATTTTAATGCTGTTTCTATATCAGAATAATGAAAACCCAATCCAAGACGCGCAGGGGTATGATCACTTGAGCCTTCAAGCGCATCTTCGCGTTTATCAAGAATGATAACATTATATTCTCTCTCGGCAAGTTCCAGTGCTGTTAAACAACCAGCAATACCGGCTCCCATTACAACAACTGTTTTTCTTTCACCACTCACAAAAAACCTCTCGAGGAAACGTCCAATTTAATATTAAATAATTCTTAAATTATAGTTATTTTTTCCAAAGCTGTCAAAATTTAATCAAATATAAAAATTTAATGTTCTTTTAATAAAATAACCTAAGCAAAATCAAGCTCAGTGCAAGGGAAGGATAAAGTAAATTTCGGTAAATTTATTTAATTCTGATCGACATTCTATTTTACCACCCCAAAGGATTCCATCACTAGCATTACAAAATGCTAATCATTTATCCAATCTGCTCTCTATAGTTTTGTCGTGTACGAATCATCTACTTTTGGGAAAGTTAAAGTAAACTCGGTAAATTCATTTAATTCGGATTTACATTCAATGCTTCCTCCAAAAGATTCCATTACCAATTTACAAAAAGCTAGCCCTAATCCAGTACCAGAATGTGCCGCATCTGTAGTCTCAAATTTATTGAAAATTTTAGGTAAATAGTCAGAAGAAATACCCAATGCTGTATCTTTAAAAATTAATTGATTTCCTTTATTATTGGTTCTACACTCAATAAATATTTCGCCTTTTTGAGCCTCTCCAATGGCATTAAGAGAATTTCTTACTAAATTAAATAATACATGTTTTATTAAACGTTCGTCCCCTTGATAGACAAACTCCTTTGTTCGAGTGTAATGAACTTTCTCACCTTCTCTAAAAGGATATTCTCCTAAGGCTCTCTGAATAGTGTCTTGTATAGAACATAGCGCTAACAATTCTTTTTTTTCGGTATTTGACGTCATCGATATTTTTTTTAATTTCACCAATAACATATCAATAACTTGAGAACATTCCTTTACAGCTTGGCAAATATTTTTAGTTTGTAGTAAAAATTTTTGCTTTTTTCCTGGAGCAAAATTCAGCTCCTCCTCTTCCAACAGTTGCTGTAAATTCGCATTAATTTGGATAATTGAAAGAGGTGTACGAATTTCATGGGCTACACTACTCGATAAAATATTCATCAGTTCCGCGTTTTTTTCAGCAATTTCTTTTTCCTTTTGAAACTGCTCAGCCCGTTTTTTTTCAGTAATATCAATAGAAATACCTAAAATTCCAAAAATTTCTCCTAATTCATTTTTAATAGGGGCTTTAATACTTAAAACAGTATCACCATCATCGGTAATTTTTTCTTCAACAATTTCAGCCTCTCCTTTTTCTATAATACGTTGATCGTTATCATGAAATTGGCGTGCTATCTTTTGAGGCCAAGGTAAGTCAAAATCGGTCTTACCTATAACCTCGTCACCAAATTCAAAACCAAGCGTTTTTGCCTGTTTATCATTACATCCTAAATAAACCCCATGAACATTCTTCCAATAAACATGTCCTGGCATATTCATCATTATATTTTTTAATACGAGTGATGAGTGGTAATTATCTTGTAATAGAATTTTTAGCGTCATTAGAAGTTGATTCCGTAGTAATATGAGAATTTATAGTGTTTTCAGAGCTAATTCCCAAAGTAGTCAATAATAGAGCCATACCAATTTTAATGTTGTCTTTATTATTAAGGTCATGTTTCTTTGGTTTTCCACGGATACTAACAGATTCTAATATATGGGTTTCATGCCGTTCTTCATGCTTAACTCTTGCCATAATAAGGTAACGATGAATAGCCTCCATAGCAGATGTTCGTTTGGAATATAATTCAAAATTAGCATCCTGCGGCCACAATGACTTCATAACTCCACACTCTTCGAACAAATAAGCACGAATTTTTTTTATTGCTTCTTCACGTGTAACCCTGATCTCACTTTTCTTACGATGATAAAACTCTTCTGCAGTAAGATCAATTCCCAATTTTATAGGATTGACTGACTCACAAATAATTTGACTATATTTATTTCTTAACTCGGGCCAAGATAATGAACAATCCTCATCAAATAAAGGATCATTTAATGGTAATTTTTGACTTCCAATTTCAAGTATTTTTATTTGTCGTGGTTGTTTTATTTTTCCTTTATCATCTTTTTGGGAAAAAAGAGAGATATGATAGAATAACTTTCCTTTTTCATGTTTAATATAGATGGTGTTAGGATCTGGTTCCTTGGTCGGTGACTCTAGATCACTTAGGGGAGCTATGGAATATTCTTCCCAAACAAACTCATCATATAGCTTCCGCATTTCTTCAGTAATTTCTTTTAAACGTTTTTCTTCAAAGTCTTTCCAACGTAAAACAACGAGCCGCTCTCCATATTCTTGTTGAAATTCCTGTATTTTATTCTCTTCTAGCCATTCATCCCCTTCTTGAATTGCAATTTCTTTTAATAGCGTATCATTAAAAGTAGACTGTAGTTCTTTAGTTTTTGCTTGAATCGAATCATCAACCATTAAATAGACTTTACCAAAAGTCTGCATGGCCTTTCTCAATGTATCCCGAAAAAATTGTCCACTGTGGTTATCGGAAAATCCTACACTAATAGTTAGCTGGGCAGTGCAATTCTTAAGAAAATCTTTTCTCTCTTTTAGTTCAGGATTCTCATAAACAAAGGAAAGATTACTGCTTTTATAAGAACCGCTGGATAAAGATAAGGGAGAACCCGCATTATTTTTCTGCCTCTTTGTCTTTATAGGCTTTATAGGAGCTAAAAATGGGGAGTCTAAAATGTCTTCGTGAGTTTCACTTCCAGGACTCTGACTTCTTGTAGATAAGACATCAGGAGATAACTCCGTGGAGGAATTTGGGGTATAATCCCTTTCCATGCTACTACATACTGAGACATCTTCCTCCAAAGAAGATCCTGGATTTACACCATCAGTCGGCCACATATTTTGCTCATGTTCATCAATACTAGGATTATTAAGTTGTTTATTACAAGATAATGATCGTCCAGGTACTGGCATTACAGTTTCCACCTTAAAGTTGTGGAAATTTAAGGAGTTATCCTTTCTAATTTCCTATTACAATACCATTATTAATACTACTTTAAAACCATGAAATTGTCAAAAATCACTACACATATAAATTTAATTTTTATTTAATATTAACTGCATAACTAAGCAAAATCAAGTTCCGTGCAAGGGAAGGATAAAGTAAATTCGGTAAATTTATTTAATTCTGATCGACATTCTATTTTACCTCCAAAGGATTCCATCACTAGCTTACAAAATGCTAATCCTAGGCCCGTGCCTGAATGTGCTTCATCTGTCGTCTCAAACTTATTGAAAATTTTCGGTAAATATTCTTTAGGAATACCTGAAGCTGTATCCCTAAAAATCAATTGATTTGCATTTTTAGCCGTTTTACACTCAATAACAATTTTTCCTTTACGTGCTTCTTCAATGGCATGCAAAGAGTTTCTTATTAAGTTAAATAGCACATGTTTAATCAAACGTTCGTCTCCCTCATAAGAAAAAGACGCTTCGTTAATATAACAAACCTTTTTCTCTCCTACCCTAAAAGGATATTCGGATAATGTTCTTTGAATAGTGTCATGAATGGAACAAAGTGCAAATAATTCTTTTTTTTCTGATGTTGAAGTAGTAGAAATTTTTTTCAGTTTTACCAGCAGCATATCAATAACTTGAGAGCATTCTTTTACCGCTTGACAAATATTGTTAGTTTTCAAGAGCAAGCTTTCTTTTTTTTCTTTAGTAAAACCTGATTCATCCATTTCCAGCATTTGCATAAGGTTAGCATTTATTTGAATAATGGAAAGGGGTGTGCGTATCTCATGAGCCACACTGCTTGATAAAATATGCATCAATTCAGCATTTTTTTCAGCTATTTCTTTTTCTTTCTGAAGCTTTTCAGCTCTTTTCTTTTCAGTTATGTCAACAGAAATGCCTAAGACGCCAAAAATTTCACCTGTTTCATTTTTAATGGGTGCTTTAATACTTAATACTGTATCTCCTTGAGCACTAATTTCTTCTTCGACAATTTCGGCTTCGCCTTTTTCTATAATGCGTTGATCATTGTCATGAAATTTTTGCGCCGACTTTGTTGGCCAGGGTACATCAAAATCCGTTTTTCCAATCACCTGCTCACCCAACTCTAATCCTAGGGTCTGTGCTTGTTTATCATTACATCCTAAATAAACGCCATTTAAATTCTTCCAATAAACATGACCTGGCATATTCATCATCATATTTTTTAATACAAGTGATGCTTGTTCGTTATCTTTGAAGGACATTAGATATTTCCTCGGAAACTTGTAACGGTGGAATTAAAGGAGATAATGGAGAAGGAGATAGGGGCTCAAAAAACATGCTAGCAGGAGCTACCGCCGCTAGGCCAATTTTCATAACTTGCTGTTCTCGGAGCACATTTCGCAAATTTCCACTAATTTTAACAGCACTTAATACGTGTTTTTGGGGCACGTTATTGCCATCTTTAATAATTCTTTGGGGTTTAATCAAACAATGATGAGCGGCTGCCATTGCCGCTGTTCGCTCACTTACATATATTTCAAAATCGGCTTTGTGCTTAGGCCACAGTTTTGTCATCACACCAAGCTCTTCTTGCAGATAATGCGTAACTAACGCGAGCGCTCTTTCGTCACTAACATTGATTTCACCCGGTTGTTTTTTCTTTTTTTCAATAAACCTTCTAGCTGTAATATCAATACCTAATCTAATAGGATTAATTGCCGCACAAATAAAGTTCCCATATCGATTTTTTAGCTCATTCCATGACAGAGAAGTTTCTGGATTAAATAATTCCGTAATGTCTTCATTTGGAAACATCTTTTGCAGTTCTTCTGCACTGAGTATTTCCTCTTCTCTTGGGCGATCAATTTTTCCATTATCATATCTTTTGGCCTGAAATTCGGTGTGATAATATAACACTCCTTTTTCATGTCTAACATAAATCATATCTTTGTTTGGTTCGTTTGGTTCTTTCAGAGGTATCCGAGAAGAATTCATCAAAGTACCTACTAGGGATTTACCATGCTCATCCCAAAGATCATCATCAAGATGTTCCTTTATAGAAGCTAATGCCCATTTTGGCCAAACAAACTTGTCATACAGTTCCGCCATTTCCTTCGTTGCTTCTTCGACATCAGCTTTTTTATAATCTTTCCACCGTTGAATAATAAGTCTGTTGCCATACTTTTCTTTCAAAGATTCTATTTCATTATCTTCTAACCAATCATCACCATTTTCAATAGCTCTTTTTTCTAAAATTTCCTCATCAAGAAATGATTTTAATTGTAAGGTATATTTTTGAAGTGAATCATCCACCATTAAGACAACGGTTCCAAAAGTATCCATCGCTTTTTCAATGGTATCTTGAAAAAAATCACCATTATGTTTTTCGGAACACCCTACACTAATCGTTAACTGTGCCGTACAGGTCTTAAGAAATTTCTTTTCACCCTTAAGCTTAGGATTATCCGTAAAAATAAATCCAATTTGGGCTTTTTTACGATCAGGACTTGGGGATAGACGATCAGAAGCCTTCGTTATTTTTTTTGAAGTAGAATTGTTTTCATCATCCGATTCTACACTTGTATCTAGTGAGCTTGGTGTCAATAAATTTGGTTCCTCAAGCATAAATCCTTGAAGACTAGGAGTGCTACTTATTGATGTACTAGGGGTACTATCTATGGGGGTAAAGGATCGTAGTGATTCATTGTCACCATTCTCTGAATCACAAGTCGTATGAGTTCCATCATCCGACGAATTGCTCCTTCCTAACTTTCTTCTATTCAGATCTTGTTCAAACTTCCCATTATCTATGTTACTAGGTATGTTACCACGCATTTTTCGTTTCCACCCCAAAAATCACACAAGATAAAAGCACCAAAGATAGAAAGCTAGTCGACTTCCTAAGTTTTCTCTAAAACACTCAGAAGATGGTAGGTTATAAAAATTAAATTGTCAAAAAATTATAAAAGTATAATTATTTCACAAAATATTAATAATAATTTTCGAAGTATGCATTAACTTTTTCAGCAGTAACATCTTTTAATTGACTTGGCTTCCATTGGGGTCGATTGTCCTTGTCTACAATTAACGCTCTAACACCTTCATAAAAATCATTATCATTAAGAAAATGTTGTACTAAAACATAGTCTAAGTTTAAACATTCTTCTAATGAAGAAAATTCCATGCGTTTTAATTGTTCAAAAGTGACTTTTAAGCTTAAAGGTGACTTAGCTTGAATGTCATTTAATGTGTTTTGAATGAGTGAGTTATCAGAAGCAGATTGTTCTAGTTTTTCAATGATTGCCTCAACTGAGTGTTGAGAGAATATTTCATTAATCCAATGAAAATGAGCTAGTTCTTGCGTTATATCAGTCATTTGGTGAGCGGTTTGCAATAAATGTGAGACTTTTCCATGAGCAGCTGCCTTATCACGTAAATCTAATTGATGTAATTGCTCCATTACTATGGGCTGGCTCACAGTATCGATACAATAATCGACCAAGTTAAGCGCATACGCTTCTTTTTGAGAAACCCTAGCGCCTGTTAATCCTAAATAAACACCAAAAGAACCGGGACATTGATTAAGCAAATGTCCTCCACCAACATCAGGAAAGAAACCTATCGCTGTCTCTGGCATGGCAAATTTAAAATTTTCACCTGCTACGCGATGGTGACCATGTAAAGAAATACCCACACCACCACCCATGGTAATACCATTTAAAAAGCTAATACAGGGTTTTGCATAATGCGCCAGATGATAATCGAGTTCATATTCTTTCTTAAAAAACTCAAAAACATGAGGGTCTTTTTTAAGTCCCGCCTCGTAAAGTGCGCGAATATCACCACCCGCACAAAAGGCTTTCTCACTGGAAGATTGAAGAATAACAGCCAGTATGTCAGAATTTTTTTCCCATTGGGTGAGTATCTCCTCAAGAGCCAACACCATATCAAGATTAAGTGCATTGAGCGCTTCCGGGCGGTTTAAGGTAATATAGCCAAAGTATCCAAATTGACCTTTGATTTCTTCACTTTTAATCCAAGAATTCATGAGGTTACTCTCCCTTAAAACAGGCGGTTTTTCTTTCTAAGAAAGCGGTTACACCTTCTTTTTTATCTTGTGTGGCGCAAGTTAATGCAAAATGTACTGCCTCTAAATGAAGGGCATCCGATAAAGGTAAGTCATACCCTCTGTCGATCACTTCTAATACACTTTTGATTGCCAAAGGTCCCATACTCAATACTGTTTTTAAAATAGTTTCAGCACGTGCTAACAATAATGCATGAAGTTCTTCTATATCGTCAGATCCACCCACTACTTCTGTCACTAGTCCCCATTGTAATGCTTCATTCGCTGCAATAAATCGGCCTGTTAGGCATAAATCTAATGCTCTTCCTTTTCCAACCAAGCGAGCCAAACGTTGCGTGCCGCCATAGCCAGGAATGACGCCTAATTTTACTTCAGGTTGGCCAAACTGTGCTTTAGTGGATGCAATACGTAAACTCGCTGACATTGCTAATTCACAACCCCCACCAAAAGCAAAACCATTAATAGCGGCAATGGAAGGTTTGCCCAAGGTTTCTAATGCGCGAAATACCTCTTGGCCATGAACTGCAAATTCATATCCCGATTGTGCATTTACTTCCGCTAAACGATTGATATCTGCACCAGCACAAAACGCTTTACCCTCTCCGATAATTAATACCGCACGTATATCAGGATTTTTTTTGGCTTCGATAAATTGTACTAATAAAAGATCTAAAACTTCTTGGTTTAAGGCATTTAGTTTATCAGGGCGATTTAAAACAATTTTTAAAATACCATGGTCGTCTAAGGATGTTTTGATAACTGATGTCATATTTACCTCTGCGTTGTATGTAGATAGGAAGGACTTTGATCGTATTAGAAAATATCTTCGGAGAGCGTCATTGGGGGGAAAGTTTTACATAGCAAGCGTAGTGCAGCAATGTAAAACATGACGAAGCAATCCAGTAATGATATAAAAATAAACATCGATGTCTGGATTGCCACGTCGCTGTATTGCTTTGTTAACACTCCGCAATACAGCTTCTCGCAATGACGTTCTAATAGATAAAAGCCTTTCCCCTATTCGATAACAAAATCTTCGTCTAACAATGCTTGCTTAGCAATAATAGAACGCATAATTTCATTCGTGCCTTCTAAAATTTGATGTACACGTAAATCACGAAAATAACGTTCAACAGAATACTCTTTTAAATAGCCATAGCCACCAAATAATTGTAATACCTGATTAGCAATTGAAAAGCCAACATCGGTTGCATGTTGTTTAGCCATTGCACAAAATAATAGTGCTTTTGGTTGTTTTTTATCTAAACTTGCTGCTGCTTTATAAACGATGAGTCTAGCCGTTTCAAATTCGGTCATCAATTCTGCAAATTTAAATTGTAAGACTTGAAAATCCGCGAGTTTGTGACAAAATTGCTCTCGTTCAAAAAGATATTTTTTAGCCATACGAAGACAAGCTTTTGCGCCCCCTAATGAACAAGCAGCAATATTTACCCGTCCACCATTTAAAGCTTGTAATGCCATTTTAAATCCTTGGCCTTCCTCTCCTACTAAATTACTTACAGGTACTTTGCAATTTTCAAAGAACACCATGGTTGTTGGTGAACTATGCCATCCCATTTTCTCTTCTTTCTTTCCAAAACTTAACCCTGGAGTATCTTTTTCAACTAAAATACAGCTAATTCCATGGTGAGAGCTATCTCCTGTACGGACCATACAAAAATATACATCACTAACAGAACCTCCCGAAATAAATGCTTTCGAGCCATTTAGTATATAGTGATCACCTTCTTTAACGGCAGTGGTGCGAAGCGCTGCTGCATCAGAACCTGAAGAAGGTTCTGTCAAACAATAACTCGCTAACACCTCCATTTTAGTTAAGCGACTTCCCCATTTAGCACGCAGCTCTTCCGAGGCATACGCATCTAACAATCCGGTAACCATGTTATGAATTGACATAAAGGCGGCGGTTGGAATGCAAGCCGTTGATAGCTCTTCAAACACTAAAGCAGCATCAAGACGAGATAAATTTGAGCCTCCAATGTCTTCGCGTGTATAGATTCCAGCTAATCCTAGTGCAGCCGCCTTTTTCAAGGTTTCATAGGGAAATATACTATCTGTATCCCATTTTTCCGCATAAGGAGCCATTTCATTATCGGCAAAATCTTTTGCCATTTGCTTAATAGCTAACTGCTCATCCGTCCACTCGAAATTCATGTGTCACCTCACTTTAGTCACCAAAAGGATGTTGCAAAATCATTGTACTTGAACGTTCTGGGCCTGTTGAAATCATATGAACAGGTACACCTACTAATTCTTCTAAACGTTTAATATAGCGCTTTGCTTCAATAGGTAAAGTTTCAAAATCTGTCACATCTGCTGTTGAAGTAGTCCATCCGGGCATTTCTTCATAGACAGGTGTTAAATGTTCAAACGTCTCAACATCATACGGAGGTGTTGTCATTTCTTTACCATCTTGATCACGATACGCTACGCAAATTTTAATAGGATTGATGTTATCTAAAATATCTAATTTAGTTAAACAAAGTCCAGTTACACTATTTACTATAACGGATCGGCGAGATAATACCGCATCAAACCAACCGCATCGTCTTGGACGGCCAGTAACAGCCCCAAATTCTTGGCCTCTGTGGGCTAACTCTTTTCCTACTTCATCATTTAATTCTGTTGGTAAAGGACCACCACCTACACGAGTTGCATATACCTTACTAATTCCTAACACGTATTCAAGATAACGAGGCCCAAATCCGGTTCCATTGGCAACACCACCTGAAGAGGTATTAGATGAAGTTACATAAGGATAAGTACCATGATCCACATCCAAGAAGAAACCTTGAGCGCCTTCGAAGAGAATATGATGGCCTTTTTCCCGATGCTCATGTAATGCTTCTGTTACATCGATAGCCAATGGCTTCAACATTTCAGCCCAAACAGCACATTGTTCTAGTAAAGTTTCTAAATGAATCGGTTCTTTTTTAAAGAAATGCTCTAATACAAAATTGTGATAAGGCAATATTTGGTTAAGTTTGTCTGCTAAACGTTTCGGGTGAAATAAATCCGATACACGAATAGAGCGACGAGCGGCTTTATCTTCATAAGCAGGTCCAATGCCTCGTTTGGTAGTACCAATAGATTGAGCCCCTTCTTCCCGCGCTTTATCTAATGCAATGTGATAAGGCATTAGTACAGGACAAGCCATACTTACACGCAAACGATCGCGTACAGCTACACCACGCTTTTCTAATGTTTGTACTTCTTCCAGCAATGCTTGAGGATTCAATACCACACCATTACCGATATAACAGGACACTTTGTCTCGTAAAATTCCCGCAGGTAAAAGCGATAAAACCGTTTTTTCACCTTTTATATCTAATGTATGACCTGCATTATTTCCTCCTTGAAAACGCACAACCACATCAGCCGTTTCAGCTAATAGATCGACGATCTTTCCTTTGCCTTCATCTCCCCACTGGGTTCCAATAATTACAATATTTTTTGCCATTGATTTTATTACCTTTATTTTGTATTTAACGTGGAAGTTGTTGTATTTTCCACCCCATTAAAATACGTGAAAAACTGATTATCTGGACTTAAAATCAAGATATCCCGAGAGCTTTTAAATGTATTTTGATAGGCATTGAGACTTTGATAAAACGCGAAAAACTCGGGTGATTGACTATACGCATCACTGTATATACGCGCTGCTTTTGCCTGCCCACGAGCACGCGCTTTAGCTGCATCACTATTTGCTTTAGCGAGAATAAGTGTTACTTCAGCATCAGCACCCGCACGAGTTGCTTCGGCCATGGATTGGCCATCTGCACGATGGCGATTGGCGATTTTTTGCATATCCGCGCGCATTCTTCGATAAACAGACAAACTGGCGTTACTAGGCAAATCAATACCTTTGACACGAACATCAATAACTTGAATACCTAATGACGCCGCACTTTCAGCTGCACGTTTTTTCAAGATAACCATCACATCATCCCGTTCACCAGACACTAAGTCGCTGATTTTTCGTTTACCAAATTCTGCACGTAATACCGTATTAAATTGCTGCTCCAAGAGAGTATCTACTTGAAAGGCATTGCCGCCTGTGGTTTTAAAATATTTCGGCAAATTTTGAATACGCCATTTTACATAATAATCCACCATAACATCTTTCTTTTCTCTTGTTACCATTCGAGAAGATTGAATATCTAATGTTTGTAAACGTGTATCAAAAATTTTAACTTGGTAAATAAAAGGAATCTTAAAATGAAGACCTGGACCAATTACTTTTACTTGGCCTTCTGAATTCGTTGTTAATTCCCCTAAACGTAATAATAGTGCACTTTCACCTTCATTCACGGTAAACATGCCAGAAAATAAAATCGCTACCAAAATAAGTACGGCAACGGCTAATCTAAGGCCTTGTTTTTTATTGAACATCATCAATTTCTCCCTCCATTGCGAACATCACTTCGTAGATCTTGCTCTTCTCTCCCAGTATTCTCACTTGTCGGTGTAGTAGCAGCAGGATAAACAGAAGAAGCGGTATAAGAAGATGTTGTGTCGCGACTGTTAGATGACGCTTTTTTTACAAGAGCCTCTAAAGGTAAATACATCATATTCTTAGAGTTTTTATCATCCACAAGCACCTTGCTGGTTTTCGCCAAGACATTTTCCATCATATCCAAGTAAAGTCTTTCTTTCATTATATTTGGCGCATGTATATATTCAGCCAATAAATCAGAAAACGCAGCCGTATCACCCTGAGCTTTAAATATCGCTCGTTTCTCATCCGCTAAAGCCGCCGCCATAATACGTCGAGCCTTACCTTCAGCAATAGGAACAACACTCGCTGAATACGCATAGGCTTGTTCTTTAAAGCGTTTTTCATCTTCTTGTGCATTAATGGCATCATCAAATGCGTCCTGAACCTCTTCGGGTGCACGTGCAGGCTGTGGTGCAACGCTAGTAATTACAATACCCACTTTATAATTTTCGAGAAGACGATTCAACAAAACTTCTACATTATGTCCCCACACTTCACGGCCTTCAGCAATAATTTCATTTAAAGTTGAATGGCCTACCACTTGGCGCAACGCACTCGCTGTTGCCTGTTGAAGGCTTTCTTGCGGATCCGCCGCATTGAAAAGATAATCTTTCAAATTGCCAATACGGTATTGAATCGCAACGGAAACAGAAACGATATTTTCATCTTTTGTTAACATTTTTGCTGAGTAAGAATAATCAGACACTTTGTCAACATTCATGACAATCGTATTTTCGATAAAAGGAGGAATCCAATGAGGGCCTGCACCGACGGTTTCTTGATATTTGCCAAAACGCAAGATAACAGCCTGCTCTGCAGGATCTACAATAAAAATACCTGCTAAACCCCAGACTAAAATTACAACTATTGCAACTAAAGCAGCCAATGACCAAGGCTTACCATTAAAAGCAGTTTTTCCTGATTTATCAGAACCAGAAGGAACTTTCCCCCCCGCTCGGTTTTTATCAGCAAAAGCTTCTCCAATTTTTTTCTTTAGTTGGCGTAATAACGCATCAAGATCAGGTGGCGCATTAGTTGGTTTACGTGGTTTACTCCAAATATCGTGATCCTTATTAGGCGCCTTACCTTCTTTATCGTCACGCGGCGGCTCATCGTGCCAACCCATAGTCATTCCCCTAAAAATTAACAAGGGGCTATCATAACATCGCCCAAATCCTAGACGCAAGCAATAAAAAAACTAATAGTCCGTTAATTTTTAAGCATGGGTATACGCTTCTATGACAAACTCATTTTCTTTTGAATAAGGGAAGCAAGTTCTGCGATCGTAATAGAATGAGAAAAAGGGCAATCGATTTTGATAAAAAATGCTTTTTCTATGTGGTTCATTAAATTAATATATAAAATAGAATCCCCACCCACATCAAAAAAATGATCAGTAGTATTCACTACTTCCAATGCTAATAAATTTTTCCATATCACCATAAGCTCTAATTCAATAGGATTACATACTTCCTCCCCCTTATCTTTATTAGGAAGTAATAATGTGGTGGTATTTAGTGCTTTACGATCTAATTTTCCATTAGGCATTAAAGGTAAAAATTCTAATTTTATAAAGAGACTAGGAACCATATAATAGGGTAATCGACCTTTAAGAAACCGGCGTATTTCGGTAACATCGGCTACAGCTTCTGACTCCATTACTATATAAGCAACCAATCTTGTATGTTTTGCTTCATCTTCACTTACGACCACAATACTTTCTCTAATGGCTGGATGATCATTAAGCGTATTTTCAATATCATTCAATTCAATACGCATTCCCCTTAATTTCACTTGACTATCCATTCGTCCTAAAAATTCGATATTGCCATTGGATAAATATCGTCCTTGATCACCAGTTTTATATAATTTAGCCGTTGAAAGTGATTTAAAAGGATGTTGTATAAACCTCTGCGCTGTTAGATGAGGAGAATTCAAATATCCTCGTGCAACCCCTAATCCTCCAATATAAATTTCACCAATAGTTCCATGATCAACCGTGCAATAATTTTCGTCTAATATAAAAATCTCAGTATGAGGAAAAGGTTTTCCTAAAGGAACTACATGATTAATTTTAGCAAATAAACTGCTGCTTTTCAGTTCATCAAATACTTCTTCAAAATAAGTGCTATCAATGGTTGTCTCAGTTAAGCCATAAGAATTGATAACACGCGTTTTTTTCCCACACAGTTGTTGTAATTCCCTATATTCATTAATAGACCATGTATCAGAACCTGAAATGATTAACCGCATAAAATCTAATGGTTGGTTATGATGCTTAACGTAATCCACTAACCTTCTTAATACGGTGGGGACAAATTCTGCACAATTTACTTTTTCTGACAACATTAAAGAATAAAGGTTTTGTGGTTCCAATAAAATTTCCCGTGGACATAAAACTAACTTTCCCCCTGAACCTAAAGCACGAATTAAATCTCCTGTAAATACATCAAATGAAAAATTAGCCATTTGAAAATGGATGTCTTGGGAGGTCAGTTGATAAACTGTCTCCCAATCATGATAAGCACTCACCACATTTCCATGAGAAATCATTACTCCTTTTGGTTTCCCTGTAGAACCTGATGTGTATAAAATATAAGCTAAATTATCAGAATCCACCGGTACGGTTAGGTTTGTTTTAGAAAAAGAATCGATAGTGTTTAATTCATCATCTATTATAACCTTTTTGCGAGGGTAATCAGTGAATTGGTTTAATAAGGAGGATTGCGTAAGCAATATCGATGGATTTGTCTCCATTAACATGTAATTAATTCGTTCTGGCGGATAAGTGGGATCAATGGGAATATAAACACCCCCTGCTTTTAAAATACCTAATATGCCTATGATCATATTTAGAGAGCGATGGACAGAAATAGCCACGAATGTTTCGGGTTTTATATTCATTTTCTGTAAAAAATGAGCCAGTTGATTAGACTTTTCATTAAGTTCTCTATAAGAGATAGCAATACCATTATAAGATACAGCCAATGATTCGGGTGCTAAATAAGCCTGTCTTTCAATAAGTTGATGAATAGTATTTTTATAAACAGAGTGATTCATTATGTACTCCAAGCCCCAACGGCCTCTTCAGCGAAATTTAATTATAAAATAAGGAAGTATCTAAGTAAACCAGGTAACTCATTGTAAAAAGAGGCACAGATATCGTATAATATAAGGAAATAGGATTTTTTTATTGCTCATATCATATGCACCAATTTGTATTTACCCGAAATATTCTTTCTAAAGAAGTTCCTTATCGTTGGCTCTTTCAAACGTCGAAACATCATTATAGTAACGTTCGTACCTCCTCATTTTTTTCCTCTCTATTTTTAACGACCAAAACTGATATTAATATTCGCACCATGACAAAAGAGGATCTTGGAATGGTGATGAAATGGGCAACACGCGAGGGTTGGAGACCAGGAACTTATGAAGTAGAATCACTGCATGCTGCTGATCCACAGGGATATCGTTTACTCGAAGTAAATGGACAGCCAGTTGCTTCATTAGCCTGTGTTCGACATTCGCCCACTTTTGCATTTTTGGGTCTATACATGGTACATCCTAAATATCGCGGGTTAGGTTATGGTAAGCTTTTATGGGATGTGTCAATGGGAACCTTGAAAGATTGTAGTACAATTGGTCTTAATGCGCTAAAAAATCAAGTAGCAAATTATGAAAAATCAGATTTCAAATCAGCTACCCTTAATACACGATGGTTCGGCCACTTCAACCATAAAGAGGGCGAAAAACAACCCCCTATTTTGCTGGAAAAACCCATTGAATTGGTAAAAAATGTTTCTCTTACCAACATCATTGATTATGATACAAGTATTTTTTCAACTCCACGACAGGCTTTTTTATCAAAATGGCTAAAAATGCCAGAATCTCATGTATTAGCCGCTATTGATTCTGGTAGACTGGTAGGATACGGAGTAGTCAGTAAAACCACCGCAGGCTATAAAATAGCGCCTTTATTTGCTGATTCCCCTGCTATTGCTAAACAACTGCTCAGCTCCCTCACTAAAAATATTAGTAAAAAAAATATTGTTCATATTGATATTCCGGATAATGCTTTTTCATCCACGATGGTTAAACATTTTGGATTAAAAAAAGATTTCGAGACATTACGTATGTATCGCGGCACTTCTCCTCAAATGGATGAGCAGAAAATATTTGGATTAACATCGCTTGAAATAGGATAGTTTGACAACCCTAATGAGAATCAATACCCTGTATTCAAAAAGAAAAAATAACTTAAGAAATACGCTAGTTTCTCGTTTAAAAAAAAGAATTATTAAAAATAATACTTCAGTAAAAATCGATAAAACATTAAGTGATACTTTTTCACTTTGCTTACTTAATAAACTAAGCCAAAAAGCCAAGGAGTATATCGGGGAACTCAATCATTATTATGATAGTATCATTGCCTGTATGCCAGGAAATGTATATTGGTTAGATCGAAATTGTGTTCTATTAGGTGGAAATGACAATTTAGCCAAGATGTTTGGACTAAACTCACGAACAGAGTTAGTGGGATTGACTTACGGGCAGATGTCCAAATTAGCAAACTGGACCGAAGGACAAGGAGAGTCTTTTAGACAAGCAGAATTAGAAGTAATGTCAACAGGACAACCTCGCTTTAATGTAGAAGAACCTCCTGTCGTTATTGATGGAA
Source organism: uncultured Legionella sp. (assembly GCA_902168255.1). Classification (GTDB taxonomy): domain Bacteria; phylum Pseudomonadota; class Gammaproteobacteria; order Legionellales; family Legionellaceae; genus CABHON01. Next base: position 105,490 of record CABHON010000006.1, read on the forward strand.
AAACACGTTATTACATTTCAAATAAAGTACCTATTTATAATACAAAAAATGAAATTATTGGTGTTGTTGGTATTTCTCTTGATATTACCACTCAAAAAGAATCCGAACAGTTGAAATTGGAAAACGCCGCACAAAATATTCAAATCCAAGAACAAATGAAGTTTAAAAAAATAGTGGCTCAAGCAGCGCATGACGGTCGCTCCCCTATTAGTTCTTTATTAATGTTATCTCATTCAAGTAAAGCTAAAGACATTCCTCAAGAAATTCGTGCCATTATGTCAGATACAGCAAGGCGCGTGAATGATATTTTTAATAACTTATTGAGTTTATATAATGGAAAGGAACATCAGGATAAACAAACTCCTCAAAAAAGAAGCTTTATTGTTTCTATGGCATTACAACAAGTGCTTATTGAAAAAAAACTAGAATTTGAACATAAAGAAATAGCCTTTGAAACTGATTTTGAAGCGAAAGCAGCTTTTAGCTGTTTGAAAATGAATATCAGTAATTTTCAACGTATGCTTTCCAATCTCATTAATAATGCAGTCGATGCTTTTGAAGGAAAACCGGGTAAAATAAAAATTCACGTAAAAAATAACAAAAACCGTCTAGTGATCACCCTTATTGATAATGGTAAGGGAATGCCTGAATCTATCAAAGATAAAATCGTAAATCATGTTCCAGTAACTGCAGGCAAAGAATCAGGCAATGGCATAGGGTTCACCCAAATTTGGGATACTTTATTAGCCAGTGATGGGACCTTAGAGATTATTTCAGAGGTTGGCGCGGGAACCGCTATTACCATTACTTTTCCTAAAGTCAAAAAACCCATTTGGCTGATAGAACACATCGACTTTAATCCAGATGATATTATTGTTATTTTAGATGACGATACCTCTATCCACGACGCATGGGAAACACACTTATCCATGAAAGCACCTACACTTCAGGTTAAGCATTTTGAAAAAGCCGACCAAACAATTAGATTTATTAATGATCTCTCACCAGAAGAAAAATTACGTATATTTTTATTAAGTGATTATGAACTTTTAGACCAAAATATCAATGGGTTAGATGTTATTGAAAAAACACAGGTCAAACGTTCTCTTCTTATAACCAGCCGCTTTGATGATGAATCTATTCAGCATGCTGCTACTCTGGCGGGTACTAAAATTTTACCTAAACTTCTGGCTGCAGAAATTACTATTCACGTAAAAACACCTCAACTCATTCCTAAAGAAGATGGGTTAAGCGATGTTGAGGTCGTCATTGTTGATGATAGCGAGATAATTCGTCAAAGCATGTCTATGTTTGCTTTTCCCCAGAGAAAAGTAGAGGTATACGCCAACTCACATGACGTTCTTCAAAATATAAACCGTTATTCAAAAAAAGTATTATTTTGTATTGATGAGGACTTAGGCGAAGGTTCTATCAGTGGAATATTAATTGCCAAACAGTTGTATGAACAAGGTTTCCATCAGCTCTATTTATTTTCAGGAAGACATTATGACACCCATCAATTACCTCCTTATTTGACTCTTATAAATAAAATGGATTTAGAACGTGTCGCTGAGTTGAATCAACAATTAGATAGCCACTAGGTATATTCTTCCACCTTAACTTGAGTTGCCTGCAAATAAGATGATATGCTTACTTTGTTTCGGAATAAGGACAGGCTATTTTGATTTTGAATTATTATATAGGTAAAAATTATGACCGGGAAAATTCAAAAAAGTTTAGATATCTTGGACAATATAAATAAAGAAAATGCAGCGCTCATTCATGTTTTTTTGAGCAATACAGCTCATAAGATTAAAAACTATTTAGCCGGTATTAAGATGGCTTCCTCGTTGATTGAAATGTCCCACCAGAATCCTGAATTAATGAAATTGACACAAAGCATTCGGCGTTCTGTTGATGGGTGTTCCCAAGAAATTGATATGGAATTGATCAAAATTCATATTATTACTACAGCCGCTCGCGACGTTACGTTAGAAACAAACAATCTTTCAGAAACCATCGAAACTGCTTTATTAGAATACGCCACTAATAAGGAAGAAAAGCTACTCATTCATTACCAAAAGCCAAATAAACCTTTGTTTTATACCGGAAATATGTACTTAACCAAGCATGTAATATTTAATTTGATTAAAAATGCTTTACTGGCCATACATATAGCACAAAAAGGTGAGATTTTTATCGAATGTTACCAACAAGACACCTTCACCTGTCTTGTTTTTCGCGACACCGCTTTAGGAATTCCTCGAGATAACCTGCCGAAAATTTTTGAAAAAGTAGAAATTTTTGAACCTAATTCCCCTGCTAAAACTCGATTAGGGTTAGCTTTTTGCCAATTGGTTATGCAATCTTTTTCTGGAAAAATTGAGTGTAGATCTGAACCAGGTGAATTTACTGAGTTTGTGCTATCTTTTCCCATCCCTTTTCTTTCATGAAGGATAAATGCTCAATATACCTCACCCAACAATATTTCTAATTTAAAGGTTTACTATGACACTCGGCAAAAATTAGGAACACAGGTGGATGATGTAGATTTCAAACTACTTGATGCTTCTTTCACTGTAGCTGTAGGCGGGTTAAATAAACCCGGTTGAGAAAATGGTCGAATGGTAACCCCTTCTTTCTGAAGAAAGCAAGGCGGCGGCAATGTTTTATTAATGGTGAACATAACAGGAGTTAAATACTGTATTTCTTCGCCTGATAAAGGTATCAGCTTTTTAATCATTTGGTGATATTTTTCACACAATCTAATTTTATCTTGGTTATATTTGGTTAAATTTTCTGACTTGTTATTCACAATTTGCATCTCAATTAAATTTAACTCCATATCGAATGCTGATTTGGTACTTCTTACCCCCACTCTCACTATAATTACCTCATGTTTAATAAAAAAGAGAACTAGTTATATAGTTTCTTATGCCACTCAGGTGATTCTACTTTTTATTTCTTAAGACAACATGAATTTTTGAAAATTTTTTTATAACACATCAAGACATCATCAACCGTGATCTGGCTAATTCGACTATGAAATGCTGGTTTAGTAAAAATGATATGCGTTTTTTCATTTGATAAAGGCGCCCATGCTTTTCCTTTGCGACGCACTAAAGCAATCTGCGGCATTGATAAAGCGCTGGCTAGATGAATAACCGCTGTTTCAACAGAGAATACCCAATCAGATAACTGAATCAAAGCAGGCAATTCATAAAAATGCGTTTGTGCAGAAAAAGGCAGTACATGAATATTTTTTAATGCTTTATCTTGGGATAACTGATCTTTAATACTCAGTAACATGGGTGGTGATAAATTAAGGATATAGGTTGAATGAGGATGCAATTCATTTAAAGCAATAATTAAATCCCTTGTTTGTTCAAAAGTCCAGTCTCTTTTCTTATTAGTTGATAAATAATTAATAAAAACTGTTTTTTCATTGGCATGATGCGCTTGTTTCTCTTTTACCAACCACGCTTGCATATATTTTAGCCAATACTCAGGTACTTCCAAATGAGGATGAATTTCTTCTTTGGTTATTTTTAAACCTAATAGTCGCTCAAAACGTTGCTGATAAAACTCAGTAATGTGTAAGCGCTTGTTATTCATTGACGAAGAAGCAAGGAAAAATTTATTACAACGTCTAAAGGCATTAAATTTTGCAAAAAACTTTTTGTGCGGTTTAATTAATGTGCCCACAACATAAGCTGTTGATGAAATTTCTCTTGCAACCCTTGCATAATCTTCACACCATAGATCAACAGAAAATACAATAATGTCGTAATGTTCTTGCTGGGCACGGACAATCATCTCTTTCCGTTCTTTTAGCGAAGCTGCCACGGGATAGAGATGGTTCAAAAAGGGTTCTTCCTTAAACCATTCTGTTAGTGTTTGGGAACGTCGAAGGTGCCAAGCCCCTTCTTTAGTTGAACAATTATCAAACCATAAATCAATGGCTAAATGAGGATAAACTGCTTTTAATTTTTTCAAAAACATTCGTTGATAAACATAATCTCCCATCGCCATGTGAGTCATGTACAACAATCGTTTTGCTTGAGATAACCGTTCAGGGGAAATAAGGCTTTTCATAATAGCTGGATATTATAACAGCAACCTAAACAAAGAGCATTATCTATTTTTTTATGGGAACGTTCGTGATACAGTAGAACCACTATGCAACCAAAACAACCTAAACCCTTATTCGACACACTGGATAATATATCAGAACAACATTTGCCTCATGATATTGCTTCAGCGCTAACTTTTGCCGTAGCTGATTTTGAGCGGGCTAAATGTTTTTTAACACAATTCAATGGCAGCAAAGCCACTTTTGAATCTTATCGCCGCGAGCTAGAGCGCTTATTACAATGGGCGTGGTTTGTCGAACAAAAATCAATTACGCATCTTGATCGTTCTCACATCGACACGTATTTACAATTTTGCTTTAATCCTCCTAAAACGTGGATTGGCACCAAACGTGTCGCACGATTTATCAATAATGAGGAAGGAATACGCCAACCAAATCCTGAATGGCGATTATTTGTTGCAGCAGTGAGCAAAGCCCAAACAAAAGAAGGTATTGAGCCGGATAAAAACCAATTTCGTCCTTCTCAACAAACTATTGCTGCCCTTTTTGCTATCTTAGGCAGTTTTTACAATTATCTGCTGTATGAAAATATTATTGAGGCAAATCCTATTGCACAAATTCGCCAAAAAAGTAAATATTTCCGTAAACAACAAAGCCAAAAACAAGTACGTCGTTTAAGTGAGTTGCAATGGAATGTAGTGTTAGAAACCGCAGAGAAAATGGCTACTGAAGATCCCAATCGCTATGAAAGAACCTTATTTATTCTTTCTGCCATGTATTTAATGTACCTTCGCATTTCCGAACTCGTCGCCACGGAGCGTTGGATGCCCATAATGGGTCATTTTTTTAAAGACAGCCAAGATAATTGGTGGTTTAAAACGGTTGGAAAAGGGAACAAAGAACGAGATATAACCGTATCCGATGAAATGCTCAAAGCGCTAAAACGTTATCGAAAAGCATTAGGGCTTTTTCCGGAACTACCCTATTCAAATGAACAAACGCCGTTAATTACCGCCATTAACAGCCCTCACCCTATTTCAAGCGATCGCCCTATTCGATATTTAATTCAAGAATGTTTCGATCGCGCTTCTCAGCAATTAAAAACAGAAGGATTTGAGGAAGAAGCATCTGCATTGAATGCAGCAACCGTGCATTGGCTTCGACATACTGGCATTTCGGATGACATTAATAAAAGGAAACGTCCTATTGCTCATGTGAGAGATGATGCCGGCCATAGTTCAAGTGCCATTACCGATCGTTATAATGATGCAGAAAGAATGGAACGACATGCTTCAGGTAGAAAAAAAGCCTTATGACGACATAGTAACGTGCGCTTACCCTCACATACTAAGTTCTGGAAATTTGTCTTGGCTTAACTGACTCATGAAATTAGCAATATCCACTCTTCCTATACTTTCTGCCATTAACATCGAATTTTGATAAAAAAAGCCAGCAAAAAAATTACCGACAGCCTCAACACTGGATAAATAGCCCCTTTGTTTCATAAAAGTGCTAGCCATGAGCAACTCTAGAAAAGCGTTAACCCTACTTTTTTCGTTACAGTTGAGGGTTTGGAATAATAGGCTCCATTGGACAAACCTTACTTGATCGAAAGAAATTTGGCGAAGGTTAAAGTAGTTAAGCTCTCTGCTAAAACTATTAATGTTATTAAAAGCAGAAAGTGGCAAAAAATAAGGCAATTTGCTTTTTAATTTTGCTGAACCTACTCTCGTTAAACAAAATTGTTTATCATCAACAAATTTAACATTTGTTATATCACATTCAGCTAAATTAATATGCCCATTTATCCAGTTTGCATCAAAATGCCTGCCGTTGTTTCTAATAATCTGCAGCTGAACTTGACGCCCTCCGGGAAGGCGCAATGGCTCCTTTAAAAAATCAAACCAGAATGGTATTTGATCCTCTTTAGCTTGCACCCATGGAGCTAACGGCGTCATACGATATTCAACCTTTAATGGAAGATTTCCGACAATTATATTTTTTGGGTTGTCTTGATTAATTTTTTCTACACAACTGTTATCCAAAGCTGGCAATTCGAGTTGTTTTATTCTTTCCAAGGATAATTGAGACAAGGAGTCAACTTCACCAATGATGGGGTGCATTCTTTCATACCATTCTTGGCAAGTATAAACCTCAAATACCACTTTCCCCGCAATACGATTCATTTTTTTTGCAAAAACTTGATTCTCGATATTGAAGAGTAAAACTGCATTCAACGTAGCATTTGTTGTTGCTAACGACCTATTTTCATGAGTGATTTGTTTAGCCAACCATTGTGATTTCTCTCTCGTAGCATCTTCACCAGTAAGTGTAACCTCATCTGCTGAAAGCTCAATGTCATCATTAAAATAGCACCTTTCAATGGCGGTCACTAAATCTTTATGAGAATCATAACAATAAGAGTCACGTTTTTTAGTACAGAGTTGTGGCATGGTCTCGCTCAAAGAACTAGCTTCAATGGGTGACGCACAATCTGCTACTAAACGAGAGCCACCTCTTGGGATATGGATTTTTCGCAACCCAGCAACGAGTATTAATTCTGACGATGATGGGCACGCCGATGAATCACTTAACGAAAAATCGCCACGTTTGCTAGAAAATTTTTCGGTACTACTATATTCTCTAGCTTCGGCAACGCATGTTGCCATACCTGAAATCATGGCTTTTAATAAGGATTGTTCGTCAAAATCTCTATCTGAAGCATAATTAAAATTACCAAACCTCATGTTAGATGATTTTAAGCTATCCTCTATTTGTAAAATTGTGTCATCCATTAAACCAATACTTTTAAAATTAATTCCTCTAGAGATGCACCACGTCCTCATGTGTTGTTCTTCTGTCTTGAACGATCTTGCTGCTTTCTTGTATGCGCGATAACCACGCACAATCGCAGCAAAATCATTTCCTGTTTCACCTGTCCATGCCATTTTTATTCTTCCTTTGACCCAAAGTGCGCCCTGCTGGCGCTCTGGAAAGTTTGGGTGATTAGTTTCCACCTTAAATTGATTTCCTTGCTTTTTAACCCATGTCGGCAGGGTATTTCCTACGCAATACTCAGAGAAAAAATTTTTTATTTCCTCCTTAGCTAAAAAAATCTTGTCATCTCTTTTCCCACGATGAAAAAAACCCTCAGCTTCAAGTCCAGCGGTCACTATCATGGCCTCTGGCAATACACCAAGTTTATTTGCAGTTATTAGAATCATGCCGTACTCAGGATCAATGGGTATTTGCATTAACAATTTTCCATTTTCTGTTAATGTTTCTTGTTGTGTAACGGCACCAATTAATTTAAGTTGGGTTAATGCAAACGAAATCTTCTCACCAGACGGTTTATCAATAAATGCGAAATGATGAACAGAAAGTCCTGCACCAATAATTTGTAGCACAACATGTGTAATTGGTTCTCTTAAAATAGCAGGCTGAGGGTAAGCCACTAATTGCTCATATTCATCATTAAATGATACAGGGATATAAAACCCACTGGTAATACGTCCTGCGCGACCTTTTGCTTGGTCTGCTTCAGCTTTAGAAACCAGCACTTTATCAAGACAAGCGACTCCTTTATCATTAGTTATAAGGCGCTTTATTTGCAATGAATCAATAACCCCCACACAACCAGGCACAGTCACTGAGGCTCTTAATAATTCTGTACAGCAAATGAAACGGAGTGTATTTGCAGGAACCTGAGTTTGAACATGGCTTTGTTCTTCTTGAGAACTGCCACCATGACAGGATAAAACCTCTATATTTTTTGTATTATCTGTTCCATACAAGCTGGAAACTTCATCTAAAAGCGCTTGTCGCGCAATGTTAATATCTTCTTTGCCAGGAAGCAAAACTAATACGGTTCCTCTTTCCACAACTTTCTGCTTATTAGTATCATCTGTAACAGAAAGGCTTCCATTTTGAAAATCATGCAACACATCTTTTGCCGCACGTATTGCGCCTTCTGTGTGATGCTCACCACGTTGCAGATAAGAAACTTTAGTCGAGACTGGAAAGCAACGCCCTGTTACAGAGATAACAGGCGCATTATCAAAAAACTCTGAAAATTTGTTAGTATCAATCGTCGCTGAAGTGATAAGCACTTTTGTGTTAGGGCTATTCGGTAACTTTTCTTTAATTAGCCCCAGCAACAAATCGATTGCCACAGAACGCTCATGCGCCTCATCAATAATAATTAAACCATCTGGTAATTTCTTCTGGTTATTAATCCGGTTAATTAGCGACTGGTCGACCACAAGCTCTAAGCGCGTATCTCTAGAAATCCGCGGTTTTTCACCAAACAGTCGCCAACCCACTAATTTTCCTGGTTGAGTCCCTAACTCTGCTGCAACTCGCTCTCCTATCCACCGACAAGCATTTCTCCGTGGTTGTGTCATGGTAATTTTTAGTTGGTCATCAGATAGTAAGGCTGCTTGAGGGATACGCGTTGTTTTACCGGCACCAGTTCCTGCCTCACAAATCACCAAGTCATGCTTTTCAAGAACAGACAAAATATCGTCGAGATTTCTATCAATAGGTAATTGAGTACGTGTTCTATTGTCAGGCCACAAAAAAGAGGGGGTAACTACGGTATCACCTTTCAACATTGCCTGGCTCCCTTATTTGTAAGATGAATGTTCGGATGGATATTGGGTTCAGAAACTTTTATCCTCCCCCAGACGGCGCCAATGAAGGTGAAGGCGTTCTTGACATCTCATTTTCTTCATCTTCTTCCTCTGTGGATTTATTTGAATTTGAATTATCGGGAGATGGTCTAGATAAATCCCAAGGAGAACGTGTGCTTTCTTCCGCTGATACTTGTTCAGTTTCTTGGGCTTGAATTACGTTTTTCTCATTAGTAATTGCTTCATTGATAATAGCCTCTTTAACGCTTTCTTTTTCTTCTCCAGCCACTTGGATGGCGCTCTGCGCTTCCACACCAGCTGATTCACAAGAAGAAGCCAAGGCACCAGAAACGTCGTCAGGTGAGACCAACTCTTTATCATATACCATTTCTGAGGACATCATCCCAGTTTGTGCATCTTCTGTTACTTTTAAAACAGCATTCTCACCAAATGCTACTGTATATCCATTACCGTCACTATTGGGCGTTACAATCCCTCTTTCTCCTCCAATAACCATATTTGAAAAACGTTGTTCGCGTTCTTGCGGGGATTCAGGGTTCAGTGCTGCGGTGCTTCTCACTGATAAAGATGTATTTGCTGTTTCCGCAGGTTTTGGACGAGCATCTTGCATTTCTACTATACGGTTTTTTTCAGGTTGCGACCCCGTACTTGCAGCAACAGGCGTAGGTTGGGAAAGCGCCCCTCCCACTTCTGCTTGCTGGGCTGCCTTTGGTTGGGCAAATCGTTTAAGACGGGCATCCCGCAGTTGTTGGCTTGTTTGGGGCTCAGCATTTGTAACAGGTGTAGATTGTTGTTGGGAAGATGTTCCGACCACTCCTGCTTGTTGTACTGGCTGTGTTTGATTAAGAGGCGCGTCTTGTGATGGTACAGGTTCAGGCTGTACTGCATTCTGAACAGGCGTTGATTGAGAAGTTTCCACACCATAATAATTTGCTAATGTGGCAAGATTGTTAACGCGATTATCGGCCTCTTGCTTAACAGAATTATAATAGTCTACGTCTTGCTGATTGGCCAATGCAGAACTTCTTGAAGGATTTGCCTGAACATGGGCTAAAGTTGCCGCAGCTTCATCACGCTGTTGAATGGCTTTTTGATATTCTTCTGCTACAAGCATTCGATTTTCTGAAACAGTACCATTATAAAAGGCTTCTCTAACAGCGGGATTTTGATCAATAGTAGCAGCAATAGCTTGTCGCTCTCCATCATCGAAGCGCCGTTGAAATGCTGGTGTATCTGCTTGTGGCCTGAGTTGTGGTTGAGGGGCGGCATTCACAGCTGACGTTGCAGTAACAGGAGCAACGGGCGCTACTATAGAAGCTGCAGGCACGATCTCCTCTTGCGGAGGAACCTGCGATGGAGTCTCTTCTTGTGGCGGTACCGGAGAAGCTATTCCAGCTGCTATCTTTGCTTCTTCTCTTTCAATTTCCTGAGTCAATACATGATAAGCCTTCATAACTTGATTTTGGTTCACGCGATTACTTGGAATATCGTAATTAGAATATTCTTGAGATTTACTAATTTGTGCATCCATAAGAAGATCCATTTTATCTTGTATCTTATCCTTTTCTGGTTCTCCCGAGTCTTTCCTTTGATCAAATGGTACATCAGCGGGTAATGAATCCCATTGTTGAGAAGAGATTCCTAAAACCCTCATCGCTTGCTTTTTTGTCATGGGTGGTGCTACAACAGACATATCTTTATTCGGTGTCCAAGCCCACGCCCTTCTCGCAGCAGCTTCAAATTGTTGGTGTCGTCGGTTTTCTCGATCTATTTCACGAAGAGTATGGCCAGGATGACTTTGAACTTCTTGAGCAGGCTGAGTGTCTACTGGAGTCCTTCCTTGCTCTTGTTGTTGACTAGCTTCTTCACGAGCTTCGCGCGCAGCTCTCAAAGCCCCCTGTGATGTTCTACGTTGAAGTTCCAGAAGCATATCCTCGCGCCTAGAGACCTGCATATAATGCTCCCTAGGGGCAACCCCCACACCACTTTGAGCAGCAGACATATCCCATCGTGCTTCATCTGTACGAATATTTTCCATTGTTCGGTTAACTGCTTCTCGTTCAGTTGCAATTTGTTCACGAATAGAGGCGGCTTCTCTTTCATGTGCATCAGCAGCCATTTCGCCCATTCTAACCTCATTTAATATTGCCGGGCGATCGGAGTGATTGAGAGGCAATCTTTCTAGCCCCCTTTGTAAGGAATCAACCTTTGTTCTTATTTCACTCGCTTGTTGTTCCAGATGCCACGCATTTGCTTCTTTTTGTTGTAAAGCAGCTAACTTTTCCGCTTGACTTTGTGACGCTTGTTCAAAACTTTGAGTGGCTTCTTTATATTCTGCCTCTGAAATGAGGTAACGATTTCCTTGTTTTTGAGAAAGGCTCTTTTCAAGATTTTTCTTATTCTTATTGGAATGCCACTTGGTATTTTCATCTGAAGCAGAGATGTAATTAGTTAAATAACTTTGATAAGACCTTGATCGTCTAAGTGTATTGTTGGCTTGGTTAATGAGATCCTTAAGTGCTTGCCTGTCTGTCGTTAGTTTATTTGCCCCACCGTTAAGCAAATTGCTTTTGTTTCTGTCATCCAGCCAAAATGCTTGGGATTCATTTGTAGAAGTACTTTCTTCTTCAAGATAATCTTCATTCGGATAATACTCTTTCTCAAATAGCCACTGATTAATCCTTTGGGCTTCTTCTTCTCCATATAACCATTCAGCGGCCCGTAATCGAATGTTAGTATCTTGGGCTATACCCGCAGGGGTTTTTCGAAAAATCTCATAGCTTACGGGATCCCAACCAAACCTAGCGGTTTGAGATATAACCTGTTGGGGTTTTAAGGACTGACTGGTTACTGCCATTTTTCGCTCCTCAATAATAGCAAAATACTTATTCTATTATTTTAGCACCATGAATATTCTCAATCAAGCGCAGGTTTACTTCGCTTTTTATTCATGGCTAACACAAAAAACATGGGGACAAATAAAACTGCTAAACAAGTGGATCCTAACATTCCTCCAATAATGCCTGCTCCTACCGAATGTTGGGCATTAGCCCCAGCGCCTGTTGCAATCACTAATGAGATACTTCCAAAGATAAAAGCCAAAGAAGTCATAATAATAGGCCTGAAACGGACCTGGGCAGCAAATACTGCTGCTTCTGCCAGCGTTGTTTTATGTTTTCGTACATGCTCTAAGGCAAACTCGAGAATAAGAATAACGTTTTTTGCAGATAACCCAATTAACGTTAATAGACTAATTTGAAAATAAATATCATTGGGTTTTTGAAAAACAAATAACGTAATAGCCGCCCCTAATAAAGCGCATGGCAATACAAGGATAACTACCAGGGGCAATCCCCACAGCTCATATAAACCGGCAAGGATTAAAAATACCATGGTTAACCCTAACCCTGCTGCAATGAGTGATTGATCACCGGCAAGATTTTCTTGATACGCAGGGCCAAACCATTGAATGGAATATCGTTCTCCCAATGCTTTAGGCACTGCATCTCGGATGGCGTTCATAATATCGCCCTGGGTATAACCTTGTTGGCTATTGGGATTAACAACAATTTGACTGGCAAGGTAATCATTTAAACGCGTAACCACTTCAGGGCCATTTTTATATTCTATAGAAGCTAAACTACCCACAGGTACCATAGACCCAGAGTTGGATTTTACATATACCGTATTCAATTTTTCTGGCATGTTCCGAAAACGGTATTCGCCTTGCAAGATTACCCAATACAAATCATTCCATTTACTAAAGTAGTTAACATAGTAATTGCCAAATATAGATTGAAGTGCATTATAGACATCCACATACCTTACACCATATAAATAAGCTTTTTGTGCATTTAAATGCACATATAACTGGGGTGTATTCACATTATAAAATTGCTGGGCGCTTAGCACCGATTTATAGTTTTTTTGTAGATAGCTTACCAAGTTAACTGAATCCTGGTACATTTGATCAATGGTTACTGGCTGTCTTGCTTGAAGATAAAAAGTAACGCCTCCTGTAGAACTCATGCCACGAATAGGTGGCTGATTGAAAGCAAAACCCGTAACGTTTTTATTTTGATTGTTGATGTCATTGGTTGCTGCAATGGCTGCATTAATGTCTCCATTTTTCCCTGAACGTTCACTATAAGGTTTCAAAATGGCACTGAGTGTCGCGGTATTTGTCTTGGTTGTATTATTATCGGCAATATCCCTTCCACCTAATATAGCCACACGCTCCATGTAAGGTAACTTCATCATTTTGGCAGCAATTTCTTTCGCTTCTGTGAGGGTATATTGCATTGAGCCTGCCGAAGTGACATGAAAATCATCATAAAAGTATCCCATATCTTCTAAAGGGATTAAGGCGGTGGGAATATGATGGAATAGAATGCCTGTAGCAGCAATAATCAGTACCCAAAAGAACAACATGGGTTTAACATGGTTTATTCCCCATTGAATACCATGCATATATTTTGTTTTTACCCACTCGAATCCTTTATTAAATGCTTTGAATTTATTGCCTAATGATTCCCCTTTCTTCTTCTCCTTAAGAAAAATTGCACATAATGTAGGTGTCAAGGTTAATGCCACAATACCCGATAAAGTAACGGAAATAGCGATAGTAACGGCAAACTGCTGCATTAAGGTTCCTGCAAATCCTCCTAAAAATGCTACTGGTATAAATACCGCATTGAGAACCATCACAATGGCAATAATAGGAGCTGCTACTTCTTGCATTGCCTCAATAGCTGCTGTCTTGGCATCGCACCCTTTTTCATCCATAATCCTATCCACGCATTCCAATACAACAATCGCATCATCCACTACAATACCAATAGCAAGCACCATCCCAAATAACGTCATTGTATTAATGCTAAAACCCAGTATATACGTACCTGCAAACGCCCCCACAATGGAAACAGGAATAGCTAATACAGGAATAATGGTTCCTCGAATGCTTTGAATGAACAGTAAAATGACTAAAAAAACAAGGACGAAAGCAGTAATTAATGTAGTAATAACCGCTTCAATTGAAGATAAAACAAATACAGAAGAATCGTAATGATAATAATATTTAATACCCTTGGGCATGTGCTTACTGGCTTCTTTCAAAGCTGCATCAATTTCTTTTTTTACCGCAAGCTGGTTAGCACCTGGCGCTAAAGAAATGAGGACACCTGTAATTTGCTTTGGTTCTATTTTACCCGATACTTTATCCTTTATCATTGAATAAAAATAAGTACTATACGATTGGGCATCTAACTTAACATTTGCCACATCTTTTAATTTCACCACCTGAACGCCATTTTGCGTGGCTCGAATCACTACGTTCTTAAATTGCGATACCGTCGTATAGTAACCAGTAGGATTAATTAGAAAGTTAAATTTTTCTTTTCCTTTCATCGGTTCCATGGCATTCATACCAATAGAATATTGAGCGTTTTGATCCTTAATTGCTTGGGCAACATCTTGGAAGCCAACTTTATAATAATCCATTTTATTTGGATCTAAGATTGCTCGCATTGCATAAGCTCGCTGCCCGCTAATACTGACAACCCCAACACCAGGGACTTGTTCCAGCAAAGGATAAATATAACGTTGGACATAATTGCTCACAAAAAGCGTATCAGGATAGCCTCCTTCAGAATAAAAAGGAATAACGAGAAAAAGATCTGGACTTGCCATTCGCACTGTCACCCCTTGCTGTTGAACCTGCTCAGGAAGTTGAGGCATAGCGGTGTTAATGCGATTGAGCACATCCGCCTCAACAGAATTTAAATCAGTACCGGTTTCAAAATAAATGTTTAACGTGTACGTATTGCTGCCATTAGCTGACGAAGATTGCATATAGAGCATATTGGCAACACCTGACATTTGATCTTCAATCGGTGCTGCAATGGCATTGGCAATAGCATTGCTACTTGCTCCCGGAAACGTTGCTGTTACCGTAATAGAGGGCGGGACAATATTAGGATATTGTTCAATAGGTGAATAATAAATAGCCACCGTTCCTGCTAATAAAATGACTAAAGCAATGACAGTTGATAATACTGGGCGAAGGATAAAATAACGACAAAACATGTTATGGTTTTCCCTCTGGTTTAGGTTGCGAGATAGCCTTATCTATCACAACTTTTTGCTTATCTGAAATCCGTGTATTCCCCGAGATAACCACCACCTCTCCATTATTTAACCCTTTAGTAATCATCCATTGCCCTTCCGGCAGCATTTCACCAGTTTTTACATATCGTTGATGAGCAATCCCTTTTTCGACTACATACACAAAAGAACCTTGATTACTTGTTAATACAGCCTCTTGAGGTAAACGAAAGACATGTAAATATTCAATACCATGCAAATAAACCGTCACATATTGGCCGGACAATAATTTATTTTTTAAGAAGCGATTATCGACATAAGCACGCATACTCCATGCGCCATTATCGGTAGCAATACGGGTGTCTAAAAACTCTACATATCCGGCATTATTAATACGTTTTCCATTGGCAAGCTCCATATCAATGCGAAATGTACCCTGTTCAGGAATAATCATTTTTTTATTTAGAACGCCGTCTTCAATCATCAATCGCTCGTCTTCCGGCATTGAAAAAAGCAAATACATTTGATTGACTGAGTTAATATTGTTTAACTGGGTTTGAAATGCCGTTACCATCGTACCAACCGTTACTTGGCGTTCGCCAATATAGCCATCAGCGGGAGACCGAACTAAACAATAACGTAAATTTAATTTCATTTGCTCAATATTCGCTTCATCCGTTTTCACATTCCCTACTGCTGCTTGGTATTGAATCCGTGCATTTTCAACATCCTGTTTAGAAACAGCTTTATATTGATACAAATCCTCATAACGTTGGTATATATGCCGATAATTTTCTTCAGCCGCCCGATCTTTGATTAATTGGCCTTGGTAAGATTTCAGATCCCATTCAAAGGGCCGCGGATCGATTTGATACAATGGTTGTCCTTTTTTTACAAAAGTCCCTTCTTTGTAGAGTTGTTTATAAAGAACACCACTGACACGTGGTACTACAGGATAATCCACCCGCCCTTGTACCATAGCAGGATAGTTAAGAACATAAGGAACATTGGTTTCGTAGACTGTTGCCGTATCGACATGAGAATACGGATTATCCGCAGTTTTTTTGTCAGAACAACTGGCTAATATAATTGATAACCCAACTATACAACCCCATAAAATATTAGACTTCTTTCCAAACCTGCTTATGCGCGAGGAATTGGAGGAGACTCGGAGCGCAGAAACGAAGTGTACACGCAAGTACATGAGGATTCGAGCACCGACTCGACGAGCAAGTTCTCCGCAGAAGTAGGGTTTGGAAAGAAGTCTATTTTTTTTCATAAGTTCTTTTCTTTATATAAATAGAAATGCTCAAAGCGCATGACTTTGCAGTGAGGCGCAAGCGAAGCAGGCGAGGGAGTGTACGCATAGTACATGACCGAAGCCGATGCAGCTTGCAACGAAACTGCAAAGTCATGCGCTTTGAGCATATCCCCCTCCTAAATCTTGATACAACTGCACAATAGTATTCAACTGGGCTAACTTCGCTTGGGCTAAATTAATTTGTGCATTTTCCCAATTTATCTTGTTCGTTAGTAGTGTCGGGTAACTATACAAGCCTTTTTTGTAGCTAATTCTGGCTAAATCATAGGCTTCTTGGGCACTTTCCGTGTTTTGAATTTGATCTTGATAACTTTCCGTGTAACGGCTATGGGCAGACAGATCTGTATCTACTTCTTGAAAAGATGTTTTAACCGTTTGAACATAATTATGGTATGCCGTGTAATATTCACCTTTAGCTGTTTTAATTTGGGCTAGCGCCGGCGCATTCAATAAAGGTTGAGTGATTAATTCCTGGTGATTCCAATAGCCAGTACTATTTGACGCAAAATTACTTAACTCAGGGGACGCAGCTCCTAATGATCCTGTTAACGTGAACGTAGGAAAAAATGTAGAGGTTGCAATACCAATTTGTGCATTAGCAGCAATTAGCTGTTCTTCTGCCTGACGAACATCGGGACGGTTTTTTAATACTTGAGAGGGTAAATTCACTGGCACCATGCCGTTGCTCTTCAATTGCATAAAATTTAATCCCTTCTGAATCTCTCCAGGATTTTCATTCAATAAAAGCCGCAACGCATTTCTTGAGACAACCACATTATTTTGAAAAATAGGTAATTGCGCTTCTGCTGTTTTCCATTGTTGTTTTGATTGTTGTAACGCATGCAGGGAAATTAACCCTTTTTGGTATTGAATTTCATTCAATAAATATAAATTCTTAGTGTCATCTACCAATTGCTCTTGCAATGCCACTAAATACGACTGCCCTAAATAAGAAAAATAGCTACCTGCTGTTTGACCAATAATGGTTAACCGAACCGCATCTTTCGCTGCATTCGCTTCTGCTAAATTTGCTTTTGCAAATTCTATGGAGCGAATCAGTTGAAACAGATTCAATGAAAAGCTAGGCATAAATCCAATATTATAACCTGAGGATAAAAACTGATTATTGGCATTATTGCTTCCTAACACCAGATTGACGGTGGGAATCCAGGAAAATTCTATCTGTTCAAGTTGTCCTTGAGCAGCCATTGATTGCCCAACAGCCATTTGAATATTATTATTCCGTTTTAATGCTGTTTCAATTAGGTAAGACAACTGTGGATCATCAAATTTTTCCCACCATGCCATCATAGGCAAATCTTCAGCACTTGAATACGACAATGCATCTGGGCTTATCCACTGAGTTGGCTGTTGGGTAGATGGTTTTTTATAGGTCGGGCCGTATAAAGCGCAACTACTTACAGAGGAAACCGCAATAACCATGACACCAGAAATAAATATACGCCTATTCACTCATACTCCCACCACTAGTACTTTTAATTAAAACTGAAATTAGCGTTATATTAAACGGATATTTTAAGAATTGCTACGGGTATACCGAAGGTACCTTCACAGAAAACCCCACGGCTATGAGTATATAATTTTTCTTCTAGCTCTGGCCATCCAATGCAAGATCAGTAATAATACTCTTTTTTAAAAGGTAAAAAATCCTTCGTATGACAGCTAAAATCCTTGATGGTAAATGGGTAGCAGAACAACTGCAACAAACCCTCAAAGAACAAGTGGCCGAACGTGTTAAAAACGGTTTGCGTTCACCTGAACTTGCTGTTATCTTGGTTGGTGAGCATGCCGCTTCCCATATTTATGTAAAAAACAAACGAGCCGCGTGTCAAACCGTGGGTTTCACTTCTCATGCTTACGCTCTGCCTGAAAATACAACCGAACAGGCATTATTACAGCTTATTCAAGAATTAAATGAAAATCAGGATGTA
Organism: uncultured Legionella sp.; assembly: GCA_902168255.1. Taxonomy (GTDB): domain Bacteria; phylum Pseudomonadota; class Gammaproteobacteria; order Legionellales; family Legionellaceae; genus CABHON01. The sequence continues at coordinate 123,610 of CABHON010000006.1, forward strand.
GATGGAATTTTAGTCCAATTACCACTACCTTCACATATAGATACTAATAAAATAATTGAAGCGATTCGTCCTACGAAAGACGTGGATGGTTTTCACCCCTATAATTTAGGGCGTTTAGCACAAAAGCACCCCTTTATCCGTCCTTGTACACCTCATGGTATTATTAATCTGCTTCAGTGGTATAATCTTAATCTTAAGGGTCTTCATGCCGTTGTTGTAGGAGCATCTAATATTGTTGGCCGTCCTATGGCATTAGAATTATTAATCGCTGGCTCAACCGTAACCATTTGTCATAGCCGCACAAAAAACCTTGAACAACATGTAGCGAATGCAGACTTACTTATTGTTGCTGCTGGAATAATGGATTTAGTGCAAGCCCAATGGATAAAAAAAGGGGCCATTGTCGTGGATGTTGGCATTCATCGCTTAGAGGATGGTAAACTACGTGGAGATTTGGATTTTCATGCTGCCGCTGAACGGGCTTCTTGGATTACGCCTGTTCCTAAAGGAGTTGGGCCAATGACAATCACTACCTTACTTCAAAATACGTTACTTTGTATGGAAAAAAATAATGACCGGTCATAATTTAAAAGTGTTTTTATCCCTTTTCTTGGTAATCATTGTTGATACTATGGGACTAGGATTAGTTTTTCCTGTATTAAGTCCTTTAGTACTCGAAAAAACCAGTGTCCTGGTAGATCCTGCCACTTCTTTCTCAGTGAGAGAAATGTTATATGCAGGGATTATTGGAATTTTCAGTTTGTTTTTACTGATTGGCGCACCTTTAATCGGCGATCTTTCCGATAGTATTGGTCGCAAAAAAGCATTATTAATCTGCGTCAGTGGAACTGCTATTAGTTTTTTACTCTGCGGTATTGGCATTTTGGCCGGCAGTTTGTCTTTACTTTTAATTGGCCGTGCCATTAATGGCTTCACTGCAGGCAGCAACTCTATTGCCCAAGCTGCCATTGCAGATATGAGTTCAAATGAAAATAAAACCAAAAATCTGGGTTTTATTACCTTAGCCAATTGCTTTGGGTTTGTGTTAGGCCCAGTTTTCGGTGGATATTTTGCAGAACATCCTTTATTTCCTTCTGCCGGGTTTTCAATGCCCTTTTTTATTGCAGGATGTCTAGCCTTCATCAATATTCTATTTCTACTCGTTTTCGTAAAAGACAGCAAGGCACAGATTCGACGCAAACTGAATTTTAAATTAAGTATGGGTATTCGTATTTTTATTGATGCGATTCGATTAAAATCAGTTCGCAGGGTTTCTCTTGTTTTTCTTTGTGTTCAACTAAGTTGGTCTATTTATTTTCAGTTTATTTCGGTGGTTCTCATTGACTCGTATGGCTATGGCGCCACCAATATTGGTATGTTTATGACATACATTGGCGTACTTTTCTCTGTTTGCCTGGCATTTCTTGTCCGTATTTTACTGAGACTTACCACCATTGAAAATATCATTCAAATTTCTTTTATTATTGTTGGAATTGCTCTAATAATTTGCCCTCTTCTTCATTCTGAAGTAAACCAATGGCTTATTGCCATTCCTATTACATTATCTATAGGCTTGTTATATACCGGCGGATTATCCTTATTTTCTAATGCAGTTGATAAAACACAACAAGGATGGGTGATGGGTGTTAGTGCCGCCGTTGCTGCCGTAGCGTGGACATTGGGCGCTATATTCGCAGGAATTTTAGGAAAATGGGGCGTTCAATGGCCTTTCTTAGTTGCCGCTTTAACGAGCTTTTTAGGATTTATTTTAAGTATAAAAATCAGAGAACATAAAACATCATGAGCATTAATGTGAACAAATTTCTTTTGTGTCTTTTCGTTATTCTATCGTGTTTTACCACGACTGCCTTTGCAGAATCAGTTCAAACCCAAGCGAATAATAAAAGCGAGTCCGTAAGTGAAATTCAAGAATCGCGAAATTGTTGCTACCCAAATGGTATCAGTTACTGTGATGCCACCGCTGGACATTATGTGTGCAAGGATGGTGGATATTCTGCTTGTCTATGCACAAATCAAGCGCCTGTTTCTACTTATCGTCAATTGGCCATTGGTTGCTGTATGTGGCATGGTGGTGTAGTGGCAAGTACTTTAGGTCAAGTTGTGTGTGCTGATGGCTCATTATCTTCGGTTTGTTCCTTGCAGAATGAGCCTTCTATTGGTGGCATGGGCACATCTTACTAAATTATTTACTGGATTGAAGAAACACTATGATATCAAAACTTATTTTAAAAAAAGAAGGTGTTTTTGCTCACATAGTTCTTAACAACCCAGAAAAGCATAATGCATTTGATGAGCAATTAATTGAGGATTTGTTAAAAACTTTAAAGCAAGTAAATAATGACCCTCATGTTCGTGTGGTATTACTTTCCGCAATAGGTCCTTCTTTTTCAGCGGGCGCCGATCTTCAATGGATGAAAAAGATGGCTGTTTATACGGAAGAAGAAAATGTTGAAGATGCAATGAAATTGGCTCGTTTAATGCAAACATTAAATGAGCTGAGCAAGCCAACTATTGCTTTAATTCAAGGCAATGCTTTTGGCGGTGCGTTGGGATTAATTGCTTGTTGTGATATAGCTATATCAGCGCCTCATGCCTCTTTCTGTTTTTCTGAAGTTAAACTGGGATTAATTCCTGCCGTAATAAGTCCCTATGCTATAGCTGCCATGGGCGAACGTGCTGCATGCCGATATTTTCTGACTGCAGAACGTTTTTCAGCGGATGAGGCTTTAAAAACTGGTTTAATTCATGCTATTTCAAATAATCTTCTTGAAGATGGACTTAACTTAGCGAAGCAAATAGCTCAAAATGGCCCTTCTGCCCTTAACAAAATAAAAATGCTAACGCAGAAAGTATCTAGCTCCATTAATGAAGACATTATCAGGGACACCGCTAAAGCTATTGCTGAAATTCGGGTCTCTGCTGAAGGCCAAGAAGGATTAAGCGCTTTCCTAGAAAAACGCAAGCCTAATTGGGTTAGTAATTAAGTAGGAAGATCTTGTGGAGAAACAACTGACAGTCGGCCTTCTTGCCACTTGATACAGATCATAAAAACATAAGGGCGAGCACCGCTCCTGCGCTAGGCTCGAAGTGAATCTTACATCCACCTCTCGGATGAGGTCCTTTGAAAATTCTCCTAATCCAAACTATAATTCCTCTTCCCCTTCACCCTAACAACATATGAGGAAAAAAATGAAAAAATTAACCGGTGTTTTAACTGCTTTATCCCTACTAACTTTAACCCATTGTGCTAGCCATCATTCAAATCCAACGGGGGATTACAATGAAGCAGATGTTGGAAAAGTTAATAAAGTGGCGCAAGGGGTTATTGTTTCTGAACGTAAAGTGAATGTGTATAACCGACCAACAACAAAAAAAGGTCATATTGTTGATGCTACTGATATTACTCGTAAACCTGGTTATGAATATGTTATTAAATTAGATAGTGGTTCCATTATATCAGTTGTTCAAACTGAAGATCTGAATTTAGAACCACAACAACACATTTTAGTTATTTATGGTAAATCTACTCGTGTTGTACCTGATCAAGATGCAGATTAAGAAATACTAAAGTAACCTGAGTTGCGCATAAGAAAATATTCCTACGGAGAACGTCATTGCGAGGAGTTACAGATATTGTGTAGCGGAGCGAAGCAATATCTGTAACGACGTGGCAATCCAGATATTGATGCTCTTTTCAATATCAAAACTGGATTGCTTCGTCATGTTTTATCTGTTTCGCTACGCTGCTCAGATAAAACATTTCTCGCAATGACGTTCTCCGTAGGAACATTTTCTTATGGGCAACTCACGTTAAAGGAAATAAGAAGGCAGAAAATAAATAATTCCGCCGTTTGTTTCTATCAGCCAACTTGACCAAGTTAATATGGTCATATACAATTAATCATCTTCTTAAAAAGGGAAACCTTCATGAGCACTGTTAACATTCACGAAGCCAAAGCACATTTTTCTCAATTAATTAATCAAGTTCTAATGGGCGAGGAAGTTATTATTGCTAGGGGTAATAAACCTGTGATTCGACTTGTTCCTTATGAGAAACAACTACCACCTCGAAAAGGAGGTCAATTAAAAGGGCTTATTCATATTTCTGAGGATTTTGATGAACCACTTTCTGAGGAATGGATGGATTTGTTTTACGGAAAAGAAGAAAAATAATGTATTTACTGGACACTCATATTATTTTGTGGTGGCTGATGACACCAGATAATCTTTCAGCTGCAGCGCATCAAATTATTACTGATCGCCATAATACAATTTTTGTGAGTAGTATTTCTTTTTGGGAAATGTCTATTAAAAGCAGTTTAGGAAAATTAACTTTACCAAATAATTTACTTACTATTTTAAAAACAGATGGGTTTAAGGTCTTACCTTTAATACCAGAAGAGAGTCTGACTATTATGGACTTGCCACCAATTCATCAAGATCCTTTTGATCGAATGCTAATTGCACAAGCTAAATATAATAATTTAGTGTTTCTAACGCGAGATAAAAAAATTCAAGAATATCCCATACCAATTATTTTATCCTAAGCAACTCAAGGGTAGTAAAAATTCGTTCTTTAATTTCTTGCACGGTACCCATTCCTGACACAGAATGATATACAGGAGCTTTTGGATCACCACTCTTATACCATTCGCTGTAATACGCAATCAAAGGCTCTGTTTGCTCATGATAGACTTTTAAACGGTTTTTAACAGTTTCTTCGGTATCATCATCTCGTTGGATCAAAGGCTCGCCTGTTACATCATCATGATCAGCTACTTTTGGCGGATTATAATCCACGTGATATACTCGACCCGATTGAAGATGCGTCCGACGTCCCGTTAACCGTTTCAAAATTTCTTCATCAGGAACAGCGATTTCCACCACCGCATCTAAAGCCACATGAGCTGCCCTTAAAGCATCAGCTTGTGGAATTGTCCTGGGAAAACCATCCAATAAAAAACCCTTTGCACAATCTGGTTCAGCAATGCGTTCCTTGACCAACCCAATCATAATATCATCAGATACTAAACGTCCTGCATCCATAACTTCTTTAGCCGCTAATCCTAAAGGCGTCTTTTGAGCCACAGCAGTTCTTAACATAACACCAGTGGAAATTTGGGGAATACCAAATTTTTCTATAATAAACTGAGCTTGTGTACCTTTGCCCACTCCTGGGCCACCTAAAAATATTAACCGCATTATTGATGCTCCGGAGCTACAACGTAAATACCTGGTGCATTTCGCAAATATTCACGATAATCTAAACCATAACCAAAGACATAATGATCTTCAATTTTTAAACCAACAAAATCCACTGAGGCAATACCATCTTTTACACGCTTAGCATATTTATCGACTAATACAGCAGTAAATACTTCCTTGGCACCCATTGCTTTTAGCTCGTTAATGATAATAGCCAAGGTTACACCACCATCTAAAATATCATCGACAACTAAAACCGTTCTTCCTTCTACAGAAGTAGGAGGTTTCATTTTCCAATGAATATCCCCACCAGATAATTCTCCCCGATATCGAGTCGCATGCACATAATCGACTTCTAAGGGGAAATCCAAACGAGTCAATAGATGACCAAGCGTTACCACGCCACCAATCATCACACAAAGTAATAGTGGATTTGAATCTTTTAGTTTGTCATGGATGTCTTTTGCCATGCGATCTAACGCAGCTTCAACCTCATTGTGCGTATAAAGGCACGTTGACTTTTCATACACTTCTTTTATATATTCAGGAATATTGATATTCATTATTTATCATCACGTTTATAAGTAGAACGGGGAAATAGGCTAACATTGCCTGGCGATGCTTTTGCTTCTGTGATTTTAGCTATACCTTCTTTATGTACCTCATCAATCCGAATAATCGATTGCATAGGAATAAACGTGCGCTTAATATCAGCAAACTCCATTTGCAGGCGTTCTTCAGAGGGATCCACCACTAAGGAAGTGTTAGTACCAAACACAAACTCTTCTGCTTCAACAAACCCAAATAGTTCACTGTCATAAACCTTCCGTGCATAAATTTGATAGATAGTATCTTCATTAACAAATGAAATACGAAACACTGTTTTTTTTGTCATAGAACTCTTTAAATAATTGATTTGCCAGAAAAAGGAAAATTATACGCTATTTTTTAAAAAAATGCTTCTGTTGCAGCTATTTTAACTCGCTTGAGCAGAAGGATGGCCTAGAGAGGTCTCATTTTGACTTAAATTTGGAAATTTTGGGAGCATAAATTCTTTCAAATAAGGGTTTATATTGGAATCATTCAATTTAGTAGAAATATCAGAAGATACTTTTGAAGAAATTATTTTTTCACTTTCTTTTTTATGAATGAGGTTAATAACATAATCTAAAGCTTCAAAAGCTAGTGGTTTTAAAACGGTAGAGTGTCCACCCATGGGAACTTCACTTAATACCTCTTTGATATCATCCATGATAGCAAAAAAACAATTAGACACTTTATTTTCGCTGATAGGAGTTTCTTCTAACAATTTTTGTATCTTTATACAATTATTATATAAATGTTGAGCTTGATGAGAACGAGCCGTACCTCGTCCCATAACTTCACTTAACGCTTTTTCTAAAGGGGTTAAAAACAACGTAAAACAGGATACAACATAAGGAACAAAATAAACGAGGGAACGAATGCAGTGTCGTAAAGTACTTTCCTCGCTTGCATCCTTGCTTCTATTCTTAAATCGCCGGGAAAATTTATCATTAAATAATTCATGGGAATGGTAATAACCCCTAAGTATTTCAAATTCAGGGACTCCGTGGGGAGAAGAAAAAAATGCAGCTGGCGAATATTCTGAATTATTTGATGTTTTGACTTGGTCTATTATAAATTGTTTTAACTCATTATTAATGAAATCAGGGTAGTGGTTTAAAGCCGCAATATGTTTAGAAGAAATGACCAGCATTTCTTTTCTTTTTTCCTTCATCACAATGAGGTTAATAAGATAGCCTAATGCATTAAAAGCAAGGGGTTTCAATACTTTAGATTCTCCAGCATAGAGGAAAGGAGGTTCCCATAATTTCTCTAATACTGCATGAGTATTAGCCACAATATCGTTTAATTTTTCAAATACGGCTTTATCATCAATTAAAGGCTTTTCTAATAATGCAAGTATCTTGATATATTCGTCATATAAAATTTGAGCCTGGTGAGTACGTGCCGTACCACGTCCTATAAGCTCACTTAACATTTTTTCTAAAGGAACTAAAAAAAGGGTAAAACGAGATAAGAGAAAAGGAATGGTATAGACTAAAACCCGAAGACGTTGGCGCCAAACACTCTCCTCACGCGAACCTCGATCTTGTAGCATAAACCGACGTATGACTTTATCGTTCAATATTTCATGAGAATGTTGATATATTTTAAGCGCTTCAACAATTTCAGGAACTTTTGTGGCCACAATAGCTATCCTTAGTATTACAAACTTTTGTTCGCCTCATGCAAGGCACCCTATACATATTATAACGTAAGTATATATCCCCTCACAAGCCACTTTACCCCTTACAATTTTTGAGCCCAAAATACTTTTTAGCTGCTTCAACATCCTCAAGTATTTGTTCTTTCAACAACTCTATGGAATCAAATCGCTTTTCCTCGCGTAATTTATGTAAAAAACTTACTTCGACTACTTGATCATAAATATCACCCTTAAAATCAAGCAAATGAACTTCCAGTAAATTTCTGATGCCATCTACAGTTGGCCTACTACCAACATTCGCCACGCCAGGAAAATTAACTAAACCTTTTCCTTTTACAGAAACAGCATACACCCCTTTGATAGGCAAAACCGTTGGAATAATAGAGCGATGGACATTTAAATTTGCTGTGGGCACTCCCCATTGCCGAGCACGTTTATCCCCATGAATTACTTTACCCAATAAACTATAAGGTCGTCCTAATAATGTTTCTGCTAGTTTTAAATCGTTTTGTTGTAATGCTTCACGAATCCATGTACTACTAATACGACGCCCCTCATAAGCTGTTATAGGTGCGGTTTCAACATTAAAAAGATATTTTTTTGCTTGTGCTTGTAAAAAGGAAAGATTCCCTTCCCTTTGATGGCCAAACCGAAAATCATTGCCAACAATAAGATGCTTAACATTAAGCGCTTGAACTAAAAAATTATCGACAAATTGTTGCGCACTTAATGCTGCTAACTGTGCATTAAAGTGAAGACAAACAAAGGCATCAATACCCCATTTCTTTAAATAAAAACATTTTTCTTTAAAACGCGTTAAACGCACCTGGGTATTTTCTTTTTTTAAAAAATACTCACGTGGTAACGGTTCAAAGGTTAAAACAACACTGGGTAATCCCGTAACTTTTGCTTGTGTTTTTAGTTGCTCAAGGATAAAACGATGACCATTATGCAAACCATCAAAATTACCAATAGTCGCAACACAGCCGCCCTTAAAAAAGTCTGAATTTAAAGCATTTTTTATATGACGAATTAATAACATAGTGAGCGAAGTATAGCGGTTGAAAAAATGCCTGTATAGAGTATAATTGTGAGATTTTTTGATGGGGATTTTTTGTGTCACGAAAAACAGCGCTATATGAACAACATAAACAGGCAAATGCAAAGTTAGTTGATTTTCATGGATGGATGATGCCCTTGCATTACGGCTCCCAATTAGATGAACATCATTGTGTACGCACCGATGCAGGTGTTTTTGATGTATCCCATATGACTGTTGTCGATTTATTAGGTACAGGCGGCAGAAATTTCCTACGCTATCTTCTCTCCAATGATGTTGATCGTTTGCAACATTCAGGAAAAGCATTTTACACGTTAATGTTAAACCACCGCGGTGGAATAGTCGATGATCTTATTGTGTACTACCGTGCCCCTGACAATTATCGCTTAGTACTTAATTCTGCTACCCGTGAACAAGATTTGGCCTGGATTCGTAGTCATAATGAAGATCCTCATTCTGTCGGTATACAAGAAAGGACAGACTTATCTATTCTTGCTGTCCAAGGTCCTAAAGCTATTGAAAAAGTGCTCGGGTTGCTATCTCCTGCCCAAGCAGATGATGTGAGTACATTACAACCATTTGAATCAGTTGAAGTTGGCGATTGTTTCTTTGCACGGACAGGTTATACCGGCGAAGATGGTTTAGAAATTATTGTTCCCTCTCAAAAAGTTGTTAGTCTTTGGGAATCTTTATTGCAAGCTGGTGTAAAACCTTGTGGTCTAGGTGCAAGAGACACCCTTCGCTTAGAAGCAGGTATGTTGCTTTACGGACAAGACATGAACGAAGTGACGAGTCCTTTAGAGTCAGGCTTAAGCTGGGCTGTGGCATTTGAACCAGAAGATCGTTTGTTTATTGGTCGAGAGGCATTGCAACGACAAAAAGAACAAGGAATTAAGCATAAAATGGTTGGCTTAATTTTAGGGCAAAAGGGTATTATGCGAACTGGCCAAACAGTTGTTCTTGAAGGAGTCGAAGAAGGGGTAATTACTAGCGGTAGTTATTCACCCACTTTAGAAAAATCTATTGCTTTAGCACGTATTCCCGTTAACAACCAAACAAATTCACAAAGCTGTTTCGTGGACATTCGTGGAAAAAAAATTCCTGCCACAATTACAAAACCTCGTTTTGTTAAACAAGGCAAATCTATTGTCGATTAAACATCATTATTATTAAGCTTGGAGAAAACATGTCAAATACATTGCCAGAAGAATTAAAATATACCAAAACCCATGAATGGGGATTAAAAGAAAGTGACGACGTGGTTATTATTGGTATTACCGATCACGCACAACAATTGCTTGGGGATATGGTTTTTGTTGAATTACCTGAGGTAGGCGATACTGTTGGTATGGGAGATGAATTAGGCGTCGTTGAATCAGTAAAAGCAGCCTCTGATTTTTATGCTCCTGTCAGCGGTGAAGTTATTGAAGTAAATTCTGAGCTCACTAACGCGCCTTCTTTAGTAAATAGTGATCCTTATGGTGACGGCTGGTTAGTAAAAATTCGAATGGATGAACCAGAAGAATATGATGAACTAGTATCTGCCGAAGAATACGAAGAAACCCTATCAGAAGACTAATAATAAAGGAACACGCCATGTCTGTTTTTAGCCCATTTACCCCTCATACGGATGCTGATATTCGATCCATGCTAAAAACAATTGGCGTGGAAAATCTTGAAGCACTTTTTAGCGAAATTCCTGAATCAGTACGCTTTAATAGAACTTTAGACGTGCCAGAAGGTTTATCAGAAATTGAATTGAATCACCTGGTAAAAGAAAGAATAAAAGCAATGGCATCGCCTCTTTGTTTCATGGGAGCCGGTGCTTATGAACATCATATTCCTGCTGCGGTATGGGATATTACGTCCCGAGGGGAATTTCTCACTGCTTATACACCCTATCAAGCAGAAGCAAGTCAAGGTACATTGCAATTGCTTTATGAATTTCAAAGTATGATTGCAGGCTTAACTGGGATGGATGTCTCCAATGCTTCTATGTACGATGGTGCTTCAGCCTTAGCTGAAGCAGCGTTAATGGCAGCAAGAATTCAAAGTAAACAAAAAAGTAAAAGAATTCTTATTGTTGGTACATTACATCCACATTATCTCGATACATTAAACAGCATTGTTGTTCATCAAGATTTAGAAATCATTGTATCTTCTTCCCTAGCTTCTATTCCTCAAGGAACGGAGCCCTTTACCGCCGTTGTGGTACAACAACCAAGTTTCTTTGGAACATTGGAAGATGTGGATGCCATTACTGATTGGGCTCATCAACAAGGTGCACTACTCATTGCTGTTGTCAATCCTATTTCATTAGGACTACTTAAAGAACCAAATGCTTGGGGAACAAATAACTTAAAAGGTGCCGATATTGTATGTGGCGAAGGGCAACCATTAGGTATTCCCTTAGCTTCTGGTGGACCTTATTTTGGCTTTTTAAGCTGCCGTAAAGAGCATGTTCGCCAAATGCCAGGCCGTATTATTGGTAAAACAGTTGATACCGATGGAAAACCGGGTTATGCCCTTACTTTGCAAGCAAGGGAACAGCATATTCGCCGTTCAAAGGCCACCTCAAATATTTGTACTAACCAAGGTCTTATGACCACTGCAGCTACAATTTATATGAGTTTATTAGGCCCCAAAGGAATTGAAGATACGGCTAAACTTTGTCACGAAAATACACGACAACTGGTTGAAAAATTAACCGCTATTCCTGGTGTACAACGTCATTTTTCAGAGCCCTATTTTCATGAATGTGTTATAGATTTACCTCATCCTGCCTCTGAAATTTTAGACGCTTTATTACAACATAATATTGCTGGGGGTGTGGATTTAGGTCAATATTACCCTGATATGAGTTACAGCCTACTAATTTGTGCAACAGAAACTAAAACGTCTCATGACTTAGCTTATTATGCTAGTACATTAGAGAAAATCTTAATTAATTGGAATAACCAATGATTTCTTTTATCAAAAAATTATTAAAGATTAAACCCTCTAAAAAAATTTCTGTCCGCTTAGAAAATGCCAATGCTCATGTCATACCACGTGAGCAACACCGTATTTCTAAAACAAATATAAGTGTTAATGCACTTAAAGTATTAAATCGTTTACATCATGCGGGCTATGAAGCCTGTCTGGTGGGTGGCAGTGTGCGAGATCTTCTCTTAGGAATCGTTCCAAAAGATTTTGATGTGGCAACCAATGCTAAACCCAATGAAGTGAACCGCCTTTTTCGAAATTCTCTTGTCATTGGTCGTCGCTTTCGCATCGTGCACGTTCAATTTGGCCGTGAAATTATTGAGGTTACTACTTTTCGTGGCGGAGAAGAGCATCATGAAGAAGGCCATACCGAACATAAAAAAGATCCTCATGGTATGATTATTCGGGATAATATATTTGGTGATATTTCCCAAGATGCCAAACGCCGCGATTTTACTATCAATGCACTTTACTATAACATTGCCGATTTTTCCGTAATTGATTTTACCAAAGGATACCAAGACTTAAATGATAGAGTCATTCGTCTCATTGGTAATCCTGAAATTCGTTATAAAGAAGATCCCGTCAGAATATTGCGAGCCATTCGTTTCAGTGCCAAATTAGATTTTACTATCCATCCAGAAACCGCTGAACCTATTAAACGATTAGTTCATCTAATTAAAAACGTACCAAGTGCTCGTCTTAGCGAAGAAATTTTTAAAGTTTACCATAATGGAGCTAGCCAAAAAGGTCATCAATTATTATGTGAATATGGATTGTTTAATTTATGCTTTCCAGCTGCTGCTTCTGCGCTTAATACCTCATCAAGTCATACAAAAAAAGAAGAAGCTCGTCAGACAGGCCAGAAAATAATCAATCAAGCGCTCGAAAATACGGATCATCGTTATGCAGCACGTAAACCTATTATGCCGGCTTTCTTATTAGCCGCTTTATTATGGTACCCGATGCAACAAGAAATAAGACGTTTCAAGCAAGAAGGCGACACTCTTCTAGAATCCTTAGAAAAATCAATGGCGCATACCATACATACTCAGAATCAAGCGGTGGCAATTCCTAAAAGATATTGGCAAGCAGTAAGAGAAATATGGGTTTTACAATATCGATTTTCTCGTCGTCAAGGAACCCGCGCTTTTCGTCTCTTACAACACCCACGCTTTCGAGCAGCTTATGACTTCTTGTTAATTCGTGCCCTAGCGGGCGATGAAACGGTGGAACTTGCTGACTGGTGGACAACCTTCCAAGAAGTTTCTGAAGAAGAGCGGGAAGCCATGGTAAAAGCATTACCACCTCCTAAAAATTTACGTAAGAGAAAATAAACGAATGGATCCCATTACTCACATGCTAACGGGAGGAGTAGTTGCACAAAGCGTCTGTAAAAAAAACTTTCTCCGACAAGCAACCTTAATTGGGATTCTTTCAGCGGCAGCCCCCGATCTAGATTTTTTTGTACGTTCTGATTTCAACCCTTTACTCAATTTAGAAATTCATAGAAGTTTTACGCATAGTTTACTCTTTATACCAATTGGAGGACTTATTGCAACATTTATTTTCCTTCTATTATTTAAATCCTGGCGGTCTCGTTGGAAAGAAGTCTTTGGATTATCAACTTTAGCCTATGCCACCCATTGCTTATTAGATGCATGCACGAGCTATGGCACTCAGCTTTTTTGGCCTTTTGCCTCTAATAGAATCAGTTGGGATATTCTTCCCATTGTTGCGCCTATTTTTACGTTGATTTTATTTTTAGGTGTTATTAGTACCTATATCATGGAATCTCCAAAGCTAGCACGGTACGCCATTTTAATCGCTTTCGTTTATATTGGATTTGCTATTTTTCAGCACCATCGCGCAATGGAAATACAAGCAGAATTAACCATAGCACGACATCAGACACCCACAAAGCAAAATCGAGTATTACCTCGATTTGGGACAATTGCTAAGTGGGACTCATTATATGTATATAAAAATACCATTTATCTTGATACTATTTACACACCTGAATTTCGCACAGCTTATTATGAGGAAAACTTCTCTAAACCTTTGTTTATTCCAAATGCCTCTACTCTCCCCTCTTCCTCTTTATCTTCTGTTAAAACATTTATATGGTTCTCTCAAGATTATGCGACAGCACTTTCGTATAATCCTTTAACTCTTGCTGATTTACGCTATGTTCAAAAACGTTCAGATCGTGCCTGGGCTTTATGGGGAATTTCATGGCATTTTGAGCAAAATCCTCCCATGAAAGCCCTTCATTTTATTTCTCTGAATAACCAAAAAACATCTGACTAGCATTTAATTTATATATATATTAAAATTAACCATAAGTAATTTTACTTCTGCTGCAAGTTAAACCAAACATTCAATAGACTTCTTTCGAAACCTATTTTTGAGTGGGAAATTGGAGGAGACCAGGAGCACAGAACCGGAATGTACACGCCAGTACATGAGGATTCGAGCACCGCGTCGACGAACAAGTTACCCTCAAAAATTGAGTTTCGAAAGAAGTCTAAGGAGTTCCAACAATGACAGGTACCACAATGACAATTAAATACTTTGACACACTTGAATATGTTCAAAAGGCAAGAAAAATAAAGGATTCCAATCAACTTGCTGAGTATCAAGCCCATCAAATGGAAACAGCCTTAGAAACGGTTGTTCAGCAAATGAGGGAAGAGTCTAAACATAACTTTGAAGAATTCGAAAAGAAATATGATTTTAAAGCTAACAACATTGCCACTAAATTTGATGTAGTGGAATTAAAATCTGAATTAAAAAACGACATTGTGGAACTTGAATTAAGACTCCAGAAGGAAATTTCATCTGTTCGTTATGACCTGTTAAAATATCTTGTTCGAAGTGGTATCGGGATCGTAGCAACATTAAGTGGGGTAATGGCCCACGGTTTTCACTGGATTTAACGCTATTATCAAGTAGAAAATAAAAGCAATTAATGATATAGTTTTGCCTTTATTTTTCGAGACAAATCAGGGGTTTTATTCCTATGCCTTCACGACAAGAATTAGCCAACGCAATTCGCGTATTAGCCATGGACGCTGTACAAAAAGCAAATTCGGGCCATCCTGGAATGCCGATGGGAATGGCAGATATTGCGGAAGTACTTTGGAATGATTTTTTAAGCCATAATCCTTTAAACCCTCAATGGGCCAATCGAGATCGATTTATTTTATCTAATGGCCATGGCTCAATGTTGCAATACGCATTGTTACATTTAACTGGCTATGAAGTAAGCATGGAAGATTTAAAAGCTTTTCGGCAGCTTCATTCTAAAACTCCTGGCCACCCTGAATATGCTGAAACCCCAGGTGTAGAAACCACTACTGGTCCATTAGGCCAAGGTTTAGCTAATGGTGTAGGGATGGCATTGGCGGAAAAATTATTAGCCTCCGAATTTAATCGTCCTGGTTATGAATTAATTGACCATCACACTTATGTTTTTCTCGGGGATGGTTGTTTAATGGAAGGTATTTCCCATGAAGCCTGTTCATTAGCAGGCACTTGGGGGTTAGGAAAGCTCATTGCCTTTTACGACGACAATAATATTTCTATTGATGGAAAGGTAGATGGCTGGTTTAGTGAAAATGTTCCTGAGCGCTTCAAAGCCTATCATTGGCATGTTGTTTCCAATGTTGATGGTCATGATTCTGAAGCCATAAAAAAAGCGATTATTGAAGCCAAAAGTGTGTCAGATAAGCCCTCTTTAATTTGTTGTAAAACCACCATTGGACATGGTGCCCCTAACTTAGCCGGCACAGAACATTGCCACGGTGCCCCCCTAGGTGATAAAGAAATCGAAGCTACGCGTGCTGCCTTGAAGTGGTCATTTCCACCTTTTGAAATACCTCACTCTATTTATGAAGGTTGGGATGCTAAAATTGCGGGGAAAAAACGTGAAACCGAATGGAATCAACAATTTCAGCAGTATCAAAACAAATATCCGGAGTTAGCTAAAGCTTTATCACGTCGATTAAAAGGAACATTACCTGAAAACTGGACGAATACCGTACATAATTTTCTTAAACAAGTAATTGAAAAAAAAGCCGCTACTGCCACTCGTAAAGCCTCTCAAGAAGCATTAAATGCTTATGCCCCTACCCTTCCTGAATTGTTAGGAGGTTCAGCCGATTTAACTGGCTCCAATAATACAGATTGGAAAGGTTGCAAATCCATTACCCCACAAGACTTTAGTGGTAATTATATCCATTATGGAGTTAGAGAGTTTGGCATGTCCGCTATTATGACGGGTGTTGCCCTTCACGGTGGATTCATTCCTTACGGTGGCACTTTTTTAGTGTTTACAGATTATGCCCGTAATGCCGTGCGATTAGCTGCCTTAATGAAACAGCGAGTAATTTATGTGTATTCGCATGATTCTATTGGCTTAGGCGAAGATGGTCCTACACATCAACCTATTGAACATGCAGCAATGCTTCGAATGACCCCCAATTTGAATGTTTGGCGACCTGCTGATACATTAGAAACGGCTGTTGCTTGGCAAATGGCTATTGAACGACAAGACGGTCCTTCAGCACTCTTATTATCACGTCAAAATTTAAATTACTGCGTTGAACGTGACGATAAAGAGACTGACTCCATTCAAAAAGGCGCTTATATTCTCTTTGAAAACAAACCAGAAATACTTCCCGAGATCATTTTTATTGCTACCGGCTCGGAAGTGAGTATTGCTCTAGAAGCCGCTCATCTATTAACGAAAGACAACCATGCTGTAAGAGTGGTTTCCATGCCATGTGCAGAACTATTCAAAGAACAACCTGAAACGTATCAACATCATATATTACCGCCTAAAGTAACTGCTCGTCTTGCTATTGAGGCAGCAATTTCTGATTTCTGGTACCAGTATGTTGGATTAAACGGAAAAATTATGGGCATTGATCGATTCGGTCTGTCAGCGCCTGGCCCCCACATCTATAAAGATTTTAAACTCAATGCTGAGACAGCCTATCAAATGGCTTCAAAGCTAATACATCAACATTGCTCAATGCAGGAGAAAGAAGTATGTCTATAACTATAGCTATTAATGGCTACGGCCGAATTGGCCGTAATATTGTCCGCGCTATTTATGAAAATGGCCTCAATTCATCAGTACGCATTGCAGCGATCAATGATTTGGGTGACATTACAATTAATGCTCATTTAACCCAATATGATACTACACATGGTCGTTTTAATGCAGATGTTCGTACCGAAGGTGAATACCTCATTATCAATGGTGATCGCATTTTAGTGACTTCTGAAAGAAACCCTGCGAATTTACCTTGGAAGGATTTAAACATTGATGTTGTTTATGAATGCACAGGTTTATTTACAAAAAGACAAGCAGCCGAAGCTCATTTAACTGCAGGCGCTCGTAAAGTATTGATTTCTGCCCCTGCGGAAGGTGCTGATGCTACTATCGTATATGGTGTCAATCATCATATCCTTAAAGCATCTGATACCATTGTATCTAATGCGTCATGCACAACTAACTGCTTAGCTCCATTAGCTAAAGCCTTGCATGAAAAATTAGGCATAGTTTCCGGATTAATGAACACTGTTCATGCTTATACAAATGATCAATCATTGGTAGACAGCTATCATACAGATTTACGACGTGCACGTGCTGCTGCAGGGTCAATTATTCCTTCAAAAACCGGTGCTGCTGCTGCTGTTGGCCTTGTTTTGCCTGAGTTAAATGGAAAATTAGATGGTTTTGCTTTACGTGTACCTACTATGAATGTTTCTATCGTAGATTTAACCTTTAAAGCTTCCCGTCCTACTTCTGTTCAAGAAGTTAATGATATTTTAATTCATGCAGCAAATAATGAATTAAAAAATGTTTTAGCCGTCAACCAAGCACCTTTAGTCTCCTGTGATTTTAATCATAACCCTGCCTCTAGCATTTTTGATGCAACTCAAACAAAAGTTATGGGAGATCTCGTGAAAGTATTATCTTGGTATGATAATGAGTGGGGATTCTCTAACCGCATGGTTGATACTTCTCGTGCAATGATGGCTTGCAATAAATGAGCCATTTTTCTCCACCATCTGAGCAAAACGAAGAAGTAAGCTCATTTGAACAGCGAAAACGAGATCACATGGCATTAGCACTTAATCCCGAGCATGAAGCGGTGGGATTAAGTGGCTTAGAAAATATCACTCTTCCTCACGAAGCCATTCCAGAATGTAACTTCGAAGATATTGATATCTATTCGTATCGCTTTGGAAAAAAAGTTCCTTCCCCTTTTATTGTAAGCTCCATGACAGCAGGTCATCCAGATGCAGTGCAATTTAACACTCGTTTAATTGAAGCGTGTGAACAAACAGGGTGGGCTATGGGTGTAGGTTCTCAACGTAGAGAGCTTTCTGATCCAGAAGCAATTGCCGAATGGGCTGAAATACGTCAACAAGCACCTCGTGCTGTTTTGTTAGGTAACCTGGGTATTACCCAACTAATTGAAACCTCTATAGATGATGTAGAACGCTTAGTGGATAACCTAGAAGCAGCAGGCATGATTATTCATTGCAATCCCTTGCAAGAATGCATTCAACCCGAAGGAACACCTTACTTTAAAGGCGCTTTAGAAGCCATTGCTGAATTGGCTGACAGTTTATCAGTTCCTGTTATTATAAAAGAAACGGGCTGTGGTTTTTCCACCCAAACTTTAGCACGTTTAATGTCCACATCTGTTGCAGCAGTAGATATCAGTGGATTAGGCGGCACCCATTGGGGACGTATTGAAGGTGCTCGCGCCTATCAAGATCCTATCCGGCAACGAGCTGCCCTCACTTTTAAGAATTGGGGTATTAGCACAGTAGATTCACTTAAACAAGCCGTCAGTTTAACCCCCAATTATGAAATTTGGGGTTCAGGGGGCGTTAGAAACGGCCTTGATGCAGCAAAGCTTTTATATTTAGGCGCCAGTACGATTGGTTTTGCCAAACCTATTTTACAAGCTGCCCAAGAAAGCACAGAGGCTGTTATTACTTTCATGGAAACTGTGGAATACGAACTGAAAGTGGCGTTATTTTGTACAGGAAATTTGACGATTGAATCACTGCAAGATAGCGCCCATCTATAGAAAGAAATAATAAAATACATTCCAATATAACTATGCAAGTTAAACCAACCAAGAAGGAGAATTTCAATAATGATGGCAGGCAATATTATGTCAATAAAATATTTTGATACATTAGAATATGTTCGAAAAGCAAAACGACTAAAAAGTCCAGAAGCCCTTGCAGAACATCAAGCCCAACAACTGGAAGCAGCTCTTGAAACCTTCCAAACACAAATGAGTAAAGAACAAAACTACTTTTATGAAAACGTTGCCACTAAACAGGAATTGCATCAAGAAATTATTGGTATCAAAACAGAATTAAGGCAAGAAATTACTGAAAAGACACTTTTAATACAAAAAAATATTTCAGAACTTGAGTTGAGGTTACAAAAAGAAATTGCCAATGTAAGATACAGTACATTAAAGTATATGGTGAATGGTGGTGTAAGTTTAGCTCTTACTTTAGGTGGTCTTATGGCTCACGGCTTTCATTGGATTTGAATCATTTTCCCAAATAGTTAATGGTAATTGATAGAAATCCATTCTTTACTTTGTTACAATTTCTGAACCAACTCCACGAATATACGACCACGATGCCCATAGTTTTCAAACATATCCCAACTCGCACAAGCAGGCGACAGCAAAACAGCATCATGAGGATGAGCATCTTTTTTTGCTTGGGCAATCACTTCCTCAAAGGTGTTAACTCGATGAATAGGCACAGTATTTTCTAGCATTTTTTCAATTTTATCTGCATCTTGACCATATAAAACAATCGAACGGGCATGCTCTTTTATCGGTTCACGAAGCTCAGAGAAATCGGCATCTTTTGATTGTCCGCCTAATAACAATACCATTTTTCCTTCCATTGCGCCGCCCAATCCTTTAATAGCCGCTAATGTTGAACCAACATTAGTTCCCTTGGAATCGTTGTACCAATTTACTTGGCCGACTTCCCGCACCCATTGACAACGATGCTCTAAACCGGGAAACTCTTTTAATACTTGGCATAATATCGACTGGCTTATTCCCATTAAATGTCCCATCGCCAAAGCAGACAAAGCATTGCTCCAATTATGTGTACCTTTTATTTTCATTTCCTTGATATTTAACCATCGTTCTTCTCCATAAGACAAATAAGTTTCGCCCTCATAAACCTGAATTCCCCATGGATGATTAGCCGTTGGCTTGGTGAGTCCGAAACATGTTAAGGTTGTATGAGGCCTTTTATAAAAAGAAGAAGTTAAGGGTGGCATAGTTAATGAATCATCGGAACACATCACGGCATTTTCAGCATTATCATAAATACGATATTTTGCAGCAGCATAGTCTTCAAAAGAATCATATCGATCCATATGATCGGGTGTGATATTCAAAATACAGGCGATTTTAGGATACAACGTATACGTGCTTTCTAATTGAAAGCTCGATAACTCTAATACTACCCAATCAAAACCTCCCTCACCTTGATCTAAAATAGGTTCCCCAATATTGCCACCCACTAATACTTTCAAACCAGCTGCTTTCGCCATTTCCCCTACTAATGCCGTAACCGTACTTTTACCATTCGTTCCCGTGATACCAACTATTGAAGCTTTCGTTTGACGTGCAAATAATTCAATATCACCCACAACAGGAACGCCTTTTTTCTTTGCCAATACAGCAATAGGATGAGTTAGAGGAACTCCCGGGCTAATAATAACTTCCTTCACATTTTCTAAAGATTGATGATTATCAAAGATTTCATGAGCATGGACAGGCACATCGGGAAACTCAGCATGAAACGCTGTTAGTTTATCGGATAAAATTTTATCATCAAATACTTCACAGTGTTGATTATGTCGTTTTAAATAGCGAACAACTGATAATCCCGTTTGGCCAAGACCAATAACAAAGTAAAGATCACCTATGGTTTTATCCATTTTTTACCCCATTTTCTTTCGATATAAACGTAATACCGATTTATCAGCACGTAATCGACGCATCACGCGAGCTAGATGAACACGATCATGTACTGTCATTTTAAATGTTAAGGTGCTATGACTACCGTCAGATGGTTCCACATGTACGTCATCAATATTGGCTTCAGCACCGGCAATAGCCGACGCTAAAATACCTAATACCCCTCGCTGATTACTTACCTCAACAACGATTTCAACTAAAAATTCACCCGTAACATTTTCATCCCAACAAAGATGAATAAATTGATTATATTTATGACGAAACTCATTCACGTGGGGACAGAAATCCACATGAATTTTAATACCTTTACCTGAGATGAGTTGACCAATAATAGAGTCGCCCGGAATAGGATGACAACAAAGAGCGTAATGTACCATCATACCTTCAGTTCCTTTGATGGCTAATGGAACAACTTTATCAGGAGAGACATTTTCCATCGCTTCTGCTGATATTTCTTGATGATTTAACAAACGTTGTGCAATAACTAACGCTATTTGATTACCAAAACCAATATTTTCATACAACTCTTTGGTATTTTTATAATTTAAATCCCTTAACAAGGCCTGCATCGTGTCAGGGGGAATAGCTTCTAAAGAAGATGACAGCTCAGCAAGTGCTGTTCCTAATAGGCGTTTACCAAATGATATAGATTCTTTTTCTTGCTGGCTTTTTAAGAAATTACGAATATTGGCACGTGCTTTTCCCGTTACGACAAAATTTAACCACGCGGGGTTCGGGCGAGCTCCTGGAGCTGTAATAATTTCGACAGTTTGGCCATTTAATAGAGGCATGCTTAGAGGAGCTAATCGGCGATCAATTTTGGCTGCGACACAACTATTTCCAACATCTGAATGAACACGATAAGCAAAATCTACTGGGGTTGCACCACGTTGTATTTCAACAATATCCCCTTTTGGTGTAAAAACATACACTTCATCCGGAAACAAATCGATTTTCACATTTTCAATAAATTCTAATGAATCACCCGCATTTCTTTGCATTTCCATTAAACCTTTTATCCATTCACGAGCCCGGGATTGAGCCTCATCTGCTTCTAAGCCGGAGGATTTATAAATCCAATGAGCAGCCACCCCATTGCACGCTACTCTCTCCATTTCTTCTGTGCGAACTTGAATTTCAAGGGGAACACCAAATGGACCAAATAAAGTGGTATGTAATGATTGGTATCCATTAGCCTTGGGAATAGCAATATAATCTTTAAATCGAGCGGGAACTGGTTTGTATGCTTGATGAACAGCGCCTAACACACGATAACAAGTATCAATATCTTTTGTTAACACACGGAAAGCAAAAACATCCATAATTTCACCAAAGGATGCTTTTTTGTTACGCATTTTTTTATAAATGCTATATAAATGTTTTTGGCGACCAATTAACGCTGTTTCTGGAATATTCGCTTTAACCAACGCATTTACAAGGGATTGCTCGACTTTTTTCATGAGCTCCCCTCGATTACCTCGCCCGCGTAATACTGCATCAGAAATAACTTTATAACGCACAGGATGAAGCGCTTTAAACCCAAGATCTTCTAATTCAGTGTAAAGATCCCGCATACCCAATCGATTCGCAATAGGTGCATAAATTTCAAGGGTTTCAATCGCAATACGACGCTTCTTTTTTGCTGGCATCACGCCAAGCGTTCGCATGTTGTGTAGCCTATCAGCTAATTTTACAATGATGACACGAATATCCCGTACCATGGCCATCATCATTTTTCGGAAATTTTCAGCTTGTGCTTCAGCTTTAGATTCAAATTTAATTTGCGTTAATTTACTAACACCATCCACCAATTCTGCAACGCTATCTCCAAATTGGGCAACCAGCTCTTCTTTCGTTACAGCCGTATCCTCCAAAACATCATGCAACAGCGTTGCCATAATGCTTTGTGCATCCATACGCATATCAGCAAGAATCATGGCTGCTGCAACGGGATGGGTAATATAAGGTTCACCAGAACGACGCATTTGTCCTTTATGCGCTTCTTCTGCCACAACATAAGCTTGATGAATTAACTCAATCTGTTTATTATTTAAATAAATTCCTAGCTTGTGAGCTAACTCATCAAAATAACTCACAAGCTTTTAGCCTTCGTTTAAAATATCAGCAGAGACTAATCCTGATGCAATTTCTCGCAATGCAATAACAGTTGGTTTATCATTTTCTGGATATACCATAGGTTCTTGGCCACGAACAGAAATATCACGAGCTCTTTTTGCAGCAACTAATACTAATTCAAATCGATTAGTTACTTTATCTAAACAATCTTCAACGGTCACACGCGCCATAACAATACCTCATAAAATGTCACTGTTTTTTCAACAGTTATCTAAACTTAATACTAAGCTTTAAATTGTATCAGTTATTGTTAATTTAGCCAATGTAATTCATACGTTTAGAAATAAAACTTACTCAAAAAAACATTTCCATTTATCAAAATTTTTATATAACTGAGCTAAAACAGCATTTTTTGGAATAATCTCTAAAAGATTGGATTCAATTGCTTTTTCAATTATTTCAGAGCGTGACTCTACCTGCAATTTATTCTTGATTTTTTCAATATATGTTTCTACCGTCCGAAAAGAAATATTGAGAAATTTTGCTATTTCTTTTGCTGTTTTTCCATGGATAAGCAAAAATAAACATTCGACTTCCCGCTTAGTTAAAGACCAATTAGAATCATAATTATCCAATCGATACCGTTCTAGAATATGTAAATCAATTTTTTTGTCTTTTAAACTAAGAGATGTTAGAAATTTTGTAATAGAGCGATCAAATAAATTAGCATGACTTTGGGCAAGGATGCCAATCGTTTCCCCTTCGCTATTAATAATTGCTGATTTAATTACATCAATAGGTAATATAATATTTTTACTAAATGGAAACGGTTCTAAAACATTCAGGCTTTTTGTAGTGGCAGCCTCTTTATCGTGAACTTTAATTTGCTCATTAAAATTGGCCCAGGGAAGATCAATATCTTTATACCCAATAAAATCTTCTTTTTTCATTGACAATAATTGACATAGACTTTTACTTACCCCAACACAAGTAGAAGATAAATCTTTAATTAAAATAATTCCCTGAGAATTTTGTAAAAAAATTTCTGATTGATTAACAAATTGTATCAACTGCTCTTCTAGATTCATTTTAATAGGACATCCAAATTCTAATTATACTTTATATTTGGCTAAATATAATAACAATGCTCTTTTAATATGGATGTCCAAAATGAGAGTGAGAATGAGTGAGGGAGTGAGCAATTAAATGAACGTATAGCATTATTGTTTTTCATCCGATAGCTTTAAATAAATAAAAACAGTTAAAATTTCAATTACATACATTAAAGCGCCTTGTTGAAAAGAATCTAATTTCTCATTTTCCCAAGAAAGAAACCAATCTCCTCCTTCAAAGAATAATAATCCCCAAATAATGATGCCCCATCCGCACGCCAAATATACCCAACGCTTAGCATTTTCAAAAACAGGGGAAGGTTGGCGTATATTTTTCAGCATAAAAATAATGCCAATAAGCGCTAATACTCCCATACTAAATTCTGCAAGAAACATCAAAGTATATAAAAATGGACCTAAGACAGAAGGCAATGCTCGCCAATGTTGTTCAGCAACTCCTTCCATTGTAATCAGTGGATTAATAACGGAATGCACCATGCCAGAAAAGCTGGTTATATCGTTTAAAGCAGCGAGAAAACCTATCACTACAAGAATTAGTGACACACCAATTTGGCTTAATCGATTAATAAAACTCCATCGTTGCAATAACATATACTACTCCTTTTATAAAATGACCTTTCTTATATTATATAAGAAAACATAGTAACTGGAAAATCAATCTTTTTCTATTATAGTAGGATAGAAAATGTCTCCTCCTACTAAGGGCTGTGAAACACCCGTTGTCAAAGGAAAGGTAATGGGATCATTGTTTAAACGTCGAACGGCTAAGTACGCCATTAATTCTGCTTCGAGATATTGAGGTGACCAACCTACTTCATCCCCTCGCACTACACGAATTTCAGTGTCTTGTTGCGCAGCAATTTCTTGCTTTAATAGCGTTAGAATTAATGGATTGTACCATCCCCCACCTACTAAAATAACATGGCGAAGCGGGACTTGTATCCATTGAAATGCCTTTATAATACACTGCACCGTAAAAGCCGCTAGCGTCGCACAACCATCCTCTAGTGATAAGTCAGTTAATGAGGATGTCCAATGAAAATGACGAATGTCTAAGGATTTGGGGGGCTGTTGTTCATAATAATTCACTCCATTAAGCAAGCAAGATTGCGTATATAAATCATTTAAAACCGCGGTTGATACTTTTCCTTTAAGACCATATTGACCATCTTTATCCATGGATTCCCTGCCTTGGGTTTTCTCATGCACCCATCTATCTAATAATCCATTACCTGGTCCAATATCAAACCCCATTAAATCCGATGTTTCTTTTCCTAAAACAACGCTTATATTAGTAATACCACCGCAATTAATAATAGCGGCTGGTGCTAAATCATCACGAACAGCCAATGCTTGATGATAAATTGGCGCAACCGGTGCTCCTTGTCCCCCTTGTTGAATATCACGTTGCCGAACGTTACCCATCACCGGCATATTTAATAATTGAGATAAATGTTGAGGATCTCCTAATTGGATAGAAAGACCTTGTTCTGGTTGGTGGTAAACCGTTTGCCCATGATATCCAATAATGCTTCTGTCTTCAGGCGTAATATTAAATTGTTTACATAATCCCATCACCGCACGCGCATGCAAAATATCAATTCGCTGAGTGAGCTCTTTTATTGAGGAAAAGGACAAAAATTTTTCTTGCTGCACCAATTCTTTCATTGATTGTTCAAGCAACTTCATTTCAGTATAAAAATGAGCGTCGTGGGGTACTGAAAAGGTTCCTAAAGTACGAACGGAAAATAAGCCATCAGTTTCTATCCAAGCGGCATCAATACCATCCATTGAGGTGCCGCTCATGAGTCCAATAGCCTTAAAAAGTTGACGGTTTTTCATGGCATGATATGATAAGCAATTGCTTTGCGTATAACAAGAGGAGAGATAAAATCGTGTCATTAACAGAAGGTTCGCGCGTTCCCGCTTTTGAAGCGAAAACAACTAATGGAGCCACTATTCAAACGCATCATTTTGATGCAAACTCAAAACCGATGGTTCTCTATTTTTATCCTCGGGATAATACACCTGGCTGCACACAAGAAAGCTGTGATTTTAGAGATTATCATGCAGACTTTGAAAAATTAGGTGTCACTGTTTATGGTATTTCCCGAGACACCCTCGCCTCACATGAAAAATTCAAACAAAAATATCAATTTCCTTTTGAATTGATTGCGGATCCCGATGAAACCGTCTGCCAATTGTTTAATGTGATGGTTGACAAAAATATGTATGGCAAAAAAGTAAGGGGCATCGAACGTAGTACCTATATTATTGATCCACAGGGTATTATTAAAAAAATTTGGCGGAAAGTAAAAGTGGAAAACCATGTCAATGAAGTATTAGCCGCAGTAAGAGAACTTCAAGCATGAGTACCATGAATCATCAATATTGGCATAATCTTTGCGGACAAATGCTTATTATGGGTTTTGATGGGTTAACCATTGAAGCGCAGCATCCTTTGCGTAAGGCTATTCTTAATAATAACCTTGGTGGTGTTATTCTCTTTGATAAAAATTTAAAAAAACCTGATCAGCTAAAAAATATTCAACATATTGATCAAGTTAAACAATTAACCACAACATTACAGAATTTGTCTGAAGCTCGGGAGCAACAAGAACATGGTTTGCCTTTGTGGATTTGTGTAGATTATGAAGGTGGGAACGTCAATCGATTAAAATCACTGTATGGCTACCCTGAAACCATCACTCCTGAAGCCTTTGCGGCGTTATCTGATGAAAAGGCAGCCGCTGAAGCTAAGAAAATGGCTCATACCCTCAAACAAGCAGGTTTTAACTTAAATTTTTCACCGTTAATTGATGTAAATATTAATCCAGAGAATCCTATTATTGCACAGTTACAGCGCAGTTTTTCGGATAACCCGCTTATGGTGGAAAAATATGCCACTATTATTGCAAAAAGTTTACATGATGAAAATATTACTTTTTGTTATAAACATTTTCCAGGACATGGCAGCTCTCGAGGAGACTCTCATTTAGGAATTGTGGATGTCTCTGAAACGTGGAGGCCAGAAGAGTTAATTCCGTATCAAAACCTATTAAAAAAAGCATTTGGATGCGATATGATTATGTCAGCACATATCATTAACCGACAGTTGGATCCAACAGGTCTTCCCGCCAGTTTATCCCATACTATTTTAACAGGATTGCTACGTCAACAATATCATTATGATGGACTTATAATAGCAGATGATTTGCAGATGAATGCTATTACTGATGCATTTGGTTTAGAGGAATCCATTGTCATGGCTATCAATGCAGGCAATGATTTACTGATTGTCGGTAACCAATGTGGCGATAGAGATTATTCCATCGAAGAAATGCTTGAATTGATGGTGAAAAATATTGTGGATGGCTATATTCCCGAAGCGAGAATCCATGAATCGTTTGGACGAATTAAACGATTAAAAGCGAGGTATAGTCATGTCCACCCTGCAGATGTTGTATGACAGATAATTTACATTATTTTTAAGACACAACGGGCGGGTACAAGACCTGCCCCCTACACAAGAAAACCTTGGGCAAACACTAATGAATTCATCTCTTTTTAAATCCCTCTCAACAGTCTCCTCAATGACCTTTATTTCGCGAATTTTGGGTTTTCTTCGAGATACCATTGCAGCACAAATTTTTGGTGCTGGCGCTGCTGTCGACGCTTTTTATATTGCCTTTAAAATTCCTAATTTTATGCGCAGTTTATTTGCTGAGGGTGCTTTTTCACAAGCGTTTGTGCCCACTTTATCCAGTTATCATAAAAAACATTCGCATGAAGAAGTAAAAATTTTTATTGCTCGAATGCAAGGTGCATTAGGGCTAGCCTTATTGCTGGTTACCTGCATTTTTATGTTTGGCTCTACAGGCATAATTGACTTATTTGCGCCTGGCCTTGATCCTTTTCGTTATCACGAAGCTAGTCATATGTTACGTATTACTTCTCCTTATCTCATGCTCATTTCCCTGACGGCATTTGCGGGCGCTATTCTAAATAGTTATAGTAAATTTGCCCTTCCAGCATTTACACCCGCCCTGCTAAATATATGCTTAATTGGCACGTCCTTTGGCATTACGCAATACTTTGAGGTTCCGGTAGAAGCCCAAGCCTGGGGTGTTTTACTCGCAGGTTTTGTTCAACTTTTCTTTTTATTACCTACGCTACGCAAATTAGGGTTTTTAACGCGTCCACAGTTAAACTGGAAAGATCCGGGTGTAAGAAAGGTCTTAAAATTGATGGTACCAGCTTTATTTGGTGCTTCCATTAATCAAATTAGTATATTGCTTAATACCATTCTCGCTTCCTTCTTAGTCATTGGAAGCGTCAGTTGGCTTTATTATTCTGAACGGTTAGCCTATTTTCCCTTGGGTGTCTTTGGTGTCGCTCTTTCAACTGTCGTCCTTCCTGCGCTTTCACGTCATCATGCCAGTGAATCAAAAGAGAAATTTTCCCACACCTTAGATTGGGGCGTACGTTGTAACTTATTAATTGGCATCCCCGCAACATTAACCATGATATTACTTTCAGGTCCTCTCATTGTCAGCCTATTTCAGTATGGAAAATTCAGCATGCAGGATGTTTTAATGACTCAACGTAGTGTAATCACGTACGCGGTTGGGTTACAAGCATTCATGTTGGTAAAACTGCTATCTTCGGCTTTTTATTCGCGCCAGAATATCAAGACACCCGTGAAAATTTCTTTAATTGCCTTAGGGTGCAATATGCTTTTTAGCCTTTTGCTTATTTACCCTTTAGCTCATGCAGGATTAGCACTGGCTACTTCTCTCTCATCGTGGATTAACGTGACCATTTTATTGATTCAATTACATCGTTTAGGTATTTATCGTTTTCAAGCTGGTTGGCGTAAATTTATTTTGCAACTTTTATTAGCAAATGGAATGTTATTCATATTTTTGTATACTTTCGCTCCCGCTACCATTCAATGGCAACATTGGCATTGGTTATCACGTGTTGGCCATTTAATGCTTCTTGGTTTTAGTGCCATTGCCTTATACATTTTTGGATTATGGCTCGGTCGCATGAAACTGCAGGATTTAAAAGCTGCTTCTCATTAATCAGTTAGTTTCAACAATAATCACGTGAGGCCTTCGCAAAAGTGGACGACGAATGACGCGGATAGGCCGAGATTGTGCTTGTGCCAAAAGTCGCTGGTTAGCGGTATATCTCGTCCACGCTTTCCTCACGTTGATACAATTCACTTTTAATGGATTATCTTGACAATAAGGTAATGCTTGTTTCCATAGCTCAGTATTTTCTGCAATTTCTTTATTCCAAAATTCAGTCGTTAACTTCGGGTCGAAGGTATCAGATTTTAATTCTTTCATCACTTCTTCAGTACAAGCAGTTAAAACAGAAAGTAAAAGAAAAATTAAACAATATATTTTTTTCATAAGTTATCCGTATTTTTAATTTGATGGATCGTAACATACCAATATTAAATGAGAATTAATATAATAAACCCTTTATTTTTCTCTTTCTATTCCGTTGATTTTAATATAAATAAAAAATCTTAAGAAATCATGGATAAAGAGGTATAATACTCTTTTCATTTATCAATCACTCTTATGAAACGTCTTATTATTCCCTTTATTAGCTTCCTTTTGCTATTAATGAGCAACTTGGCTATTGCTGAATCTAACCCTTCAAACGTATTTCAATTATCCACTGGCTTATTATCACCCGAAGGCATTCAACTTAATTGGAAAATGACTGAAGGTGCTTATCTTTATAAAAAATTTATAAAAGTTGTTTCACTTGATCCTACCATTCAAGTAGGTACACCTATTTTTCCCGAAGGTCAAATCAAAGAAACGCAGCTCTTTGGTACCGTAACTGTTTATCATGATTCACTTAGTTTAAACATTCCTATTGAAAATCCAGAACACCATTCATTGATAAAATTAGAGCTTTCCTATCAAGGTTGTTCAGAGCAAGGTCAATGCTTTCCACCCGTAAAAGAGATCTTAAATGTCAATTTAAATACTCAATCAGCCACAATAGAAAGCACTTCCTCTATTTTACCCACCAATAAATTATCGGAAGTAAGACCCCTTAATGAAACCGAATCCATTGAAGAAAAACTCAAAAATAGTTCATTAATGTGGATATTTGGCGGATTTTTTGTGCTTGGGCTTGTTTTGTCCGTCACTCCTTGTGTTCTACCGATGATTCCTATTTTATCCAGTATTATTCTGTATGGCCATAAGAAAAATACGAACAATATTAAGGCTTTTAGCTTATCTTTTGCTTATGTATTGGGTATGTCTTTTGCCTATGCTTCTTTAGGCTTTCTCATGAGCTTGGTTGGCTCTCAAATACAAACTTTTTTTCAAAACCCTTATATCCTCATTGCTTTTAGTCTACTGTTTGTTTTGCTAGCATTTTCATTACTGGGCTTTTTTGAAGTGCGATGGTCAAGGATAACCAATAATAAACTTTCTCAATTCAACCAACGCTTAGCGCAAATTGCCTGCAAAAATCATATAACGGTTTTATTTATGGGATTTTTATCGGCATTAATTGTTTCACCTTGCATTACTCCACCCCTGGTTGGGGCGTTATCTTATATCTCAACTACAGATAATTACATGGTTGGAAGTATTGCTTTATTCTGTATGGGCTTAGGTTTAGGATTACCTTTATTATTTATTGGTGCACTTGGCAACACGTTTCTACCTAAAGCGGGGCAATGGATGGAAGCAGTTAAATTTCTTATGGGGATTATATTATTAGGCATCGCTTTTTTTATGCTACAACGGCTCGTATCCCATTATGTCATGATTTTATGGAGCGCTTTTGCCCTCATTACTTCTATTATTCTATTGTATCGAATTAATTTTCAGACACCCTGGAAGCGTTTTTTATTTCAAACTATATGTTTTGTTGGTATCGTAGGAGGAGGATTTAACATTATTCATCATGTTTTTGGCCACTCTACCTCTCAGCAACAAAGCTATATTACAGTTACTAATGTCACAGAACTTAATCACTCCCTAGCCCTTGCAAAAAAAGAACACAAACCGGTCATGCTAGATTTTTATGCCGATTGGTGTCCTGATTGCCAACACATGGAAACTCAGGTATTCAATCAGCCGGATATTCAACGTTTAATGAAAAACTTTATGTGGATTAAAATTGATATGACCAATGATTCTCAAGCAATATGGGCGATACAAGAACAGTATAATGTAACTGGCCCTCCTACTTTTTTATTTTACGCAGCTGATGGCACCTTCTTAAAACAATATACATTTGTTGGGACAAAGTCTAAGACAGATGTGGAAAAACTTTTAGCACAACTATGACTGATGTAGACGCAGCCCGCAGCAAAGATGAAATGCAACAAGTGCATAGAGTATTGAATAAAAAAAAAGCTTTCGTTATACTTCTTGCTAACTAGTTGCTGTTAAAATTATGAAAAAAGACGCTAAAATTTTTGTTGCAGGCCACCGTGGTTTAGCTGGTTCTGCCATTACTCGTGCATTAAGAAATGCTGGTTATAATAATCTTTTACTCGCTTCACGCGACCAACTAGACTTACTTAATCAAGCTGCTGTGCAACATTTTTTTGAATCAGAACAACCTGAATATATTTTTTTGGCTGCCGCAAAAGTAGGTGGGATTCAAGCTAATAATACCTATCGTGCAGAGTTTATTTACAATAATTTACAAATTCAATCTAATATTATTCATTCTGCCTGGAAAACACGGGTTAAACGCCTTATGTTTTTGGGTAGTTCATGCATTTATCCACGTGAATGCTTACAACCGATGAAAGAAGAATATTTATTGAGCGGACCTTTAGAAGCAACGAATGAACCCTATGCTATTGCTAAAATTGCGGGGATTAAGATGTGTGAAGCATATAACGCCCAATATGGCACTAACTTTTTTTCGGTGATGCCGACTAATCTTTATGGCCCACATGATAATTTTAATTTAGAAACCTCCCATGTGTTACCTGCACTCTTGCGAAAATGCCATGAAGCTAAAATGCAAAATGCAAAAGACTGGATTATATGGGGAACAGGAACCCCAAAACGTGAGTTTTTATTTGTCGATGAGTTAGCTTCTGCATGTGTTTACCTGATGGAAAAAGAAGAAGTCCCTTCTCTTATCAATATTGGTTCTGGACAAGAAGTAAGTATTTATGATTTGGCATTGCTCATTGGTGAAGTAGTAGGCTTTAAGGGCAATGTATGTTTTGATTCCTCCAAACCTGATGGCACACCCAGAAAATTACTCGATAGTTCACTTTTAGGTAGCTTAGGATTTCAGCCTACTCTTTCTTTAAAAGAAGGTTTACAAAAAACTTATGAGTGGTATTTAAAGCAACATGTATAATAAAATATATATATCTTAATAATTTTTGGTAGAGCGAGTTCTTGTACTCGCCCATAGAGAGGACATATACATGACCTCCCCCTACAACCCGCGCATCATCTTGACGGTATAAATCCTCAACCAGTCATATAGTGTTTTTCTTAACGACTTTGAAAGAGAATAATTCCAGCGTAAAGAAGCAAAAATAATAATTAACGCTAGTACGGGTACCGCTAAAAACTGATGCATTTGTCCCACTGCAATGCCACGTGCTTCGACCACAATATGCGCATAATTGCATAACCAACGATCAGGTGTTTTTCCTAATTTTTCTTTTAACATGGTATTTATTTCAGCATGTACCGCAACACGTTGATTTAAAGTTTTAGTTTCTTGGTAAAATCGCGAACCAGCCAATACGATAGGAATATGAGCAAAAGATGCACCGTTTATTGCTAAACGCATCCAATATTCATAATCCATACAGTAACATAGTTTTTCATTTAATAAGCCATGTTGTTCAATCACCCTTTTTCTAAAAAAAACAGCTGGTTGTGATAAAAAACACATGCTTTTTAGACGTTCAAAACTCCAGGGTTCAGTTGGATAAGATTCAATTATGCGATCTTCTTTATCAATATGGTTAGCTCTACCATAGACGATATCAACAGAAGGATTGGCTTCAAAAAAGTCACGCACGCACGCCAATGTCCCCGGATAATAAACATCATCAGAATTTAACCATCCAATAATATCCCCTCTTGCCTTCTGTAATCCTTTATTAACGGCGTGAGTCTGTCCGTTATCTTTCTCAGACACCCATAAAAAATGCTGTTCATATTTTTTTAGAATTTCAATGGTATTATCCGAGCTTCCACCATCAAAAACAAAATATTCTAGCGGCATAATACTCTGCGAAAAAACACTTTGTACCGTTCTTTCAATGAACTCGCCTTGGTTATAGGACGGTGTTACTATCGAAAACGTTAAACTCATGTATTAGACCTCTTCGAGAAACTGCCTCTTTTGCATGACCTCTTTAAAAACATTCATATAGGCTTCAGCCATTTTTTTGGTATCTGAATATTGTAATGCTTTTTGGTATCCTTTTAGAATATTTGGTCGTAGAGAATCAAATTCGTATTCTACTTTTTCAATATGCTGCAAAATTTCTTTTGGCTTTCCAGGATGAAAATAAAGAAAATTTTCTTCTCCTATTTCTTTTAACGCCGCATGTTGTGAACAGATTACTGGTTTTCCTAATAACATTGCTTCAACGACAGGCATACCAAACCCTTCATAAAGAGATGGAAAAATGAGTGCTTTGCATGCTGACATCAAAACAAACAAATGATGTGAAGAAACATATCCCGGAAAAATAACATGCTCTGATAAACCAATTAATTTTGCGGCTTGTTGAATAGCATCTCGTCCTGTTTCAGGAGCACCTGTGCAAACTAATTTTAGTGATGAAGTCGGATTTTTTTTTCTGTATAAAGCAAAAGCAGTTAATAACATTTTATGGTTTTTATGTGCCCAAAAATTAGCCGGATAAAATAAAAACTGCCCATGTTCTAAAGTATACTCTTTTAATAACTCTGGCATTCCACCATACGCACCTTTTTGAATCCATTCAGATGCGATATGAATTGGCACTACTGTGGTGTTTTTAGCCTCTATAGCGAATGGTGCATGCTTTAATACCGATTGTCGCGTAAATTCAGAAATACATACCAATCGCGCTGCTTTTTCACAAGCCAGTTTAAAATGACCCATTCGTTCTATTTGCGTTTCAGGCGCAAAAAAATACGGGTATTCTAAAAACTGAAGATCATAAATAACACTGACAATAGGCACCTTAGGAAACTCAAAAAAAGGTGCAGTAAAGGGGAAAAAAACAAGATCAGGTTTGGTATTCTTAAAAAGTTTTTTTCGTATGCAGATTTGCTTACGACCTAATGGGAATAATCTTCTTTTTAAAAAATTTAACGCTCTTCTTAAAAAACGGCTACCTAAAAAATAAGGGTTTATTTTTCTGCTACTGTTAATTTTAGGCGTTAACAATGCACAGAAACAACGAATATTATCGGTTTCTAGCGTTAATAATTCTTTATGAGTCTTTTCAGCAGTCAACAATAAAAAATGATCCGTTGGATTTATTTTTCCTAATTGCTGAACAAGCTCAAGAACCATGGACTTGGCACCACCATTTTCCCCACCAGGTAAAAGCGGTGTCAGATCAATTACAATGTTTGCCATATATAAAGTATTTTGCCTCTACCAATAAATAGGTAGAGGCAGAGTCATCAAGTTTATTTCACCATAACAGGAATACTTACAGATTTAACACCCGCATCACTGAAATAGGTTTTACCTTGCTGAACCATATTAATTTGCAAAGTATATTGTCCAGCATTAGCAGGAGCAGTTACAGGTAATTGGTACGTACCTGATTGGCCTGCATTTAAAGTATCAGGAAGAGGAATAGTAGATTTTAAAGAATCAACTGCTTTACCTGTAGAATCAAGATAATCGACAACAAAATCAATTTCGTTATCTGAGCTAGATAAATCTTTAGCCGCCATAAAAGCAACTTGACTAGTATTTTTTACCATTACGGGAATCGTCATTGTAGCACCTGCACCACTATTTAGTTCCGAAGTGGTTGTAGAAAGTTCAGCAGGCACGCCTTGAGCAGGATCAACCACTCCTTGAGTATTTGTTCCTGTAGTAGAAGAACTTGCATCAGATGAAGAAGCGTTCATATCAGATGCAGGAAGCGAGCCTTGTGTTGTTTCTGCCCTTGCAGCTGCTTGTTCTTCCATCTTATCAGAATCGGTGGAAGAATTATTGTCACAACCAACAACTAAAAATCCAGCACACATCATTGCTAAAATACGCATTTTATTTTTCATGGCTAATCTCTCACTTTTAATTAATTAAGCATTACATTACTCGCAAGTCCTTGCATCAAAGCTAAGACTCACAGAACCACATCATACTTATAACACAACTTCCACGGAAAAAAAATGTTAGAAGCCTAAGCTTCTATCGGTAAAAAGATAAAAATGTTAAATTTTAAGCATTTTTTTATGATATTATGATATAATCATCAGTGTTAATAAATTATTATTTCTCGTTTGAAAAAGGTGGTTTTTCATTCAAAAATCTTGATTTTTTCTTACAAAAAATGATAAAATTTTGCTCGCTTATTTTATATACTCACTGCTAATGAATTTTCAGTGAGGCTCGAGCGAAGCAGACGAGGAAATGTACAAGTAGTACATAACTGAAGTCGATGCAGCTCGCAACAAAACCGAAAACTCATTAACGAAGAGTATATTTTGGAGAACTTGTAAAATGACAACATTTCAATATGCTAAACTGGCTCCCTCAGGAGTATCAACTGAACTTCAAGCTGAAGAACAAGAACCACCCCCCGCTGGTCTCACCCATCCTCAAAGTAGTCTTTCTCAACCTAATCTTAAAAAATCCCCCAATAATATATACGCAGAAAATTCAAGTGCGCAGAGTATATACTCAAAGCAATTGAGTTTTCGGTGCGGCGCAGACCGACATGAGCACCGGAGTGTACAAGTAGTACATGAGGAGGCGAATGAGGGCTGCAACAAAACCGAAAATTCAAGTGCGCAGAGTATCAAATATGCGGAAGCCTTTTTTGGCTTGCAACACTGGAGCCAGAACACACTTCACATTAATACTCAAGGGAATCTATCATTAAATATTGAAGGCACTCCCCTTGATCTGTTTGATTTAGCGCAGCACCTTGCCAAACTAGAGCACTGGCCAGTACTGTTACGTTTTCCTGCATTAATTAAGAAAAATATCCATGACATGCAACACGCTTTTGCTAAAGCAATGACTGCATGGAATTATGATAAAAGTTACACATTAGCGTTTCCTTTAAAAGTAAATCCACATATCAGTGTGGTTAAAACTATGATGCAATGTGAAAACGTTACGTTTGAAGTCGGCAACAAAGCAGAATTATTAATTGCATTAACATATGTATCACATAATCATCTTATTTTATGTAATGGCTTTAAAGATACAGATTATTTATCTTTTATAATAGAGGCTGCCAAAGCAAACCAACGCGTTTGTGTGATATTTGAAACGTTAGAAGAACTTGATTTGCTAGCGCAAATTACGTCCGAATTACCAGCTAATCTCTCGTTGGGTATGAGATTACGCTTAAATACCCCTATTGCAGGACACTGGGAAGATTCAAATGGCCAACATTCTAAATTTGGTTTATCTAGCTTGGAAGTGATCAATGCCGTTGAAAATTTAAAAAAACATAACTTTTTAACCCATTTAAAACTTTTGCATGTTCACCCAGGATCACAAATTCTTGCGATAAAAGAATTATCGTCTTGTTTTAAAGAATGTATTCGTTATTATCATGAATTATTAAAGTTAGGTGCACCTATTCAAACCGTTGATATTGGCGGCGGCGTAGCAAAAGATTATTCCGCTGAAGATAAAAATCTTTTGCGGGATTACACCCTAGAAGATTATGCATTGGCCATTGTTAAACCAATGCAACAATATTGCCAAAAACATAACTTACCCCTTCCTAATCTCATTTCAGAGACCGGCAGACATACATTGGCCTTGTCTTCTATGTTGCTAACCAATGTTCATCCACTGGGTCAACAAGAAACTCTTCCCGTTGAAGAGCCTAATATAAAATCTACTTTTATTCAGCAGTTATGGGAACTTCATCAATTCATTGTAGGTTTTCATAATAGTGAACATGCTGAAGCAGTGAATTCACAACAGGAGTTTTTGTTTAAAAACATTCAAAAACAATTTGTGGATAATCACATCTCTTTAGCAGAATTAGCATGGGCGGAAAAGATTTGTGCCTATAATCATTCCTTGTTAGCGGGTCCCGCTGGTTATCAAAAATATTTGGCGAATTTTTCTCTCTTTCAATCCTTACCAGATTATTGGGGAATTGAGCAGTTTTTTCCTCTGCTATCGTTACATGGTTACCAAAACGAACTCGCCAAATCTGCAATATTTTATGATTTAACCTGTGACTCTGATGGTGTGGTTAAAAACTATCTTCATCCTGAAGGTATTCAATCACAGCTGCAATTACCAGGTTGTCCCATCAATTTCATTGGTATTTTCTTAATGGGAGCCTATCAAGAAATTATGGCCAGCGGTCATAATTTATTTGAACGGTTACCCTGTCTTGAAATCAATTGGACAACGGATGAGTCGGGCGAAAGAACGATTGAAACTCAACTTTATCCTGGATGTGACATTGGCGAAAGCTTAGTCAATATTGGTTATGATGCAGAGGAGTTAGTTCAAAAAAGCCGTGCTAAATTTGCGCAAGCTAATGACGTATTAGTTGAGAAGTATTTAGTCGAAATGAATTATATGAGGAATGAAACATGTTAAGACTTCCCGGAGAATGGGAATCCCATGATGCGACATGGCTAACTTGGCCATGCCGTTTATCCGTATGGCGAGATTATTCAACTATTTGCCAAGCGTATGCTGACGTAATTAATGCCATTGCGCAGACTGAGCATGTGTATCTTATTGTTAATTCTGAGCATGCAAACATCGCGAAAAAATTCTGCACCGCGCATAATATCACGTTTATTAGCTCTTTTAGGGCTGACGATTCTTGGAGTCGCGATACCTCTCCCCTATTCTTAGTGGATAACCAACAAAAATTACTTGCAACGTGTTGGAAGTTTAACGCTTGGGGAGAAAAATTCTTTCCCTATGATGATGATGCTAAATTATCTCAACATATTGCGCATTACTTAAACGTTGAATCCATCAATCTTCCCATGGTGCTTGAAGGTGGTTCTGTCCATTCTAATGGACAAGGCACTTTATTAACAACCAAAGAATGTTTACTTAACCCCAATCGAAATCCTCATTTAACGAAACAACAAATTGAAGATCAGTTGAAACAAACCCTTCATGCTGAAAACGTTATTTGGATGGATAGAGGATTAGATGGTGATGTGGATACCGATGGACACATTGACAATGCTGCGTGCTTTGCGGATGCACATACAATTATGATTCAATCGTGTGATGATCCCAACGATCCTAATTTTGCTTACTTTGAAAAAAATAAAGCTATTTTACAACAAAGCAAAGACATGCATGGGAAATCATTTACCATTCATGAAATTCCACAACCTCCTCGTATTTTTGAGGATGATGCGCGTGTGCCCTTATCTTATATTAACTTTTATTTTGCCAATGACGTCGTGATTTTTCCGACTTTTAATGCAAAAAAAGCAGATGATCACGCATTACAATTATTCAAAGACATTTTTCCAAAACGTACTATAATACCTATTCACGCCTTACCCATTGTTCATGGCGGTGGAGGTATTCACTGTATTACAATGCAACAACCCTCTTCTGGAGATAAAAAATAATGGAATCAAGAATGCTTAAAGCGGCAACATTACAATTTGCGATGACATCCAAGTCTGAAGAAAACATTGCCACTGGCGTACGTATGGTCACAGAGGCCGCCAAACAAGGAGCGCAATTAATTTTGCTTCCAGAATTATTTGCCCTTCCTTATTTTTGCAAAACACAAAAACCAAAATATTTTGCTGATGCCCATCCTTTTGAAGATAACCCTGTTCTTCGTACGTTTAGCGAGCTTGCAGAAAAACTTAATGTTGTTCTTCCTGTGAGCTTTTTTGAACGTTCTGGCCAATGTTATTTTAATTCTTTAGCCATGATCGATGCCAATGGTGAAATATTGGATGTCTATCGAAAAAGTCACATTCCAGATGGTCCTGGTTATCAAGAAAAATTTTACTTTTCCCCTGGAGATACAGGCTTTAAAGTTTGGAAAACCCAAGTAGGCCATATTGGAACGGCTATTTGTTGGGATCAATGGTTCCCTGAAGCTGCGCGTATTATGACACTCATGGGTGCTGAAATATTATGTTACCCAACGGCGATTGGCACTGAACCCCAAGATGCGAGCATCGATTCTAAACCGCATTGGCAATTGACAATGCAAGGCCATTCTGCCGCCAATATGATTCCACTAGTTGTTAGTAACCGTATCGGAAAAGAATGTGATGATGATGTCTGTATTAATTTCTATGGTTCCTCCTTTCTTACTGATAACAGAGGACAAATTATCACGGAATCATCACGCACTGAAGAAGCGATTCAATATGCTGAATGGGATCTCAATGCAGCGGCTGAAGCACGTCGTGCATGGGGATTATTTCGTGATCGCCGTCCAGAATTATATGCAGATATATTAGGTTTATAAAAGGTAAAACAAATGCAAACACTTTCCCAAATTGATATTCAAAACAAACGTGTGATCATCCGTGAAGATTTTAATGTGCCAATGAAAGACGGACACATCATGAATGATCAACGATTAAAGGCTGCGCTTCCCACCATACAAACTGTATTAGAACAGAATGCGGGAGTTATTTTATTGTCCCATTTAGGGCGTCCTCAAGAAGGTATATGGGAGGAGCAATTTTCCTTAGAACCAATCGCAGAATATCTTTCAGAAGTGTTATCTTTACCAGTTCGCTTTGAAAAGGACTACCTAGATGGCTTGAACATTCAACCAGGTGAAATAGTCCTTTGTGAAAACGTACGATTTAATGCCGGTGAAAAAGCAAATGATGCAAAATTGGCACAAAAAATGGCCAAATTAGGCGATGTATTTATCATGGACGCTTTTGCTACTTCACATCGAGCTGAAGTTTCCACTTGTGGCATCATGAAGTATATCCCTTCTGTTCCTGGACCATTGCTTCAGCGCGAATTAGCGGCATTAAATGCATTGATGGAAAATCCTCAAAGGCCTTTAACCGCCATTGTGGGTGGTGCCAAAGTATCCGATAAATTAATTTTATTAAAAAATTTAGTTCAAAAAGTGGATAACTTAATTATTGGTGGCGGTATTGCTAATACGTTTCTTGCCGCGTCAGGTTTTTTTGTAGGGGAATCCTTACATGAGCCTGCTTTGCTTGATAAAGCGCGAGAAATTTTGGCATTAGCCAAACAACACAATTGCCATATTCCTTTACCTAAAGATGTAGTTGTTGCTGAATCTTTAACCCATGATGCTAAAACAACTATCAAGTCGATTGATAATGTCAGCACATTTGATAAAATTTTGGATATTGGCCCTAGTACAGCGGAAATGCTTGCAACCATCATCCATCAATCCAAAACCATTTTATGGAATGGCCCGGTGGGTGTATTTGAAATGCCTCCTTTTGCAGCAGGCACAAAAGCCGTAGCAGAAGCTGTAGCAACTTCTTCTGCTTTTTCTGTAGCTGGTGGCGGTGATACACTGTCCGCTGTTGAACTTTTTGGCGTAGCAGATAAAATTTCTTATCTTTCTACCGGCGGCGGCGCTTTTTTAGAATATATTGAAGGAAAAACATTGCCTGCTATTGAGGCATTGGGTTAATATATTCTGTAGGTGCAGGTCTTGTGCCTGCCCGGAAATTCAATAACCTCGAAATAACGGGCGGGTACAAGACCCGCCCCTACGGAAAAGATCCTAAAATCTGTTAACCAAATGCCATTGGTACAGACTTGCCCCCTACAATATAACGAGTCCAATCATGATAAAAACGCCACTCGCTGTCTATTTAGCCTTAAATAAAATTTCAAATTTTAATACAAAGCATCTCCTGCATTTAGAACAACATTATGCAGATATTACTCAAATATTAACCTTATCAAATACCGACCTAACTCAAATGGGTTGGAATGATAAGCATGTCCAACAATGGCGCAATGCATGTTGGACAACCATTGAATCAGAATTAAATTGGGCCAACCAGGCAAAGCACCATATTCTTCATTGGCATGATTCTTTCTATCCAAAACTCTTAAAAGAAATTCATTGTCCTCCGCCTATTCTCTATATCCATGGAGAATTAGATGCCATTCATCGTCAAACTATTGCCATCGTTGGCACACGTCACCCTTCTGAATATGGAAAAAAAAATGCGGCCTACTTTAGCCAAAAATTAGCTGAAATAGGTTTTTGCATTGCCAGTGGCCTCGCCATTGGAATTGACGGTGTGGCACATCAACATGCATTACCTTATCCCGTTAGCACAGTGGCTGTGGTTGCTACAGGACTTGATCAAATTTACCCATATCGTCATCAAGCACTTGCGTCACAAATTATAGAAAATGGTGCTATTATTTCAGAGTTTTCCTTTAAAACCCCTCCCCGTCCTGAAAATTTTCCTCGAAGAAATCGAATTATTAGTGGCCTTTCAAAAGGTGTTCTCGTCGTGGAAGCCGCACTTAAAAGTGGCTCCCTTATTACTGCGCGATATGCCATGGAACAAGGTCGAGAAGTATTTGCCATTCCTGGCATTATTCAAAATCCTTCTTCTCACGGATGTCACGCTTTAATTCGCCAAGGTGCGGTATTGGTGAATAGCCTTGAAGATATTTTAGAAGAATTTGGAGTTAAGGCGGATAATCCTCCTACACACAATAAATCAGAAGAAAAGCTTCAATCACCGTTGCTCAATTATTTGGATTATGGCGTTGCAACACCTATCGATATGATTATTACTCGTAGTGGCCTTTCTTATGATCAAATTGCCACGGATTTATTAACTTTAGAAATCTCAGGTGCTATTTCGCAAATTCCAGGAGGATATTATCGAAACATTTAGCTAGAAATACGCCATTCTCAACTTTTTAAAAAGCAAAAATTACTCGCGCAGCCCGTCATTGCGAGAAATATTGTCTACTGTGTAGCGCAGCGGAACAGTAGACAATATGACGAAGCAATCCAGGAGAAAATAATGAAAAGACCAACCGTTTACATTATGGCCAACAAAAGAAATGGAACTCTTTATACCGGCGTCACTTCTAATCTTATTCGAAGAGTCTATGAGCATAA
Source organism: uncultured Legionella sp. (assembly GCA_902168255.1). Classification (GTDB taxonomy): domain Bacteria; phylum Pseudomonadota; class Gammaproteobacteria; order Legionellales; family Legionellaceae; genus CABHON01. Next base: position 165,695 of record CABHON010000006.1, read on the forward strand.
AACAGGTATGATTGAAGGATTTACGACAAAATATGGATGCAAAACACTGGTGTATTATGCAATGTATACAGACATGATAACAGCTATTGAAAGGGAAAAGGCTATAAAAGGGAGTTCGAGAAAAAAGAAGTTGGCTCTTATTCAGAGTATTAATCCAACCTGGAAAGATCTGTACGAGGAAATAATATGATTTCTGGATTGCTTCGTCATATTGTCTACTGTTCCGCTGCGCTACACAGTAAACAATATTTCTCGCAATGACGGGCTACGCGAGTGATTTTTGCTTTTTAAAAAGTTAAGAATGGTGTGTTTAGCCTTAAGATTTACTCTAAGCGTCTCTGTAGAAATGAAGGCTGGCTTCATTTATTTTCAATATACCTCCTGTACCACTCCACAAATCGTCTAACTCCTTCCTCCAAATCAACCACAGGAGAAAAGCCAATACGCTCTTGTAATGCGTTGGTATCCGCGTGTGTATTCTCCATATCCCCAGCTTGGGCAGGAAGAAATTCAATAATAGCTTTTTTCCCTACTTGCTCTTCAATAATTTTAATATAATCCAGTAATCCGACAGGATGGCCATGGCCGATATTATAAATTTGCCAAGGTGCCTTTTTATCTTGCTCAGGCACACAATCAAGCAAACGTACAATACTTTCAACAATATCATCTACATATGTAAAATCCCGATAATGCTTGCCCTTGTTGTATAATTGAATTGGCTTTTCTTCTACAATCGCTTGTGTAAATTTAAACATAGCCATATCAGGTCGGCCCCATGGACCATACACAGTAAAAAAGCGTAACCCCGTCATAGGGATTCGATAAAGATGGGCATACGAATGTGCCATTAATTCATTGGATTTTTTAGTCGCTGCATATAGTGACAACGGATGATCCACCGAATCATTAATTGAAAAGGGTAATTTTTCATTTCCACCATACACCGAGCTGGAGGATGCATAAATCAAATGTTCAACAGGACAGTGACGACACGCCTCTAATATATTAAAAAAACCGATAAGATTACTATCAATATAAGCCTGGGGGTTATCAATCGAATATCGCACACCGGCTTGAGCCGCTAAATGTATTACATGAGAAAAGCATTCTTTTTCAAATAGTGCTAATAATGCTTTCTGATCGACGATATCTTGTTGAATGAAATAAATGCTTGCTTTTTGTAATTGCGCTAATCTATCTTTTTTTAATTGAACATCGTAATACGTATTGAGGTTATCTAAGCCTACAAGATTAAATCCTTCTTGATTTAAACGTTGGGATAAATGATACCCAATAAATCCTGCGGCACCTGTCACTAGTATTTTTTTTGTCATATTATAGATTTCATGTTTATTTTAATGGGCGAGCGTCGCTCGCCCATTACAGACAATGCCGTCTTTATGACGGGTCCTTTTTCATTTTAAGACAAAGTAAATGCTTTTTTCAATGCCTCTAAATGCGAAGCAACAAACGATTCACCTAATCCTTTTACATAAGCCAATTCATCAAAAGATTTAAAAGCACCATGCTCCGTTCGATAGGCAACAATTGCCTCCGCTTTTTTCTTACCAATCCCTTTGACCTTACCTTCAATTTGTTGGGCAGTAGCCGTATTCAGATTGACAGGGGCAACCAAGAGTGATGTATTTGGAATCGTATCTACATTCGTAGCATTCGAAGCCGCATAAGCTTCGCCGCCAAAAAATAATGCAACCAGTAAAATACTGGCAGATACAGTTTTTATGTGTTTTTTCATGTTTGAAAAACTCCTTGATAGATTTATAGAAACCATCCTGGAATTGCGATGCTGAAAATGGGCATGATGCAGCGAAGTCCACTAGCATGAAGGCAGTCCTCGCCTTGAGGGCATAAGTTTTTCATATACATGCATGAATTGTCAAGCAAAATCGATTGCTTACTACAATTCCAGCTGCTAAAATCTCACTATGAAATTATTTATTATGGCTTATCAACATTGGCATTTGCTAAAAAACTTAATCAAAAATGATTTTCGTAATCGTTATTTAGGAAATCATTTAGGAATTGTATGGGCTTTTGTTCACCCCTTGGTTATGATTGCCGTTTACTGGTTTGTATTTATTCATGGTTTTAAAACCGCGCCGGTTCAAGATGCTACGCCTTTTGTTCTTTGGCTTCTTGCTGGCTTAGTGCCATGGCTTTTCTGTAATGATGCAATTAACAGCTCGAGCAATGCTATTGTTAGCCAAAGCTTTCTTGTCAAAAAAATGGTGTTTGAAGTAAAACTTCTTCCTATTATTAAAATTGGTTCAAGCCTTTGCGTGAGTTTATTTTTTTGGGTTTTCTTATTCGCCATGTGTTTTATCTATGGTTACTACCCTAATTTGCTTTGGCTGCAATTATTTTATTATTTATTTTGTAGTGTGGTTCTTTGTCTTTCCTTGGGTTTTTTACTTTCCTCTATCATTCCTTTTATACCAGACGTTGAACAACTCGTGAATATTGTAATGCAAATATTTTTTTGGATGACTCCTATTTTATGGAATCCTTCTTTACTAACCGGTTCTTTAAAACTGATTTACCTATTAAATCCTTTTGCGTACATTATCATAGGCATTCGTGACTCTCTGATAAATCACATCTCTATTACCACACATCTTGATCATACACTCTTATTTTGGGTAATGACATTTTGCTTTTATTGGCTCGGTAATTATACTTTTAACAAACTTCGTTATCATTTTGCTGATGTATTATGACTCAAGATATTGCCATTAAAGTTGAAAATATCAGCAAGGTTTACAAGCTGTATAACCACAATAGGGATCGTCTAAAAGAATCGTTACATTTGGGCGGTAAAAAATATCATCACGAGCACTACGCACTTCATAACATTAATTTTGAGATAAAAAAAGGTGAAACAGTCGGTATCATTGGAAAAAATGGCAGCGGTAAATCCACTCTTCTTAAAATTATTACGGGTGTGCTCACGCCAACCACTGGCCAAGTCACGGTTAAAGGTAAAATTTCAGCCTTATTAGAACTTGGCGCAGGATTCAATCCTGCCTACACTGGCATGGAAAACGTTTACTTACAGTGCCAACTTATGGGATATACCAATGAAGAAATCGAGGAAAAGTTACCGCATATTTTGCAATTTGCTGATATTGGGGAATTTGTACACCAACCTGTAAAAACTTATTCAAGCGGCATGTTTGTTCGACTCGCGTTTGCCATACAAGCGTGTGTAGAACCTGAAATTTTTATTGTAGATGAAGCATTGGCTGTTGGTGATATATTTTTCCGCCAAAAGTGTTATCAATATTTTGATTATCTTCGCTCCAAAGGCACCTCTATTTTATTAGTTACTCATGGCATGATGGATATTGAACAATTTTGTCAAAAAGCACTGTTATTGAACAAAGGAAATGCGGTTTTTATAGGAAAAGCAGGGGAAGCAGTAAAGCATTATTATTTACTGGAACGTCAGAGTCTTGAAACAACATTTCAACCTTCTCTGTGTTCTACTGATACAATCGAACCTAATTCTTCTTCAGCATTAACTAATTTATTTTGGCCAAAATTAGAAGCTTTTTTAGACCTTAGTGCTATCCCCCAAATTGGTAATGGATGGGCACGATGTACCGGTATTGCCATATGTGATGAAAAAGGTAATCCTTGTGCGTCTTTTAAACAGGGAGAAAATTGTCATTTTTTTTATGAATTTGAATTTTTGCATGATATTGAGGTTCCAATTGCAGGCATTTCCATTAGGAATCATCAAGGATTAGTAGTTCATGGAAAAAATACATTGCAATATAATACAATGGTTCCTTCCAGAGTCAAGAAAGGAAGCATTTTGCGCTTCCAGCACCAAATACAATTAAATTTAGCATGGGGAGAATATACTTTTACCTTAGGTATAGCAACAATCAGCGATGATAGTTACCAGAAACGCCTCTATTATTCTCATGAGCAACTCACTGGAAATACGCTTCATCTTGCTCATTTAACGGATGTTTCTCACTTTCAAATAGAGTCACAACTACCCAATGAACATACTTCCCTCCTTCATCATGGCGTAGCTGATTTACCAGGAAATATTAAGTTCACTTATAGTACTAACGACTAAGACAGGCTCTAAACTACATTTACTTCTATCTCGGCCAGGTTTTCATATGAAATAGCATCAAACCAACAGCATTGCTCTTGGACTAAAGTAATTTTTAATATATAGCTTCCTGGGGTGGCTGGCGCTATAAAATCGACCAAGAAATCTCGTTGTTCATTCTCAAAAAGAAACAAATAATGAGGCACCTGTAGCCCACCGATATCAATTAACTCTTTTGACGTTAAACTTGTTCTACGACCATCGTACTCCAGGCAATTTCCATGGACATCAAATAAATGATAAGACAGATGGACTGGAAATGGCTGCAAGGATGATAATGGCTGTAATCCATTATTAGTGAGATTAATTTTTATGGAAACAACTTCATTAACCGAAACTTGAAGATGATTTTGGCCAGGTATAATACGCACCGCTACTGATGATGCTGTTAATTTATCTTGCTGAAAAGGCAATAATGGATTAAAAAAATCAGCATTTAACGTTGTATCGTATTTTTTATTTAACTCTTTACCCTGTGGGTGAATTAAAGGAAATACCATAGGAACCCTGGATAATGCATGATAATATTTAAAGGTTTCCTCATTTTTCCGTGAAAACTTTACAAGATTTAATTTTGGTTGGATAGCTCTATAATCTTTGTGCATTCCAAACAGCGTCCATTGATACAGCCATTGCTCCTTGGCAGTTAAACAATAATATGAAATATACCTTTCATTTTTACTGGGTAAATCAAGTAGTTGATGTGCGGTAAATTGTTTGAATTCAAGCCAACTTCTTTTCCAGGTAGCAAAGGCACCTCCAAAAAATGATTGGGTAAAAAAGTAACTTCCGCAAGCATTAAAATTATTATTAAAAAAGTTCGCACCACTAAGGTGTAAAACTGTATTATCTAAAGCATAGTGTTCAAGCAGTTCTTCACAGAACTGAAAGAATGAAGGTTCTACAAAAAAACCATTTTGAATAATGATGCCCGCATCCCAACGATCAAAAAAATCATCCATTACAGAATAAAACGTTGATAAACATTCTTCTCTCATATGAAATATTTCTATGTTTTCACTGATGGTTTCTAATCCCTTTATTTCTGTCTCAAATATAGGCAAGGCATTTTCTATTATAACGATAGAGAGGTTTTTCCATAGAAGTTTTTTTACACTTTCAAGAACTTGGATATCCTCTTTACACTTTAGGAATATCAGGCAAGGGGTATATATTACCTCGGCTGTATTTGAAACCCCTTTATTACCAATAACATCAATTTGTTCATTAATTTTATGACCAATAAATAAAATTCGGTTTAATTCCAGTCGCTCAATAGCCATCAATTTGAATACTTTTTTAAACTCTTGCTCAAACCATTTCTCAGAATAATAAGTCAATTCTGGTTCAATATATCTTTCTGAGGTTAAATGTGCATAAGGCATAAATTCAATAAATGCATATTTAGTCGTGTATTTTTCTAACTTATTTAATATTATGGATAACGGCGATTTTGCTGATAATATAAGATGATGTGTCAGTGCCAAAACAAAAATGGCGTCAGATTTTAATCTTTCATAAACAGTAAGATTTTCTTCACTATGAATAGGGCTCATCACATTTAACAAAGCAGAAGAAATTTTTTTTTCAAATAAAGGACTTTCACCGTTAAACTTAAATGCTATGTCAATAGCATTCATATCTTTGTCTGAACACAATACTTTTTTAATCGGTGTGTGTTCAATAATGTACCGAGAAAATTCCCCTGCATTACCCGCAATATCATGTGCTGTTTGAATATCCATTTTCTTAACAAGATTTGCTATTTTATCAAAGCGCCAATTTTCTTTATTAATATGAGCATGATAATTTCCCCATGCACTATCATATTTTTTAGCAGTGAAAGATAATACTAACGTTAATAACTCGTCAAAATCCGTAGGCTTTTTTAATAAATATTGGAAATCTTTTCGATAAGCAGTACTCTCTGGAGAGAACCTATTCCAATAGGTCTCCGATATTACCCTATTAGCAAGATAAAACTCACCTTCTGACCATAATTTTAAAGGATAAAGGTAGCATCGAATAAACTCATCAAGCGCTACCCAATAAAGAGCATTGTTCTTACGAATGAAACTTCCTATATCTACAAACTGTGGCTTCACCCCATCAAAAAGAACATTAAATCCATGACAATCCGATGTCTCAAAACCATATTCTAAACAAATTTTATTAATAGTTAAGATAGATCTAGCTGCTTCCTTCAACATTGAAAAAGTCCATTCTTGTGGTTGGATAATCCATGTAATAAGTTCTTGTTCTATTAAAAAAGCATATCCATCCAAGGAAAAATCGGATATTTGCGTTTTAGGCATTAAGTCGAACTGAGATAATGTATTTAAGAGGCCTGAAGAAAACACCTCCCTAAAAGAGGACGCATCCTTTTCTAAGATAGCACGAAAAACTTTATTTTCATAAAAAAATACTGGTGATTTTCTCTCACCTTCGATTGGTTGAGGCAAAAATTGTACCACTTCATTATTAAATTGCATTAATGACCGCCTGTATTATATCGACATTTTTTTTAAACAATGTTAACCTAACTATAACAGATTAACATAAGCATTATCAATTTGATAAGCACGGCTGAACTTCGGGGCAACCATCTTGATATGACACATTCTCCACAATTACTCGGAAAACTTCTTTCAGAACACATTAAACAATATCCAGCCCATACGGACATTAATGAAGTGGAATTTCGTGTTTATTCTCAATTCGGTGAAGATGGAATTATTCAATTTATCACCGGTCATCTTATCGATGAAATAAAAAACAAAATATTTATTGAGATTGGCGTACAGGATTATAACGAAGCCAATACCCGTTTTTTGCTGGAAAATAATACATGGAAAGGTGTGGTCATTGATTGTTCCGAAGAGTATATACAAAAAATTCAATACAGTGATTTTTTTTGGCGCAATCATCTTTTCGCAATTAACAAGTTTATTACAAAAGATAATATAGGAAGTGTGATTCACGATCTGAAGTTACCTGGTGACATAGGGCTTTTTTCTTTGGATATTGATGGTAATGATTATTGGGTATTGAAAAACCTATTTGAAAATAATCTTACATTTAAACCTAGTATTATCATCGTAGAATACAATAGTTTTTTTGGTGATGAATTACCTATTTCAATACCTTATAAAGAAAATTTTATTTGGCAACAAAACCATCCTGCTGCTTATTTTGGCGCCTCTTTACCTGCTTTTTGCTTTTTATTAGGACAATATGGATATGATTTATTAGGTTCGACCAAAGCGGGTAATAATGCTTTTTTTATAAGAAGGGATATTAATAAAGGAAAGCTAAAAACTGTCACACCCAAAGAAGGATATAAACAAGCAATTTTTAATTCTATTCCTTGCCGAACATTTTATAAATTTGATGAACAACGCCTATCTTTACGTTATCAACAATTGGTGGATGTCAGGAATAATGACTTTGTAAGGGTATTCGAAGAAGAGAAGTCCATCGTCATACAAAACAAATTTAATTGTATTGAAGACTTTATAATAGATGATGATGAATGTTTTATAATAAATGCTTATCAGTATCTGTTATGCCGTGCTCCAGCGAAAAATGAGGTAGATATTTTTCTCGATCATTTAACTAAAGGAACTACAAAAACAGATATATTAAAAATGATTCGTTTTTCTGAAGAGGGACGAGGTGTGGGAGTGTATGTTTTTGGGTTATGCGATGAGAGTTTGCTTAGATAAATTTTAAATTACTTTAGAACTATACAATGCGAGGCGCCCCCATATGTTATTCTATTAATTTTATCTATTTTTTTTCTAGGAATTTCTGTATTATGCACTAATCTGTACTATAGCTGTTAGAAAAAGGGTGGGGCATAATTGTGAAAATTGGTTTTGATATTAGCCAAACAGGAAAAGAAAAAGCTGGCTGCGGCTATCTTGCTGATAGCCTTATCAAAGAAATAGCCAGTTTAGATAAAAATAATGAATATATTTTGTATCCCACTTTTGGTACTTTTTATTGGGATAATCACTTTGAAAAAATTCCTATTGTGCATGAACATAATTTTAAAAAAGGGAAAACCTCAAAAACATTGGAAGAAGCGCGTCTTCTTTGGCAGCAACCTGTAGAAGTCCTTGAGAATACCTTAGAAAATCCACAGCTCTTGCATATCAATAACTTTTTTTGTCCTGAAAAAAAACTCCCTAACATCAAAGTTATTTATACATTATATGATTTAAGTTTTGCAGAGCACCCTGAATGGACAACGGAACAAAATAGAGTATTTTGTTTTGATAACATCTTCAACGCCAGTATAAATGCCGATCATATTATGGCTATTTCTGAATATTCTAAAAAGCATTTTTTAGAATTTTTTCCTCATTATCCAGAAGAAAAAATAACCGTTGTTTATCCTGCCAGTCGTTATGAACGTAATGACAACATTCAACAACCTCCGCGCTTGTCTTCCTTTTCTTCTGGTAAATTTTGGCTAAGTGTAGGTACCATTGAACCAAGAAAAAATCATAAGCTTTTACTGCAAGCCTATGCAAAATTAAAAGAATATTGCCAATCTTCTCAAAAGGAATTTCTCCCTCTTGTGTTAGCAGGAGGCATGGGCTGGATGATGCACGATTTTGAAGAGTGTCTTGCTGAATTAAACCTAACTCATGATGTAATATTGTTAGGATATACCAATGATCAAGAGCTACAATGGTTGTATCAACATTGTTATTGTTTTATCTACCCTTCTTTATTTGAAGGTTTTGGCCTACCAGTATTGGAAGCAATGACATGCGGTGCACCGACTATTACTTCTAACACAAGTTCCATTCCAGAAATTACCGGTAAATCAGCTTTGTTGATTGAACCAACAAAAATAGATTCACTGCTAAATGCCATGAAACAATGTGTTGAAGCAAAAGATACACTTTGGGAACTTTCACAAAAAGCAGTTCAACAAGCCAAAAAATTTTCTTGGCGCGAAAGTGCCCAAAAGGTTTTGGATCTTTACGAAAAAGTCCAACTTAACATTTAAGGAATAGAATTTATTCATGTCAAAATTTGTCACACGAAATTGTTGGTGTAAAAATAGCTCCCTAGTTTCTTTCACTGAAGATTATTCTATATGTGAATCCTGCCATACACTCATCTCTCAAAAAGGATTATCTGATGAAAACCTGCAAGTAAAAGACGATGAAAAAAATTTTTATGGTAAAAACTACTGGTTACAGCATCAAACCGATGATTTAGTGCAACCAGATATCATTCAACGTCTTCGAAAGGATTTACCAGAACGTTGTGCTTATTGGTTATCCTTTTTATTAAAATACAAACTGCCCCCTGCTCGTGTACTAGAGGTAGGATGTGCCCATGGTGGATTTGTTGCTATGATGCGCGCTATGGGGTATGAGGCCAGTGGTCTCGAACTTAGTCCATGGATAGTGGATTTGGCAAAAAAATCGCTAAATATCCCTATTTTTACAGGACCTGTTGAAACACAACAAATAGAACCAGAATCATTAGATGTTATCGTTCTTATGGATGTGGTGGAACATCTTCCTAATCCTAAAGCAACCCTGGCAGCTTGTGTAAAAGCATTAAAACAAGATGGACTGTTATTTATTCAAATGCCCTCTTATCCGCAAGAACTTACTTATGAAGATCTAGAAAAAGCCCAGCATCCTTTTCTTTCTCATTTAAAAATACCTGACGAACATTTGTATTTATTTAATCAACAATCCGCTCAAACACTGCTTCGTGAATTAGGAATTACTCATTTTATATTTGAACCCGCTATTTTTTCGCATTATGATATGTTTTTTATAGCTAGTGCGACACCTTTTGCACCCAACTCACCTGATAATATTGACTCAACCCTTTTCGCTTCTCCTTCAGCAAGATTTATTACTGCTATATTAGATGCAAGGAGTCAAATAGAAGCATTAGAAAAAGAAAGTTTTGCTCGTTTCCAACAAATAGAGCAACTTACAACATGGCTCAAAGAAAAAGAATTAGTGAGTGAACCGTCACATAATCACCTATTATTGGACAATATTAAAACCCTAGAAAAAGAAAATGCCGCTCATTTACAACAAATAGAGCAATTGAAAAATACACTCAGAGAATCAGAACACGATCGGACAGAACGGCTAAAGGCTAATCAAGAACTATCAGAAAACATTAAAGCATTAGAAAAAGACAACCATGCTCGTTTTCAGCAAATAGAGCAATTGAAAAACACTCTCAAAGAATCTGAACACGATCGGACAGAACGGCTAAAGGCTAATCAAGAACTATCAGAAAACATTAAAGCATTAGAAAAAGACAACCATGCCCGGTTTCAGCAAATAGAGCAACTGAAAAACACTCTCAAAGAATCTGAACATGATCGAGCAGAACGTCTAAAGATGAATCAAGAACTATCAGAAAATATTAAAGCATTAGAAAAAGAAAACCTTGCCCGGTTTCAACAAATAGAGCAATTGAAAAACACTCTCAGAGAATCTGAACAGGATCGGGCAGAACGGCTAAAGGCTAATCAAGAACTATCAGAGAATATTAAAGCATTAGAAAAAGACAACCATGCCCGGTTTCAGCAAATAGAACAGCTGACAGCATGGCTCAACGAATCAGAGCAGGATCGGGCAGAACGTTTAAAAATTATTCAATCAATATCTGGGAACTCTTAATTTATATGGCAAATATTATCATTGATTTAACACCAGTATTACCCGGCGGAGAAAATGGCGGCGCAAAGTTAATGGTTTTATCCTTAATTAAATCCCTTGCAAAAATATCACCGACTGATAATTTCATACTACTAACTGCGAGCAGCTCTCATCAAGAGCTTGCAACTCTTGACTCCTTTAATATCCGCCGGATTTGTGTATTAAGAAGACAAAAAAATGTTGTTTTTCTTAAAGAATCATGGAAAAAATTCAAAAACAAACTCTTTTGCGGCAATTATAATCAAACCTTACTTGGGGAATTAAAGGCTGATCTTTTATTTTGTCCTTTTACCGCTCCTTTTTATGGTACAAAAGGTATTCCTATTGTAAGTATTATTTATGATCTTCAGTACCTAGATTGTCCCTATTTTTTCTCATCGGAGGATCAATACCATCGGAATATGTCTTTTCAAAATGCATCTCAATCCGCATCCTATTTAGTATGTATTTCTGAATTTACGCGACATTCGGTTTTAAAAAATAGTCCAACCCCCCTAGATCCGGAAAAAGTGGTCACTATCCCTATTCATCTTCCTCCAGAGTACGCCCAGTTACATAATTGCAATATCACCCAAATGTTAACTCAGTACAATTTACAACAGGAAAATTTTTTACTTTATCCGGCTAACTTTTGGAAACACAAAAATCACAAAATATTGTTAACCGCCTTTGCAAGATATTGTCACCAATACCCTCATTCAACTTTAAAGTTAGTTTGTACTGGTGCACCCAGTGAAAATCAAAAGGACTTAATCTACGCCGTCGAAAAAATAGGATTATCTTCACGTATTATTTTCCCAGGTTATATTCCTTTCAATGTTCTTTCTGGACTTTTCTTTTCTTGTCGAGCATTAGTTTTTCCTTCTTTATATGAAGGCTTTGGTATTCCAATAGTAGAAGCTATGTTAGCAGGCAAACCAATCATATGTAGCAATAAAGGGAGTATACCTGAAGTAGGGAAAAATGCTGTTTTCTATTTTGATCCAACTAAGTTGCATGAAATTTTTAATGCTATTTATCAGGTGGATCAGCATTTAGACACATTTGATTCGCGCATACTTTTAGCTTATAAATATGCGCAGGATTATCTTCAAATTGAAAAAATGGCAGCCGCGTATCACCATCTTTTTCAAAAAGCAATTTACACTAAACAATATCATTCTGCTATTCAAGGTGTTTTTGAGGATAACTGGACAAGTGAAATAATATCCTTAAGTTATAAGGCATCAAAAGAAATACGACAGGCAGAGATAATGCTTTCCTGCCCAGAATTTCATCCAAAAGATTTAATTAATATTTGTATTATTGATAGCCGTGCTCCTAAACAAATAAAAAATTATACATTGCAAAAAGGCGAAAGCCTTACCATTAAACATCCACTTAAAACAAAAAAAGGACATCTTCGTCTTTCTATCCAAGATGTCTTTCAACCTTCTGCTCATAATATGGGGGAAGATAACCGAATTTTAGGCTGTCTATTTCATGGATACAACATTACTTCTACACAAGCAGGTTGAATGATTATGTCTTTAACGCTATCTATTATTACCCCTTCTTATAATCAAGGTGAATTTATTGAACGAACTATACAAAGCGTATTAACACAAGAAACTCAACCGATTGAATACCATGTCTTCGATGGCGGAAGCACTGATAATACTATTACTATTTTAAAAAAATATGAGCATAAGCTTTCTTGGGTGTCTGAAAAAGATAAAGGACAAACTGATGCCGTCAATAAAGGCTTAAAAATTGCGCAAGGAGATATTATTGGATGGCTGAATTCTGATGATATATATTATCCTAAAGCATTTGAACGTGTCATTCAGTATTTTACCGAACACCCCGAAATAGACATTATCTATGGTAAAGCCAATCATATTGATAAAGAAGACAATATTCTTGAACCTTATTGCACAGAGCCCTGGAATTTTGAACGACTTCAATCCGTGTGTTTTATTTCTCAACCAGCCGTTTTCTTCCGAAAAAAAGCCGTAGACCAATATGGCTTATTAAATGATAGCCTGCGGTATTGCATGGATTATGAATATTGGCTACGATTGTCCATAAAAGGCGCTAAGTTTGCTCATTTACCGTTAACACTTGCCGGTTCTCGATTGTACATGGAAACAAAAACCCTCGGTCAACGAGTTGCCGTCCATGCTGAAATTAATACTATGCTGAAAAAAACACTAGGACAAACACCAGATCGCTGGCTTTCAAATTATGCTCACGTTCTTCTTGACTCCTACGGATTGTCTATCAAGCAAAAAAGATTGTTTTTAATGTTTCTTATTATGACGGTTACGTATGCTTCATTACGATGGAATAAGGGAATATCATCATCATTGCGAACCACGCTGAAAAGTTGGGTTAAAAACATTATTAAGTTATCTTGACAATAAACTTGTAATTTAACGATAATCAATCCTTTTTACTATTGTAGGTTTTGTATGTGGTTCCTGGGTTCATGGTCAGCACTTTTACTTATCGCTTTTGTTACCACAATAACGGGTTGGAGTATTCTACAAGCCCTCTCAGACTACAAAAAAAATTTAAGGGGGCCTGAGCAACTGGCTACCTGTTCCATATTAGGGACAGGAATACTTATGTTATTCATAGGAATTTTATCTTATTTGGGTATTCCTAGTCATTATTCCAGTTTTTTCTTACTTATATGCTCTTTACTCTTTTTTGCCTGGACATTTTTTTACAAAGAACGTTATTACTACACTCAAACAACACTATTACGACTCAAAAATTCTTATTCTGGTGCTTTAGTTTTTGCAAGTGCTTTAAGCGCCCTTTTCATTCTCTTATCCCTTTATCTTTATCATGCTTATGATCCTTACAATGATACGTTTACTTATATCAGTATTTCAGATTATCTGTATGATCATCCTTTTTCTGAACCTGCTAATCCTGGGGCTTATTTTCCATTATTAACCCAACCAGAGTTATATCAAAAGATGGGTTTTCGCATGGGAGCCAATTTTTTTCTGTCTTTTGCCCAAGCGATTACCTTTACCAAACGCGCTTATGAAATTTATCCTACAGTTATTGCTTGGACGATGATTTTAAATGTATTAGCTGTTTATTTAGGATGTCGCTGGCTCGTGCGACTGCCTCGATTTTTTGCCTGGAGCGGGGCATTCATTGTAGCGGTGTCCCTCAACTCTCCTCATTATGCTAGCCTCATGGGTTTCTTCCCTCAACAAATGGGTACCGCTTTCTTTATTTTCACATTATCGCTGCTTGCTAAAGTGCTCAGAACCCACGCGTATATGCCCACAGCAAAATTTAAATGTGAAGAATATACCCATGAAAAAAAATTGACGTTTCTATTGGGGTTATCCACCGCCTTTGTTATTTCTTCATACAGTGAAATGTTTCCTGTATTAGTAATTATTCTTGGTTTGTCATTTACACTTATCCGCTTGCCCCAAATCATTCGCCAAAAAACTTTCTGGAAATATTTTACTTTAATAGGTATCTTTTGTATTACGGTAGCCTGTTTTGCGAACGTTGAAATTTATCGCATGATTCTGGCTTTACCTACTCAACTTCACGCTGTAGTAGGGTGGCATATCCCTTTCACCGTTTTTCAATTCTTTGCAATGGGTGCGGGCATTGAAGTACAACCTGGTTTCGATTTATTACCTTATACTCGATTTACTTATATTGCTTCAGTATTAATAGCCTTATTTTTCATTGGCGTATTCATGCAAATAAAAAATTATATTCGCTTCTCCAGTGTTTGGTTAATAAGTATTGTTATATTTGCACTTTTGATTATTTATTATACTTTCTTTACCTTCGATCCCTGGACATCCGAACGGGGTCATACGTGGGCACTGTTTAAAATTGTTGGTTGGATGTATCCATTGGTTGCTATTGGTATTGCTGCAGGAATGTTTACTTTGATTCGAGCAAAATCTTTCGCAGTAGTTTTTTTAATGGTTCTTCTTATTCTATTAGCGCCCATTCATAAAAATATTTTACAGGCTAAAATTACTCCTATACAACAATTTACTTTCTCTAGTCATCCTTTTGACGCTTATGAACAGTTATCTGAACTAGTTGACCAAATTTCTCCTCCTAATGAGCCTGTAGAAGTTCAATTGAATGATTCTCTCTATAAACATAGTGAAATGTTGGCATACTTTTTGTATCCTCACCCAATTATTGCTGATTGGCGTAGAGATGGCTATATTTATCCTTGGCTGGAAGAACAGTATCAATTTGTGCAATTGACAACACCTCATCTCGTACTTTTACCTCGAGAAAGTGGTCAATTAAACACTCGTATTTTGCCAGCTGGCGTTATTATTAAAAGTTAAAACAGTATAATGATGATGTTATTTTTGGGCTTAATTTTCTTTATTCATTTGTTTTTCACGTCAGCTTATATAGCACGTTTTTTTGTTTCTTCTACTATATTTAATAGACCTCTTCGGAAACTCGACAATTTAGCCATTAGTTCGAGGAATGAAAGAACATCCCTTTTTCCTAATGCGCTAGAGTACATTTTTGGGTATGCATTCACTTCTTTATTATGTTTGATTTCTCTTGCGTTATTCAATAGCCTGTATTACGGTGCCCTTCTCGCGTGTATTTTTTCATTAATTGCCGTCATAAATAACATTAAACAACAACCACTTCGTTTTTCTTTCCATATAAATATTACTTCTGCGCTTCTGGTTAAACTTGCTTTTACGGGTATTGTGGCTGTTATTTATGGCCCTATGTTATTGACTCTCACTAAAAATTATCTTTTACCTTCTATATTTGATTTACCCAAACACATTTCAGCAGTTATTTCAGCAGCGCACGCTCAATCCTGGCCTACGCCCAACCCTTATTTCCCAAATTTCACTTTTGCTTATTATATCTTTTTTTATCTACCCTTAGGTGTAATCACTCGGTTATTGCAGTCTACTTCTTCTGGCCCACCTTTTTTGATCGCTTTTTCAGTTGTTTGGATAACATGGCAAACATTAAGTTTATTAGAAATGTTAATGATGCAATGGAAAATTCCTAAACGCTTCTATGTTGTAGGCCTTTTATTCGCTACTTTTATCAATGGATATACTGCCTTCATCACGCATACAGATGCTCCTGTAGGCTTCATGACTCAATTCCAACTCTCGTCTGAATTGTGGATGGATGATCCGATTACTTCCGCTATTTTTCTTCCTCCTCATACTTTTAGTATTATTTGTTTACTCTCTTGCTGGTTAATTTTTGCTAGAACAGCCTATACATTTTCTTCTCGGCTCATGATAATTATTTTATTATCCAGTTCAATTTTATCTTGTTATATTATTGCCCCCCTTTCATTTGTTTTCTTGCTAGCTTTTCTAGGTTATGACTGGCTTTCTTCTTTTCAAAAAAGAAAAGGGCTTTTTATCATTTTACTCCTATTCATTCTCATAACACTTCCCTTTTTCCTAGAATCTGTGTTCGCAACGCGTGGAGATATTGGCTTTACCCCAATTTTTCCCTCCTGGAAAACACTTGGATACCTACTGCTCAGTGGTGGGCCTATTATCTTTTTTAGTTTTTTTGCATACTTTTATCTAAGAAAGCAAAATGAAATAGACTCACATTCATTGAACTCAAATAGGAAAAGTATCAGTACTTCTCGCTTTGCCTACCTCACTTATGCATTACTTATCTTTGTTTCCTTGTGTAGTTTCTTTATTTCTAATCTCGATATTCAGATAAAGAATTCATTTTTCTTGCGTATCATGTTGGTTCCTCTTGCTACTGCAGGGTTTGTATGGTGCTGGACTAAACTTAAAGAAAAAACTTATATAGGCCAATGGTTTTTTTTAGGGTTGCCTTGTTTGTATTCAATTTTGCTCAGTATACTCTTAACAGGATACTTCATTTCAACAGCTTATCTTCCACGTAATCTCGACAATGAATATTTCCTCGCTAAAATGAGACACCTACCTTTTGATGCAAAAATATTATTTTTAGACACGGCACAAGAGCAAGCGGCGTTAGGTGGGCATTTAGTCTATATGAACTTTAATCTTGTTAGGGAAGGCGCTTACTTACCTCACCACGATCAACAACAGGTTATAGAGTTTTTTGATGCTTTATCCAAAAATCCCAAAGCAAAACTTCATTTCAACGTTGCCGCAACGGTGACAACGAGTACTAATCTATTTCAACCTAATGAGCCCGTTTCATGAGCCAATTTGCCTGCCTATTATTTCTTGCCTTTCTATGTAAAGTTTCTGCTGTAGGCTGCGTTACTTATTTTCTTGAGAAAAAATATAACCAAGTTTTAGGCAGCATCATAGGTGCTTGGTGTTTTGTTGAGCTTTTCTTATTCCTGCAAATATTTATTCTCTCTACTTTTCAGGCTTTAGGAACAATCCAACTATGGATTAGCATGATTGGCTTAAATTTTTTTTTAATAATCGCGGTTATTATTCACGCAATAAAGGAAAAAAATAAACATTACCAACCAGCAAATATATCTGCCTATCTAGAGTTTAATAGCAACAGCGCTAAACTTGCTTTCATTGTTATTACTGGTATTTTTATCTTTCTCGCTTATCGAAGTATATACTTCTTTGATACCACCTGGGATTCTCTTGTATATGAATTAACCCGCATTTTATTCTATGCTCACGCTCATTCCGTTTTTGTTCTACAACCCACTTTAGCCTTCAATATATTTAGTAATGAATGGAATGGCGAATTAAATGCACTCTTTTATCTTGTAGCCGCCAATAATGATCAAGCCTCTTCGTTTGGTAATGTGGAAATTTGGCTTCTTTTATGTTTAAGTTATGCCTGGTTATTAGAAAATTTTAATACCCCCAAATTTTTTACGCTTTTAGGCGGTTTAATTTTAGCAAGTGCCCCTGTTTGGCTTGGATTAGCCACCACTGTAAAAGGCGACTTACTAATGGTAGCCACTCTTAGCGCAGGGTTTGGTTTTGTGTTGAATTTTTATACAAATGCCAATAAAACCCTTAATTATCTCTTTGCTGTAGCCGCTCTCTCTTTAGCCTGTGGAAGTAAAATTTTGGCTTTACCTCTTGCCGGTCTTTTATTAATACAAGTTACTTTTTCCTTCATTACACAGAAGCAACATAAATTCTTTAGGATTAAGATTTTGTGTATGGCCATCATTCTTATCGTTATTGCCAATGCACGTTACATTGTGAACATTTATCATTATGGAAATCCATTAAAACATATTGAATCATTTCAGTTTAGCTTTCATAATTTTTTTCCCAATTTGCTAGGAATTTTTCAATCTTTTTTTGATCTTTTTTATAATCAGTGGAAATTCTCTACGTTCAGCTTGAATATGGGATTAGGGTATCTTGGTTTTGCACTTGCTGCATCAATAATGGTAGGTATATGGTCCAATAGAAGAAATAAGCATTCTTTGTCTCAATCTCAAATTGTCGCAATGACTCTTTTGGCAATTGTCCTTTTATTTTTGCTACTAAATTTTCCATGGTATCCCTGGTCTTTTCGTTATTTCGCTCCTTTTTGCTTTTTTTTTGTGGCTTTTTTATTTGCAAAGTCTGTGTCGCAACTGAAAGAAGGGAAAAATACTACTCTAATTTCCCTTGTATGGGTATGTCTTATTAGTATAAATATGTTTTTTAGCCTGCGTGATACAGGTGAACGAATGCCAGTTTCTTTTCAAACAAGCATGCAACAAGTTGAAATGCAACGTAAAGTAGCCTTTAATCCTTACTTATGGGATGGACCCGAGGGACTTTCTTTCCTTAATTATAATTCACCATATATCAAAAACGTCCTTGTTTTCAATAACGTCAATGCAGTCGTCGTGCCCTTCTTTGGAGAACATCATAGCAAAAATGTTACGTTAGTGGATAGTTTGGATAACCTCTACCGGAAACTTGAAAAACATTCCTATGATGTCATAGCTATTACGCCTGGCTGCCCTGCTAATGCGTTAATTTTAGACTGCTCTAACCCAAATAAATTGCCCACCCTTCCTGGGTATGTCCTGAAAATAAATAATCCTATATGGTTGGTATATACTCTTCGCACTTGAGTTGTCGGTTTTGTTGCAAATCTCGCTCGCATTCTTATGTACTATTTGTACACGTTGGTGCTGGCTTCGATTTGCGCCGCCCTAAAATTCAATTGCTTTGAGTATAATCAGCACACGTGAGTATTTTTTCAGCAATAGCAGCCCCTTCACGAATGGCATAATTAGTGCCACGATCTTCGGGGTAAATTTGTGCCATAGAGCAAAGATGCAAATTCGCCAAAGGTGTTTCAACCGCCGGGACCATTTGAGAGTAGTGTTTTTCTACAATCGGTTGGGCATAATCGGCACGCCAAACATGGAAGCCTTTAACCCATTCCTCAGAAAAATGCGGAAACATACGCTTTATATGCGGTAATGCATAAGCTAAAACTTCTTCTGACGTTTGTGAATATAATGCATCTGACGCAGGCAGGTATTTAGATAAATAAACAATATGACGGCCACCATAAGATTCTGGCGGTTCAAAATTCGTATGTTCAATAACACCCACAAATGGAAAAGAAGGATCATTTACATTAAGCCAGTAGGTTTCAGAAAGACTTCTATCTAGTTCTAAAACTAAGCATAGATTGGCTAAATAACGAATGCGTCTTAGCTTTTCTGTATATTCATTTGAAACGTGTGCTTGAATAATATCAGCCGTAATAGGAAATGCTGTGGTCGCAATGACTTGGCTAGCATGAATTTCATTATTTTCAGTTTTTACGGTCTTTACGTTGTTATTTTCAGAGGTAATACTCAGCACAGGCGTGTTAAGATGAATTTGTCCGCCCTTCTGCGTAATCGCATCTGCCATCGCATTGGCAAGCGCGGCAAAACCACCTTTATAATAGGCTAACATTTCAGCACCGCCTTTTCCACGGCTACTACCACGTAAGACTAATTTTTTCCAGTACCACACTGCCGAAATGTCTTCTGCGTAAATACCAAACTTGCCTAGCAGTAAAGGCTCCCAAACCACTTCGTAAACTTTTTTCCCACAGAGCTGAATAAGCCATTCTTTCACCGTTAACGACTCTAACTGTTTCCAATCTTTAACTTGACGGACTTGAAATACTAACCAACCTAAGCGTAACCTATCGATAAAGCCCAATGGAGTAAATTTTAAAACATCCAAAGGACTACTTAAACGAAAAAATTGATTAGCATAATACATGCCGGTCCGCGTTGGGCGTTTTAACATATTATCCTGCAAATTCAATTTTTCGACTGTTTTCGTAATAAAAACATCATTGGTAAACCAATGATGATAAAATTTTTCCAGTTGGTATCCGTTAACATCAAAGGTACTGGCCAACCCGCCTACTTGTGCATCTTTTTCAAAAACAACAACAGGAATACCTGCCTCAGTTAAGGTCAAAGCAGCCGATAAACCCG
Source organism: uncultured Legionella sp. (assembly GCA_902168255.1). GTDB lineage: Bacteria > Pseudomonadota > Gammaproteobacteria > Legionellales > Legionellaceae > CABHON01. Next base: position 186,000 of record CABHON010000006.1, read on the forward strand.
AAAAACCTGCCCCAATAATAACTACAGGATTCATATCTTTTTTTGTTTCTTTCATGATGTAAGCCTACAAGAACGGTTTGTAAAATAAAAAATAATGCCAACGATAGTTACGGGTAACCATAAGATCATGTGGACTAAGACAGCTATTGTTGTTCCAGTTTGTTGAGCGACACCAAAAGCTTGAAAGCCAAGCATTGTAAAATAATCAAATGTACCAATATAACCAGGAGAACTTGGGATTAACGTTGATAACGTTCCCAATGTTGAAGCAAAATAGGGGCCAATCCAGGCCGCTTTGTAACCACAAGCGAAAGCACTAACAAGATAAATGCTCCCTTCACACGCCCAAGCCAAAATACTTAGGCCAACTAACGTAAAAAAGAGACGAGTTGAACGAATCAATTGAATGGAGTCTATGAATCGATGAATATAGTCTAATAATTTTTGGCCAATGGCTTTACTTTTAATAAAGTTAATTTGTCCTACCTTGTTAAGAACCCGTTTTGAATAGTTGGGCATGCCTATTAAAATGAGTAATAATAAAGCAGAAAATAATGTTAATAGCTGAATACTATGAACAAAATGAGGTGGAATAGTATGTAACGTAACCCACGGTAAGGAAATAAAAAAAAGACTAAGAACCATCAGAAGATCGAGTAGTCTTTCTAGCATTAAGGTGCTTAATACTTCAGCAGGCGTCAAATGATGCAATGATTTAAAACCAAAAAGACGCATAAAATCACCCGCTCGGAGAGGCAAAATATTGTTAACAGCCATACTTACCACAAAAGGCGCAATGCAATGAGATAGTTTTACGTCTTTATTTAATGCTTGCAACATCAAGCCCCATCGAATAGATCGCGCCAAATAAGCCAATACTAATGCCCCTAATCCCATTAATAAAAAAGGAAGTGAAATATTGGCTAAATTAGCAACTAAATGATGAACATCAATATTTTTAATTAAAAAGTAAACAAAAATAGCAGTAACGCCATAGCTCAATAATAATTGTAAGTATTTTTTCTTTACTGCTGGTCTCGAAGAAACTACCACTTCTTCCATGGTGCCTTTCCTTCTTGCCAAAGTTTTTCAAGTAGCATCTTTTCTCTCAGCGTATCGACTGGCTGCCAATGACCATTATGATGGTAGGCTACTAATTGATTATCTGACGCTAATTTTTCTAAAGGCTCTCGTTCCCATGTCGAATCATCACCATCAATATAATCAAAAATAGATTTATTCAAGACAAAAAAACCACCATTAATCCAACCGCCATTCGTTGGTTTCTCTTTAAAAGCGTTAATATGACTAGTTTCATCAATATCAATCACGCCAAAACGTCCAGGTGGTTGTACTGTTGTCATCGTTGCAGCTTTCCCGTGCGATAAATGAAAATCAATACTTTCCCGGATGTTAACGTCTGAAACGCCATCACCATAAGTTAATAAAAAAGTATCTTCATTAATATAAGGGGCAATACGTTTAATACGTCCGCCCGTCATAGAGTTTTCACCTGTATCAATAAGAGAAATTTTCCATGGTTCAGACGTATTATGATGCACGTCTATACTGTTATTACGTAAATCAATCGTTACATCCGATGTATGTAAAAAATAATTTGAAAAATATTCTTTGATATAATATCCCATATATCCTAAACATATCACAAAATCATTGATACCATGAGCACTATATATTTTCATAATATGCCATAGTAAAGGCTTACCACCAATTTCAATCATGGGTTTAGGTCGGCTATGCGTCTCTTCAGCTAAACGCGTGCCAAAACCACCGGCTAAAATAACTGCTTTCATTACTTAACTACCTTTTTTATCGTAAGAATCAACATCCAATTCAGTATGGGAAATAGTTTGATCAATAATTGTTAATGGTTCATTTTTCATATTTTTATAAATGCGACCAACGTACTCACCAATAATGCCCAAAAATATACCATTCATGCCTATTGAAAGCAATAAGAGCACACTGCTACTTGCTAAACCAACAGGCCAATGCGTTTGAAAGAATAAACGCATGGTAATATAGTAGAGGGCTCCTAAAAATGCCAATATAAAGGCAGTAATGCCTACATAGGAAGCAATACGCAAGGGCATAGTTGAATGCTGTAAAATCCCATCAAACGCTAAAGAAAAAAGACGCGGCAAATTAAATTTACTTCTTCCTGAAAAACGCGCTTCCCTATCATAAGGAATACCAATTTGCTTAAATCCCATGGAAGCAATCAGTCCTCTTAAATAAGGACGTTTATCTTTATTTCGTCGTAATAATTCAATAATTGCGCGATCAATCAGACGAAAATCACCCGCATCGTGGGGTAAATGATCTTCACTAATAAAATCAATCATACGATAGTAACATCTTCTTAAGGCATGCAACCACCATACTTCCGGTCGAGTGCGGCGCACACCATAGACCACTTTATATCCCTCCTCCCAATGACGTAAAAACTCATGAATGAGCTCTGGAGGATCTTGTAAATCACAATCTAATTGAATAGCCGCTTCTCCTTTTGCGTTTAAAAAATTAGTCATGATGGAAGGCTGAAATCCAAAATTACGAGAAAATCGTAAAACACGAATACGTTTATCCTGTTTAGCCATTTGAATTAAACGTTCAAAGGTTTGATCTTCACTATGATTATCAGTAAATAATAATTCAAAAGAATATTGAGTCTCTTTATCAAAAACCTCACATAGACGCTGATAAAGCGGTTCCAAATTATCTTGTTCGTTATACACTGGCACACAAATTGAAATTAACGGCTGTTTCGACATTATTGTACCTCACCAATTTTTTATACTGTTGCGCGTGCATCAATCATTTTACTCATTCCTTGCGTTAAATTAACGCAAGAGTGCCATTGTGTATCACGCTTAAAAGCTTCATTCTTACCCACTAACCACATGACTTCACCTGGTCGGTAGTCTCTCTCACCAAATTTTAATAAAGAAGCATCACATTCCATCGTTTGTGCAATGGATTGCGCTATCTCACGAATGGTGACCGGAATACTACTACAAATATTATAAATTCTTTGGGTTAAATTATTTTGAAGAAGAGCTGCTGTTATTAAAGCCTGAATAACATCATCAATGTACAGAAAATCACGTACTTGATTGCCAGGGCTAAGATCTACAGACTGTTTTTTGCTTAATAAGTCAATTAAATAAGGCATAAGTCTATATTGCGCTTCTCCGGGACCATATACCCCAAATAAACGAAGATATACAAAAGGTAATTGATACTGTGACGCAAATGCTAGAGCATATGTACCTGCGGCTGCTTTTGAAGCACCATATAACGTAACAGGTTTTAATACATGGTCTTCATCTACCAATTGTGACTGAGGAATCACACCATATTCTGCACACGAACCAGTATAAATAAAACCTTTTAAAGGCCAATTTTTTGCTTCTGCCAACAAAGCTATAGTTGCATCAACATTGCTGTGTAACATTTCTAAAGGTTCAACTTGCTGAGGATTTACGCCATAAGCCGCTAGATGAAAAACATACTCAAACGATTTCTTTGCCAATACTAAGCGAACATTTTCTGGCGTAAAGCTATCAACTACTAAGAGTGAAAGCGATTTATTTTCAGGAAATTGTGGTAAAGAATGAGCCCTAACTAAACAAGTAACACGAGCTCCCGCCTGAAGTAAATAATTTACGAGTGCTCTCCCAATAAATCCCGTTGCTCCTGTCACTAACACATTATGTGAGTATATCTTGGTTATGTCCATTGGTACTCCGCAATTTGACGATCGACTAGATCTCGGGCTTTTTCAGGATTTTTATGATAAGCGCTATACCATTCTGCTGTTAAAGAAAGTGTTTCTTTTATATTTAACGCAGGATGCCAATATAAAGATGACTCTGCTTTAGAAGCATCCAATCTTAAAAAATGGGATTCATGCCATTGTTCTGGAGTAACCTGAATCTCAATAGGCTCCCCCCACAATTCGGCTAATTGTTTAACCAGAACTTCTACAGTAATAACATTCTCACTGGCAGGACCAAAATTCCACGCAGAAGCAAATTTTGCACCTTCATCCGTATTCAAACGAGCACCTAACATTAAATACCCGCGCAATAATTCAAGTACATGTTGCCAAGGCCTTGTCGCGGAGGGATTACGTAACACTATGGTTTTTTTCTCGCATAAAGATTGGATAATATCCGGAATCAAACGTTCTTCAGCCCAATCTCCCCCACCAATAACATTACCACCACGAGCACTTGCTAAATAAATAGGCCGTTCAGCAAGCGGTAACAAACTATCTCGATAAGAAGAAATAACTAACTCTGAACAAGCTTTGCTGGCACTATAAGGGTCTTTCCCACCTAAAGCATCCGTTTCTCGATAGCCCCAAACCCATTCGTTATTCTGATAACACTTATCGGTTGTAACTGCCACAATAGCTTTAACCGATGGTGTATGACGTGCAGCCTCTAAAACATTTGCTGTTCCCACCACATTCGTCATATAAGTTTCCAATGGTTCACGATAAGAATATCTTACTAATGCTTGGGCAGCCAAATGAAAAATAATTTCTGGTTGTACTTCGTCAACAATTTTTTTTAATGCTGGATAATGATTAATGTCTTGAAAAAAAGAATTTATACCGTTATCAATATGGGCGACCGTAAACAAGTTACGCCGATGAGGGGAAGGAGGTAAAGATACTCCTGAAACCTCGGCACCCAATTGTTTTAACCAAGCACAAAGCCAGCTTCCTTTAAAACCAGTGTGTCCGGTGACCAAAACACGCCGCCCTTTATAACTTTCACTCAATAAAGAAAATGTCATAGCAATATACAAGTACCATACTATCCTAATAATTTCTCTTAATGTACCTGCTTTAATTTATTTTTTCAATGGAAGGACAAAGAGAGCTATCTAATCTGTAAAAGGTAAGTACTCTAAAACCTTATGAGCTAATCCTTTTCCTAGTTCTACTCCCGGTTGATCAAAGGGATTAATTTGCCATACTTGGCTCTGAACAAAAACTTTATGTTCATATAGTGCCATTAATGAACCTAATGTATAGGGGGTAAGTGCTTTTAAATTAATAAGATGGATAAAAGACTGGCTATTTTTGAGTATCGCTTGAATTTGCGCTAAACAATTCACTCTTAACCAATGCGAAGAAAAATTATCATTATTCTCAATGGTAATAAAATCTATAGGTAATAAATGAGTACCTTGATGTAAAAGTTGGTGAAATGAGTGCTGTGAATTGCAACCTACTCCTCCCCAGAGAATAGAACCTGTAGCATAATCCACCTGTTCACCTAAAATTGTCTTGGATTTGCCATTACTTTCCATTTCCAACTGTTGAAGATGAGCTAACAGATGGGTCAACTGATGAGAATAGGGGATGATCGCCTTTGTTTGGCAATGAAAAAAATTAATGCTCCAAATACCCATTAAAGCTAACATAACAGGAATATTATTTTCAAACGGTGTTGCTCGAAAATGGTCGTCCATAGCATGGGCACCTTTAAGAAATTGTATAAAATGCTCATAGCCGATAGCTATCATTAGCACGAATCCCATGGCAGACCAAATAGAATAACGTCCTCCTACCCAATCCCAAATAGGTAAAATATTTTCAGAACTAAGATTATAGTGCAAAGCTTTTTCCGCACAGGCAGTAACGGCGATTACCTGGCAAGATATTGCTTCCGGATGAGACAACCATTTCATTGCTTTTTCAAAGTTCATCTGTGTTTCTTTTGTAGAAAAAGACTTTGATGCCACAATAACTAATGTTGTCTCTGGATTTAGATCGAGTAGTGTATCATCTATTTCTTCGGGATCAATATTGGCAACAAAATGAATATCTATATCAGAGTCTCTATACTTTTTTAATGCACTTACTGTTAACCGTTGACTCAAATCAGAGCCGCCAATACCAATGTGCAAAATGCTTTGAATGGGTTTCCCCGTATAGCCAATCCAACTTTTAGAGCGAATTTTTTCACTCATCTGACGCATTCTATCTAAACAATTTTTAATTTCTGGACGAAGATTTTCCGTATCTCTCAAAGCAGTATGTAATGCTGCCCTTTTCTCACTTATGTTCAACGGTTTTCCCTGAAATAAATCTTCAATACGCTCAGGCAAACACGCTTGCTTAGCCAGTTCAATAAGATATTGTTTGGTTTGAAGTGTAGCTTTTTGATAAAAACAATCCATTGACAAAGCATCCGTTGATAGAGAAAAAAGAGGCTCATTTGGCTGACTCTTTAAATTACTTATTTCCTCTCGATGCAATGCTAAGTTTTTCCACGCAGGGCTTATTGTCAATTTTGTCACGTAGTTTTACCTATTAATCAATTTTATCATGTACAGAATCTATAACGGAGATGGTTTTATGTCAACTAGAACACTCTTTCTTCTGAATAAACCACTAAATGTCATGCTATAAATCTGAAAAAAATGTTTCTTCTTTAGAATCCCTCTATTTTAATATTCATTTGTATTCCTTCATCAGAAAAATGAATTGCCCGCAAAATTGCTTCTCGGGACACGCCTTGTTTCATCTGAAAAAGATGTTCCCGGAATCCAAAAATATCGGGTTCTCGACATAAAAGATAACGATAAGCATTGGTAAGAAAGTCTTCATCATCTCCACTCATAAAATCTTCCATATGATTAAATTGCGTAGAAAAGTCTTGATTTATAAACCTTACGCGCTCATTCTTTTCTACATTGATAAATTGATGATAATTTAAACGTTGGGAAACCACTTCAAATTTATCTGGATTTGTAGAAAAAGAGTCTCCAAATAAAGCTTTTTGATAGCCTTCTGAACAAGAAAGAGAAGGAAGTTTATGTTGGTTAATATCATTTCGCACAAAGAAAGCATTATTACCAGCTTTTGTACAGCCAAGTAATGAATAACCTCGTTTTTGCAATAAATGACAAAAAGCAGCTAACGAGGCACCAAAATAAGAGTTAGGATGTGATTTCTGCCATATAAAATCAGGTTTATATGGTATAGAAACGGGCATAGTGGAACCTAAAAAACTATTATATTCTACTATAATAATGCTCGGCCGAATAACGGTCATTGCTTCTAATACCCAATAATCATTTCCATCAATATCCAATGAAAAAATGCCTATCTCTTCTGGAAGTTTTAAATCTACAATGAGATTATTAATATTTTCACGAGTTACTAATGCCGTTTGCGCAAAAAGATTATTTTTCCAATAACAATGACTTGCTTTAATTGATTGAATGTCAGCATGATTACAATCAATCAGGATACCTCGCCAATAATTATTTTCAAGAAGAAAACGAGTATTGGCTTCCGTATAATTTTGAACACCTATTTCAATGAAAATTTTATTTTCTATCACATCTTTTAAATGATGAGTGATAAATTGGAGAATTCCATCCTCTCCGAACTGAGAATAAACACTAAATTCAATCTCCTCAAAAACTGTTTCTGGAGGAGACTTCACCACCTGAGCAGCAAGCAGTTTTCCCAATAAAAATTCATTTAAAGCCATCTTTCTCTGCCTAATTCTATTAGTTTTACAAGTCTACTCATTCCCTAAAGCAATTGCAATTTTTGCTCAACCGCTTCTCTGTCAATTCTTTTCTAAATACGCTGTTGAGATTAACTTTAATTGAAGTCGGCCAATCTCGTTTGTCCATTGATCGATAGTGGGTCTACGACGAGCCCTCGCTTCCAATGAATGTGACTCATCTAACGTCGCAATTTGCTGAAACTCATCAATAAAAAAAATAACACGTTTGTTAATTGATTTTGCTGCTTCATCTAGACTCATTAGAAGTTTCATGATGGTTTCTTCATGAGTCTTTTCATCTGGATTAAGTTTGATTTTTTGACCAAATGCAGACAAACTTTGCTGTGACGCAAGATGCGTTACGCTTTCTGCGTCGCAGACTACTTTGATATCCAGTATGAGAATTTATTGGATTTAAAAAGTTGCGTGGAGAAATCATGACTCCCAATTTTGTGAGCAAAATAAGCTGATCTCTTCATTTTCAATAATGGGAGTTAATTCGTTCAATTTTACTTTATCAATTATATCGCAGTTTTTAATTATTGTTTTTAGTTTAATATCTTTCAACCATTCACTATTCCATATTATGGCATTCTTACCCTCAACCAATTTTGATAGCTTGTTTTCATAAGGTACTCTTAGTTTCGCCGGAAAAGTTATTCTTTGAAGCCAAATTTCTAAATATTCTGTATTAGGTATTTTTCTGAATCTAGCTTGAACCTTTTTTATAATTTCCAATTTCTCTTCTTCATCCTTATAAAATTTAATAAGATCAGAAAAAATTGCCATGGCAATTGGATAAGTTCTAGGATTATTAAAAGCAATATCCACTAATATACTAATAATAGATATCAAGTCTTGTCTTGCAATATCTTCAATGCTTTTTATTTTTTTATGATAAACGTTTAGCATTTTAATCAAGCTTCCAGAATTATTATATGTTCTGGCAAACTCATAAATTGCCAATATATGCGTTTGCAGGTTTTTATGGAGAATTTTTTGTGAAATACAATATAATTTATCCTGTTTAATTGCACCGACTATAACTTGATCATTGATCTCTGTTTTATTGTTATTAAGCTTTAACCCCAAATCAGAAAGGACATCGGACAATAACTTTAAAATTTTCTTTCCATCTTGCTGGTTATTAATAAAAATACGATAGTCATCTCGATGACGAATAATTTTATAATCACTAATCCCATTTTCTTCAATTTTTTCTGATAACTGTAAGTCAGAATAGCCAAGAAGAATTTCTGCAATAAAGTCCATTAGCACAGAACCTTGTGGAATACCGTTTGTTTGCCCATATGACATGCCTTGCAAATGAGTATCAATAATATTTCCAATTAATGTCATATTATGACGATTCTCTTTTACTTTTGCATAACTTTTATCATGCAATGCCCAAGCTATTGAATGAGTATAAATTGAACTATAGCAGTCTGTAATATCAGTTTTAATTAAATATTCAAATTCCAGGGCAAGTTCAATGGATTTTTGTTCTACTTCATGCAACCAACACAAAATTTGCTGTGCTTTATCTGAGTTTGAATCTAAAGACTCAACAGGCAAGCTAAAACAAACAATCTTTGTATTACTAGAAAATTTTCGAAATCTTTCATTGATAATTTCCCAGTTTTCTTTTTTAGTGATTTGATGAACTAAAGACACATAAAGAACTGGATGAATAAGTTGGAATGGACGCCAAGCATATTTACCGTCTTTATTGTTTAATATGACATGATTTACATCATCGAAATTTTTAGAATCAACAATTTTTAAATCCTTATTCTGAATTTCCTGCTCAATAGAGTTTATTAACTTGTCAAAAACAAAATACGGTGGCAATGCAAGAGAGCAATAGCTTTCTTGCTTAAATAAAAACGTACGAGCATTTAGAGAAGACATATCCAGTAAGCACTTGTAGTTTTTTTCAGAATTTCTGTTTTTAATTATATTAATCATGTAGTTACTCTAAATCAGAAAAATCAGCCTATAAGCATCCAAAATTTCTGACAGTTACATTTATATCCATTATTATCAACATAATAATTTTTGATAATAAGCTTGGTCGCTACGTAAAGAATGAGTCCACTGAATATTATCACTTAAAAATAAGTCAGCATAATTTAATGGAAGCAGCGTACTACTTTGATAATAACAAAGCTCACTCACTTCAAACAAATCAACATGCTGTAACTCAAGATTATCAGCTGCTTTTGCTGTTAAAGCTACATTTTCAAAATTACCATCGGTGGCTATAGACGGAAACATTATTCCACACTCATCACTTGTTTTAAAAAATAATGAAGCCAATCCCAGCTGTATGCAAATAAAAGTCATGACATTTTCTTGTAAATAAATCAGAGAAGAAATCGCTGATTTTTTTATTTAATTTTTCTTCAATTCTGAGTGTCGGCGGAATAATATTAGGGCATTTTCTACCTGAGCCAAGTTTATCAAAAAAATTCTGGTTGTAACCCAATGGAAAAAGCCATGTTTTCTTTTTTAAGAGCCATGTGGATATGACAACTTTGTCACCAATTTCTAAGCCAAGCTCAAATAATGTTGCAGCTCCAGTACCACTAGCATAAAAAACTGGGTTATTTTCAAAATTTGCTCTACCTAAAGCTATGGTTGTTTTTTCAGGATCTGGATAGGTTAAATCTTTTTTCAAAAGAATTTCATCTTTTTTTCCAATTTTTCGAGCCCTATATAGAACTTTATTGTTTTTCCAGCATATTGCTGTATGTTTATAAATCTCATAAAGTGGCTTCACCTTTTTCATAAAAAGCGCAATTGGCATTTTTCTAAGATCTGCACGTAATAATTCTTTTAATGTTTGATCGCATTCTAGATATTTCATCGCCTAATTCTTAGTAAGCCTATTTCTGTTGTCATATATTTCTGTTTTGGACTATTAGGTTTTTCAGGATTCGTCATAGCCAAAAGATTTTCTTTTATAAGTGGATGAAGAAACTTACGTCGAAATTTTGTACGATCGCTCCAAGTCATGAATTGCATGAGTTCAGAAAATAATTTTGGTTCTTTACAAAACTTCAACAATTTTATCATGTCATCATTTAATTTAAATTCCACTAAATTATCTGGGTGCCAGCTGGGTGCCAGCTGGGTGCCATTTTCGGCACCCAGCTTCATATGATTTTGTGTTTCGGGGTGTGGAAAAAATGTCACGCGCAATACTGTACCTAATTCTTCCCATTTTGGTTCAGGGTAACCCGCTTTAGCACAGGCAGCAATGATTCGTTTATAACCACTACCCCACTCCTCGACTAATCCTAACTCACTAAATATACGAGCAATAACAGGATTACGAACACGACTAATGCCTGCTTTAAACTGTTCAATACTCATGCCAGGCGGCATCACACCAGGATTTTGTATTTCAAGCCTATCATCGTAAATAGCCACAAAAATACGAGTGCCACTAATCTCATAATTGGCGTGCACCAATGCGTTAATCAATGCTTCTCGAATGCCATCGACAGGATATTCCGGTATGTCGCGTCTTTGCATTGCCCCAAATTTTCCTGTCATTTTAGTATTGCGTCGAATAAATTTTGGCACTTCTTCAATAGCGGCTAATAAACCACCTTCAATTTCCAAACGATCAATAAACTCAGCTCGCGTGGTACCAGCAAATCGTGCACATCGTACTTCAGCATAAGGAAAAAACATCTCTCGTATGTCAGGATTGCCAAATAAAATGACACCACCATTAGTAGCCAATACGTGTTTACCTTTTTGAGTTACAATGCCGAGGCTTATCAGCTTTGCTGTATCTATGGAATATTTTGATAGTGTCTTTTTAATCAGTTCTAGATTGAGTTGTGATTCTGAAACATTATCACACGGTGTCTTATCAAAAAAAGGATGATACGCCAAGCGTCGCATTTCATTTATAGATTCAGGACTAGCAACTCGATTCGTATTACCGAGCCTAATGTAAACACCTGCTAACTCTCCTTTATCTGATAAATAGTGTGGTGCAGGCACATAATCAACTTGCACGACTAAAATTTGTTTTTCTTCAATTGTTACTATTTGGAAATCAGGGATTAATTGCGGTCTAATGCAATCGGCAACACCACTAGCAATTTTTTCTTGAACCTTTTCTGGAGAAGATAAGCCAGAAATGACGCCATTATCTTCTACACCAACCAGAATAATCCCGCCTGCTGTATTCGCAAAAGCCACCACAGATTTCAATAGAGAATCTAGCGAAGAAGCATCTCGCTTGAATTCCAGTGTATTACTTTCCGGTAACTTAATTAATTGCGTGATATTCATAGACCCTATGCTTCTTTTAATAATTCAGTTTCTTTAGTTTTTTCTGGGTTACACTTCTTAATTCTCTTTTATTAATGTAAGTATTTAATGCCAGATGACTATTATATCCCAAATGCATGGCAATTTTCTAACAGATAAGCCCAATGTCAATAATTCCTTTACCCTTTCAACATCTTTATCAAACTTACTTTTTTGAATAGTCCCCTTGGCTTTCCGAGCTTAATCCCCTGCCCCTTTCTTCCTGGCTAAAGCTTCTTTAATTCGTAAGCTTATTAAGTCACGTTCTAACTAGGCAAATAATGAAAACAGTGTCGTAATAATTGGAATTCATATCATGCTGTTTAATATCCAAGTTTTGCTTGATGGCAATAACTCGAAAATTCTTTTTGATCAGTTCATTCACTAAACCGATAATTTCAGCCGTACTCCGAGCTAATCGACTCAGTTCTGTGACAATCAATGTATCGGCACCATTTAATACCGACATCACCTCATCAATTCGACGATCTTTACTCGTTTTTCTGCTCGATATGGAAATTTGAATAAAATCGTCAACAGTGAGTTTATGCGATCGAGAATATTCTAAAATTTTTAGCTTTTGGTTATTTAGGTCTTGTTTATCGGTCCATGTGCGCAAATAAGCGACTATTTTTTTCATAATTTCACTAAAAAATACCATCTGATTTATATCGCAGAATACTATCTTTATCGCTCCATTAATTCTCAGATATTTACTTAAAACAAACAGGTAATGGGGCTGACTGGACAAATGATTGCGTTCAATTAATTGAACCCATTCTTACACCAGAAAATTAGATTAATTATCATTTATGGATGGACTAACTTTAAATAGACATACTTTTCGTGAGAGTTAATAATATAAATTAACTACCGTTATTGAATATTTTTTTAAGAAAAATTATGAACATAACTAACTCTCATTTTTTCACTTTTTAATTTTTTAGAATATCACAAATAACAGGCATATTCATATGCTAAGCAGATTTCATTAAGTGTATCCCGTGAAATTTTTAAACGAAATTATTTTTAATAAGGCTTGATATAAATGGTCGGGACGGAAGGATTTGAACCTTCGACCACTAGCACCCCATGCTAGTACGCTACCAGGCTGCGCTACGCCCCGAAAACAAATTGAGACAATAATAGGTATAAATTACCTTACTATTTATTTATTAATATTTTATGCAGAAAGTACAGATAAGTACTCAAAAAAGAAATTACACTGAACAAGAAGAAGACAAACTGTGAGGGCACTCTATTTCCACATAACAAGTAACACTTTTAAGGAGGTGATCCAGCCGCAGGTTCCCCTACGGCTA
>CABHON010000007.1 GCA_902168255.1 uncultured Legionella sp.
GTTTTTTCCAAAAAGATAACCTTTTCGTACACAACGGACGTAGCAGTGGTAATAAGGGGTAGTAGCATAATCGACTTGTTTGGCGCGTGCAGTTGGCATGGTTGGAACCTCGAATTGTTGGATGAAAGGTTTATTATACGTTAAATATTTCTAGGTGCAAGAGGGGCGAGTTGGATTTGTGGGTGTCTTTTATTATTTTATAAACTTTGCGCGATAATGCTTAAGTTCAATAATTGACTCACGGATATCATCTAACGCTAAGTGTTTTGATTGCTTTTTAACACTTGAATATACTTTAGGGGCCCAACGTCGTGCTAATTCTTTAAGAGTACTCACATCAATATTACGATAATGAAAATAATTTTCTAAATGTGGCATATAACGAGCTAAAAAACGTCTATCTTGATAAATACTATTACCGCATAAAGGCGACTGTTTTGATGTAGCATATTGTTTTATAAATTCTAGAATAATCTGCTCTGCTTGTTGCTCATCGATAGTACTTTCTAAAACACGTTGGACTAATCCAGACTCGTTATGATGCTTTGTATTCCAAGCATCCATTGTTTGTAAATGTGCTTTCGATTGATGGATGGCCAAGACTGGACCTTCAGCTAAAATATTTAACTCACTATCAGTAATAATAACAGCCATTTCTAAGATTCGATTAATGTCTGGATTTAATCCTGACATTTCTAAGTCAATCCAAATTAATGTTGAAAGTTCTGTATTTGTTTGCATTGTTTAATAACCTTAAGTCGTGCTTGGTGTAATGCTTGAGAAATAGCATTCCCGGTTAATCCTTCATCTACAAATTGTTGTACGGATAAAGAACGTAATGATAATAATATTCGTGTGAGATATGCTTGTTGTGGATACTCATCCTCTTCGTGTCCTGTACGTCCTCGAGCATCCGCCTTACACACAACTAACATCGCCAAGAAACGTTCATGCCGCCTAAATGCATCCGTTTTTTCAAACAACTCTAAAATAGTCTCTGGTCTTAATTCGTAAGCTTTATGAATTAATGAATGAAATTGTGACGTTAAAATAGCTAATGCCTGAAATGTCTTTGGAATTTTCATTCGTTTCGCTAATTGTTGAATTGCTTTCACACCTGTTTCTTCGTGGCCTCGATGGCTAGGCCAAATAGATAAGGGTGTTTGTCCTTTTCCTAAATCATGGACAAGTGCCGCAAATCGTACACAAGGTGAATCTGATAAACGTACCGCCTGAGCTAAAACAAAATAGGTGTGCCAGCCGGAATCAATTTCTGGATGCCATTTGGGTGGGTTTGGCACGCCGAATAATGCATCTAATTCCGGCATTAATGTTTTTAACGCACCGCACTCTCGTAATACCTGGAAGAAAACAAATGGGCTTTTTTCACTTAAACTTCGCACGAGTTCGGACCAAACGCGCTCAAGTACCAAATCATTTGCTAAACCATCACGCACCATTTTTCGCATAAGAGCCTTGGTTTCAGGGGCAATATAAAAACCTAAATGATGAAAACGCGCAGCAAAACGAGCAACTCTTAAAATTCTTACCGGATCTTCCTCAAAAGCAGATGAAACATGACGTAATACTTTCATTTTTAGATCTTGTACTCCTCCGTAAGGATCAATAAGTTTTCCATCTTCATCCATTGCAATAGCATTAATCGTTAAATCACGTCGTAATAAATCTTCTTCTAAAGTAACATTCGAAGAAGTAGAACAAACAAAACCACGATATCCACGTCCTTCTTTTCGTTCTGTACGCGCCAGTGCGTATTCTTCTTTGGTTTCAGGATGCAAAAAAACAGGAAAATCTTTTCCAACTGGTTGGTAATTCAGTGACAACATATTTTCAACTGTTTCACCAACTACTACCCAATCTTTCTCCTTCACAGGTAATCCTAGTAATTGATCGCGAACAGCACCACCAACAAGATAATGTTTCATTCTATTATTTTAGACCCATTTTATTTTTATGCCTACAAAGCATACACTATCAAACGATTAACTAAAAAACAACTCGCCATGATTGCTGACCAATTCCATTTGAATATGAGAGAACATTTTTACAGACGCCATTAAGAGCTCTCTCGGGTATAGTAAACATCATTTGAATAATCAGGTGATGCCGCAGTTTATCCTCTCCTAACATGGTTAAACGATACCAATGGTGACATGAAAAAATGCCCACATCTTCTGTTACAGCATGTAGTGTTATATCGCCAATTTCTTTCATACAACCCTTAATTTGCTTTGATTTTAATTTTATTGGGTAATCATTCGGCTCCCAAGCTGAAAATAAACAAGTGGTTGATTGCACTTGTCCTTGTTGTATTCCCCACTTTCTATTTTGTTCAAGGATGTAAAATAATCTATCGTGTTGATATTCAAGAGCTAAAGTTTTTTTATTTAAACGTGTATTAAGTAGTTCAACCGACAATGCAAATGTCATTATAAAACTTATTAATAAACTTAATAAAAGTGTAATGCCTTGTTCTGTCCTTTTATTCTCGATTAGCAACGATAAACTCCTCTTGCCGAGAGAATACTTTTCCATTAACCCAATAAGGTAGAGTGAATGTTACCAATATGCGTAATGTTTTAGCTTTTATCCATTGAAAGTTCATATCCGATATTAATTCAGTAATTTCTTCCGTCATACCATTTTCACTATACATATATAGCCCATAGACCGCTGATTTATTCTGATATTTTTTACCTGTTTCACCAATAAAATAGATTTTATCTAAGTAATACCCAACATAAGCACCTTTCTCATAAAGATAGTGTAAAGGTTCATACAAATGAATCACCTGTTGTTGATTCAATAGTGTTTGAATTGATTTTATACGTATTATTTCTGCATGTTCCTTATCTGCAATAAGGAGATAATTCTCTTTCTTCCAATAATTTCCCTTTTCTATTTTAATTTCATAAGAATTTAAGCTCACTGGTTCAGCAAGGCTGACAACGTTAAAATCCATTTGTCGTAATTCAATGGCTTTCGTATCAGGTTTTATTTTTTTCTTAATATTTTCAGGAAGATTTTTTTCTAAAATGAGTATAGGTTTCTGCAAAAGATCTTGTTGAGAAGGATCATATACAGGTATTTTGTCCCAACTGCTCCATCCAAGATATCCTGCTCCTTGAATTGCCCTATTTAGCAGCTGGTTCATAAAGCGCGTTTCTTCCGTTATTTCTTGTAATGCATTATGTTGCCTGTGATGTTCTTTTGTTCGCAAATAAACTGAAAATAAACCCTCTACAATGAATGATGATAATGCAATGACAATCAATAGCTCTACTAAACTTACCCCTCTTTCTTTTTCCATTATTTATACCCTGTCTCATAATCATTATGCGCAGCTACCAGTGACTTTTCTTGAAAATAGTCTTTCGTAATAGTTTTTGCACTTTGAAATTCCGTGAATAAAAGAGCTAATAAAATAATTGAAAAAATGGCCAGGGCAACAAGCATTTCTATAAGAGAGAATCCCTGGATATGCCCCTGATTTTGGCAAGTGTTGGATTGCATATTTTTATGATATTATGTATTTATATTTTGTATGTTAAGGTAAATTTCATGAAAAAACAATCTCTTTTTTTAGCTTTTAGCTTGATGGGGCTAGTAGTATCCAGCTGTGCAGTTGCCCCTCTAAAACCCGGGGCACAAAATGTTGTTGTGACAGAGACAGCGCCTACTACCTGTCAGAATCTAGGCCACATCTCTGCTTTTGATACAAATGGCAGTTCCGTTTCTTTCACCTCTCATCGACGCATGCAAGAGTATCAACTCAATATACTTAAAAATAAAACCGTCGAATTAGGTGGAAATGTCCTGGCAATTACCGCCCATGAAACCACGTATGCAGACAAACATGATAAAGAGCCTGATATGCTCGACACTCATCTCATGCAAGGATATGCTTATTCGTGCTCCCCAGGGCAGCTTCAATCCATTTCTCCTTCTGATGCTAAATCAGATCTAACAGCAAAAGAAGCAACCGAGCATTAAGCAAACCCAGGAGGTTGTGGAGCATCAAAACCTTTCACCCAGTGGACATGGTGTGATGAATCATAAATATCCCACTCCCGGGAAGAGAACGTTGTTTTATCTAGTGAGCATAAAAGCCACTGGATAAAACAAGCGGCTACTCTTGGTTGTATCCAAATATTATTTTGAATTACCTCATGATAAAACTGACGATTAATCTCGGGAAGTAGAGGATTAGTAGCCAGTGATCTAAACATCGCTGTATCCACTATTCCTGGTGTCATACTGGTTGTATGGATGTCTAATGATTGCAAATCCAGATTTAAACACTGAGTTAGCATAAAAAGGGCCGCTTTGCTGACGCAATAGGCACCTAAGGAAGGTTGCGCTACATGGGCCACTTGCGTAGAAACCATTAACACCTTTGCCCCATTTAACCAAGGCAATAATTGTTGTGTTAAAAATAATGGAGCTTCTACATTGGTGGATTGAATTGCTCGCCAAGCTGTTAAAGATACATTGGCTAAAGAGTTAATAGGCTCAATAATTCCGGCGCCATGCACTAATGCTTTTATTTTCAGTCCGTTCATGGACTTCAACGCATTGACTACTTTTTCCCGTCCTTGCTCCTGACTCAAATCTCCTGAAATAGCGCTGATATTTTCAGGAAATGATGAACGCGTAGCTGCTAATGCGTCTTCTCGTCGTCCAATAATAATTACTTTTTCATTTTGGGCAGCAAGCTGCCAGCTTAATGCTTGTCCGATACCACTTCCACCACCTGTAATAATATATGTCATGTTAGTCTCTCATTATAATTAGTAAATTTGCCTGTTAGAATTGAAGGGACGCTCGCTCTTGAAAAGAACTCATGTCTGTTAACTATACTCACAGCAATTGAGTTTTCGATGCGGCGCGAGCGAAGTAGGCGAAGGAGTGTATAATGAATACATGACTGCAGCCGATGCAGCTCGCAACAAAACCGAAAACTCAAGTGCGAAGAGTATAAAAGTATACCTTGAAAAGAAAGTAAAGAGGGAGTATGGTAACCAAATTATTTTTTAGCTTATGGGAGAACTACATAATGAATAGAAAGTGCCTTTTGTCTTTAGTCTTTTTCTTAGGAAACATGGCAAGTCAAATGACATTTGCAAATACTTCAGAGAATAGTTCCCCCATGGAAGCACTGGTTAATTCTTCACCAGTAAAAACTGAAACGCCCACAGCTGCCATGCCAACATCTCCTACTCAACCTTTACAAGAAGCAGCTGCTCCCGCAGAAATGAGCAATTCTGATGCGGATCTTCCTGCACCAGCAGCGATTGATTGCACCTATACTATTCCCGAAGGCATTTCCCCCTCCAGTGTGGGTTCCGATACTATTATTCAATGGGCTAGCTATGCTGCTACAGAAACCTTTACTTATGATTTTAGAAACTATGATAAACAGTTTAAACAACTGAAAGAATGTTACACAACAGCTGGATGGGAAAGCTTTCTAGGTGCAATGAAAGCATCTAATAATTTAAAAGTTACTCAAGAAGAACATTTATTTGTAACCGCTAAAGTTAATGGTACAAGTCAATTACTTTCTGCTTCAACGGCACAAAACGCTCAACCGACTTGGGTTGTTCGCGTTCCTTTACTGGTTTCTTATCAAAATCAAGATAGAGAAGTTACCCAAGATATGTATATCGATCTTACTATTAAGCCCAATTATGGCGTTCCCACCCGCCTGGGAATTAATCAGATTATTGCAGCTCCTAAAGCAGCCGATAATGCAACACCAACAACATAGGACTAAAAGGTTACCTTCCCCCTATTAAGCTATTTATGCTAAAATAGGTAGTTTATATACTACTATAATTTAATTATGCAAGAAAAAAATCGACATGAGGATGGGAATGAGATTTTTGGCAATGCCGAAAATTTAAGTGCTAAGAATATAGAAGAGAAAGTCCATAACTTCTGTCAACTTGGGTTGGCTGTCATTGAAACGGAAGCAAAAGCAGTAGCTGATCTGGCACAAAGAATAGATGAAAGATTCAGTAAAGCATGCCATTATTTACTTCAATGCAAAGGACGAATCATTGTTATGGGCATTGGCAAGTCAGGGCATATTGCCAACAAAGTGGCGTCTACTTTAGCCAGCACGGGCAGTCCTGCTTTTTTTGTACATCCAGGTGAAGCTGCGCATGGCGATATGGGCATGATTCGTCACGATGATGTCCTTCTTGCTGTTTCTAACTCAGGTAAAACCGAAGAAATTGTTATTCTTCTTCCGCTTATTAAACGTTTAAATGTTCCTTTAATTAGTTTAACGGGAAACGCTCAGTCAATAATAGCACAAGCCTCTACTATCCATATTGATGTCAGTGTTGAACAAGAAGCTTGCCCTTTTGGGTTAGCCCCTACTTCTAGTACAACTGCAGCCTTGGTAATGGGTGATGCTTTAGCAATTGCATTACTGCAAGCAAAAGGGTTTACAGCTGAAGATTTTGCGCTTTCTCATCCGGGAGGTCAACTCGGCCGCCAATTACTTTTACGTGTTGAAGATCTCTTACATACACAGGCAGATATGCCTCTTGTCTCTCTTGGAACAACTATTGCACAAACTTTAATTGAAATTACGCAAAAAAAATTAGGTATGACCTGCATTGTCGATGCAAAAGGGCAACTTATCGGTATTTTTACTGATGGTGATATCCGACGTGTTTTAAATAAAAACTTGGATATCCATACGACGCTTATTGATGATGTCATGTCGCTTCATCCTAAAACCATTGCACCAGGTTTATTGGCTGCAGAAGCTTTACAAATCATGCAAAGTTATAAAATTACCTCTCTTGTTGTGACAGACGCACAACACATTCCACAAGGAGTTCTTCATTTACATGATCTTCTACGCGCAGGAGTTATTTAATGCTGCCTAAACACCTTATTGAAAAAGCAAAAAAAATCCGTGCTGTTATCTGTGATGTGGATGGTGTTTTAACCAATGGCACTATCTTTATGACCGCTGAAGGCACAGAATGTAGGGCGTTTCATGTTCATGATGGCATGGGATTAAAATTTCTAATGGCGAGTGGCATTCATGTGGCTGTCATTACCACTTCTAGAGTACCTGTCATTGACAATCGTATGCGTCAGTTAGGCATTCAACATTATTATCGTGGACAAGTAAGTAAAGTAGCCGCGTATGAAGATCTCAAACAAAAACTTCAATTGCAAGATGATGAATTCGCGTACATCGGCGATGATTTACCCGATTGGGAAATTATGAAACAGGTTGGTTTGAGCGTAGCTGTCGCCGATGCCGTTCCGCAAATTGCTCGTCTTGCAAACTGGACAACCACCCAAAAAGGTGGTGCAGGGGCAGTTCGAGAATTATGCGACGCACTCCTCACCTTAAATGAAACAGGCGAACAAGCCTTAAAACATTATTTGAGTACTTCTGCTCATGCATCTGAGGCATTGCAATGAAGTGGATAAAATGGGAGGGACAACAATATATTTATTTGTTTCTTCTCATTATTGCGCTTGGATTCAGTGGTTGGCTTTATATGCAATCTTCATTTAACATTAATTTTCTTTCACCTAAAACGATTGCCTATTTACCAGACATGATGATTGAAGATTTAACGGTGACACAATTTGATGTGGAAGGAAAGCCCGCCCACTATTTTCACACCCCACATTTGACGCATTTTCCTCATAAAAGTATGAGCCAATTTACTTCTCCTCAAATTATTTTAAGCCCTGAAGAGGGGCAACCATGGACAATTCGTTCTGATAAAGGTAAAGCCGAAGATGGATCAAATAAAATTACTTTAATAGGTGATGTTGTTTTTCATCAAAATGCAGCCGATAATGAGAAAGAAAAAATAATAAAAACAGAAGAAATGACCTATTACACAAAAAGAAGTTGGGCAACTACCCAAAAAAAAGTATTTTTTGAACAACCTGGATTAAGTGTACAATCCACCGGACTAGCTGCTGACTTAAAAAAGCAACAAATATATTTATTACATCAAGTATCAAGTATTTATAATCCAAATGATGAAAATGAAACGCTTTAATTATTGGCTTATAGCCTTAACAATAACCCTCATTAGCAGCGCTGCTTTTGCATTAGAAGATGATCAAAATCAACCTATTTCTGTACAAGCAGATTCCGTGACCATTGATAATAAAGTGGGAAAAAGTCAGTATGAAGGAAACGTCGCAGTTCAAAATGGCAGTACCCATCTTACTGCTGCCAAAGCAGTCGTATATACAACAAAAGAAAACTCTATCAAAGAAGCTATTGCCTATGGTGCCGGCAAAGTTCAAGCCCATTATTGGACAATGACAGACCCAAAAAAACCTGAACTTCATGCCTATGCCGATATGATCCAAATTTTTCCAGATAAGCACCTTGTTTATTTAATTGGTAATGCAAAAGTTAACCAAGGTGATGATTCTTATCAAGCACCTAAAATTGAGTACAATTCTGAAACACAACACGTTTTCTCGCCTCAAAGCACCCATGGCAGAACGACAATTGTGATTCACCCTCAACAGCTACAGGATTCTAAAGGGAAAAAATAAACCACTATGTCAGAACTTCGAGCAGAACAATTAGTTAAACGTTTTAAGACTCGCACAGTAGTAAATAATGTGAGTCTTTCCATTAAAAGTGGAGAAATTGTTGGTTTATTAGGGCCAAATGGCGCCGGGAAAACTACCTGTTTTTATATTATTGTTGGGCTTTTATCCTGTAATTCAGGAAATGTATTAATTAATGAAACGAATATTACGCATTTACCCCTTCATGCAAGAGCACATGAAGGTATTGGTTATTTACCACAAGAAGCCTCTATTTTTCGTAAACTGACCGTTGAAGAAAACCTTCTCGCCGTGCTTGAATTGCGAAAAAATTTAACTAAAAAAGAACGGTTAATGCGAGCACATAAACTCTTGGATGAGTTTCATGTTCAACATTTAAAAAATTCTTTAGGATTAAGTTTATCTGGCGGGGAAAGACGACGTGTAGAAATTGCACGTACATTAGCGATGGAACCTGCTTTCATTTTACTCGATGAACCTTTTGCGGGAATTGATCCCATTTCTGTTGTAGATATTAAACGAATTATTACTCATTTAAGTGAACGCAACATTGGTATTTTGATTACTGATCATAATGTCCGGGAAACACTCGATATTTGTCAACGAGGATATATTGTTAGCGAAGGTAAAGTTATTTGCCACGGCAGCCCGCAAGACATCCTTGCGAATGATCGAGTTCGTGAGGTCTATCTCGGTGAAGACTTTAATTTATAATAGACCTACTTCGTCAGGTTGTATTAATGACGGGCACTTACTTTGTCGATTTTTTATTCGCCTTCTCTGCATTATTTTAACATTCAATCCTTTAGTATTACTGGCTAGTGATTTGACAATAAATGATCAAGAAATGCAGGACTTAATCCGAGAGTTTCGTTTGGATGTCCAACAATCCCCTACTATTCTGCATGCCCCTCTCGCCAATGATTATATTCAACATCTGGGGAAAACCCTTTCTAGTCACACCGAAGATCGTAACATTCATTATGCTTTTTTTATCAATAACTCAGATGATATTAATGCTTTTGCTGGCCCAGGCGGAACAATCGTTATCAATAGTGGCCTTATTCTTTCTACTAATAAAGAAGATGAACTGGCGGCAGTCCTTGCACACGAAATTGCCCACTCAGAACAAAAACATTGGTTAAGTGATTTGAATCGCCAGAAAAACATGCGTATTCCTCTTATTGCCAGCAGTCTTGCAGCTATTGCCTTAGGGCTAATAAATCCCACGTTGGCAGGTGGCGCTTTAGTTGGTGGAATGTCTGGTTATGCACAAAAACAAATTAACGTAACACGCAGCCATGAAGAAGAAGCCGATCGTATTGGCATTAAACTTCTCTATGAAGCCGGCTTTAATCCTCAAGGCATGGTGGATTTTCTAAAAGAACTTCAAAAAGCTGATCAATATCACGACTTTGCCAGCATCCCTCCTATTCTTTTGGATCACCCTCTGGATGAAGTGCGTATTTCAGATGCTCAAAATCGTGTGGCTCAACTTCCTAAAAAACATTATATTATCAATAAAGATTATTTCCTTGTAAAAGAAATTGTTCGCGTGCTTACCTCCGCCAACCTTGGCGCATTGCTCCATTATTACCAACAGCAGCTAATAAAATTCCCTCATAATAATGCACTTCATTATGGCTATGCATTAACATTGATGAAAACATTAAAATTTTCGCTTGCCAAACCTGAATTAGAAACACTCCTGCATCAGACACCCAGCAATTACTATTACTTACTCGCTTTGAGTGGTTGCGAATTAGGATTAAAAAACTCAACCAAAGGTTTAGCGCTTCTACAAAAGTTATATGATGAATACCCTGATAATTTGGCCATTCTTGTTGACTATTCCGCTGCCTTGATTCAATTTAATCAACCTAAAAAGGCCGAAAATATTCTAGAAGAGGGATTGGAGGAATATCCTAACAATCCTGGGCTTTTAAAAAATTTAGCTCAGGCCGAGGCAAGAAACCATGAAACAGCCCGTGCTTATTTAACCCGTGCAAAAATATTTTTGCGATATGGCCAAACTCGAGAAGCAGCTATCGCCTTACACTCAGCAGAAAAATCGGTTCACAATGATTCCTTACTTGCCGCTCAAATTAAAGCAGAACTAAAAGCACTCAAAGATATGCCTACAACCTAACTAATTGCAGGAATTGGTTAAATGCCGAATACGACATATCCCATGCAAATCACACCTATCACAAACCTCTTCTTTTTTAGGTAATGCTTGATTTTTTCCCTGTATAAATTCTGTGGCTAAACCTTCAAGTTTTTGTTTCCATTGGGTTCTTTCTGTTTCCCAATCAATAGGCTTAATCCCTGAAATACCTGTTTCAGATTCTGAATTGCCTTTGAATAAAGGCTCAGCAGCTTTTACTTGGGCAAAAGTCCATGCTTTAACTTCTGGATCCGACAAAGTATACAACAGCAATTGAGGATTTTCGGGACGTTCATCATTTAATGATAAGGTTGGAAGTATCCCTGTTTTATAATCGATGACCATTTTTTTACCATCCGCTAATTGATCGATGCGATCAGCTCGAATGTTTAATGTTAACCCCGCTAATTGTATTTCTTTACTTTCTTCAATGGAAACGACTGAGAAAGGAGGACGTTGCATTTCAACCGTTAACCATTTTTTCAGAAGAATTTCTAAGCGTTTTATTTCTAATTTTTGAAAAACGGCTGGTAGCTTATTTTCTTTGTACGGATGAGAAACCACAAAATGCTTTACAGTTTGAGATGCAATCTGGTGAATATGAGCATCTAACGCTTCTGGTGTATAGGAAAGCAATTGTTGCTGAGTTTTTACAGACATCCAAAATTTTTCCAAGGCTTCATGAACTAAACTTCCTCGTTCATGCTCTGCTAACCCTATCGATAATTTTTCAAATCCTAATGCTTTTAAACGATGTTTAGCAAATGCACGAAAAGGACATATTGCCTGATTTTTTAATAATGTTGTTCCACCTTTAATTTTTTCATGAAGTACCAAGGGTATATTTTCTTGCTCCTTAATTATTTCTAACACCAAAGGCTTTTTTTCTAGTTCAGAAGAAAACACTTTTGTTACAAATGAGTTGATGAATGGACTTTCCTTGATTTTTATTCCTTCCTTCTGAGAAAGATAACTAAAAACTACTTCATTGCTACCAGTAACAAACTGTTGCATTAATTGGGCTGCAAATTCATGCTCTATTTCATGGGTGGCATGTGGTAGTGCATAATGGCGTTGAATTGGTGGTGGAATAAAGGGATTTAATTTAACATTGGCGGGAAACTCTTCCTCACTCATTCCTGTTACCCATAATTGTTCAATAGGTAATCCAGCAGCCTCTAACAATCCAAAAAAATGTACTCTAGCGTTTTTTTTGCTTGGTTGAAAAATAGTGTGGATGGCTATTGTTTTTAACATGGATAAAGCGCTTTGAAACGAAATAGGCTCAGCAATTAAATCTAATTGTTGAAATTCATTCAATAAGTTTAACCAACGTTCATAGGTTTGATATTCCTGGCTGTCTAATATATAAGAACCTGGCCAATGTATGGTTGTCAGTATGGTTTGAAAGATTTCTTGCCATTCGCTGGGTTTAGCTTTTTCTGGAAGAAGGAGTGTTTCAAGTATCACTAAATTTTCGGCTAACTTAACTTGCGCTTCAGTTAGCAAGTGTAAAAAACTTTTCCAAGAGAGACGTGCATTCTCTGTCTTATGGATCTTTTTTAACGCAATTGAGCGTTTTTCTTCGTCTGCTTCCCCTATATAACGATTTTCAATCATAAAGTAAAAATCTTTTAAGGTTATATTTTTTTTCTCTTTCAATGCTTGCTTGATGGATAACATCTTTAAAGCTGCGCTTATCATCGGACAAGTCGCAAAACGATGGCCTGCCGATATATTGTATTCATTTTCAGAAAAAAACCGTCGAATAAATCGTTCTACTTTATTTCTTTTTTGACTCAGGTTAGGAATAACGCAAGCAACTTGATTAGACTTCTTCAAACTCTTTTTAGCCCATATCAAAAAAGCTTGTAGTTCTTCTTCTTCAGACAGAAAAGTGGTTTTATGTATGATGGTCGCTTTTTTATCACTTTCGTAAAAAAATACATTGTTGGAAGAAAAAGCGTTAACACACTCCAACAAGCTCGGTGGTAATCGATCAAACCCAGCCAAAATAATAGCTGGTTGCTGAGAATTTACCGTAGAAAATAGTGTGGTTAACACCCTGGGCAACATAGCTGAGTCAATCCAACCTTCTTTATCCAACAAGCGTCGATAATGAGACGCCCATTGATAAAAGGCAGTGGTATCAATATTAGTGGAGAAAGTCTGTTCATCAATAGTTATGTTCCATGACCAGCACAGCTTCCATGCTTTTTTAACTTCTTCAACAATACCTTCTATATTGAAAAAAAACGGGTTATTACTATCAATTATCTTTTCCCATAAAAAATGGGTATGATGCGGTTTAAGCAATGACGCAGGATGTAGGCAGTGATTTCTATATTTTTGCCAACATTTTTCCAACCATATTTCATAAGAAAAAATCTGTGGTGATTCAAAAATAGCATATTGGTTGTCTAATTGTTGTTTACTATAGAGTTCTTGAAAATATTGCATGAGGCGGACATTTGCCGTGATTAAAATAGCCTCTTTTTTTTTTAACCGTATTATAAGCTCAGATAAAGAGATAACTGCCTTATGCATATTCTACTTCAACTGAAAATCCAGGCAATTGGTTAATCCCTTCAAGAAAAGCATCTTCGGGATGAATTTGGAACTCTGAATCAGTATTCATGCGTATGCTTCCCTCATCGTTATGATAAACTATTTGAACCCTCATGTTTCCGGTAGAATACTGTTTCATTAGCTGATGGCAAGTTTGAAGGTGTTTTTGAAAATCTATATCAGACTTTATATTCAATACTAATCTCTTTCCAAAGGCCTCTCGTGCTGCAGGAATAGTCATAATATTCTCTGCACGCATTCGTACACTATTAGAATAAGCATCTATAGAAATTTCACCTTGCAGAATTACAATTTCATCTTTCTTAAGAAAAGTTTGTGTGGACTCTAACAATTCCGAGAAAACGGCTGTTTCTACTTTTCCCAGACCATCATCAATGGTCAATATGGCCATTTTCTTGCCTTTCTTTGTAAATATTTTACGCAAATCCACAATTAACCCGCCCACAGTTACATGCGTAGATTTTTTTGGATCTAACTCACTCAAGTTATCAGAGACAATTGCACTCAACTCATGACGATAAGATTCAAAGGGATGCCCAGACATGTAAAAACCGAGTTTTTCTTTTTCCGTTTGTAATTGTGTTTGACTATTCCAAGCTCCCGATTCTTCGTAGTGTTCTTCTGTTGTTACTTGAGGACTATTCATCAAGCTAAAAAAGCTTTGTTGGCCATTCAAGGCGTTTTGGGCATGCTGTTCCGCTGATTTAATGGCTTTATCAATAGTCGCCATTAAAACACCACGATTACACCCCCATGTATCGCAAGCGCCTGCGCCAATTAAACCTTCAAGTACTTTACGGCTTACTTTGCGTAAATCCACACGTTGGCATAAATCAAATAAACTTTTAAAAGGTCCATTTGCTCGAATCTGATCTAGCATTAACTCAACAGCGCCCTTTCCAATACCTTTAATCGCACCAAGACCATAAACAATATGTCCTTCCGCATTTACGGTAAAATGATAATCACTTTCATTGAGATTCGGTGATTTTACTGTTAAATGCATTGCCTGGCATTCAGCAATAAAATCTTTAATTTTATCTGTGTTATCCAAATCTGCTGATAGAACAGCAGCCATAAATTCTGCAGGATAATGCGCTTTTAACCACGCCGTTTGATAAGAAACGAGTGCATAAGCGGCCGAATGTGATTTATTAAAACCATATCCTGCAAATTTTTCCATCAAATCAAAGATATGCGCAGCTAACGTGCCATCAACACCGCGATTTTTGGATCCTTCCACAAAAATCTTTCGTTGTTTAGCCATTTCTTCAACTTTTTTCTTACCCATCGCACTACGTAAAATATCCGCACCGCCCAGTGTATATCCCGCCAAAACCTGGGCAATTTGCATTACCTGTTCTTGATATAAGATAACGCCATAAGTTGGTTTTAAAATATTTTCTAAGTCAGGATGTGGATAAACCACGGGTGTCTTTCCTTGTTTGCGATCAATAAAATCATCCACCATCCCTGATTGAAGGGGACCAGGTCGATACAATGCTACTAAGGCCATAATATCGTCAAAACAATCTAATTGGAGACGATGCACCAATTCTCTCATGCCGCGGGATTCCAGCTGGAATAAAGCAGTCGTTTGAGAGGTTTTCAATAATTCAAAAGTTTTGATATCATCCGTTGGAATTAACGTAATATCGAGTAATGGCTCATTATTTTTAGAACGTAATTTATTAACTGTTTGTACTGCATGATTGATAATCGTTAATGTTTTTAATCCCAAAAAGTCAAACTTCACAAGGCCTACCGCTTCAACGTCACCTTTATCGAATTGAGTAACCCGGTTTCCCCCCCCAGGTTCACAAAAAAGTGGGGAAAAATCAGTCAGATCAGAAGAACCAATGACAACCCCTCCCGCATGTTTGCCGACATTTCGTGTCATGCCTTCGAGTTTTAGCGCTAAATTAAGCAGTTCTTTTACGTCTTCTTCTTCGTCGTAACGTCGTTTAAGTTCTTCTTCCTGTTCCATGGCTTTATCGAGTGTCATACCTAATTCGAATGGAATCAATTTTGCAATTTGATCAACAAAACCATAAGGATGGCTTAACACCCGACCAACATCTCGTACAACGGCTTTCGCTGCCATGGTGCCATAAGTAATAATCTGGGCAACTTTTTCTCGCCCATATTTATGCGTCACATAATCAATGACACGATCTCGACCCTCAATACAAAAATCGATATCAAAGTCAGGCATAGAAACCCGCTCAGGATTCAAAAAGCGCTCAAATAACAATTCATGCACTAGGGGATCCAAGTCAGTAATTTTTAGGGCATACGCCACTAATGAACCTGCCCCAGAACCACGACCAGGCCCTACAGGAATTTGGTTGTTCTTAGCCCATTGAATAAAATCTGCCACAATAAGAAAATAGCCGGAAAACCCCATGCGATGAATAACATCTATTTCTCTTTTGAGCCTGATATAATAAGGTTCAGCTTCTTCTTTTTTTTCGGGAAGAATTCCTGAAATATTTAATCTTTCCTGCAAACCTTGTTCTGCCATTTGAGTCAAATATTCATCAACTGTTACCGACTCTGGTACTGGAAAGTGCGGAAGATAAACTTTTCCTAATTCTAGATGCACATTACAACGCTTTGCTAATTCACCCGCATTTTCGATTGCTTCAGGGTATTCTTTAAAACTTGCCTGCATTTCTGCCGGTGTCCGCAAATACTGCTTTGAGGTATAACGATGCTTTTGGCGAGCATCATTTGCTAAATCTTCAAGCGTTTTCCCTTCATAAATACATACGCGTGCTTCATGTGCTTCAAAGTCTTCTTCTTCTAAAAATCGAACATCATTGGTAGCAATGAGAGGTAAATCTTTCTTCTTAGCTAACGCAGCAATGGTTCTGCAATATTGTTCTTCATTAGGTTTTCCTAAACGTTGCATTTCTAAGTAAAAACGATTAGGAAATGTCGTAGCCCAAAATGTAATTCGTTCTTCTATTAGTGTTTCATCATTATTTAAAATAGCTTGCCCTATATCGCCTTGTAACCCCCCCGATAAAACAATCAAGCCTTCTGAATATTTGGGAAGCCAATCATACTGTACCCATGGCCCTCTTTCGTCTTGATTCTCAGTGTAAGCACGGGAAAGTAGTTGGGTTAAATGCCGATAACCGGTTTCATTTTGACAAAGCACTACAACTGATGTTTCAGGAGCCTCTGAATTCGCCCGAAAAACAACATCACAACCTAAAATTGGTTTAATACCGGAAGCAGTTGCTGCTTTATAAAATTTTACTGCAGCAAATAAATTCATCTTATCCGTCAAAGCAACTGCTTGCATTCCTTTAGCTTTGGCGGCTTTAACTAATTCACTTATGGGAACAATGCCATCAACAAGAGAATATTCTGAATGAATATGAAAATGGGTAAAGGGGAAAGAGTTAGACATATTTCCTCACTATACTCCGCGCCCTTTCGAATTTAGAATGATTATTCATAGGGGCAGGCCTTGTACCTGCCCATTGTTGCAGGCGGGTACAAGACTCTCCCCTAGGTCTAATGTGTATCATTGGTTTACCGGAAATTAGGTTATTCGCAATGACGGATAACACTGTCTTAAAAGTAAATAGCCAACAGCGCACTAACTGTATCCGCTGTTTTACCAGTTCCATTTGTTGTTGTTGTTGCACCAATACCCGATGAGTAATCAGAAGATGAGTAATCAATATCATGTCTGAATTCCAACGCTTCCACTGTATCTCTCCACCAAGAAATATTAAGTGTCGCACTAATACGTTGCTGAGGAATTTGGAGAGCAAGAGACTGCGCTGACCAGTTATATCCTACCGCAAACGCAGCGGGTTTATGGAAGAGTTTGAAAGTATACACGCCCTCACCTTGCAGAGCCATAGGCTGAGCACCGCCATCATTAAAGCTCATTGCAGCTTGATCAAATGATTTGGTTGCTGAAACAAATTCGCCAATAAAGCTGTAAGGACCAGTACTAAACACCCCATGAATATCATAAGCAGGCATTTGGGCCACTTCTTCAGTAGTAGAATCATAACCAAACCCAGCAAATTGGCCACCTGAACCGCCTGTATTTTGCATACCATTCGAGTCAGCGATGTTACTTGCCAAACTTAATCCGATATTACCATTAGTTTTTTCATTGCCATATTCATAGACAATGTTTCCACCACCCGCACCGGAGTTATTAAGGGTAGTATCCGAGTTGTAAGCATATACGGTACCAAAGAAGCCATTATCTTCCACTGGAGAGTAACCAAACATAGCAGCCCTAACTTGTGTTTTACCAAGAACCGAAGTAAATGGTCCAGTTACCATATAAGAAGAATATTGACCAAATGGTACATAGACTTGACCAGCAGTCATATAAAATGGTGTCTTACTTAAGTTACCAATGTTAACAAATGCCTTATCTACCGACACATTAGAATTAGACGTCACATCTCCTCCTTGAGCAGGTGGAGCACTAGAATATACAAATGAAGCTAAACCTTCTACCCATGGATTAACAATAGCCGCTGTATCTAATTCAGCCGTATCTAATGTCATGTTTCCTTGCCCAGTATTCTCTTGGAAACTATTTCCAAAAGTGAATAATGGCTGTACGGTACCACTTAATAATACTAGAGGTGTATTTGGCATTGGGTAGCCTTCCTCTACATATTGCTGTTCAATCATATCCCGCTGTTCCATCAAACGGAGATCCTGGTTGATTTTTGACATGGCAATAACTAAGTCAGAACCGTCAAATGCTGGACGTTGACCTAAATAAGGGGAAGTAACTACAGGTGTTCCTGCAATATAAGTCAAGATTTTACCATTAGCAGTAAGCGCTGTTGGATAGTATCGAGACTGTGGACTAATTTCGTCTTCTGCACGTTGTAAGGCATGAATGCTTAACGGCTCTTCTGGATATGGCGCAGAGGCTTCTGGTGAGGCTGCTGTAAACTGTTGAGTTTGTTCTGCTTGTAAAAGCGCAGAAGTGTCAGAAGAAGTACCCACTGAAGCAGGCGGATGAGCATTTGGTACGGCAGGTATATTGGTCGCTTTAGGTTTAGCAGTAACTGTTGCATTTCCAGCAGTGCTTGCTTTTGTGACCCTCGTTTGTGTTTGTTGTGTTTGCTTTAACTGGGCAATTTGTTGCCTTAAGGCATTTAATTCTTTTTCTAAGGCTTCTGTCTTTGCGGCTAATGCTAACATAGCTTGCTGTTGATCTATTGAAGAAGAGTTGGACTGGGAGTTATCTTGCGCCATAACCAAAGGCGATGCAAGACAACTTAAAACGCCTACAGTTAGAGACGCTAACTTTAATTGTTGTTTCATTTATGGATACTCAAAAATATTCTTTTTGCCTCAAATAACAGCCTTGTATAAGTGAAGCAATTTACTTGCTTTACCCAACTGCATTCTTTAATAGCCCTTCTCCCGGACTTTATTTTCTAAAGAGCAGGTGCGCAATAATTATCCCAAAATAAAATTCAATGTCAACTTATTTTTGAAACTTTTTTCCCCAAAGTCCCCTCTCTTCTTCCCTGTTTCTTGACTGAATCCCAGCTTTCCTGGTATAAATGCTTTTTTTATTGTTATAAATAAGTCCGGATGGAGTGTTCGTCTAATCTTTAATAATTAAGGACACCCTCTAAGTAATTAACTAGTTAACGGGAAAAACAATTTATGCAAGGCAATGGTAAATTAGGTCTAGGATTATGGTCATTAATCTGCCTAGGTATCAGTTCAATTATTGGTAGTGGATGGCTTTTTTCCGCTTATCGAACAGCCCAAACGGCAGCAAGTGGTGCTCTTTTTGCGTGGCTGATTGGCGGATTCATCGTTCTATTAGTAGCCTTAGTTATTGCCGAAATTGCTACACTTTATCCTAAAAGAGGGTTATTTGGCCGGGCTTTAGCACTTTCTCATAATAAAGATATGGGCTATGTTACTGCGCTTGCTAACTGGTTTGGTATCGTTGCTACCATTCCCACTGAAGCAATGGCTACTGTGCAATATTTATCAAAAGCTTATCCTTCCTGGAATATTTATTTCTTCATGGATGGTGATTTAACTCGCCTTGGATTAGGTTTAGTTTCCTTTATTATTTTGCTATATGCGTTAGCTAATTTCTGGGGCGCGCGTCTTCTTGCCCGCTCAAATAATATTATTACGCTTTTTAAAGTAGTTGTACCTATTATTACTGCTATTACTATTCTTTTAGCAGCATTTCATCCTGGAAATTTCACTGTGGATGGCGGAAAATTTTTACCTTATGGTTCAGGCAGTATTTTAACCGCTATTATGACAGGCGGTATTATTTATGCTTTCAATGGTTTCCAAACTATTGCGAGCTTTTGTTCTGAAGCAAGAAACCCTAAAAGAGATATTCCTCTAGCCTTAGCCATTGCAATTTTTGTTTCTCTTGCTGTTTATCTTTTATTACAAACTGCATTCATTGGTGGTGTGCCTACTGATATGTTAGCAAATGGGTGGAAAGGATTATCTTTTCAATCACCGATTGTTGAATTATCTTCCTTGCTTGGTTTAAACGTAATTAGTTTATTTCTCTATGTTGATGCTTGTATTAGCCCCTCAGGCACAGGTATTGTTTACGTAGGAGCAACAGGCCGCATGTTAACGGCCATGGCCCAAGAAAAACAAGCACCTGCTTTTTTTGATAATATTCACCCTACCTTTAATTTCTCACGACGTTCTCTTGCTTTTAACATCATATTGTCATTGATTCTTTTATGGTTTTTCCGTAGTTGGGAATCCTTAGTTGTTATTGTGAGTATGTTTCACACCGTATCTTATCTCGCTTGTCCATTAGCAATGATGCGTTTGAGAATAACCGAGCCTCATAAAGAACGTCCATTTAGACTACCTTTTGCTAAAGTAATATGCCCTGCCGTTTTCTTGTTTGTTACCATATTGTTCTGTTTAGCACCTGAGAAAGATCTCATTTTGGTTACCACTGTGTTGCTAATCTTTTACGTCATGTACATTTTCATTTCTAACCAAGGTAAACTTCCTGAAATGATTCAAGCTTTTCGTCGCAGCTATAATCTTATTTTATACTTTGTTGTATTAGCCATCTTAGGATTATTAGGCGATCCAAATGGTGAAAGCTTAGAAATTATTTCAGGTACAGCATTTTATATTCTTTCCGCTATTACTGGTTTAGTATTCTACTATTGGTTGGTTTATAGTGATCTTCCTATACCTCATGTCATTTCAGACTCTGTTACATCAGAAGTAAATACCTGATTCTCAAGCCAAAAGTGGGATGAATATCATTCGTCCCACCATTGTTAATATTTCTCTCGTCTTACCCTCCACTTTCCAAGAAAACTTTATTCTAATCAGTTTTTTGGATTTCAAACTAATCAATCCTATCTCATTTAGTTTATTTGGAAATATCAAAACATCAACAAATTATAAATCACTAGTCCTACTTTTAAAATTAGACTTCTTTCGAAACTCAATTTTATGTGATCAAAGGGATAA
This sequence comes from uncultured Legionella sp., assembly GCA_902168255.1. Lineage (GTDB taxonomy): Bacteria > Pseudomonadota > Gammaproteobacteria > Legionellales > Legionellaceae > CABHON01. The sequence goes on from CABHON010000007.1 coordinate 20,858, forward strand.
GAAATCTATTGTTTTTTACTGAAAATAAATCTCCCATGGAGCCGTCATTGCGAGGAGCGGTATGACGTAGCGATAGCGGAGTCATAAAGCGACGTGGCAATCCAGAAAAAAATCTAGCCAATTCGTAAAAAATCAGGTAAAACGCTTTTTTTGAGGCGTTTTATTATGAAACATGAACAACTTAATAAACTAAAAGATGAAGCCTTTCGCCGATTGACGGGCGTGAAGCGTAATACATTTAACTCTATGGTTGAGATACTAAAAGAATCAAAACAAGAACAAAAATATCGTGGTGGACGAAAAAAGAAATTAAGCATAGAAGATCAGTTGTTAATGGCGTTGGAATATTTACGAGAGTATCGCACTTATTTTCATGTGGCGACCAATTATGGCATCAGCGAAAGCAATGCGTATAAATGCATTCGCTGGATAGAAAATACACTTATCAAACATCCCAATTTTTCATTGCCTGGAAGAAAAGCGTTATTAAAAAGTGATATGGAATATAGCGTGGTCTTAATTGACGCCACGGAATCCCCCATCGAACGTCCTAAAAAAAACAGCGCTACTTCTACTCAGGCAAGAAAAAAAGACACACGTTAAAAAGCCAGCTTGTTGTCGATAAAGAGAGTAAAAAAATTATTTGTACGAGTTTTTCTAATGGGAAAAAGCATGATTTTCGATTATTTAAAGAATCCAACATTCATCTTCATCCCAATAGCACCACGGTGTAGAGACTGGTTATCAAGGTCTTCAAAAAATACACGCTAAGACAGAAATTCCTAAAAAGAAAACAAAGAAAAACCCATTAACGGCCGAGGATAAAAAAAATAATCGTGCTTTATCAAGTAAACGAGTATTTAACGAAAATGTTATTGGCGTACTTAAACGTTTTAAAATTATTGCGAATCGTTATAGGAATCGTCGAAAAAGATTTTCATTACGATTTAATCTCATTGCAGCCATTTATAATTTTGAAATTGGTATGTAATTTGTGGGATAAAATTGAGTAAAAATGGATTATTCACAGATTGGTTAGATTTTTTCTGGATTGCCACGTCGCTTTATGACTCCGCTATCGCTACGTCATGCCGCTCCTCGCAATGACGGCTCCGTGGGAGATTCATTTTCAGTAAAAAACAATAGATTTCTTGTCCCTTTGCATAAAATTGAGTTTCGAAAGAAGTCTATTCTGTTTGTTACCACCACTTTTTATCTTTCCATTAAATACAAAGATAAGAAATTTCTGAAAAACTTTCATCATTTTTATATATAATTTGATGTTTTATATTTATAATGCAATTTGTTTACTCATTTAATTCAATAATGTTTTATTGTGATAAAGGAATAAAAATGACTCTTACTAAAATTGATGAAAGAAAAGGATTAGTTCAAACCTACTGGAAAGATGTTCGTGAAAGAGTAGCATCTGTTGATGCTGTTTGAATAAACCTTTTTGAGTTTAAAAAGATTGACCGTAAGTAGGAAAGCGGACTTTGTGCCCTGAAGTACCGGCAGTTCTTTCATAAGACTTCGAAAGGTGTCGATACCTTAACTACAAAACTTCATGCTAACCGAAAAGATGAGTGCAGGCCTTAGCCTAAAGGGAAAAGCCACCCCTTGTTGTTGCTTCGTGATAATACCCAACTCAATCGCACTTTAGCTTGTTTATTTGTCCACGCAACACAATGCTTTCTTACAGCATGAAAGCTGTGAAAGATTAATTTGCATTAAATGTTCATTGCTCACTCAAGAACTACCCCCCTTTCCCTTTGCTCATTATCTCTATTATTTACAACACTCATAGAATTCAATATGTCAGTCGGAGATATTGGTGCAGGTCTTGAAAAAAACTTAGAAGACATCTTCAAATTATTTTGATGCTTAAGATTACCTGTCATTGCTATAATCGTATGCATTAAAGACTCATCAGGGAGTTTAGCAAATAAAGTACGCTGCTGGCTTGCCTGGTATATAAGGCGAGCATTTTTACATACTTCATGAGCAGATCGCTTTAAAGCGGTAGAAAATACTTCCAAATTAAGCGTTAAACCAAGAGACGTTCTTTTTCCATTCCAATCATAGTGTGCCGTTTGTTGCGCACAAGTCGTATATTTATTATATATAAGAGACCATGTTCTCTGTGTAACAATGTAATGATAGAAGATATCATCCCCTTCAGAAAAACCGCTGACATCCACCTTTACAGAAAAGTTTGTACCTATAGTATCAAATATAATGCCTAATACTTCTCCTGCATTATTTTTTTTCACCTGAAATTTTTCTTCTGATACACCTGCTGCGTGTAAACAAATTTTAAATTGCTCAATGCTTTGGCTACCCATTAACTTCATATCAAAGAAAAACTCTGAACTCTCTACTCTAAACAAACCTGACATACTCATTATTCAATTTCATCCGTATTAGTTTTAATTACCTATCTTGGGCAGAGCCATTAATTACTATTTTAATAGCTTCATTTTTTACATGAGTTGATTTTACCAAAAAAAGCTTAAGAAAAAGTTACAAGCAGAATGCATATTTAGTAGCCGCATGAATGACTCCCCATAAAGTCCCTCCAAGCATTTTATATTTGTTCTTGAGTCGAAGAGATTTTTTCGTCTAAAATTTTTCAAAATTAATTGATAATTTTTTTCTTCAAGAAAGTTGCTACAGAAAAAATGTTTTTTAATGTGGAAGTGGGGTACACGCAAGGAAGCAAAAGCTCCTTGATGCAATTATGAAATGACACCAATATAAATATCCATACTGGCAGCAATAAGATCAGAGGCTCGTTCATCGTAAACTTCAATATCAGTTTGATAACGTCTTTTTCTCCCAAGTTCATTCGGTGTCATTTTCCAAATATTCATCCAGGCTTGGATAACAACATCGGGCATTTTACCTTGAGGGGTTGTGAATTTAATATAATTTCCGGATAAAATAGTACAGTGGTGTAATTCTGGTGGACAGTTTTCTAAAGTAGAAACCTCTTCACCAAAAAAATAAGTATAATTGCCATGCTCATCGCTTTCATAATCTGTATAAACAGCAAGTGTTACACCTGGATTTTTACGATTTAAAATTCTGTCAGCAATATTTTCATGCCAATATCGTGCAATTAATGGCGTAATTTTATTAGTATTTGGATCAAAACATTCTTGATTATTTGTTCTCACGGAAAGTCCAACCACATACCGATTTATTTCTTGATGAATCAATTTTTTTTGCATAATGATGTATTTAGTAATTTTGAATTACTTATTTTAATCATTATTATAGTTTTTAGTAAAGATTATAATGAATCGTACCATTTCAATTACTGTGAGAATTTATATAATACATCCAAACCAAAGGATACAGTTGTTACTATAGAGTCAAGCAATCTCTTTTAATGACCTGCACCCATTCGGGCTTTACCAATGTTTTTAAAGTGTTTACGTATTTTTTGGCTCCAGTCATCAACATAGGTGTACACAACAGGAATTAGTACTAAGGTGAGAATTGTTGAGGTAATAATACCACCAATAATGGCTTGAGCCATGGACATGCGTTGTTCTGCTCCTTCACCAATGCCTAAAGCAAGGGGAAGCATACCAAAAATCATCGCTAATGTGGTCATCAAAATGGGGCGCATTCGAATTTTGCCAGCTTCTAACAACGCGGCTGTACGCTCCGTGCCTGAACGAATAGCCATGTTAGCAAAATCCACTAATAAGATAGCATTTTTCGTCACCAACCCCATTAACATAATACAACCAATAACGGAAAACATATTGAAAGTACTACCGGTTATGAAAAGGGCTAAGAACACGCCAATGAGTGAAAGAGGTAAAGATACCATTATGACTAATGGCTGCGTAAAACTAGCAAATTGTGATGCTAAAATTATATAAATAAAGATAATGCCTAAACCTAAGGAACTGGCCGCATATCCCACACTTTCACCCATTTTTTTAGTATTGCCTTCCGTGCTAAAAGTGTAACCTTGAGGTAAAGACATTTCACCGAGTTTTTTAAATAGAGCCATGCTGGCATCTCCTTCAGAAATACCGTGTGAGTTCGCTGAAACCGCTACCTGTCGACGTAAGCCATAATGACTAATCACACTCGGCATGCTTCCTCGCTGAATCGCAACCAATTGTGAAAGAGGAATCATCAAAGGATTGCCGTTTTTATCAACATTGATACTGGGAACAGAAACATCACGAATGTTCTTCAATGCAGATCGATTTTTTCCACTTAACTGAATCACTACATCATAATTATTATCATCTGGTGCCAGCCACGTACTGACTGACTTAGTTGAAAACAAGGGCTGTAAAGCATTATAAATTGCTTCAGGCGTGACGCCTAAATCACTGGCAACGTCTCGGCGGATGATTAAATCAATAACCGGCTTATCAGATTTTAAGCTTGAATCGATATCCACCATACCTGGAATAGTATGCATCACTTTTTCTACTTCTTGAGCTAACTCGTCTAGCTTTTGCAAACTGTCTCCACGAATATTAACCTGTATTCCTCGTTGAACACGTCCATTGGAATCGGTGTTTCCAACCATAATTTCCATGCCAGCAACATGTGCCAAACGTTCGCGAATCATATTCATTAATGTTTTTCCGCTATATTTACGGAATTTTTTATCTTTTAACTCAGCAAAAATTATCGCGCTATTATTTCCCATGGCCGTACTTGTATTGATAACGGCATAACTGTAATCTACATCCGACATTTGTTTTAAAATATGTTGGATTTGGAGGACTTTTTCAGAGGTATATCCTAAAGATGCACTTTCAGGTGCCGTCGCAACAATAGATACTTCACCTAAATCCGCATTGGGAATAAATTCTTTTCCGATAAATTTCAGTAAGAAAAAAGAGGAAATAAAAATAATGAGCGCCGCTATGAGGGTTTTTAAGCGATTCTTCAAACACCATAAAAGGATTTGTTGATATTTATTAGTGAAAATATCCAAGTGCGATTCTCGCCATGTGGTTAAACGTTTTAACCACGGTCGCTGCTGCTCTATGTCTAAATCAGGGTCATACCATAAACTAGATAGCATAGGATCTAAGGTATAACTAATAAACAAGGAAATGAGTACAGACACAGAAACAGTAATACCAAACTCATAAAACATTCGTCCAATCATTCCCTCCATGTAGGCTACTGGTAAAAACACAGCAACAAGGGTTGACGTTGTTGCTAACACAGCTAAACCAATTTCTTTGGTTCCTTCTAAAGCCGCTTGATAGTGTGTTTTCCCTTGTAAAATATGGCGTGAAATATTTTCCCGAACCACAATCGCATCATCAATTAAAATACCAATCGATAAAGACAAAGCCATTAATGTGAGGTTATTGAGACTAAATCCGAATACTGCCATAGCAATAAACGCACCAATGACTGATATTGGTAAGGTTAAGGAAGTAATCACTGTACTTCGCCAAGAGCTTAAAAACAAAAAGACAACCAGAATGGTTAAAACCGTCCCTTCTAAAATAGTCTCTTTGACATTATTTAAGGATCCAAGAATACCTTTAGCATTATCTTTAATGATTTTAACATGAATATCAGCGGGTAATTCTTTTTGAAGCCCCGTCACTCGTTCTTTGATGCGTGCAGCCACATCCACCGTATTAGCATCATCGGTTTTAAGAATATCTACACCAATAGTAGGTTTGCCATCAATAAAAGCCGCATTATTAGCATCTGCCATACCGTCAACTACATTAGCCACTTGCCCTAAGTGAATCACCTGCTCATTTCCTATAGGACCTTGGTGCCCTACCACAATTTTTTCAAAATCCGGAATGCGTTTTAATGAATTTTGTAATTGAATATTAGTCTCGGTTGTTTTGCCACGCAATGTGCCAATGGGAAAATCTTGGTTGTCATTTTGCAACGCAGTCACAATATCATTAAGGCTAACGTGATAATCCATTAATTTTTTAGGATCAATATTAATATTTACTTGGCGAACACGTTCACCGGCTACGTTAACTTGCCCAACACCTTGAACATCCTGTAATCGTTTTAATATAACATTTTCAACCCAGCTCGATACTTCTTTTAATGAACGTTTTGCCGACTGCACGCTAATTGAAATAACGGGTTGCGCATCGGGATCAATTTGTCGTACTTCAGGTATGCCAACATTCTCATTAAAGTTCCCTTGAATCATTCCCAATTGTTCGCGGACATGTTCTTCGTCGACGTTCGCATCGGTATCTAAATTAAATTTTACTACAACAACGGACTGACCTTGGTAGGATTTGGAAGTAATAGAGTCAATCCCACCTAAGGTATTCATCGCATCTTCAATTTTTTCAGTAACGTCGTGTTCAACCGCTTTGGGTGAGGCATTAGGATATTCGGTGGTAATAATAACGACAGGCATATCCATATCAGGAAATTGCTGTACCTGCAATTTTTTGTATGAAAAAATACCTAAAATAAGAATGGCCACCATCATCATGGTAGCAAAAATAGGATTATGAATACTGACGCGTGTGAACCACATAAGAAAGAATTCTAACACACCGAAACAATAGGCGTATATAATTTTGTAAAATTATCAAACAGAAGCAAAAACATCTTGATTTTAATACTAAAATCGAGTAATTTAGGTAGATTGAGCAAATTCATAGTTGCTTAATCAATTCCTCGCCTGGAAGGTAAGGAGTCTTCTTAATTAAAAGTATTAAGTGACTGAAGAATGCGGAAAAGGATGCGCATTTGTCGTCTGTATAGGTGTATTATGAAATTTACAAAAAAACACAAGGATATAAAAAAGGGCAAGGAACTTCACCCTACCACGGTAATGGTGAATAATGTTCAGCGAGAAAAATCTAGAGCCGCTGTACGCAATGTACTAACCTGGTTATCAACCACTTTTCCAAAAGCTTTTAATGTTGAGGGCGCCATTCGTCCTTTAAAAGTAGGTATATTAGAAGATATTCTTGCTTATGCTGAACAACACGGTGGATTACCTTTTTCAAAAACTAAATTGGTAAAAGCTCTCGTTGTATTCACCCGCCGAATGGAATACTTAACTTGTGTAAAAATGCGTGACACCCGTATTGATTTAAATGGTGAAGAAGTTGAACCTGTTTCTGAAGAAGCCGCAAAGTTAGCAGTTCAACGCATTAAGAAAACCATTGAAAAAACCATGCGCCCGCATCGTAAACCTTCTGCTACCCGTGCAACAAATGGAAGTGGTGATCGTCCTTATCGTCCAAGCAGCCAAAAACGCCGTTTTTCATCACCTCATCATGGCAATTACAATCCTTACCATGAACATTCTTCTCGTGATCCACAGCAAGGTGGATATCACCATCACCAGGATCATGACGAACAACCTTCTGCAACAATTAAAGTAAAAAGACGTTATACACCTCGACAGTATGATAACAACAATCAGAATCCTTATTCTGGTCATGATCGTTCACATTCGCATCATCAACAACCAGAAAAGAATTACAACTCTGAAAGTTACAATACCCCTCTCTCAACGGTTGATCGCTTGAAAGAAAAATTAGGTATCAAACGCCGAAAAGAATCTTTTAACTACGAAGATTAAGATATAGGAGAAGTAACATGCCATCATTTGATATTGTTTCAGAAATTGATATGCATGAATTGAGCAATGCGGTAGATCAAGCCAATCGTGAGATTGACAGTCGCTTTGACTTTAAAGATAGCAAAGCTAAATATGTTTTAGAAAAAGAACATGTGGCCATGTCTGCTGCTAACGACTTTCAAATTAAGCAAATGCAAGAAATTCTCTATGCTAAATTAGCTAAGCGAAACTTAGACGTACGTAGTATTAAATGGGAAGATATTGAGAAAAACTTAAGTGAAGCCCGTCAAAAAGCATCTCTTTGCCAAGGTATTGATAAAGAAGCCGCTAAAAAATTGACTAAAACGATTAAGGAAATTAGCAATAAAGTACAAGCATCTATTCAAGGTGATCAAGTGCGTGTCACTGGTAAAAAACGTGATGACTTGCAAGAAGTTATGCAAAAATTACGCGAAGCTGAACTTGAGATTCCATTGCAGTTTAACAACTTTAGAGATTAGTTAGTTTTAATTTCAAGTCCAACTATCTTGTATACCACCTCAGCATCTTCAAAGATATAAAAGATACAAGAAGGCATTGCTTAAACCTTGTTGATTCAATAGGAAAACTGTTAGAAAACTTTATTATTATGAATTCATTTCCTTTTCATTACGTTGATCTCACTCATTCGATCTCATCTTCTTCTCCTACATGGGAAGGCGATTGTGGTTTTTTTTTAGAAAACACTTTAGATTATAACAACTCTGAAATGCCGGTAACATTTCGAGTTCAAAAAATTCAACTGCATGCAGGAATTGGAACCCATATTGATGCGCCCGCCCATTGTTTCGCTAATGGCAAAACAATAGAAAAACTTAAACTCGAATCACTCATCACTCCTTGCATTGTCATTGATGTTGAAAAGGATGCAAATGCAACCTATCAATTAACTATTGAAACAATTAAAGCCTTTGAAGTATTACATGGCAACATTCCTACAAACGCTTTTGTATTGATTCACACAGGTTGGTGCAGATTTTGGCCTGAAAAAGAAAAATATCGGAATCAAGGAATATTTCCTTCTGTTTCAGCAGAAGCAGCAGAGTACTTATTAACAAAAAATATTGCAGGCTTAGGTATTGATACCTTATCCCCCGATACAGCACAGAGTGATTATCCCGTTCACCACCGTTTATTAAGTCAAGGCAAATACATTGTAGAAAATATATCAAATGCTCTCGCACTTCCACCTACAGGTAGTTTTATTGTAGTTTTACCTATTAAAATTACCGAGGGAACAGAGTCACCTGTACGCCTTATTGGGCTTATTCCAAAATCAAACGCAACAGCTTTACAAAACCTGATTGAGCTGGAACGAGATACCAGAAATTTTGGCTTTGATTGGCCCGATCAACAAACTATTATCGAGCAGGCTCTCAGTGAATGCCAAGAAATTGCCGAAGCTATTCACCAACAAGAACCACCTCATCGTGTTCAAGAAGAAATTGGTGATTTATTACATACCGCCATTTCTTTATGTATTTTTTCTGGTTATGATGTTGAAGAAACCCTCGCAAAAATCGTCAACAAGTTTGGTGCTCGAATGACACTGCTTAAAGAAATCGCATATCGAAAAGGATTTGAGTCTCTAGAAGGCCAATCATTTGAGTTCATGTTAGAATTATGGAAAGAAGCTAAAGCAAGACAATAAGTTTTAACCCAGAATCAAATATGATACTATAAGTTTTTGTATATTAGTTTAAGGCATTTTTCAATGAAACGTTATTTTAATCTATTGGCTTTAGGTGCAGTAGGCCTTTCTTTATCCAGTTGTTCTGAAATTACCCCTCTTAAAACTGGGGCAGAAAATGTGGTGATTACCAGTACTTCTAACTTACCTCATTGTAAAGCCTTAGGCGCTGTACATGTAAACGACGTTAATGGTAATACAATAGAATATACTTCCCATAAAAACTTAGATCAAGAAGCAGCCAATGTGTTGAGAAATGATACGCATAAGCTAGGTGGAAATGTTGTTGTCATTACAGAACATGACACTACTTACACAAGAGAAAACCAAGTAGATTCTCATGAAGTAGACGGTGAAGCTTATCTTTGTCCCGAAGGTAATTTGCCAAAATGGATCACCATTCCAGAATACAAAAACGGTGAGTAGTTATCTTGAGAACATTGCTCATTTAGGAGCCTCCTATGGAGGCTTGTACCTGAGGAATCATCAGTTTGTCAGTTCTATCGAAGTCTGTCACAGCAATGACGAGGCCTCGATAGAGTTATAAATAGATTAAAGGAACTGTGAGTTATTATAAAAAAACTGACGATATTTCTTGCTTGTACCCTCCCGGAGCAACAGCAGAGTACAAAGAATAAAAAATCATCAGTTGATATTAACTCACTGATTTTGAATTTATTAAAATTTGAGAGCTGGTGTATTGGATACACCTCCAAACTAAGTAATGAGTAACTATAGCATTTTTGTATATTTTAAAGTTCTCGATGAAACAATATTTATGTATATTATCTTTAGAAGCAATCGGCTTTCTTTATGCAGCTGTTCTAAAATCACTCACTTTAAAAGCTGACGTTAGAGATTAAGTTTATAATTTCAATATTTGATGCTGGCACTGGATAGCATTCATTATTCCAAGCTTGCAATGCAACCCATTTAAGATCTAACTGACCATCACTGATTTGTGGAATTCCTGTATATTCAGTAATGAGGAATACATGGAGTTGGACTGATTTATCTGAATAATGATGTTCAATGATAGTTAAAGATTTGCAGGTGTGAATATTAATATTGATTTCTTCTTTGAATTCACGGATTAAAGCCTCTTGGACGGATTCATTTGGTTCAACTTTGCCACCAGGAAACTCCCAGAGACCTCCTTGATGGAGAGAAAATGCTCGTTGGGTCATTAATACTTCTTTTGAAGCATTAATAATAACGCCAACGGCTACTTGAATCATCACAGTTGACCGTGACAATATTTAAACTTTTTACCAGAACCACAAGGACAAATTTCGTTACGTCCTATCTTTCTTTCTTCTCGTCTAAAAGGAACTACTGTGCTTTCTTGTTCTTGAGAAGCTGTTTCGCTCATTACCTCATTTGTTAACGCATCCACCAGTTCTTCATGCTCAAAACGCATATCATGCGCCATATGGGAACGACGTTGTTCTTCAACATCTGCTACATCTTCAGGGGTTTGAACCTGTATGCGCAAAAAAACGCTGACCACTTCATATTTCATGCGTACTACAAGATCAGAAAACATTGCAAAAGCTTCACGTTTATATTCTTGTTTTGGATCCTTTTGAGCATAGCCTCTTAAATGAATACCTTGACGTAAATATTCCATTGCACTCAAATGTTCTTTCCAATGAGAATCTAATGCATTAAGCATAACAGATTTAACAAACTGGTTAATTACAGCCGGTTCAATTTGCTTTTCCTTTAACTCCCAGCCCTGAGCAGCTTTTTCTAAAATTCTATTTTTTAATCCTATTAAATCCAGTCCCTTTTCAGTATCTAACCAATGTTTAATAGGTAAGGAGAGATCAAAGTCACTTAACAGTTGCTTTTCAAGTTCACTTATTTCCCATTGCTCTTCCATGCTATCAGGAGGAAGATGATTATCCACGAGAGAAGCAATCACATCGTGAATTAAGTTTTGTACGTTCTCACGTAAGTCATCACTTGCCATAATTTCTGCACGACGCGTATAAATAACTTTACGCTGATCATTTGCTACATCATCATATTGTAATAATTGTTTTCGTATATCGAAATGATGACCTTCAACTTTTCGTTGTGCATTTTCAATAGCTTTAGTAATCCAAGCATGTTCAATAGCTTCGCCGGGTTTCATTCCTAATCGTTTCATTAGAGGACCCAAACGATCAGAAGCAAAAATACGCATTAAATTATCTTCTAAGGAAAGATAAAAACGACTACTTCCTGGATCCCCTTGACGTCCAGCACGTCCACGTAATTGATTATCAATACGTCTTGATTCATGACGTTCAGAACCAATAATGCGTAATCCTCCTGACGCTAAAACTTGATCATGAGCCTTAGTCCATGCCTCTTTAACATGCTTGCGTTCATCTTCAGTGGCTTCTGGAGGCAATGTTTGTAATGATGCTTCTAAGCTGCCTCCTAAAACGATATCTGTTCCGCGACCAGCCATATTAGTAGCGATAGTCACAACTCCAGGCCGTCCTGCTTCAGCAATAATGTGCGCTTCCTTTTTATGGAATTTAGCATTTAATACTTGATGAGTAATTTTTTCTTTCTTTAAAAGACTAGATAATAATTCAGATGCTTCAATAGAAGCTGTACCCACTAATACTGGCTGTTGTCTCTTTTGACAATCACGAATATCTTCAATAATGGCTTTAAATTTTTCAGCTTGGGTTAAATAGATTAAATCAGCAGTATCCTGACGTGCCATAGGACGATTGGTTGGAATAACAATAACTTCTAAACCATAAATTTGTTGTAATTCATATGCTTCAGTATCAGCTGTTCCTGTCATTCCTGATAATTTTTGATAACTTCTAAAATAATTTTGAAAAGTAATAGAAGCTAATGTTTGGTTTTCTTGTTGGATAGGCACATTTTCTTTTGCTTCGACGGCTTGATGTAAGCCTTCAGACCAACGTCTTCCAGGCATAGTTCGTCCTGTATGTTCATCAACAATAATGACTTGGCGATCTTTAACGATATAATCCACATCCTTTTGAAAAAGTACATGCGCTCTTAATGCAGCATTTAAATGGTGTAATAATGTAATGTTATGTGCTGAATATAGACCGTCAGTTTCTTTTAATAGGTCAGCCTCTTTTAACAAGGCTTCAATTTTAACCTGCCCTTCTTCGGTTAAGAAAACTTGACGTTGCTTTTCATCAACAGAATAATCACCTGCGCCATTTTCCTCATGCTGTCTAGTCAATTTAGGAATGAGAGCATTCATTCCAATATATAATGCAGAGCCATCTTCGGCAGTGCCTGAAATGATTAATGGCGTGCGAGCTTCATCAATAAGAATTGAATCAACTTCGTCAATAATAGCAAAATTTAAGGTTCGTTGGACTTTATTTTCCAACGAAAAAGCCATATTATCTCTTAAATAATCAAAACCAAACTCATTATTTGTGCCATAGGTAATATCAGCAAGATAGGCGTTTTTCTTTTCTTCAAATGATTGATCGGCGTATATAACCCCTACCGTTAACCCCAGAAACTCATAAACAGGACGCATCCATTCACAGTCACGTTTAACTAAATAGTCATTAACTGTTACAATGTGAACACCTTCACCTTTAAGAGCATTTAGATAAGCAGGAAGTGTGCCAACAAGTGTTTTCCCTTCACCTGTCCGCATTTCAGCAATATTTCCAGCATGTAATACCATGCCACCAATGAGCTGAACATCAAAATGACGCTGTCCTAAAACCCGCCAAGCGGCCTCCCGAACAGTTGCAAAGGCTTCTGGTAAAAGAGAGTCTAACGTCTCACCGTCAACTAAACGACTACGAAATTCTTTAGTTTTAGCACCAAGCTCTATATCGCTTAGCGCTTTAATAGAAGGTTCTAAAGAATTAATTTGCGCAACAGTTTGACGCATTCTTCGTACTACACGTTCATTACGGCTTCCAAAGAATTTTTTAACCAGAAGATTAAGCATGAAATTTATTATTCTGCCACAGGTCGTTCAACTAGTTCTACAATAGCCATAGGAGCTGAATCACCTTTACGATAACCACATTTGATGATTCGTAAATAACCACCTGGGCGTTTTTGATAACGAGGTCCTAATACTGTAAATAACTTTTGAACAGCGTCCATATCCCGAATTCTAGAAAATAATAAACGTCGATTAGCAACGCTATCTTCTTTACTTACAGTGATATATGGCTCGACAACACGGCGTAATTCTTTTGCTTTAGGCAAAGTTGTTCTGATTAACTCATGTTTAACAAGTGATGCAGACATATTGCGAAACATAGCCATTCTGTGACTACTTGTACGGCTTAAGTGTCTACCAATTTTACGATGATGCATTTATAAGACTCCTACTCTTCTTTTTTAGCTTTACTAGAAGTTTTTGACTTCTTTTTAATATCAGTTGCTTGTTCATCAGAATCACCCATTTCTTGAGAGTCATCCTTTTGTCCATTAATTTCAGCAAGTGACATATTAACAGGTTCTAATCCTTCTGGAGGCCAGCCTTCAAGTTTGGTTCCTAAAGAAAGAGAACGTGCAGCTAAAACATCTTTTATTTCATTTAAAGATTTTTTACCTAAATTTGGCATTTTCATTAATTCAGTTTCTGTTCGCTGAATTAATTCACCAATATAATAAGTTTTTTCATTTTTAAGACAATTTACTGAACGAACTGTTAATTCTAAATCGTCAATTGGTCTAAGTAAAATTGAATCAAAAGAAGAATTGCCTTTTGAAGACTCAGCTTGTTCTTCATATTTTAAATCAACAAAGGAAGCTAATTGTTCTTGTAATATTGTTGCAGAAATTTTAATAGCTTCTTCAGGTTCAATAGTACCATTAGTATGAAGATCAATAACTAACTTATCCAAGTTAGTTCTTTGTTCAACTCGAGCATTTTCAACACTATAACTTACTTTTCTTACTGGAGAAAATGAAGTATCTAAACGCAAGACGCCAACTTTACCTGAAAGATTTTCTTTCTTATGAACATATATTTCAGCTACAGCATCAGCTGCTGTGCCTTTTTCGTTTTCTACTGAATCAGCATCATTCGAGCCTTTTTCAGAAAAAAGTAAAAGTTCTTGAGAAGCATGGGGTTCGTTAATACAATATCCTCTGCCCTTAGAAACCTTCAATGTCATATTAAGCTGACCATTTGGATTTAAGTGAGCAATGACATGTTCTGGATTAACGATTTCCACATCATGACTCAATTCAATATCACCTGCAGTTACTACACCTTCACTATTTTTTTTCAATGTTAAAATAGCTTCCTGACGGTGGTTTAATTTAATAGCAACGCCTTTCAAATTTAGCAGAATATCAATAACGTCTTCACGCACACCATCAATGGCACTGTATTCATGCAATACGTTTTCAATTTCAACTTCTGTGATCGCACATCCAGGCATAGAGGACAAAAGAATACGTCTTAACGCATTTCCTAAAGTATGTCCAAATCCTCGCTCAAGAGGTTCTAAAACTATTTTAGAATGAAAGCGATTTTCTTCTTGTATTTTGATAACCTTAGGTGTCAAAAAATCATTTATCTCAACATTCATACTGCTCATTTAACCTCAAGTTTTATTTGGAGTAAAGTTCAACTACTAACTTAATGTTGTAATCTGCTGGTAAATCAGACATTTGTGGTAATGTACTAAATACACCACTAACAGCTTTTTGATCAACCGTTATCCAATCACAAGATGCTCTTTGTTCAGATAGTGCTAATGCAGCTACAATTCGTGCTTGGCTTTTTGATCGCTCTCTAACGCCAATCACATCACCCGGCTTCACTAAGTAAGATGGAATATTAACAGTGTGACCATTAACAAGAATTGATTTATGACTAACTAGTTGTCTAGCTTCTGCACGAGTAGATGCAAAACCCATACGATATACAACATTGTCTAATCGTCTCTCTAAAAGCATTAATAAGTTTTCACCAGTTGCACCTTTTTGAGCAGATGCTTTATGATAATAATTACTAAATTGTCTTTCAAGCAAACCATAAATTCTTTTTAATTTTTGTTTTGCACGTAACTGTTGTGAATAATCCGTACCACGACCCCGTTTAGCACCATGCTGCCCAGGAGCTGTAGTAGGTTTACATTTTGTATCAAGTGCTCTGACACCGCTTTTCAGCATCAGGTCAACACCTTCTCTTCTTGCCAATTTACATTTAGGACCAATATATCTAGCCATTCAGCTTGCCCCCGAAATTATTCATTAATTTATACACACTTATACCTTATACTCTTCGTTTTTTAGAAGGTCGGCAACCATTATGAGGAATACCTGTAACATCAGATATTTCAATAATCTTGAATCCAAGAGCCATGAGCGATCGAACTGATGATTCACGTCCAGGTCCAGGTCCACGAACAAAAACAATCACTGTTTTCATTCCATATTCATCTCGCGCTACAATACCCGCTTTTTCTGCAGCAACCTGAGCAGCAAATGGAGTACTTTTACGTGATCCCCTGAAGCCTGCTCCGCCAGCCGTTGCCCAAGACAATGCATTACCTTGTCTATCAGTAAAGGTAATGATGGTATTGTTAAACGATGAAAAAACATGGACGACACCATCAGTGACAAGCCGTTTGTTTTTTTTACGTACTTTTGTTTTTTTATCTACTGTTGCCATAATATTTCTAAAATCTTCTTCTATTAGTTACTAGTGCCTTACTTAGCGCCGCGTTGTTTTCCTTTTCTGGTTCGCGCATTTGTTTTTGTGCGCTGTCCTCTTACCGGCAGGCCTTTACGATGCCGTTGTCCTCGATAACAACCTAAGTCAATTAATCGCTTTATATTCATAGAGACTTGACGACGTAAATCACCTTCAACTGTTATTTTGGCAATTTGAGTTCTAAGTTTTTCCAACTCTTCCTCTGTCAAGTCCTTAATTTTAGCGTCTGTTTTAACGCCTGCTTGCTCACATATTTGCCGAGACGTAGTTCGACCAATACCATAAATAGACGTTAAAGCAATTTCCGTATGTTTTTGTTCTGGTATATTAATACCGGCTATTCGTGCCATATTTTCAATTCTCCAAAGAATATTAGCGCTTACATATAAAGGGGCGATAGGCTAACGCATTTTTGAGATAATATCAAGCTATTTTCCCAAAAACTCATTATTCTTACCCTTGTCTCTGTTTGTGTTTTGTGTCTTTGCAAATAATTCTTACAACGCGATTGCGTTTAACAACTTTACAGTTTCGACACATCTTTTTTACTGATGCTCTTACTTTCATGAACATTTCTCCTTTAATTACACTGCACTCTTACAAGATACCCGGCATGCGAGTACCCTTAAGAGGGCTCTTTTTCATTAATGACTCATATTGCTGAGACACAAGATGGGACTGAATCTGAGCTATAAAATCCATCACCACCACAACAATAATTAACAAAGATGTTCCTCCAAAATAAAAAGGAACATGCCAGGTATATCTAAAAATCTCAGGTAACAGACAAACAAGCACTAAATATAAAGCACCAATAAGAGTTAGTCTGGTCATTACGCTATCAACATAACTTGCAGTTTGTTCTCCTGGGCGTATGCCAGGAATAAATGCACCTGATTTCTTCAAATTATCAGCAGTGTCTTTAGGATTAAAGACCAAAGCTGTATAAAAGAAGGCAAAAAACATCATCGCAACAGTATACAACACCAAATACAACAATTGATCAGGTGATAACATTTGACCTATATCACCCAACCATTCCATTCCTTTACTATTTCCGAACCATCGACACAACGTGGCTGGTAAAATAATAATACTTGAAGCAAAAATAGGCGGTATAACTCCTGCCATATTAATTTTTAAAGGCAAATGTGTACTTTGTGCTGCAAAAATCTTTTTTCCTTGTGTCCTTTGCGGATAGTTAACACGTATACGTCGTTGTCCTCGCTCAACAAATACTACAAATGCAACTACAGCCACAACTACTACAAGCATAAATATCAAGGATATACCTTGCATTTGTCCATCACGAACTTGATCAAATACTTCACCCAGTGATGCAGGCAATCGAGAAACAATACCAGAAAAAATAATTAAAGAGATACCGTTTCCAATACCTTTTTCAGTAATTTGTTCTCCCAACCACATCAACAACATGGTTCCTGTTACTAATGTTAAGGTTGCAGTTAAATAAAATAGAAAGCTGACTTCTAATGCAATTCCATTGCTTACTAGCCATTTAGCCATGCCTAATGACTGAAAAACAGCCAAAATCAATGTACCGTATCGAGTGTACTGATTTATTTTCCTCTTGCCAGCACCACCTTCTTTTTTTAATTGTTCTAATTTAGGTGAAAGCACACTAAATAGCTGAATAATAATTGAGGCTGAAATGTATGGCATTATGCCAATAGCAAATAACGTCAAATGAGACAATGCGCCTCCCGAAAACATATTAAACAATCCCAAAATAGAATTTTGTTGATCGCCAAATAAATGTGCTAACTTTTCGGGATTAAGTCCAGGAACTGGAATATGAGAACCAATACGAAAAACTAGAATACCAAGCAGCAAAAACACCAAACGGTGTTTAAGCTCGGAAAAACTACTTTTTTCAGATTTTTTCCCTAAACCAGATTCTTTAACTTTGCTTTTAGTCTTCAAGGATTTTCCCACCCTTTTCTTCGATAAACTGGCGCACACCTTTGGTAACTTTTATACCTTTTAAAGTTAATGCTTTAGTGATTTCGCCAGAAGCAAAAACTTTTACATATTTGATATTTTTATTAACAAGGCCATGTAATTTCAATACTTCTAAATCAATAACTTCTGCACTAATTTGCTCTAAAGAACCTAAGCGAACTTGAGTTGTTTCAAGACTCTTACGAGAGGTAAAACCAACTTTTGGTAATCGACGTTGAATAGGCATTTGCCCGCCTTCAAACCCAATTTTGTGGAAACCGCCAGCTCTGGCTTTTTGACCTTTGTGTCCACGACCACATGTTTTGCCTAAGCCAGAACCAATTCCACGACCAACACGTCTAGGAGGAGTTTTTGAACCTTCTGAAGGTCGTAATGTATTTAAAGATAATGTGTTCATTATGGATGACTCACTTCTTCTACTTTAAGTAGATAATGTAATTTATTAACCATTCCCATGATAGTAGGGGATTTTCTTAAAATAACGGACGCATGCATTTTTCTCAAACCAAGTGCTTGAGCTGTACGAATGTGTCCTGGTAATCGACCAATAAGGCTTTTTACCAATGTAATTTTTATAGAATCATTATGCTGCATCTTTCACCTCTTGTTTTGTGCTTATGCTATTTGCACGAACTCCACGTTGAGCAATGATATCATGAACAGTTTTTCCGCGTTTTGCAGCAACATTATCAGGTGTGGCCATATTAACAAGTGCATCGATTGTTGCTCTTACTACGTTAGTAGGTGTAGAAGAACCAATACTTTTTGCTAAAATATTTTGAACTCCAAGCACTTCAAATACAGCTCTCATTGCACCACCAGCAATAATTCCTGTACCTTCAGAAGCAGGCTTAAGAAATACTTTAGAGGCACCATAAGACCATGTAATTTCATGATGTACAGATCCTTTATTTAAAGAAATGTAGATCATATTTTTACGTGCTCGTTCCATTGCTTTTTGTATTGCAACAGGTACTTCACGTGCTTTGCCTCGGCCAACGCCAATCTTTCCATTGCCGTCACCAACAACAACCAAGACAGAAAAACCAAAAACCCGACCGCCTTTAACAACTTTCGCTGTTCTAGCTACCGATACCAATTTTTCAGTTAAACCATCACTTCTTGTTGATTCATCAAAAGTTGCCATATCTTCGCTCCTTAAAACTCTAATTCGCCGCGTGCAGCATCAGCTAATGCCTTAACACGTCCATGAAACCTAAATCCAGAACGATCAAAAGCTACTTTAGTAATACCAGCTGCTTTTGCTCTCTGAGCAATCATTTCACCAATTTTAGCAGCCTTTTCTGTTTTTGTTGATTTTGCGCTTTCTTTATCTAGACGAAAATCTTTTTCTAAAGAAGATGCACTAGCAACTACTTTTGATTGCAATCCATCTTCAATAATTAATTGAGCATAAATATGCTGTGAAGTTCTATGAACACTCAATCTAGGAATTTGTTGTTCACGAATTCTATATCGCGTTTTCTTAGCACGTCGAACACGGGATTCTTTTTTTGTCATTGCTATATTACCTATTTCTTCTTGGTTTCTTTACGTTTAATGATTTCATTAGCGTACTTGATACCTTTGCCTTTGTATGGTTCAGGTCGGCGGAAAGAACGAATCTCAGCCGCTGTTTGTCCCAACAATTGTTTATTAATTGATGTAAGAATAATTGTTGTATTATTAGGAGTTTCTGCTACAACACCTTCAGGCAAATCAAAATCAACTGGATGAGAAAAGCCTAATGATAGATTTAATATCTTTCCTTTTGCTTGTGCACGATATCCAACACCAACTAATTCGAGTGTTTTTACAAAACCTTCAGAAACACCAGTTACCATATTTTGCACTAACGCACGAGTTGTTCCACTCATAGCATTGGTTTGTCTGTCGGTCGACTTAACAACAACTTGAAGTTGTTTTTGAGCACCTTCACCTTCAGCTTTTAATTCAATGTTTCTAAAAAGCACTAATGAAAGATTACCTTTAGGCCCCTTTACATTCACAGTGTTTTTATCTAAAACAACCTCAACCCCTTTAGGAAGTAAAACCGGGGATTTAGCCACTCGACTAGCCATATTTATTATTCTCCACAGTAGGAACAGGCTTTTGCCTATTCATCAACGGGCAACCGTAAGATCGCCCCTACAAAATCCAAATTTAATGCGGGTTACGCAACCTCACACAATACTTCACCACCAATACCTAGCGCTTTGGCTTTAGGATGGCTCATAATACCTTGGGATGTAGAAACAACTGCTATACCAAAACCTGGAATATCGTTGAGTTCATTGACTCCACGATACACACGCAAACCAACTTTACTAATTCGCTTTATATGATTAATAACAGGCTTTCCTCGGTAATATTTTAATTCGATTTCCAAATCCTTCTTTGTCTCTCCAACAACAGAGTAGTTTTCAAGGTAACCTTCTTCACAAAGAACTTTAACTATACCTTCTTTTATTTTTGAGAAAGGGAGAACAACTTTCTGATGCTGGGATGTCTGACTGTTTCTAATTCTTGTCAACAAATCAGCTATAGGGTCTTGCATATTCACAATATTAACTCCAAATTAACAATTCAACTCTACCAGCTCGCTTTTCTTCCACCAGGAATATCACCTTGCATCAAATGATTACGCAAGCAAATTCGGCATAGTTTAAAGCGTTGATAAACGGCATGAGGACGTCCACATTGACTACAGCGCTTAATCACACGAATCTTGCTAGAGTCCTTAGGTAATTTTTGTAATTGCGTTTGAGCTTTCAAGACAGCCTCAAAATCTTGGCTCACGAAAGCTTCACGCATACTTTCCTTGATAGCTTTACGTCGTTGCAAGTATTTTTTAGAAATATCTAAACGTCTCTTTTCTCGAGCTAGCATTGAAGTTTTAGCCACAATTACATCCCCTCTTTTTTATTGTTTTTATCACGAAACGGAAAATTAAAAGCATCTAATAAAGCGCGAGCTTCAACGTTGCTTTTAGCCGTTGTTGTAATACAAATATCTAATCCACGGATTGTATCTATTTTATCATAGTCAATTTCAGGAAAAACGATTTGCTCTTGTATCCCCATGCTATAATTTCCTGAGCCATCAAAAGATTTAGGGTTTAAACCACGAAAATCTCGTATACGCGGGATCGTTATAGATATTAAGCGATCAAAAAATTCGTACATACGCTCACCACGAAGTGTTACTTTACACCCGATTGGCCAACCTTCACGAATTTTGAAACCTGCAATTGATTTCTTTGCCATTGTAACCACAGGTTTTTGACCAGCAATTTTTTCCATATCAGCTGTTGCTGCTGTCAATACTTTTTTATCTGCTACTGCTTCACCAACACCCATATTAAGGGTTATCTTAACAAGCTTTGGCACCTGCATAACACTTTTATAGTCAAACTTTTTTTTCAGTTCAGGAACTATAGTTTTGAGATAATACTCTTTTAACTGAGCCATTAAAACTACCTACTTTTTACAATAATCATTATTGAACAGTTACAACTGCTTCACCGTTTGATTTAAAATAACGGATCTTTTTCAGTTTAGTACTGCCTTCCACATTAACAAATTTGAAGCCAACTCTATCTGCTTTCTGTGTTTTTGGATTTAACAGTGCAACATTAGAAATGTGTAAAGAAGCTTCTTTCTCAACAATACCACCCTCAATTTGTAAATTCGGGTTAGGTTTTACATGTTTTTTCACCATATTTACGCCAGAAACAATAATACGATTATTAACAAGAACCTTTAGTACAGTTCCTTTCATTCCTTTACTTTTTCCAGCAATAATAATAACTGAATCGCCTTTTATAATTCTTTTCATTATAACACCTCAGGAGCTAAAGAGATGATTTTCATAAAGGCCTTTCTTAGTTCACGAGTTACGGGACCAAAAATACGTGTACCAATTGGTTCTCGTTGGTTATTCAAGAGAACAGCCGCATTAGTATCGAAACGAATCAAAGAGCCATCAGGTCGACGAATCCCTTGCTTTGTTCTTACAACAACAGCATTCATTACATCACCCTTTTTAACTTTACTTTTAGGAATAGCTTCTTTAACGCTGACCTTAATGATATCACCAACACCTGCATAACGGCGTTTAGACCCACCTATCACTTTGAAACACATTACTTTTCGCGCACCGCTATTATCGGCGACGTCAAGCACTGTTTGCATCTGTATCATTACCTTTCTCCAATCATCTTATCGGACGTAATTTACGTCATCGATTTCCTATGTAGGGGTCAAACCCTAAGGATGCAAATAGCAACCACTACATTATACTCCCATATAATGGGACTGGGGCATCGATTATACCAATTTTGAAATTAATTACAAGCTCTAACTTAATCTTTAATGCTTTCCGTTTGAGCACTTATCTCTTGAGTAGTTCGAATAACTTCCATAAGTTCCCATGTTTTAAGCTTGGAAACAGGACGAGTTTCACGAATTTTAACCAAATCACCTAAATGACATTGGTTGCTTGGATCATGCGCATGCATTTTACTAGAACGTATAACATACTTTTCGTACTTAGGGTGTTTTACTTTTCTTTCAACAAGAACAACAATGGTTTTATCCATTTTATTACTAACAACCTTTCCTGTTACTGTTTTCATTCTACTTCACCCGCCTTTGTTTTTTCAGTTAATATCGTATTGATTCTAGCGATACTTCTTCTGATTTCTTTCATACGATGATTTTTCTTCAGCTGACCTGTTGCGCGTTGAATTTTAAAAGACATTTGCTCTTTTAACAATGCCATTTTTTCTTCTTGCAATGCATTAACAGACATTTCTTTTACTTGCTGCTTTAGTTCATTTTTCTTCATTACATCACCGTTCTTTCTTCAAACTTCACTTTCAAAGGCAGTTTGGCTGCAGCCAATTGAAAAGCTTCAATTGCTAATTCTTTTGACATGCCATCCATTTCAAACAACATTTTACCAGGTTGAATAAGAGCAACCCAGTACTCAACGTTACCTTTACCTTTACCTTGACGTACTTCTAAAGGTTTTTGAGTAATAGGTTTGTCTGGGAATATTCTGATCCAAACCTGACCACCCCGTTTGATAGCACGAGTCATTGCGCGTCGAGCAGATTCGATCTGACGAGCTGTAATTCTTCCTCTTTCAACGGCTTTCAAGCCAAACTGGCCGAAACTAACTTTATTTCCAGTAGTAGCTAACCCGCGGTTTCTACCTTTTTGTTGTTTTCTATATTGTGTTCGTTTTGGTTGTAACATAATTATTATCCACCCACACCTTGTTGCGCAGTTTCTTCAACTACCTTTTTCTTTTGAGGTAATACTTCGCCTTTAAATATCCAAACTTTTACGCCAATAATACCGTAAGTAGTTTTAGCACGCGCTGTTCCGTAGTCAACATTCGCACGGAAAGTATGAAGAGGAACACGTCCTTCTCTATACCATTCACTTCGAGCAATTTCAGCACCACCTAAACGACCACTAACGCAAATTTTAATACCTTTTGCTCCTGCTTTAAGGGCGCTTGAAACAGCCCGTTTCATAGCACGACGGAACATAACCCGGTTTTCTAATTGCTGCGCTACACTTTCAGCAACAAGAACTGAGTCAATTTCAGGTTTGCGTACTTCTTCAATATTGACATGAACTGGAACACCAAGGAGCTTAGTCATTTCTTGCTTAATGCCTTCAACACCGCCGCCTTTTTTCCCAATAATCACACCAGGTCTTGCACTATAAATAGTAATGCGAGCATTTTTAGCTGGTCTTTCAATAAGAATACGACTAATAGCAGCTTGCATTAATTTATTTTTAAGATATTTTCTTGCGGTAATATCTTGATTTAATAAATCAGCATAATTGCCATCGGCATACCATTTGGAATTCCAATCTTCAACAATACCTAATCTGATGCCTTTTGGATGAACCTTCTGACCCATTATTCAGCACCTCCGTTTACACTGCCAACTTCTGATAATTCAACTCTAATGTGACAGCTTCGTTTAGTAATTCTATTACCGCGACCTTTAGCTCTGGCAAAAACTCTCTTTTGTGTAGGACCCGCGTTTACGGTAATACCTTGTACAACTAAATCGTCTATGTCAGAACCTTCTAGGTTCTCTGCATTAGCCACAGCAGATTCAAGAACTTTTTTAATAAGTTCCGCACCTTTTTTTGTTGTAAAGCTTAGGATTTGTAACGCTTCACCTACAGGAAGCTTTCTAATCATATCGGCAACTAATCGCCCTTTTTGAGGGGAAAGATGCACATTTCTTAATGTTGCTGAAACTGCCATTTTTACTTACCTTTATCTTTAGCTTTTTTATCGCCTGAGTGCCCTTTGAATGTCCGCGTAGCAGCAAACTCACCAAGTTTATGACCAACCATACCTTCAGTTATAAAAACGGGCACAAATATTTTTCCGTTATGCACTGCAATTGTAAGACCAACAAATTCTGGAAATATAGTTGAACGTCTTGACCAAGTTTTGATCGGACGCTTATCTTTTTTCTCTTGCGCCAATTCAACTTTATTCATCAAATGATGATCTATAAAAGGACCTTTCTTTATTGAACGAGACACTTCATTATCCCCATTTTATTTCTTTTTACGTGAACGCAATATCATTTTATCGGTTAATTTGTTATTGCGTGTCTTATAACCTTTAGTCGGTTGTCCCCATGGTGATACAGGATGACGTCCAGCAGAAGTTTTACCTTCACCACCACCGTGAGGGTGATCAACTGGGTTCATTGCTACCCCACGTACTGTTGGGCGTATACCTCTCCATCGAGAAGCACCGGCTTTACCTAATACTTTTAAAGCATGCTCAGCATTGCCTACTTCACCAATGACAGCTTTACAAGCTGCCAAAACTTTTCTCATTTCACCTGATCGCAATCTTAAAGTCGCATGAGCGCCTTCTTTTGCAATGAGTTGTGCTGAACAACCAGCACTGCGAATCATTTGCGCACCTTTTCCAGGACGCAATTCAACACAATGAATTGTTGTACCTACAGGAATATTCTTTAGTGGCAAACAGTTTCCAATACTTATTGGAGCGCTTTCACCTGATTGAACTTCCATTCCAACTTCCAAACCTTTTGGAAGAATGATATAGCGTCTTTCGCCATCAGCATATAATAAAAGTGCAATGTTAGCAGATCGGTTAGGATCATATTCCATTCTTTCAACTTTTGCAGGAACATCTTTATTTCTTTTAAAGTCAATAATACGGTATTGACGTTTGTGTCCACCACCTTGATGACGAACAGTAATACGCCCAGCACTATTTCTACCTGCTTTATTTACTAAAGTTTCAAGTAATGGAGCATAACCACTGCCAGTATGCAAATTCTTTCTACTGACTTTAATAACACCACGCCGCCCTGGGGAAGTGGGTTTTATCTTTTCTAATGCCATAAAACTTACCCTGCCTCTGCAGTTGCAAAATTAATATCGCCTTCAGCCAAAGAAACATAGGCTTTTTTCCAATCCTGACGTTTACCTTGTCGAAGTGCAAATCGTTTTTTCTTTCCTTTCACATTAACAACAGTAACATCCTTTACCTTTACATTTTTAAAGAGCATTTCAATTGCTGCTTTAATTTCAGGCTTTGTTGCTGAACGAACAACTTTAAACACTATTTGTTTATGGCTATCCGCTACTGTTGCGCTTTTTTCTGAAACAATCGGACCCATTAAAACTTTAAAAAGTTTTTCTTTATGTGCCAAATGATGCATATTAAACCCCTCCTAACTGGTTGTTTAATACCTGCAACGCATCAGAAGTAATTAATACTGTTTCATGGCGAATTAAAGAAATAGGATCAACACCTGCAACATCAACAATTTGAACATGCGGCAGATTTCTTGTTGCCAAGTACATATTTATATTCACATCTGAACAAATAATTAATAAGTCTTCTGCATTTAATTCAGGACTTTTCTTAACTAATTTACTTATATATTCTTTGAAAAATTTTGTTTTTGGTTTTTCACAATCAAAATTTTCACATACAATTAAACGAGCTTGTCGATTTAACTCGGAGAGTATACTACAAATAGATTTTTTATACATCTTTTTGTTGATCTTTTGCTCATAATCTCTTGGCTTAGCAGCAAAAATCACACCACCTTTACGCCATAGGGGACTACGAATAGATCCTGCACGAGCACGACCTGTACCTTTTTGCCTCCATGGTTTTATTCCACCACCACGGACTTCAGCACGAGTTTTTTGCGAAACTGTGCCCGCTCTCATTCTAGCTTGTAAAGCAACAACAACCTGATGTACCAAGCCTTCATTGTAATCACAATTAAAAACTGCTTCATTCACAGCTATCTTTTCGGCTGATTTACTTGAGCCGTTAATAGATATTAAATTTAGTTCCATTATTCACCACCTCTTACTGTATGCTTTTTAACAGAAGGTTTAATGGTAACACAATTGCCAGGAGCTCCAGGAATCGCCCCTTTGATAAGAAGAAGATTCTTTTCGGTATCTACTTTAACAATTTGTAAATTTTGTACTGTACAACGAACATCACCCATATGACCAGACATTTTCTTACCTTTGAAAACTCGACCTGGTGTTTGGTTTTGCCCAATAGAACCTGGTACACGGTGGGAACGTGAGTTACCATGTGTATTATCTTGTGTTCTAAAGTTATAACGTTTAACTGTTCCAGCGAACCCTTTACCTTTGCTAGTACCAATCACATCAACATAATCTCCTTCAGAAAAAAGAGAAACCTCGAATGTTTGGCCTAAGTTCATAGATTTAAGTTGTTCGATCTCTTCTTGGGTTTCCATTCGAAACTCAAGCAACTCAAGTCCTGGCTCAACTTTAGCTTTAGCATAATGTCCAGCTAACGGCTTAGTTACACGGCTTACTTTTTGTGAACCAAAAGAAACCTGAACAGCATGATAGCCATCCGTTTCATCATTTTTTATTTGAGTTACCTGGTTAGGTAACACTTCAATTACAGAGACCGGCACAGATTGACCCGCTTCAAAAATACGTGTCATACCGCACTTACGGCCTATTAAACCCACTGACATTTTCTACCCCTCGCATCAAAAACATTATCAAAGATTGAATCTTGGATAAAATCACTAATCATCCAAGCTAATCTGAACCTCAACACCAGCTGCTAGATCTAGCTTCATTAAGGCGTCTACTGTTTTATCAGTTGGCTGAACAATAACAATCAAACGTTTGTGTGTACGAATTTCATATTGATCACGCGCATCTTTATTAACATGAGGAGAGATCAATACTGTAATAATTTCCTTTCTTACTGGCAAGGGAATGGGACCCCGAATTTGGGCCCCAGTTCTTTTTGCCGTCTCAACTATTTCTTTTGTCGCTTGATCTATCAAGCGATGATCAAAAGACTTCAATCTGATTTTAATGTTTTGATTTGCATTCATCGTGTTACTCAATTATTACTCAGTAATCTTAGCGACAACTCCCGCACCGACGGTACGACCGCCCTCACGGATAGCGAATCGAAGACCTTCTTCCATAGCGATAGGAGAAATCAATGTTACGCTAACTTCTACGTTATCACCAGGCATAACCATTTCTACACCTTCTTTCAATGTTACAACACCTGTTACGTCTGTTGTACGGAAGTAGAACTGTGGACGATATCCATTAAAGAATGGAGTATGACGACCACCTTCCTCTTTAGAAAGGATGTAGACTTGTGCTTCAAATTTTGTATGAGGTGTAATTGAACCTGGCTTAGCTAAAACTTGTCCACGCTCAACTTCATCACGCTTTGTACCGCGTAAGAGAACCCCTACGTTATCCCCTGCTTGACCTTGATCAAGCAATTTTCTGAACATTTCAACCCCTGTACAGGTTGTTTTTGTTGTATCTTTTAGACCAACGATTTCAATTTCTTCACCAACTTTAACGATTCCTCGCTCAACACGGCCAGTTACTACTGTACCACGACCAGAAATAGAGAATACATCTTCAATTGGTAATAAGAAAGGTTGATCAACATCACGTGCTGGATCTTCTAAATATGAATCTAAAGCTTCCAACAATTTAAGAACAGCAGGAACACCGATTTCGCTGCTATCACCTTCAATTGCTTTCAATGCAGAACCAGTAATAACAGGTATTTCATCTCCAGGGAAACCATAGTGAGTTAACAAATCACGAACTTCCATTTCAACCAACTCTAAAAGTTCTTTATCATCAACCATATCTGCTTTGTTTAAGAAAACAACAATCTTTGGCACACCAACCTGGCGAGCTAACAAGATGTGTTCACGAGTCTGAGGCATAGGACCATCAGCAGCAGAAACAACAAGAATAGCGGCATCCATCTGAGCAGCACCCGTGATCATGTTTTTAACATAGTCAGCGTGTCCTGGGCAGTCTACGTGGCCATAATGACGTTGTTTAGTTTGGTATTCAACGTGAGCTGTATTAATAGTAATACCACGTGCTCTTTCTTCTGGAGCAGCATCAATCTTATCGTAAGGCACATAAGATCCACCGCCAAAAGTTTCACCAGCTACTTTAGTGATAGCTGCAGTCAATGTTGTTTTACCATGATCCACGTGACCAATTGTTCCCACGTTCATGTGGGTTAATGTTCTTTCAAATTTTGCCTTAGCCATTTGTTGCCACCTCTTTGTTTTTAATTAACATGTACTATTATATAAAATTATTTTCTATCAATCACTGCTTCAGCAATGTTTTTAGGTGCTTCCATATACTTGGAGAATTCCATTGTATATGTCGCGCGACCTTGTGTTGCTGAACGTAAGTCCGTTGCATACCCAAACATTTCTGCTAATGGTACTTCTGCACGAACTGTCTTTCCTGCTGGAGCGTCTTCCATACCTTGAACAATACCTCTTCGGCGGTTCAAGTCCCCCATCACGTCTCCCATATAATCTTCAGGAGTTACTACTTCAACTTTCATAATAGGTTCTAATAATATTGGATTTGCATTGGCTGCGCCTTGCTTGAACCCCATTGACCCTGCTATTTTGAAAGCCATTTCGCTAGAATCCACTTCGTGGAAAGAACCATCAAATAATGTAACTTTCACGTCTACTACTGGATAACCTGCGATAACACCATTTTCCATTTGTTCTTTAATACCTTTATCGACAGCTGGAATATATTCCTTCGGAACTGCTCCACCAACAATGGCATTTTCAAACACATATCCAGAGCCTGGCTCACCCGGCTCAATTTTCAACCATACATGACCGTACTGACCACGTCCACCAGATTGACGAACAAATTTACCTTCTTGTTCAACTGATTTCTTAATTGTTTCTCTATACGCCACTTGAGGTTTACCAACATTTGCTTCCACCCCAAACTCACGTTTCATACGGTCAACAATAATTTCAAGGTGCAACTCACCCATTCCTTCAATAATTGTTTGACCTGATTCTTCATCAGTATGCACTCTGAAAGAAGGATCTTCTTGAGCTAACTTACCTAAAGCAATACCCATTTTTTCTTGATCGGGTTTTGTTTTAGGTTCAACAGCAACAGCAATAACTGGCTCAGGAAATTCCATACGTTCTAAAGTCACAATATGATCTTCAGAACATAATGTATCACCTGTTGTAACTGTCTTTAATCCTACAGCAGCTGCGATATCGCCAGCTCTTACTTCTTTAATCTCTTCACGAGTATTAGCATGCATCTGCAAAATACGACCAATACGTTCTCTTTTGCCTTTTACAGGATTATAAACGCTATCACCTGCTTTAAGGACGCCAGAGTATACTCTAAAGAAGGTTAAAGTTCCAACATACGGGTCTGTAGCAATTTTAAATGCTAATGCTGAAAAAGGTTCATCATAAGAAGCATGTCTTTCCATTTCATTATCATCTTCATCCACCCCTTTAACTGCAGGAATATCTAATGGAGAAGGAAGAAATTCAATGACAGCATCCAATACAGATTGAACACCTTTATTCTTGAATGCTGAACCACAAAGCATAGGAACAACTTCACTTATCAATGTTCGAGCTCTTAATCCTTCGCGAATTTCTTGCTCAGTTAATTCAACACCTTCAAGGTATTTTTCCATTAAAGTTTCATTTGCTTCAGCAGCAGCTTCAACTAATTTTGTGCGCCATTCTTCAGCAGCTTCTTTTAATTCTTCAGGAATTTCCTTAAGATCAAAAGTCATTCCTTTATTTTCTTCATGCCAGTAGATTGCTTTCATTCGAATAAGATCAACTACACCAGCAAAATTATCTTCAGCACCAATAGGCAACTGAACAGGAACAGGGTTAGAACCTAAACGGTTTTTAATTTGATCAACAACACGATAAAAGTTCGCGCCCATTCTATCCATTTTATTAACAAACGCCAATCGAGGTACGCCATATTTATTTGCTTGTCGCCAAACTGTTTCAGATTGAGGTTCTACACCAGCAACAGAGTCAAATACAGCTACAGCACCATCCAACACTCTCAATGAACGTTCAACTTCAATTGTAAAGTCTACGTGTCCTGGGGTATCAATAATATTAATACGGTGTAGAGGAAACTGTTTCTCAGAACCACTCCAGAAACAAGTAGTTGCTGCCGCAGTAATAGTAATTCCACGTTCTTGCTCTTGTTCCATCCAGTCCATTGTTGCTGTACCTTCGTGTACTTCTCCAATCTTATGAGATACACCAGTATAGAATAGTACACGCTCTGTTGTTGTGGTTTTTCCCGCATCAATATGCGCCATAATACCAATATTGCGATAATGTGCTAACGGAATGACTTGTTGACTCACAATGCTTTACCTCTTAATTCCATCGAAAATGTGCAAACGCTTGGTTCGCTTTAGCCATACGATGAGTTTCTTCACGTTTCTTAACTGAATTACCCTTATTATCAAGCGCTTCTAAAAGCTCACCTGTTAAACGAAGTAACATACCTTTCTCACCACGATTTCTTGAGGCTTGAATAATCCAACGCATAGCCAAAGCCATACCACGTTGTTCTTTTACTTCAACAGGAATCTGGTAAGTTGCCCCACCAACTCGTCGAGAACGAACTTCAACATTAGGACGAACGTTATCAAGTGCTTGTTCAAAATAGAACAAAGGACTAACACTACCAGCACTACCGCCTTCACCAGAATCACCTTCGCCGCTTTTATCAGCTTGGGCTTCTTTTCGACGACTTGCTTTTTCGTTTAGGATATCCAAAGCACCATATACAACTTTCTCAGCTGTTGACTTTTTACCATCCAACATTAAAACGTTAATGAATTTGGCAAGCACTAGACTTCCAAACTTAGGATCAGGCAAAATTTCTCGTTTGGCCGCTACTCTTCTTCTTGGCATGATTATTACCTATTACTTCTTATCTTTATCTTTTGGTCTTTTCGTTCCATATTTAGAACGACCTTGTTTTCGATCATTAACACCTGATGTGTCTAGACTTCCGCGAACTGTATGATAACGAACACCAGGTAGGTCCTTCACACGTCCTCCACGAATAAGAACAACCGAGTGCTCTTGCAAATTATGTCCTTCGCCACCAATATAAGAAGTCACTTCATAACCATTGGTCAAGCGAACACGAGCTACTTTACGCATTGCCGAGTTCGGCTTCTTAGGTGTAGTAGTATACACTCTTGTACACACACCACGTTTTTGGGGACATTTTTCCAGCGCAGGAACTGTACTTTTGTCTCGAGATAACACTCTTGGTTTTCTCACTAACTGATTTACCGTAGCCATTATTAAGAAAAACTCCAATAATTTAAAAATTCCAAATATCCCCTCATCGCATGCGCGTAGCACCCCCAGGGGTAAAGAGGCGGTATTCTATATAAATGACAACTACTTGTCAACAACCCTATCGAAACTTTCTCAGGTTGGGCAGTATAAATATTCACTATACCCTGGCTTTGAGAGAAGATATAATGAATCCATTCGAAAAGTGATTTATCCAAATTTAAAAAATTAAGATTTAGTTGGAGAGATTATAAAAGTATATTTTACTGAACTTCAAGAAATAAAAAAAAGAAAGTGCTCTACCCAACCATACTAGATGATAAAAATTTTATCCATACAAAATCTCAACAGCTTATAATGTCTTATGAGCTCGATAAGGGTTTATTTATAAAGCTTACTGCACATTAAATAAAGGAAATCCCTTCATTTATAGGTTCAATTCCCATCCACGTAGCAATGGATTGTCCAATATCAGCAAACGTTTCTCGACGGCCGATCCACTGAGATTTAATATTGGGACCAAAAAAGATAGCCGGAATATGTTCGCGTGTATGATCACTTCCAGGAAAAGTGGGATCACAACCATGATCAGCAGTTAACACAACTGCATCTCCTTCTTTTAATAAGGCTTCTAATTCCGGTAAACGTTGATCAAAAGCTTCCAAAGCTGCAGCATAACCAGCTGTATCACGTCTATGACCATATTGAGAATCAAAATCTACAAAGTTAGTAAAAATCAAACAGTCGTCTGGTGTGTTTTTTAATGCGGCTAATGTCGCATCGAATAATGCCATATTACCATCAGCGGTAATG
This sequence comes from uncultured Legionella sp., assembly GCA_902168255.1. Taxonomy (GTDB): domain Bacteria; phylum Pseudomonadota; class Gammaproteobacteria; order Legionellales; family Legionellaceae; genus CABHON01. The sequence goes on from CABHON010000007.1 coordinate 53,400, forward strand.
ACTTGAGTTGTTCCACGATGGGCAAATATATCATCTGTTTTACCAATCGCAATTACTTCTTTTCCCGCTGTTTTTAAGCAGTCTAATAAAGTATCGGCAGGAGGTAAAACAGCATAGTCATGACGGTTGCCTGTACGTTTAAAACTGCCAACCTCGCCAATAAAAGGACGAGCAATAACACGTCCAATATTGTAAGGGTCTACCAATTTTCGCGCAATTTTACACAGTTCATACAGGCGCTCTAGACCAAAATATTCCTCATGGGCTGCAATTTGAAATACACTATCTGCTGAAGTATATACAATAGGTTTTAATGTTCGAATATGTTCTTCACCCAAATCTCTAATAATATCAGTGCCTGAGGCATGCATATTTCCTAAAATGCCAGGCAGCTTAGCTTCTTGAATAAATTGCTGGATTAACTCTGCTGGAAAACAAGGTGAGGTGGTCGCAAAATAACCCCATGGAGTTCTCACTGGAACACCCGCAATTTCCCAATGTCCACTAGGCGTATCTTTTCCAACACTTTGCTCAACCGCATAACCCCACAAACTTTGAGGCTCTTCTATTATGGGACAACCAGCTAAAAGTGTACCACTGCTGGCTAATACTACATTTTGTAACCCTAATCGGCACAAATTAGGGATATAAAGCGGTTTTTGGCGAACATCCTGACAGTATTGTGCAATATGACCTAAAGTATTTGCTCCTGCATCACCATATTCTTTCGCGTCTAAACTCGCCCCCACACCTAATGAATCCATTAATAATACACATGTTCTTGGCATTTCTATATAAACCGTTTTATTTAATATTGAAGGGAAGTTTTACACGCCCACCCTCTTTTTGTCAAAATAAAGTATTGCTGAAGAAAAAGAATCTCGCATACAATACCGCTTTTTTGTGATAATCGTTTTATTAATATGAAATTAAAAACCACCTCTACAATTTTTATGATAAGTACCATTTTGGCTGACGTCGATGCAACTAAGAATATCGATAATACAGGAATAGCACTTATAAAATACGTAGGTATAGCCATAGCTAGTTCTCTATGCTTATGTCTGCTTGTTGGCGCAATTATGGAGTGCTTTTCTCCCGAAAATAATTGTCGTAGCTTCTGGAAAAATATCAATAAGAGAAGAGTGCACCCTGAAATTATCTCTCAGGATAATCTTCCTCCAACACTTTCAGTTACGATTTCATCCGTCTAACACTGCCAAGGCTACTTTCATTGTGGATGTACAGAAGCGTTTTTTGTTAATACTCGCCTTAATAATAATGAGGGAAGTGCTGGTTGATTGTTTTTTTCGCCTTTTCTCTTAAGCGGGCAAAAAATTCCAGGTTTAGCTGGAGGCGTGGGAGGACGATTAGGAATCGTAGGATCTACCCCATTAATAATCAATTTTTCTAGATTTGAAAGTTCATTTGACCTTTCCTGGTTAGCAGTTGTTAATGCAATACCATCAATTCTATCCAATTCCCCAGCACTTTTCTTGCGTTGCGAAAAAAACATATTGCTTGATTACTTTTTATTTATAAATCGATCATTGTATCATCAAATACTTAATAAAATCTGAACATTGTTTGTTTTTGACAAAGCCTGCCTGCATCGGTAGAATGGTTCGTTTTTACTAAAATGAACAAGCAAACAATATGATTGAAAAAATTCGCAATATTGCCATTATTGCACACGTTGACCATGGCAAAACAACCCTCGTGGATAAATTATTACAACAAAGCGGAACATTAAATGAACGTGCCGCTCCTACCCAACGTCTGATGGATTCTAACGCACTAGAAAAGGAACGCGGGATTACAATTTTAGCCAAAAATACCGCTATTGAATGGGGTGGATATACCATTAATATTGTGGATACACCAGGACATGCTGATTTTGGTGGTGAAGTTGAGCGGATCTTATCTATGGTCGACTCTGTTCTATTGTTAGTTGATGCGGTTGATGGACCAATGCCTCAAACACGTTTCGTAACACAAAAAGCATTTGCCCAAAACCTAAATCCTATTGTTGTTATTAACAAGGTAGATCGTCCTGGCGCACGTCCAGATTGGGTTATTAATCAAGTGTTTGACTTATTTGATAAACTCGGGGCAACTGACGAACAATTAGATTTTCCTATTGTTTATGCATCGGCCCTTGAAGGATATGCCCTGCTAGATTTAAACAATGAAAAAAAGGATATGACCCCATTGTTTGAAACAATTGTTAATAAAGTAGCACCACCCGATGTAAATATCGATGGCCCATTCCAAATGCAAATCTCTTCATTAGATTATTCCAGCTATGTTGGTACCATTGGTATTGGTCGAATCACTCGCGGTAAAATTAGCTCAAAATCCCCCGTAGTTATTTTGGATACTGAAGAACAACGCCGTTCAGGACGAATATTACAAATCTTAGGTTTTAAAGGATTAGAAAAAGTAGAGCGGGAATCTGCTCACGCTGGCGATATCATTGCTATTACGGGTATTGAGCAATTACATATTTCTGATACCATTTGTGATCCAGCACAGCCAGAAATATTACCACCTTTAAAAGTGGATGAACCAACCATTAGTATGACATTCCAAGTTAATACCTCACCTTTTGCTGGACGCGATGGTAAATATATTACTAGCCGCAAAGTTCGGGAACGTTTAGAAACTGAACTTTTGCACAACGTTGCATTACGCGTTGAAGACACTGAGGATCCCGATAAATTTAAAGTATCAGGTCGAGGTGAATTGCATTTAGGTATTCTTATTGAAACAATGCGTCGAGAAGGATATGAATTAGCCATTTCTCGTCCTGAAGTTATTTTAAAACAAGAAGGCGATGTTACCCTTGAACCCTTTGAAACGCTCGTAATGGATATTGAAGAAACCCATTTGGGTACAATTATGGAGCAATTAGGTCAACGTAAAGGGGATATGCGTGACATGCAACCCGATGGAAAAGGGCGTGTACGCTTACATTATATTATTCCTACCCGGGGACTCATTGGCTTTCAAGGGGAATTCCTTACTGCCACTTCAGGTACTGGTCTGATTTATCATCTTTTTGATCATTATGGCCCTCTTATCCCGATGCAATTTAAATCTCGTCGACAAGGCGTGTTAATTGCAAATTGTGAAGGTGTAGCTCGTGGTTATGCTTTATGGAATTTACAAGAACGAGGCAAACTGTTTATTGAACCTCAAACTGATACCTATGAAGGTATGATCGTTGGCTTACATTCACGCGAAAATGACCTTGTTGTCAATGTAACCAAAGAAAAACAATTAACCAATATGCGTGCGTCAGGAACCGATGAAAATATCATCTTAACGCCACCATTACGCTTAACCTTAGAACAAGCGATGGAAATGATTGATGATGATGAACTTGTTGAAGTCACCCCCTCTTTCCTTCGACTACGAAAGAAGCAATTAAAAGAACACGAACGCAAGAAAACAAGCCGAGGAGCATAATAATGTCTACAGTTGCACGTGAACGCATTGCCGCTGGCAATTGGAAAATGAATGGTAGTCAAATAGTGAATCAAACACTATTACTCGACCTCCTTGAAAAAAATTCAACTAATCAAATTTCCAGCACGTGCATTGTCTTTCCTCCTTTTGTGTATCTTTCACAAGTGGCGTCTTTACTCGATAAAAGCTCAGTAAAATGGGGAGCGCAAACTATCTCTCACTATGAGGGCCCTGGTGCTTTTACCGGCGAAATTTCACCAGCAATGTTAAAGGATTTAGGATGCCAATATACACTGGTTGGACATTCCGAACGACGTACTTTGTTTGGTGAAACGCCTACCATGGTAGCAGAGAAATTTCAGTTAGCAAAAAAACATGAACTTATGCCTATTTTATGTATTGGCGAAACTCTCGCTGAACGAGAGGCGGGTCAAACAGAAGAAGTATTAGCTAAACAACTAACGGTTATTGATAATTTTGAGAAAAGTATCATTGCGTATGAACCTATATGGGCTATTGGCACTGGGGTAACAGCTACTCCGGAGCAAGCACAAGCAACGCATGCGTTTATTCGACAATATTTGGCAACAAAGAATTCATCAGTCGCCGATAAAATATCTATTTTGTATGGTGGCAGCGTTAAATCATCAAATGCTGAAGCATTATTTGCTATGCCAGATATTGATGGAGCTCTAGTAGGCGGCGCATCATTAAATGCGGACGAATTTTTTGCCATCGCCAAAGCGCTTTAAATCTCATATTTCATGCCCCCCCTCTTTCATACGGTTGTTTTATAGTAAGTTAAAATTTAATTGACTATTGATTGAAAGAACGTCGCGAACTCGGACGAAGGTAGCGTGAGGCCACGGGATGGCCGCTTCTGGAAACCAATACCACTATAACACCACTCTATTAAAACCATTTCCCAATATTTCTTTGTTTGTATACGACCATCTTTGCATACCACTCGCAAATAAATATTTGACAAAATAATATTAATAAACTTTATTGTTCTTAATAAAATTTTAATCAAACTTTTTATTGAATGTTACTTAGTTACAAAACCAATATTATGTCATACAAAGTACATCCTAATTTTCCCACTTCACATGAAGCAGCGGATTATCCTCAATCTGTTTACTCAGATCATTCTCCTCTCTTGATTGATATACAACTCTTTCCACATACAAGGCCGGTTAAGCTAATTTCATTAAAAATGATGGATGCTTCTTTAGGAAAAAATCTCAGTGGATTTCATTTTTATTTTGAAGAAACAGCTGAGGAAACAGAAAGACGATACAAAAGGACAGCAGAAAGTTTATTACTAAGCATAAAAAACTATGAGGTAGACATTCTCCATCTACAAGAAGTTAGCGAGATAATGTTTCACCTATTATTTTACTCTCTAAAAAATTGGAAAATAATTTTTGATGCTCAGAATGGTCTTCTTAGTGCTTATAATTGCCGCACATTTGCTCAGTTAGAAAAGGTTTCAAAAAAGGCCACACACCGATTAATTTCTATTAAACTTAAACACAGACATCTCAATACTATTATTGAAACACATAATATATGGTGTTACCCAGAATATTTCCCAACAACAGTTCAAAAAAGCCTTAACAGCATATTACTCTATACTCCAGCAGACTTTTCCATCGTTACTGGCGTTTTCAATGCGAAAATGGCCGCCTTAGGAGCTAGAAAAAGGAACATAATCACAAGTATAAAACCACTAATAATTAGCCATAAAATTGGGCTGGATTTTACGCAAATTACTGATTTTAGCGATGGTGCATTTTTGTATAATAAAAAGGAAAAAAAAATACACCAGCTTGAGATACAAACACTTAGTTTTTACACCGGAAAAATCATTGAAGAGGATGAATTAAATGTTTTTTTAGCAGAAGATGACGCCTATTATCCAACATTGAGCTTAGATAACTCTTTTAAAAAACCAACTTTTCAAAACTCAACACTCACAATGATAAACTGCCAGCGAAGACTTCAATCGTTATTTAATGATGAGAGTATTCAAATTTTTCCCATCGCGAATGCTCATAATGAATCCGGCATAGGTGTGTATTTACAGGAAGGCTCTGATATGTATTCAATATTACATCATAAGCTTTCCAATAATAGTAATTTTCAGTTCCGTAGACTAGAAAGCAAAAAAGAAGCTCAAGGTGCTTATGAATGTATTTTCATTCTAAATAATCAACAAGATGTCTTTTATAAAGCAATTGAAGAAATTAAACAAGATCTATTACTTGAAAAGTTAAAAATACAAATTATGAGTCGTCTCCACCGTCAGATTACTTTGCTTTCCATAGACTCATGGATGTTTAGATCTAAAACCACCAAAAAGAAACTGGCGACATTAATTGATCTGAATAATCGCATCAGTGAAGCTTGGTATAACTCTCTGTACGACCGATCAGTGAAAGATATTCTTAATCCTATTATTAGAGAATGGGAATTTGATACAAACAATCAAGAAGTGCTAGTCAATCATCGCTTAAAATTACTTTCAAAAGGAAATAATACTTTGACAAAAAGTGAAAAATTATTACGCGAAATTAAAAATATCATTAATTTTGACGAAGAAAAAATCCCAGATAATAATTTCCGGGAAGATATTATTCATCGCTTAATTCACCTGATAAACCAACTTACTAAAAAAAATAGTAATTTAGCTACTGACAAAAGACTTTGCTTTCAAAATTTATTACATCACATTCAACACATGGAATTAAATTCTCCTGCATGGATGTATTATCAAATAATTACCGCATGGGAAAAAACTCCCTATAAAGAAACAACATTAACCTATAATGATGTTATTAAAAAGAAAGAATTTTTTTCATTCGCCTTTTTCTCAGCAAGTGAAAACGTGCTCTTTAAATTAAAGTCAGACTTATACAATCAGGCAAAAAATAATGGCGAAGATCTTACGGTACGCAAAGTATTAGGATTTCAACATTAGGTGCTAAAAAATTTATTGCTCATATTCTAGTGCGATATGATGGGGATGTAGCAGAAAAAGAGAAATATGAAGCAGGGCTGCTCGGACTCTTTGTAGGATTTTTTGGAGTTTTGGGGGTTGAGGAAAGTAGGCTATTTGGGTTTCCTACATAAAAAGCAGAATCAGAACCTTGGTTCCCTGCGGTTCCTTGATGATAAGCTGCTAACAATGCTTGCAATCTTAAATCCTTAACACCAAATTTGGGTGTAATTTCAACCTCTTTTCCGCCTCCAGCAGCAAGACCAACAGTGTTACAGTGAATAAAGAGTTGAGGACAGACTTTACTATGATGAGGAGAGTCTGTATAAGAACTTTCTGATTCCTGGTTTTCTGAAGCAGAAGAAAGTCGATAAGAAGAAGAAAGGGTAATCGCTTTATGTTTTCTTTGTTTTGGTGCAATATCTCTTGTGATTGTTGGTTCTATTTCCAAGGATATCTCCGTGTATGGCAATTTACTTTTCAATCCAAGCCACTGAAGCCATGTTAGTGCTTTAGGATTCGTTTGATTTAATTCAGTTACAATTGAACTGTTTTCCTGTGCAAGAGATGAAAGTTTATTTTTATAGTTATACCCTATCCACCCATACCATCGATACCACGACTCACATTTGATTCGGGCATTGTTGAAGTTTTTTAATAATGCCTTGGTATGAAGAATATTATGAGGATCCTTATAATATTTTTCATATTCTTGATAGTTTTTCATTTTCAATTTCGGTCCCAAGCCTTTTGCTCGTAGATAATCGGAATATGCCCAGGCAATGATAGCGGCTTTTTTAGCAAGTATAGCGTGATGTTCCATTGGCATTTTTCGTAACTCTCTATTCTGTTCTATGAATAACTCAATACGTTTTAGAACAAGGGGATTAATTGCCCTTATTTGAGATTTGAGCATTCTAATATCATTAATTGAAGTCGCGCCTTCAATTGAATTCATGAGCATTGAAAGTTCATTGTTAGTAAATGCTGGGTTGAGTTTTAATGTTTTAACCTGGTTATTTCTTATAAATGTTTTAACGTCTTCTAAATCTAAGGTGTCGAAATTTGTTTTAGATAAATCTAATATATTTTTATTATAAAGTGTTTGCAAATGAGGAAGTGAAATGGCAGATGATAACTCACATTCTTCACTATATTGCCGTTTTTGTGCAAAGGCTTCATAGGTTGCATACGAACTGCTTTCATACCAGGATTGTACTTTTACATGATTTTTTACATACCAATTAATTAAAAGCTGCGCATCACAAATATGATCAAATTGCGCATAAAATTCGACATTATTTTCTAGTGAACTCTTGCTATTCGGCCGTGAAATCTTTTGCAGTTCGTGATTATGTGAAAATTTTTCGAAATATTCACTACATACATAGGCAATACGAGCGGCTACATAACATACATTATCAGGTTGTATATTAATATTTTCTTTTTGATTTCCCCACTGTGAAAATTCATGCCGATATTCACCTACTTTTTGTAAAATATTTATGGCTTCTCTAAGATATTGATTATAATGGGTATTAAATGAAACAGAATTTGGATTACTATTTTTTTGTTCCTCTTTTATTTGATAAATTAACGCGTTTAATTTTTTCTTGATTTGTTGGGTTCGACCAAAAATTCGTGATGGAGTTAATTTATTGGCTATTTCAGCTAACTTACCCTCGAGTAAAGGCAATGCAAAATTTATAATACTCTCGCCGGAGTATGCTTGTAATTGGTTGTCGCGCTTTATTGCCTGAAGAAAATGCAATCTTTGCATGTCATCGTCTTCATGTGCTTGCAATAATGATGCTAATTCTACGTCATTATCTTCACAAATAATATTAATAAAAGCTACGTTAGATTCATGGGATAATGTATTATTTAAGGCATCTTTTGCAACTAACGATTGCGCTAATTCTTTAAAAATACTTTCTAAAGAAATACCTAACTGTAATTTTTTTTCTACTACTGGTTGTATAACTTTTTGAAATACAACTTGCCAATAAAGCAATTTAGCTGCCCGCTCTTCACCTCTTTCACCTTCATCTGCATAATTAAATATAGGTCTTAAAAAGTTTTGTACACGCTCCCAAATTGCTGATGAATTTTGAACATTAATGGGTGAAAAAATTTTTGAAAAACGAAAGAGCTTATTTGCTGTAGCCTGTATTGAATCTCGCACAGCCTCTGTAAAATCTTTTTTATCTTTCATTCTCACCAAGAAATTATCCGCTTCATCCATAAACCCACTTGGCATTAATACATCTTGTAAAATAGGATTATGGTTTAATTGCTCAGGAGAAAGTTGTAAAACAAAATGCTTCCAATTATTATGAAAAAAGACATGGTTGTCTATCGCCCAAGTTTCAATTTCTGTTCGACGATCTAAATAAAAAAAACGAACTAAATTATTGGCTGCTTGAGGATTTTCTTTAAAAAAAGCTAAGCACCCTTCATTAGATAGCTCTGCGGAAGGGAATAAAAAACCCTTGTCTTCAGTAAATACGTCTTTATTATTCTCATGAAGCAAAACATTCTTATAGATAGTAAAGATTGCCATCGCAGCCTCACTAACTTGATCACATTTGGCTGTCTGTAACGCCAATACATTTTTTTTAATTTCGCAAGAAATTTTGGACGCTTCTATCGGCAATAATGTTAACAAAGGACAAACGTGCAGCAAATCACGGATATACTTTTGTTCATGGGGCTTTATTTTAAGATCAGGATTTGATGTTAAATCAATATGAGTGATTTGTTTTCCATAGGAGAAAACACGGGATAAAGTTTCAACTGACTCTATAGTCAATGCATTACTACTTAAATTAATTTTTTCTAGTTCGGGATGAGACACAAAAAAAGTTCTATTAGCATCAAAAAAATGTTTTAAATGAGTCACATGACCATCTAATAATCCTAAATAAGAGAGATTAAGTGTTTTTGCATCCTTACTAATATAATTTTCTAATATTTCAAGTGTCCATGAACAATTTTTAAGCAACATCTCTTTAAAAAATTTTTGCTGAACTGGTTCAATAGCTGGGTTTTCTGTTAAGTCAATTTCTACCAACCTATTTTTATTCTGTAAAATCCACTCTACCAATTCTTTTGAACCCTCTTGGGATAAATTATTGTAGCTTAGCTTTAATTGATATATTGTTTCACATTCAGGTAATAATAAAAGGGCTTTTAAAGCGGGCATTTCTTGATCTGTCAGGCATCTACCAGACAAATCTAATGTGGTTTCCCGGTTATACATTTTTTCTCGTATATCTTTTGGAAGTGTTGGACTTTGATCTAACAACCGACTCTTTTTCAATAAATGAGGCATATATCCCTGATAAACTTCATAAAAATCGTCTTCACAAGGTTCGCCAATACCCAGACCCTCTTTAAATATTCCACCATATACGGTGTAAAAAGTTTTATCGCCCATATCTGCAAATTCACATACGAAAGGATGTTTTTCTATTCGGCGTAGGATATTTTCAATATTTTCGATATTTAATATTATTTCTTCCCTCTCCGCTTTTGAAGGATATTCTAAGCGAAGGGCTGCCCCCTTAAAGGAAAAAAAATTGGCATCTGTTTTGTTTAACGTCCTAATAGAAGGTTGTAATGATGCAAATAAAGTTGCTAAATCCATTTTTGATGCTTGCATTGCTTGTTGTTCGAGCTCTAACTCATAAAGTTGCTTTAATACATAGGGCTTTATATAGGATGTCATTATTTGACTATACAATAATGCACCGATAGCTTGGGCTTGGGTTGTTCGTCCTAGTAACCGTTGGGCATAAGCATATACCACACCGAAATTAGACACGAGATAATCAAAGATAACAGTATTTCGAGTCAGATTATATTTTGCATAACAATCAGAATCTTTTTTCAGTTTACGATCTACTATTTTGGCTATAGATGGTAGCAGTTTGAGCGACATAATTTTTGCTATATTTTTGATCGCTAATTGATTGGTAGTATCAAAATTTCCTGTTTTTCTGAGCTGGTCAACAAAATCCTCAGCTTCTTTCACAAAATCATAAACGGTCAAAACTTCTTTCAAATTACTGTCATCAATAAATCGTGATAAATCACAGGCAATTTTTCGAGAATCTTGTTGCAAACAGGTGGTAAGGTGTTGGTTTAGTGCAACCTCAAGAACCTCATTTTGATAACGCTCATAGCTTAAATTATTATTTTCATACCATTCCTCAATCATTGGACGGTTTAATGAAAACCATTCAAACAATGCTTGAGCAAGCGCTAACCTTGACTTATAAAATGACGTGCAGTGTTGAAATCCTTTAATTGTTTCTGGAAAAAGTTTCAGAAAACTGGGTAATAAAATATTAGCTTCAGGACTATTAAAAAATTTTCTAAAAATATAGATAATTGCCCCGGCTGCTTCATAATCATCATTTTTTGGAAATTTTGGCTTTAAAATCCTGCCCCAACGAGATGCAAACATGGCTAAAGGATGATTTTGCAGAGTTTGGTGATGCATCTTAAACGATGACATAAATTGGTTGGTTTGATCGAAAGAACGTTGACTAAAATAATCAACATAGGCTTGAAATGAAATTAAACGATTTTCAGGTAAACCCTCGAGTATGAAAAACCCTTTTTCGTGATACACATAGGCCAAAAGAGCGGCTGATATAACGTCACTTTGCTTATTAGGCATATTTCTCTTCTTCTCAACTCAGTTAACATTCTTCCGTTTAAAAGATATATTCCTTAGAGATCATTATTTTATAAATTTTGACATAGTTGCACTCAATTTTCTATCCTTTTTAATTGAACATTAACTAATTATTTCAAGAATAAGCATGAAAAAGAAAAAAACAGCCGAGAATGAATAAAATAACCCCAATACTATTCAAACAGAGTGGTGTATTGGCTTTCTCCCCTAATTCCATCATTTTTTCAGGAAACCATAGCCTAAAAATACCGCTGATAAGAATAAACCATGATAAAATTGTAATCACAACAGGCCAATGCATTACCCAGATGTTATGGCTTACCACTAGTAACAATCCAATAATAACGGTAAAAATAGCCAGTATTATCACTAAAGCCCGTGTAGCCAACAATTCAGAAACAATTGACATTATAACTTTTTGTCGACATAACAAAAACAAACTAAAAATGATTAAGTACCATCCCATTACCGTAGCCAAGAAAATAGATGTCATTTTTTGCTCCTTTTTAACAGATAAAGTTAATATAGGTCATTTTTTCAAAATAGTAATGCTTATTAATACATATAAATTTTGCTTTAACAATGATATACTTAGATAAAGTGTTCATTTTAAGGGAGGTTTGGCATGCCAATTTCTGAATTTAAAGCTGAAGAAAGCTTAGGAAAAGCACGTAATTATTTAAAAAAATTTTCCTTTGCCCCAACACAGGCGCCCGAAATGGTGTCAACAGGAATAAGTCGATTATTAGAAAATCTCGCTAGTTTCCCTGATAAAATCACTAACGAGGATGTACATTATATTGCTTCCTATTGCCAATATCTTTCTCAACAAAAAGACACCACTACTTTTTCTAAACATTTGCTCGTTCCTTTAGTATGGGCGTTAGCTTCTTCAGAATATCATTCTATACTTAAAAATGAATTCGCTGCCCTTATAGATAAGCGGGAAGATATTGCTGCAGCGATAATAATGGAAGCTGAATTAGTTTGGATGCTTAGTATCAATAGAGAAGATGCACCTCGAAAACAACGTATTGGGATATTGCTTGAAAAAGTTAATAAGGCATATTCATCGGAAAAAGACCAACAAACTATTTCTCAAAATCTAGCAAGAGATATCCTTGCATATGAAAAAGATACACTTCAATGGCAAGATGGGAGTAGACGCGAAGATATTTTCAAAACATTAACTGATTTAGCAACAGGAAAAACAGGTGGTATCTTAGGTAATCCCCCTGATGCTGATGCAGGAATATTTAAAAGTAATTTAAAAAAATCATTAGACAACTTATCTTCACAAAATATTAATATTGTTTCAAGCGATATTGTCTCTGAAAATTCCAATGAAGAAAAAAATGCTGATTATTTTGTAAACTATTGTCAAAAGCTTTCCTCCAGTGAAGAAAAAACTGACGAAGCCAAATTAAGCGAATTAATTTGGGCTTTGTCTCAATCTAATTTACATACCCGTGAATTATCAGATGCTTTTATTGAATTGCTTAACAAGCGCATAGATATTTTGCAACAAATAATAGAAACACCTCGCTTATTAGCAGGATTATCCATTAAAGTTGGACAAGAAGAGGTTGAAGTTAATCGAAAAGAACGACTTGACAAATTATTGGCAGTTTACATTAATCAACCTCAATCTACTCGAGAACAGTGGATTCAAAATTTAGTAGCCAACTTAAAGACACAACAAGATTATTTGCCTGTTATTCGTGGTTCATTAACAAGTTTCATGCGCAAAGGAATAACCACGACTACACCTGCCGATCAACTTCGAATACCTTTAGAAAATGAGTTAAAAAAACAAGGGATTCCTCTCCCTTCTAAACAAAAGATTTTTAATAATTTAAATGTATTTAAGAAAGTAAAAAGAGCGATCAACATCGATCAGGAACTTAATGCTTTTAAAGATGGGATTCAAGCGTTTAACCAGGAGAAAAATTTTTCTCCCCTTACCGTAGCAATGCTTTTTGATAAGTCTTTTTCTAAAACTCAAAAAGATTCTACACATTTTATTAAACGCCAAAATGAGTTTATTAAAAATTTAGCTAATACGCAGGGTGGCTACATTTCTGTTTCTAACTTTAAAAAGCTCGTCTCTGTATTAACTAAAGCTAAAAATGATAACTTTTGGTATGCTTCTTCTTGTTTTTCTTCACAGTTTCTAAATATAAGAAACGCTTATTCCAGCAAACAACGAGCTGAATTAATAGAATTAATGTTTGAGCATGCTCGTAACAATTCCATTGACGCGGATTTAACAGAAAAAATTTTACGTTTTATTGCAGAACAAGTAAGCATGTTTCAACAACAGACAGCAGGATATGCTATTAGTGATATTCTTCCTATTTTATTTAGAAAAGACAACTTTGCTTTATTAGAAACGAATACTTTTTCTGCCCATGTACAAACTATTTTTAAGGAAGTTTTTTCCCGTTCCCTGCATGATTCCTTATATAGAGTAGGACGAGAAGCAGATTGGATTACTCTATGTAATGTTTTAGGAGTCAACTGGAATGAGTTTCCTAGCAGCATCCCCGAATCAGTTAAGCTAACTCCGCAACAAACAGACCAATGGCAAAATGAATGGCCAACTCTTACGACAAAGGCTGAAGAAGATAAAAAGGAAAACGCAATCAAACTAAGTTATCCTAAATCTCCAAATGGTTATAGAGCATTATGGGCTCGGATGAATCAAACCTATCCTCAAAATAATTTTAACTGGTGGTGGGCAATATGGAGACAATTCAGTAAAAATGAGGATTTAAAACCCCAATATCGTTCCGCAATTCTTTTGGAAAGCTCAGACCCAGTTAAAAAAAATAAAACACAGAAAAATGGCTATGAACAAACTCGCCATGTGGAAGATGATTCTTATGGTGGAATCATGAAAGCGACACTGTCCTCTCCTGATGTAAAACAATTAAATCAAACCACCTATGACAAAGATAATTATCTTAAACTAGCAAGTAATCAACGGGCCAATTTTCTGCAACCTTTGTCTGATAATCAATTAATTAATATCTATCATCATTTAGAACACGCTGATATTCCCTCTTTTATAAAAGCGGTTGAATCCAATAAAATAGTGACACTTTATTTAAATTCATTTGAAAAATGCGATAAATTAGAACTGCTTACTCACTTAACCAATGAACGACTGAACGAATTATATAAAGATTTATCACAAAAGTATCCTAATGATGTAGGTGTTTTCGTTCCTTTATTAACGTCTCATCAATTGTTGGAGATTTATTATACTGGTCTAATAGGAACAGGAGAGGATGGCAAAGTCGTGCGCCAAGATAATATCTCATTCTTAAGAAATTTATATGAAAATTCAAGCAATGATATTGATAATAAATTTATAAACCTCTACAAAAAGATTAGCCCTTACATTGATGCTAATTCAACCACTACCTCTCCAACCACAAAAAAAGTCATGTTGTGGGATTTTAAAGAAAACATTGAATTATTGTACATAGAGAAAAAACGACCTGTACCTAAGGATATAGCATTTACCGATGAAGAACGTAAAGAACGACGAAAGGTGAGATACGAACAACGTAAATTAACGGAAAAAGGCGTCACCCAGCAAGATTCGCAAGGGTACGCTTCTATTCCCACCAAAGCAACTAATTAATATTAGGTAATTACCGTCTTACGTAGGGCGAGTCTGTACTCGCCCAGAACAACGGGCGGGTACAAGACCCGCCCCTACAAATCATTCTCCTAAAATCTATTGTTTCCTCGGGGGCAGCCCATACAAAACTCCATCCTAACTGAAAAGATGGCGATACATATGCATTTTCATGAAGTTTGAGCAATGACGTTTGACAAAAAAGAATACCTCTGACAGAATCAAACTATCATGAAAAAACCTTATATTCTTATTCTTTATTATACACGACACGGTTCAACTGCTGAGCTTGCCCGGATGATTGCCCGAGGTGTTGAAAGCCATTCTGGTTTTGAGGCACGCCTTCGGACTATTCCCGAAATCTCCCCCGTTTGTGAAGCAGTAGAAAACAGTGTGCCTGCAGAAGGAGCGGTTTATGCAACATTGGATGATTTACGCCATTGTTCAGGACTTGCCTTAGGCAGTCCTACACGGTTTGGCAATATGGCAGCACCGTTAAAGTATTTTTGGGATCAAACAACACCTTTATGGATAGAAGGTAGTTTGGTAGACAAGCCGGCTGCCTTATTTACCTCCACCAGCAGTCCGCATGGCGGACAAGAAATGACCTTGTTTTCCATGATGGTTCCTTTGCTTCATCATGGGATGGTTATATTAGGTATTCCTTATACACAACCTCAATTAGTTAGCACTACTCTAGGCGGAACACCGTATGGCGCTAGTCATGTTTCGGGTGGAAAGGGCGAGCACGCTGTTTCTGAAGAGGAAAAACAGTTAGCCTTCTTTTTAGGAAAGCGATTAGCCTTAATGAGTGGAAAATTAAAATAGGATAATCGTTCACTATGAACAACAATGACGCTTTATATGTAAAATGGATTCAAGAACTTCAAGCGATTGCAGAAAATGGCTTAACCTATTCAGATAATCCCTTTGATATCGAACGTTTTAAACAAGTACGTAAAGTGGCTGCAGAAATGGCTTCCCATGCCAGTGGATTATCTTTAGAAAAAACCATTGCACTTTTTGAGGCAGAAACCAATTATGCTACACCAAAAATTGATGTTCGGGGCATTGTTTTCGATGAAGAACAGCGTATTTTACTCGTCCAAGAAAGCGCGGATAATTGTTGGACCCCACCTGGGGGCTGGGTTGATGTTAATGAGCCTCCAAGTGTTTCAGTGACGCGTGAAATATGGGAAGAATCAGGTTTTGAAACAAAAGCAGTAAAGCTTCTGGCTGTATATGACAAACAAAAACATGCACATCCTAGCCATTGGCCACATTCTTACAAAATGTTTTTTTTATGTAAACTCACAGGTGGAAAAGCTACCACCAGCATTGAAACATTAGATGTTCGTTTTTTTCATAAAAACGAATTACCTACTCTTTCGACACCTAGGATAACAGAAGAGCAGATATTTCGTTTTTATGAGCATTTGGCCCATCCTGATTGGCCAACAGATTTTGATTAAATATATTCAATCTCATTAATTTCGTAAGAGACTCTACCAGCTGGTGTATTAATATCAACTGTATCATACAATGCTTTGCCAATTACACCTCGGGCAATAGGTGAAGTATAAGAGATTTTTGAAGACTTAATATCCGCTTCGTCTTCGCCGACAATTTTGTATACAATTTCTTCGTCTGTATCAACATTAACCAAATGAACAGTAACGCCAAACACAACTTTATCAGTCTTTGTGATTTGACGAACATCGATAATCTGCGCATATGACAATTTATGCTCAAGCTCCTGAATTCGACCTTCCATAAAGCTTTGGGATTCTTTGGCAGCATGATATTCAGCATTTTCTTTTAAATCACCATGAGCTCTAGCTTCTGCAATAGCAGCAACTATACGTGGACGCTCCACAGTTTTCAGCCGTTGTAATTCTTGCTCTAAAAGTTTGGCCCCTTCTCGAGTCATGGGATGTTTTTGCATAATATCGATTATACCTCGTTAGGTTATTATTTATGTTACGCAGTGTAATTTTCTCTGCGACGTCCTGGATTCCCGCTTACGCGGGAATGAAAATGTGATGAATATTTTACTGTTTTTTAATTTTAAATCCAATATCTTCTATGCATACTGCACGTGATTTTGCGCATTCACAAAAAATATAGTGAAAAGGATATTAACCTGCACTTTTAAATTCAGCGGCAAGTGCTTGGAGGGTAGCTTTTGCATCACCAAAGATCATACGAGCATTATCAGCATAAAATAAAGGGTTTGGCACACCGGCAAAACCACTTGCCATGGAACGTTTCAACACAAATATATGTTTTGCCTGATCTGCACGAATAATAGGCATTCCATAAATTGGACTATTTTCATCATTTAAAGCAGATGGATTGACGACGTCATTTGCACCAATGATAATCACAACATCAACTAATGGCATTTGCGGATTAATATCTTCCATTTCAACCAAGGCATCATAGGAAATGCTCGCTTCTGCTAATAACACATTCATATGACCAGGCATACGTCCTGCAACAGGATGAATAGCATATTTAACATCACTACCATTCTCTTCTAAAAACTCACCTAACTCGCGGACAGCATGTTGTGCTTGAGCTGCAGCCAATCCATAACCCGGAACAATCACAACAGATTTAGCGGCTTCTAATACATAAAAAGCATCTTCCACTGAAATCGCTTTTGCCTCACGTGTTTCGTCATCACCTTTTGCTGATGAAGCACCAAAACCACCAAATAGTACGTTTGCCAATGAGCGATTCATGGCTTTACACATAATAATGCTTAGAATCACCCCGTTAGCACCAACAAAGGCTCCCGTAACAATCAATAGAATATTACGTAAAGCAAACCCAGTCGTACATGCTACTAAACCTGAATAACTGTTTAAAACAGAAATAACTACTGGCATATCAGCGCCACCAATAGGTAATACTAAGGTTAATCCCAATATAAAGGATAAAGCTAAGGCACCCAAGAAAATGGGGTAGTGATATAAAGAAGAAGATAAGAAAACGCCACCGCCAATGATAATTAATAAAAAAGCGAGGCCATTAAATAAACGCATGCCGGGAAACGCAATAGAACGTCCCGGTAAAACTTCACTTAATTTTGCCCAGGCAACAAGGCTACCGGTAAAGGTAATACCACCAATGACGATTGATAAATAAATAGCGCCTTGCGTTAAGAGATCAGAAAAAGGATGCATGTCAAAAGCAACCCAATCCACCAATAATGCGGCTAATCCACCAAAACCATGTAATAATGCTACTGTCTGGGGCATTTCGGTCATCGCCGCACGTTGAGCTTTATACAGACCTAACGCACTACCAATGAGCAATCCGATGATAATCCATTGGTATGAAATAATATGATAGAAAACCAACGTTCCAACTACTGCTAGCAACATACCCACGGAAGAAATTAAATTTCCTTTGCGCGCGGTAGTGGGTTTACCTAGCATTTTTATACCAAATGCAAACATTAATGCACTGACTAAATAAATAAGATTCAATGCAACTGCCGATTTTAACATGCTTATTGTCCTTTTTTCCGAAACATTTTGAGCATACGCTCAGTTATCCAGTATCCACCGACTACATTAAATGTCGCTAATACAACTGCTAATGTGCCTAAAACAGTGGTCAATGTAGTACTGATTTCTGTTCCGGCTGCAATTAAAGCGCCAACAATTGTAATACCTGAAATAGCGTTTGCTTCCGACATTAAAGGTGTATGTAGTAAAGGGGGAACTCGTGTAATTAATGCAAAACCTAAAAAGATTGCTAATACGAGAATAAAGAGTAAATATACTAATGTCATAATTTTTCCTATATTTTAGCCTGACAACGTTTACCTTCGTGAGTAATAAGGCACCCTTTTAAAATTTCATCATCTTTGAAAAGAAATTGTTTTGCCTCTGCATTCCAATATTCCTCAATGAGAGCAGTAATATTTGAGGATAACATGGCACTAGCATCTTTAGGCACTCTTCCAGGTAAATTTGCCAAACCTATTAAGCGTACGCCATTCTCTTGAACCACTTCCTCATTGAAAACGATACCTTCAACGTTTCCACCGGATTCTACAGCCAAATCTACTATGACAGAGCCAGGCGCCATACCTGCAATCATGTCTTTTGTAATTAATGTTGGGGCTTTTTTACCAAAAACTTGTGCAGTGGTGATAACTACGTCTGAGGCCGCACAATGAGCAGCCATGACTTCGCGTTGCTTAGTTAATTGCTCTTCAGTCAACGCTTGGGCATATCCACCCGTTGTTTCACCCGTAGATCCCATGTCGACTTTCACAAATTTTGCCCCTAAAGACAAAACTTGTTCTTCAACCACGGGACGGGTATCAAATGCTTCAACTCGTGCACCCAGGCGTTTGGCAGTAGCAATCGCTTGTAAACCAGCAACACCAGCGCCAATGATAAATACTCGTGCGGGTGATATGGTTCCTGCGGGAGTCATCATCAATGGGAAAATTTTAGGTAATCGTTCTGCCGCTAAAATAACAGCCACATATCCTGCTAAACTGGCTTGAGAGCTTAACACGTCCATCTTTTGTGCCCGCGTCACGCGAGGGATCATTTCTAA
The DNA here is from genome assembly GCA_902168255.1 of uncultured Legionella sp. GTDB lineage: Bacteria > Pseudomonadota > Gammaproteobacteria > Legionellales > Legionellaceae > CABHON01. Next base: position 72,810 of record CABHON010000007.1, read on the forward strand.
ACTGATAGCACTCACTGACTGTTTTGCCAAGGATTCAATTAACTCATTTTCTCTGAATGGGTCTAAAAAACTAATATGAATAGCGCCTTGTTTCAATAAAGCTACATCTTCTAGCGAGGGTTTACGAATCCGGGCCACTAAATCTGCATGCGAAAGCAATTCTTTTCTATCTACAATGATAGAAGCACCTGCCGCAATATAGGCTTCATCTGGAAAACCCGCAATTTCCCCCATTTTCGTTTCTATTTGAACGGAAGCACCTTTTTTCACCAACTTTTCTACACAACTGGGTGTAAGGGTTGCTCTCGTTTCAAGTGAATCCATTTCCTTAGGAATACCAATAATAAAAGACACTATTTTAAACCTCAAAAAAATAAAAATTATTTGGGCACATTATACTCAAGCGCTTTCAAAATGCAATTTTATTGATTAAAAAGGTTTAAGCTGGTATGTGGGCGGCTGCCAGTAGCCCCTACGAAAAACCAAACTTATGGGTGTAATATATTATCTACCTACAGAGTTGCCAAAAATTAAGGTAAGCCCTGCTTTATAATATTGACTTGCTTCATTTTGCTCATTGAGTTTTTCTGAAAGCTCACCCAACGCAGCATATATTTGTGCTTCTGGTTGTATTTGCACACTTTTTAAGAAAGAGCTTTTCGCTTTTCCCCATAACTGGCGCCGCATATAGATTCTACCTAATGTGGATAATAAATAAGGATTGTTAGGATAATACTTCAAGAAGCTTTCAACAAAACGCAGTTGGCTTTCAATATCTGGTACATTACATTGGCCATATAATACAATTAACGTATTGCTCCATTCCTGCTTTAATGCTTCTCGACATTGTTTTTCTGCTTCACAATGAGCTTGAATTTCTAAAAGCCTGGTGACATACATAGAGACCATACTGGCTCTTTTTCGAATTGTCTTAGGAAAGTTTTTCCATAAATGCTTTAACTCTTCTTCATTGGTAGGTTGAGATGTTTTTGTTAATAAACCAGAGTAGACGGTATTTTCCAATTGTTCGAATGATTGTTCATCGAGAATTTTTTGCCGTCTGATTTCAGGTAACCATTGTTCAAGATGAATCCAATCTTTTAACTCTAGATATACTTTAGTTAACAACTTCGTTACATAAGCATGGTGGGGTGCTAGGCTATGCAAATGATTTAAAGTTGCTAGTGCTTGTTCCCATTGTCCATCAAGAATTTGTAGTTGAGATTGTGTTAACTCAATCGCAATAGTTGCCTCTGGGAGTGTTCTTTGAGCTTTACGGAGATAATCATCCCGACGTTCCGAAGCACCTAATTCTTGTGCTGCGCGTGCCGCTATTAAATAATTCAATAAAGAGGTCTCATTATCCGACAAAGGATTGCTCATTACTTTGGTAAAATGGTTTTCTGCCCGTTTCCAGTTTCCTTCACTAAACTCTATTAATCCACGACGTGTATTTAATTGAGCTTGTTTTTCTTGCCATCTTTTTTTAAAGCGCTCCCATGATGCCCCTATTTGAATCAACTTTGTTAACGCTTTTACAATGGTTCCTATCACAAAATACCCTAATAAGAGCATAAGAATAGCAAACCATAAAGGCATTTCAATCGTTTTATTCTTTAAGAAAATTGAGACAATACCAACTTCTTGGTGGATCCATAGACCGAAAAAAATGGAAAACAGTAAGAGAAGAAAAAGCAGCACTACCCGCTTCATGCTGGTACCTTATTGAACAAATGCCCATTTAAGGTGTCCATATAGGCTTTTAATTGTTGGTAAGCAGGCTGTATATCTGGCAGAGTAGGAGGATTCAAATTCTGTTTTTTCAAGAAATCAAGATTCTGCAAGAAAATTTTTGTTTGCTCATTATTAAAATCAATCAAAGTTTCATTGTTTTGAAGCATTTGCGACACTTGTTCAAGACTCCAATGAAATAATCTGTTGTCTTTTTTTAATAATGCCCATTGTGTCTGCTGTAAGGCAATAATTAAGTTTTCATTGAGGATTCGTCTGGATTGAAAGTGCGATAATGAAGATGGAGTTGAATTAGCGGGTTTAATGACTACCACATGTTGAATCCATTCAAAGCCTCGGTTTACTACTGAGCGCCATCCCGATTTTGGTGCAGGTGCAGCATCCGAACCAGTTGTTGAAGTAGCAGATTCAGACATTGAAGAAGGTAAATTATTTACCATCTTCGTCATGGACTTAATTTTTTTTAAAAGCATTACTTCATCAATAGGTTGAATCATTGATAATGCTTTAATATTTTCCACAAGAAGTAAATGAATTGATTGCAAAGCAGGCGCATCTGTTTTTTCTATCACAGCATCAGCTGATTGCAATAATAGTAATGCACCCTGCCAGTCATCACTCCATTTTAAATCTAATTGGGCTTCTTGAAGCCAATCATAAGCTTTTTCTAATTGCCATAGGACATCAACTGAAGCTTCTTGTTGTGTTCTTTTGTCCAACAAGGGCTTAAGGGAGGTTAAAGCATTGTCATAATGATTTAATTCTTTATCGAAAGCCTTTTGGCGAGTCCCAATTTGTTGAAGAGCCGTTTCTAAATTATTTAAACGTAATTGTTCTGTTTGTAAACGTTTTTCCACTTCGTCTTTAAAAGTGGTTAAGCCAGAATTCCATTCTTTTACTTTAATGAGACTGTCTACACTGATAATAATGCCCATTGTGGCCAAAATAAGAGTCACGATGCCAAATCGTGAAGAAGTTGAAACCCCAGCGGCATACTTTTTTTTATGCTTAGGCGAAATAGATGTGGTGTCTGGTGAACTCGTTGAAACGGTACTATCCACCTCTTCTGCAGCTACTTGTTGAGCTTCACTGGCTTTTTCTTTTTTCATCAATGCCCCATCTTATAATCAACGCCTATTATATCAGGCGAACAACATCGTATCAAAGATTCAAAGATATCGCTATGCGAAACCTTAAAAATTTTATTTATACTTAACTTTTTAGCTTCTTCGGCGACGCGATGGCTCATAACAAGCCATGGAACATTATAAAGACGCTGTTTTTCCAGGAAGTTTAGCTGAGCAAAAAAATAAGTCAAGCTATCTACACTCAACCCAAGGGCTAGATCGATCTTAGTATTTAAAAGGGAATGCTCTTTTTCCGTCCACGTAGGTAATATACGTTCATAAAGAATAACTTCATTGACTGCTGCACTTCTTTCTCTTAACGTATCATCTATTAGTGTTCGACCTGACTTTCCACGAAATATAGTAACGGTCTTACCTTGCAATGATTGAAATGCAGGTAATTGTAATACACTCTCGCTTGATGGCTCTTCTGGAACTAAATCGACAGGCATTTTTGCCTCTTGAAGTGCTTCTGCAGTTGCTTTGCCAATTGCAATAGTTTTTGGAACAACACTCTTTCCATAAACATGTTCCCTCCACAATTTTACAGCGTATTGACTGACAAAAATCCAATAATCACTTTGAAACGCTTGATTAATTTGTTCAATGGATGAAATAACAGGAACAATTTCAATACTAGGTAAAACGATACATCGTCCCCCTTCATTTTCAATTGCGTGAGCTAAGGGCAATGATCTTTCTAAAGGGCGGATATTTAAAATAGTTTTACCATTTAGCCTTTGTTTATTCATTCTGTTTCTATTTCCTTGGAAAATTAAGGAATTACGAAAGAGTGGGTATTATAAAGACATTTTTAATACAGCGTCAGCACCCTGTGATTTTAAAATATCAGCCGCTCGTAGACCTAATGCTTGAGGCTCTGTTAATTGCCCTTCTTCATTGCATGATAAAAGAATATCGCCTTTTGGAGAACCAACTAATCCTTGAAGCACTAATTTATTCTCTTTATATTCACAAAAAGCAGCAACAGGGGCACGACAGTTGCCACCCAATTGTTTCGCAAATGCACGTTCAGCTAGAAGGCATGCACTTATTGATGGCTGAGTTAACACCTTTAATTTCTCTTGTAATTCAACATCTTGAATGCGGTATTCAATACCTAATGCGCCTTGTCCGGGAGCAGAAACCATTTCATCTGTGGGAAAATAATGTTTAATGTGCTCTTCTAGGTTCATACGCTTCAAACCCGCTGCTGCAAGAATTATTGCATCAAAATCTCCATTTATTAATCGTTCTAACCGAGTGTTAATATTCCCGCGTAATATTTGGATGTCTAAATCCGGACGCATAGCATAAAGTTGGCATTGGCGCCGTAGGCTTGCAGTACCTACTTTTGCATGTAAGGGTAAATCAGCAAGATGAAGGTATTTCTTAGAAATAAACGCATCTCTTGGATCTTCTCGTTCACCAATAATTAAGAGATCAAGTCCTTGTGGTTGTTCAGCAGGCATATCCTTCATAGAGTGCACAGCAAAATCGGCTTTATTATCCAATAAAGCTCTTTCTAACTCTTTTACAAAGAGGCCTTTTCCACCCACTTCCATTAAAGGCCCTGTTAGCATTTTGTCGCCAGTTGTCTCCAATGGATATAATTCGATAATCCAATCAGGATAATGTTGTAATAGCATGTCTTTGACTAAAGTTGCTTGTTTAAGTGCTAAGGGACTTTTTCGAGTGGCAATTTTGAGTGAAAAGGAAAAATTTGAAGGAACAGTCATAGTGATTCTCATTACAAAGCAGTATGGGGACGGGGATTTGGAGTATTTAAAAGATTATTCTTCTTGGGTAATTCATTCTGAAACAATGAACGGGTATAACTAGTCATGGCATTTGTTCCATTACTATTTCTTTTTGGCACCACAAGATCTTTTTCATCTCTTACAATATGCCTTTTGGAAGCAATAAAGTTTTTAATTTCATCATCGCTCATTTCATAGGAAGAATTTTTCTGCATAATAACGCCAGATTTAATGTCATTATTATTCCATTTTACAGCATATTTTTGAATACCATTCTCTTTATAAACAACTATCACTCCTTTTGCCATCGTTTCTTCGTTTGGTGGTGATTCCTGACGAAGAATAGAATATTCTTTTGACTTTCTCTTATTTTCAAGCCATTCATCCCGTGCCTGCATTGCTTCCTTTGCCTTAGGATCACTAAGGGCATCCACTGTTATCCAACCTCGAAATGCGGTTGCTAGGAAAGCAACTGTAGCATTGAAAATAGGTAAAATGATCGGCGTTGCCACTAAACTTATTCCACCTGAATATGCAGCAGCGAGGGTAGTCGCGCCAGCCAAACAGCTCATACCCAAAAAACAAACAAACCATGCTTTGGCTAAACGCAAATGCCTTCCAGCTTTATCCTTTCCATGAATAATCATATTCAATCGTTGCTCACATTCTCCATAAAACCCAGGATTATTATCTCGCAGTTTTGCTAATATTATGCCCGAAATTTTGGTGAGTTCATCTCCATTGTTTTCATTGTTAAGTTGAGCAAATTCATCCTTATTTATAAAATTTTTAATATTTTCTGAATCTTCTAACTCTTTAATTGCATCCATCCAGACGCCTTGAAAATGATAATAATTTCTCAGATCCATGGTAAAAGAGACAAACATTGAAGCAGCAAAAGACCATCCTGTTAGATCAGCGGCAGCTTGTACATTTCCTTTTAAAAATTCTGCAATGGCCATGCAACTAAACGTAATAAGTCCGGCAGCACTGATAGTATTAAGCCACATGGAAGCATGCTCTGCCCTTGCTACTTGCTGTCTGGCCTGGGCAATATTAAACAAGGCGGTTCCGGGAATATTCCAAAGTAAGCTACCAGCAATCTCACCTATATTGTTACCAAAACCAAAAGTAAGGCGTGGATTGGTAACAAGCCCAGGAAGTCCTAAACTAACTGCCGTTAAAGAAGCAAAAGTAAAGAAAACGTCAATTCCCATGGTAACTAAATCAGTCGTCCTCCATTCGCCCCAAAAAAATTTTTCATAAGCCTTTTTTATTTCAATAATACTTTCTAACTCTGATTTAGATAAACTATCAAAAAACATAACTATCTGGTTTTGCACATCATATAAAGCTAGGGTAGCATTTTCTTTATTTCTTAATTGATTAAGAACTTTTAGAAGTTCAAAAAATTTTTTAATTGTCTCGTGCTGAATAAAATCTTTCTCTTGAGAGTTTACACTAGCTGTTTCAGGTTGATCCTTTATTACCTTCTTCTCAAGTTCATTTTTTAAAATATCATCGATTATCAAATCTCGAATTTGTGTATCTTTATAATTAAGGGGTACGTTCTCAATATAGTTTTGAGCTCCTTCTGTTTCACCAATGAGTGTAAATGTGTACGCAATTTTATTCTTAGTAAGCCTATAATTAATACTTGCATAAGTTTCATGGGGAACTTCCATTGTAGAATTGAATTCTTTATTTAAAGGAGTACTTTCAGATTCTTCATCAGAGCTAGCAACAGTTTCCTCTGTACTTTTTCTAACTAACTGCTCCTGAAAAATATACTTCGTCGAATTTCGCACATCTCCTGAAATATAATCCAATATAAACTGCAACATAAAACCTCAACAAAAGTCTATTTATTATTTTATGGTAACAAAAAAAAATGAAGATAATCTGAAGTCCATAAGTTAAACTTCTTTAATCAAGCCTGCGCTTGTTAAAATTATCGACAAAGATTACTACTGTAAAGAAGGGTAATTCCTACAATTAAAAGTTATGCATTGTCCATTTTGATACACTTTTCAAAACCAAAGTTGCTTTTTCCCTTGTAAGATTTTTCATAGTAAAATTTATGAATACTTACTTTATCTCGACCTAATTTGTCTTGATCCATAATAACAGAAGCAATGCCAACACCACGATCGTCTGGATTTTTGTTATCACCCACACTTTCAAAATATAAAGCTAAATCATTGCCTCGTGCTGCTGCAATGCCTGTATAGGCGTATGGCATACCAACAACATCAAAAGTAATATCGTAACTTGCATACCCTTCCTTTAATTTACTTGCTTCTTTATTTAAAGCTAATACTAATTTGGCATTAAAATTTCCATCAATGTGATCATGAATCTGGCACTCATAAGTACCGCTAAAATTTGCAGCAGAAACCGATGAAATCATAAAACAAGAAACTAAAAAAATTAAGCTCTTTTTCACTATAAACTCCAAATAATTTACAAACTGGCGAACTATAACATAGATTGATTTTTTCTTATATGAGCACGATATATGCTCTGGAGAATACATTTTCAAATGTCATTAAGATAGCAATAACTTTATTAATGCTGAAAATATATAAAAAGGATTTCTTCTGAGGATATTTTATTATTGACAAACAGATGAGTAGGAATAGAAAGAACTAATAAAAATGGTGCTGGCACCAGGAATCGAACCCGGGACCTACTGATTACAAGTCAGTTGCTCTACCTGCTGAGCTATACCAGCTTATACTAGATATGTAAAACGAAATAAAAAAGGGCCTAAAACGGCCCTAAGCGCCTCAATATTGGGTAGATGTACTACCCAAGAGGCAAATTAAAATCCTGGCAATGACCTACTTTCACATGGGGAGACCCCACACTATCATCGGCGCTGAGCAGTTTCACGACTGAGTTCGAAATGGGTCAGGTGGTACCCGCTCGCTATGGTCGCCAGGAAAACTCTGCTCTTCGTCTTGAGTTTTTTATCATCGTTGCAGTCTCCAGCAACTTCAGTCATGTACTACCCGTACACTCCCTCGACTGCTTCGACTGCGCCTCGATAAACAACTCAATACTTGAGCGTTATTCTTTTTATATCAGTGACGTAATTTTTAAGAATCCACAAGATAATTCGATGATGTGGTCAAATCAATCAGCTCATTAGTACAGGTTAGCTCAATGCCTCTCAGCACTTACACACCCTGCCTATCAACGTCGTAGTCTTCAACGTGCTTCATGGGAAAACTCATCTCGAGGGAGGCTTCCCGCTTAGATGCTTTCAGCGGTTATCCCGTCCGAACTTAGCTACCCGGCCATGCCACTGGCGTGACAACCGGTGCACCAGAGGTTCGTCCACTCCGGTCCTCTCGTACTAGGAGTCGCTCCTCTCAATTTTCCTGCGCCCACGGCAGATAGGGACCGAACTGTCTCACGACGTTCTAAACCCAGCTCGCGTACCACTTTAAATGGCGAACAGCCATACCCTTGGGACCTGCTACAGCCCCAGGATGTGATGAGCCGACATCGAGGTGCCAAACTCCGCCGTCGATATGAACTCTTGGGCGGAATCAGCCTGTTATCCCCAGAGTACCTTTTATCCGTTGAGCGATGGCCCTTCCAT
>CABHON010000008.1 GCA_902168255.1 uncultured Legionella sp.
GTTTTTTCCAAAAAGATAACCTTTTCGTACACAACGGACGTAGCAGTGGTAATAAGGGGTAGTAGCATAATCGACTTGTTTGGCGCGTGCAGTTGGCATGGTTGGAACCTCGAATTGTTGGATGAAAAAGTTATTATACGCCAAATAATTTTAGATACAATAACCTTTCTATCTAAATTATGGGTGTCTTTATAATATTTATAATAATGTTATTAACTGAGATCTACGGGATCTATATCAATAGAGAGACGCAATCGTGATGAATTTAATACTTTTTTATGGCGAATAATAGAAATAGCATGAGCTAATGCTGACCGTTCTTCAGCAGTTAATAATAGCTGCATACGATATACCCCAGCTTTTTTTTCCATGGGTGATGGTGCTGGCCCTAAAACCATGAGAGTGGAATCATTGAGTGATAATAAAGCTTGTTTAATATTTTCAAGGCATTTTCGTGCTTCTTCAATGGATTTAGACTGACAGCGAAATAAGGCTAAATGACCAAAAGGTGGGAAGCCTATTTCTTGTCGCTCTGATAAAAGATGATGGGAAAAAGAGGTATACCCATCTCTTAATAAAGTAACAAGTGGTGGATAATCAGGAACGAGTGTCTGAATAATAACTTTTCCTGGTTTTTCTTCACGTCCTGCCCGGCCTGCAACTTGAAGAATTAACTGCCCTACTTTTTCGCTTGCGCGGAAATCATGGTGAAAAAATCCTTGATCAACATTAATCATAGCTACTAACGTTAAATTAGAAAAATGATGCCCTTTGGCTAACATTTGGGTACCAATTAAAATATCTACTTCGCCTTCATGAATTTTGGTTAATTTCTCTTTTAACGCATTTTTGCGGCGGGTAGTATCTTTATCTACGCGTAAAATATTTGCTTCAGGAAAATGCTCTTGCAAAGTTTCTTCTAAACGTTCTGTTCCTACGCCTACAGGCACTAATGATTCTTTGCTGCATTGCTGACAATGAGTCGGAATAGGTTGCGTCGCATCACAATGATGACATTGCAATATTTTTTTCTTAGCATGCAACGTTAAACGGGCTGAACAATGATTACATTGCGCGATCCAACCACATCCGTGGCATAATAATACGGGAGCATATCCTCGACGATTCACAAAAATTAATACTTGCTCTTTGCGTTCTAAATGCTTTTTAATTTCCTCTAATAAAAACAGACTTAATCCATGTTTTGCTTTTTGTTGTCGCATATCGACCAACTGTACTGTGGGACTTTTTGCTTGCGCTGCTCGTTGTGTTAAACGCAACAAAGTATATTTCTTTTTTATTGCATTATGTAAAGTCTCAAGTGAAGGTGTTGCAGAACCTAAAACAATGGGCACTTGATTCATTTGGGCACGCATCACAGCCATATCTCGCGCTGAATAACGTAAGCTGTCTTGCTGCTTAAAAGAACCATCATGTTCCTCATCAACAATAATTAAGCCTAATTGAGGAATTGGAGTAAAGATGGCAGAACGTGTACCGATTATAATTCGTGCTGTGCCCATATGAGCAGCACTCCAAGCTTGCCATCGTTCGGTATCATTTAAAGCAGAATGTAATAAAACAATAGGATATTCGTCCGTGGAAAATCTTTTTTGAAAACGAGAAAATAATTGTGGTGTTAATCCAATTTCTGGCACTAAAATAAGCACTTGTTTCTGTTGCGCTAACATAGCTTGTACCGCCTGAAGATACACTTCGGTTTTACCACTCCCTGTAATTCCTTGCAATAAAAAACAATGATAGGCAGAAGCATTAAGAATAGCAGTAAGCACCTCTTTCTGTTCAGCATTAAGTTTTTTGGGTGTCTCAGAAATATTGTCTTGACTTTCTTTATTTATCATAGAAGACAAATTAAGAGGAGAACCTAAACGAAACTTAGCTGGTAATGCCAAGGCTAAAACATCGCTTAAAGGCGCATGATAATATCGGCTAATCCATCGATACAATAACATTTGCTTGTCAGAGATAATAGATTCTTTATCAGTGCATTGATTTATGGTCCTAAGTTTTTCCGGTGGACAATTAGAGGATTCCGTTATTCCAATTACGATTCCAATAACTTCTTTTTTACGAAAAGGAACGTTGACGCGAGCACCTATGGGAGGAGGTATATTACCTCCCCACTGATAATCTAAGTGCTCAAACGGCGTATTGGGTATACAAACCTGGACGATCACCCTTGTTTCACAATCAAATTATTTGAAACGCTTGTTACGCCAGATACATTAGCAGCAATTTCCCCTGCTTTTTGCTTAATTACTTCAGAATTGACAAAACCGCTTAATTGCACATCGCCTTTGAAAGATTTTACGCTAACAGAAAAACCTTGTGAACCTAAACCAGTAATAAGATCGGTTTTTACTTTAGTAGAAATGGCACTATTATCAATATATTGTCCTGTGCTTTCGCTGGTCCGTGAAGGACCACATCCTGTTGCCATAATAACACTCACTCCTAAAGCAAGACCCAAACCAATTTTCTTTATATTCATTGATACCTCGTAATTAAAATAATGAAAGAGCAATTATAACTTTCTCTGCCCTACTTTGCCAAATATTATATAATTTACCTATAATTTACTTATCTTGCTTGAGTTTTCAACGAGGTATGAGTATGCTCTTTCTTACTTAAATCTTGAGTAATTTACTATGCCAAAAATTAATGTTAATGATATTTCCATGTACTATGAAATTTATGGCAAAGGAGAACCTCTTGTACTTGTATCGGGTTTTAGTGCCGATCACCTTCAATGGGGACTGACGTTAGAACACTTAACACCGTATTATCAAGTGATACTGTGTGATAATCGTGGTATAGGCCGAACGGATGTACCTGAAGGGCCTTATAGTATTGAACAAATGGCACAAGATATTGCTGATTTATGTGCCAAACTTAATATATCTAATGCCCATTTTGTAGGAAACTCTATGGGTGGCTATTTAGTTCAAATGCTCGCTTATCGTCATGCATCTTTGGTTAAATCACTGGTAATCAGCAACTCTGGTCTTGGAACTCACACGTGCTTTCATACTTATTTAGATGCCCAGTTAGCATTATTAAAAGCAAATGCTCCAAAAGCTGAGCTTATCAAAGCTTCTTGTGCATGGGTATTTTCTCCATATTTTTTATCTCAACCATATCAACTGGAAGGATTAATTCAGTTTGGATTAAATAATCCCTATCCTTTTACTATAAAAGGATATGAAGGACAATATGCCGCATTAAATACATTTAATTCCCAAGAATGGATCAGTGAAATTAAAGTTCCAACGTTAGTGATTGGTGCCGATCAAGATCTCGTTTTACCCTCTTATTTAGCTGAAGCAATTCATACTCAAATTCCTCACTCAACGTATTATTGTTTTAAAAACTGCAGTCATTTACCTCATATTGAATATCCTGTAGAGTTTGCTGCAACTATTCGGAAATTTTTTTCAAATATATAAATAATTAAATGCTCAAATGTTGCTTTAATCGTTTTTCAGGAAATTGATTAAGGTAAATCAAATGAAACAACTCATTGTCTAATTGAGGGGCTAAGTTAACATCTTCTGGATACTGAGTTAGTAGTGGTAAAAAAACGGCCTGACCAATCACAGACCGGCTACTTTTATCTTTAGGGTATAAACTCCATACTTGCTGATAAGATAAAGGAAATAAATGGCCATCTTTGCCTTTGTAAGTTCCAACATACAGTAAGATATGACCCTTCACATGGATAAGCGTTAATAAGGGTATCGCTTTTTTAATAAGATGCTGTGAACGTTCTTTAGCTGTGAGATGGCTTATATCTACCAGATATCCCGCCAATTCTTGGCTTTGTGTGTTTCTTGGCATAAAAATAGCAAATAATGAAAAAATTGCTTTCATCTCTGCTGAACAATCATTATAAAAACCTAAACTCCCCCAACCATATTGTCGTCCTTTTAAGACATCCAATATTTCTGCAAAATGAGCAGGCGTGGCAGACCAGGGCAAAATCACAATGTTTTCAGAAGAAATAGTACTTTCTTCAATTTTTGCCATTCCATCCGTTTGCCTAATCGGAATTAAAATTATGGCTGTCTTTTTCGTTTGCACAACTTCAGGAAAAATCATTCCCACATAACCGCTGAATTGATATTGCCCTAATTGATTATAGACACCCACATTTGAACGTTTAAAATTTACTAGATGATGATAAGCAGTTTGTTGCCATTGATGAATAAATGCTTCACTTACGCGCGCAATACCTGTGGTTTTCATCCAGCCAATACATTCTGGCGTTATTACCAGTATCCATTCTTTATCACGGGTGGTTCCAATTATATACAAAGGTGTGCCAACATAAACTGCCGAAGATTGAATATTATCAAAAGGGTAACCTTCTCCTGCTATATGCGTACTAAAATAAGCGGGATCATCAGTAGGTATTACACGTAAGGCAAAATTTTGAGTAGCTATTGCTCTATTTTCTTCCAAATAATGTGGGTGTCTAAAGTCAGATAAGGAAATATTTTGTTGAATTTGCGAAAACCATTGATGAGGGTAAGCTCGGTAATTCATGCCAAATACTTGAGTTCTTGGAGATTGCTTAGCGTTATCAAATCGATTAAGAGCAGCTTGTAATTTTTCGGGTAAATTTTTATTGTAATTTAATATATAGTTTATATAATCCTTGCTCCATACAGAATTATCCTGAGATTCTGTACCAAAATAGGTATGCGTTAATTCGTTTAATCGTTCAGTTTGATACGCCTTGCTTAATAAATTTTTGTTATAATTGGGTGTTGAAGGATTTAACCATTGATCTACATTTTGAGAATAACGCTCAATAGGAAATAATTTCCTATTGTCATTGTCGGCAAAGCAGGGATTAAGAAAAAAAATGATCGATAAATATAGAACTATACTCAATGGTAAAGAGTAAAGTTTTTTCATGGGTGTTCTTTTAATAATGCCTCATAATGAAGCATCTCATCACGCACTTTAGCTGCTTGCTCAAATTCCATATTTCGTGCATGCAGGTTCATTTGTTTTTCTAATGTTTTGATTTTCTTTGCTAATTCAGTAGTGGATAAGGGGACATCATAAGTAGCAGAAGGCTCATTAACTTTATTCAAAGATGTCATGCGTTCCATCACATCATGGATTTTTTTAATTACCCCTTTGGGTGTAATACCATGGGCAATATTATGTGCTTGCTGCTTTTCGCGCCGACGTTCAGTTTCTGCCATCGCAATTTTCATCGAATCCGTTATTTTATCAGCATATAGTATCGCTTTTCCATGCACGTTTCGTGCTGCCCTTCCTATTGTTTGAATTAAAGAACGACGTGAGCGCAAAAAGCCCTCTTTGTCAGCATCAAGAATAGCAACTAACGAAACTTCCGGAATATCTAATCCTTCACGCAATAAGTTAATCCCTACCAACACATCAAACACACCTAATCGTAAATCACGAATAATTTCAACACGCTCGACGGTTTCAATATCTGAATGCAAATAACGAACTTTAATATCCTGTTCCATAAAATATTCAGTAAGATCTTCGGCCATTCGTTTAGTCAGTGTTGTTACTAGGATTCGTTCATGTTTGATCACGCGTTGCTTTACTTCCGAAAGTAAATCATCTACTTGCGAAGAGGCAGGACGCACTTCTACTTCTGGATCTATCAATCCTGTAGGACGTACAACTTGTTCAACAACTTGCGCGGCATGCTCTTCCTCATAAGCCCCCGGCGTAGCAGAAACAAAAATAGTTTGAGGTGAGCGAGCCACGAACTCTTCAAATTTTAAAGGGCGATTATCTAATGCAGAAGGCAGACGAAAACCATACTCCACTAAAGTTTCTTTTCTTGCTCTATCCCCTCGGTACATACCACCAACTTGTGGTACAGTTACGTGAGACTCATCAATAACTAAAATGGCATTGGGTGGAACATAATCAAATAAAGTTGGAGGCGCTTCGCCTTCTCCCCTACCAGAAAGGTAACGGGAATAATTTTCAATGCCATTGCAATAGCCTAACTCTAACATCATTTCAATATCAAACCGTGCACGCTGTTCAAGACGTTGGGCTTCTACCAATTTATTCGCTTTAGTCAGTTGCGCCAAACGATCGGCTAACTCTACTTTGACAAGTTCTATAGTATCTAAAATACGTTGACGAGGTGTCACATAATGTGACTTGGGGAAAATTGTAATACGGGGAATTTTTTCTTGAATATGACCGGTCAGAGGATCAAATATTGCAATAGCTTCAATTTCATCATCAAACAGTTGAACGCGTACAGCATACTTTTCAGATTCTGCTGGAAAAATATCAATTACATCTCCAGAGACACGAAACGTGGCACGCTCTAATACTGCGGAAGTGCGAGTATATTGCAGCTCAGCTAAGCGCCTTAAAATTTCACGAGAATCAATTTGTTCTCCTCTTGATAAGTGCAATACCATGCTTAAATATGATTCCGGATCACCTAAACCATAAATTGCTGAAACAGTGGCAACAATAATCGTATCGGGACGTTGAATAATTGATTTGGTAGCAGAAAGCCGCATTTGTTCAATATGATCATTAATGGACGCGTCTTTCTCTATGAACGTATCTGAAGAAGGAACATAAGCTTCTGGCTGATAATAATCATAATAAGAAACAAAATATTCTACTGCATTATGTGGAAAAAACGTTTTGAACTCGCCATAGAGCTGGGCCGCTAATGTCTTATTAGGGGCCATAATCAGTGCCGGACGTTGCATTGCTTGAATTACTTGAGCAATTGTATAGGTTTTTCCCGAGCCGGTTACCCCCAGCAATGTTTGATAAGCGAGGCCCTCTTTCAATCCTTCGATAAGAGCCTCAATAGCTTTGGGCTGGTCTCCTGCAGGTAAAAAAGGAACCAGCATTTTAAAAGATTTTTCTTTCATGCGTAGCTTACTATATTAATCTGAAAAGGGATTTACTCCTGCCATATGGATTCCAGTAGATGCAGCATCCCCCCCACTACCGCCACCTCTTTTTTGAGTGGAGGCAGTTTTAAGAGACTCGCCTGTGTCTTTAGTTTGGCTTTTGACT
Source organism: uncultured Legionella sp. (assembly GCA_902168255.1). GTDB lineage: Bacteria > Pseudomonadota > Gammaproteobacteria > Legionellales > Legionellaceae > CABHON01. The sequence goes on from CABHON010000008.1 coordinate 7,078, forward strand.
TCACTCACTGCTTTACCAGCAACTCCAGCACCAAAGGATTCTTGAGTTCCGCCACCGATCCAACGCAATATTCCGTCGGGTAATCGATAAATCATTTCAAACGCTTGTTCAATAACATACATACACATGGCTATATAGATAAAGAAAAAGAATATGAAAGAGAAAAGATAGGCAATTGTATTATCACCATTATTAGGATTAATACCAGAGTAATCAAGATAGGAATTGGTGAACTGGCTAAATCCTGTATTAATCATCCAAATACCCACAGACGCTAAAATAATACCTGCAATATAGCCGATAATCATCATTGTTGGCCTTAAGAAAGCATAAAAAATCAACATTAAAGCTTCTTTTCCTTGACCGAATACATCATGCCCCTCTGGAAGCATAACGCCAAGGGCAACGATAGGCGCGGCCACCATGGCTTCAATCACTCCCATCATCCAGCCAAGTGCTCCAAAGGTAAATAAGACATAAGGAATCATCGGAATGAAATAACTCATCATGACGCCTATACCAAATACCATCCCTAGCCAGGTATAAATAAAGGGACCAATTATCATAAGAATAACAATAATAATACCTGAAGCCAAAGGAACCATTCCATAAGCAGCAAGTACTAAACTCATGACAAGCCACACAGACACACAGGTGTTAATGTAGGTAGCCCCAGACGTCGCTAGTGCCACAATTGGATTAGAGGGGTTTGAATTCATTGTATCGATAGTTTGCGAAAACATTCCCGAGAAAATTTCAACTGGAATAATAATCATTACATAAATTATGCTCTGAAGCATGGTAACAATGAAATTCCAAACCCATTCAATGAATGAAACAATAATATTTTGTCCTATCAATAAACAGATATTTCCCGCAATAGAATAAAAACCATATCCTGTATTACAGTTATAATTCCAGCTTGGTGTGCTGAAAGTAGGAACACTAGGCGTAAACGTTGAAGTAGGAATAGTAGTGCCGACTTGTCCAGCTTGTAATAAATTAGATGCGTTACTTTCATATCCGTATACTGTTGTATTTAGTTCATTAGTATTCGAATAGATGAGTGGCCAATTGTTAGAGCCAGGAGTAATATTAATAGTGGTTGTCGCCGTATATGCCGGAGCAGCAGCTGTCGAATTTGCTGGTATTGGCGTTGGTCCCTGCATCAAATAGGTAATTTGATTATTATAGATATCAATACTAGCAGTATTCGTACTACTTCCTGCGCCATACCAAGTACACATTAATGCTCCAGAGGTGGTACTGGAAGTACTATTAGTGCAGAAATTACTTGATGAACCCCCTATGCCTGGCGAATATGTCGAGGAGTTTAATCCAGAGTCCTGATCATAGGTATCACTGTCTGAATACTGTTCATTATTGACGTTCTCCAAATTAAAGAAGTAGCTCCCTGCCATAATCCATCCGTTTGCTTCAGCCCCATCAATAAACTGGGTAGCATTTTTAATGGTTGAAGTATTGTTTTCAGCATTAAGGGTGGGTTCCATAATAGTGTTGTAATCTTCTACTGCCCCCCATAACTCTGTACCATTTAATAAAGCAGAAAACCCTGTTTGAGGAGAAACCCACTGAGTACAAGGATTAGGATCATTAAGCCCAGTACAATTAAAATTATTTTGATCTGCAGCCGGAACCCCGAAAGGAGACGATGGGGTATAATAGGTACTGTTAAAATAACAGGTTACCCCGCCTGAAGTATTACATTGAACCGCAGAAGTAGTGTATAAGGTCAAATCATTTTGAACCATGCTTTGGGCAACCGGGGTCAAATCAGTGAACATTTGTTGTACTGCAATAGCCCGGGAATTCTCCATGACCGCAGCATCTTGCTTTGAAACACCTAATTCAGCAGAAGTAGAAGCAGTTTCTTGAGAGTCCATTAAATACCAGGTAACTGTGCCACAAACACCATTTAAAGGAGCATAGGGTGAATCTGATGGTAAATTAGGCATTGGTAACGTTACTAATTGATTAGAGCTACATGTTGACTTGCAAGAAACAGAACCCATATTATTTTGGCAAGCCGAATTAACCGTGCATGAACAACCAGCAGAACCTTTGCTACAAGATTCACCGCTTGAATTAGTACACACATCACAATTCTCCTCCCCTGAGCTGGTTGGAACTGAACAACTGGTACAAGTTGACATAGCCTGGTTTTGTGCCTGCATAACATTACTACTGTTAACCAGATCCGGAAGGGCATTATTACACAATACATTCATGTTTTGCTGATCCACAGTCCAGGTACTGCTATCAGAAGGTAAGACACAAGGGCCTGTCGGCGTAGTTTGGCTAGCTTGGTTAACATAATTGTTTTGTAACATTTGAAGTTGCTGTTGTAATGCGTCCATACAAGTAAGGCCAGCTAAAATTACGGCTCCCCCTTTAAGCATGTCTTCGCTAGCAATCATGTCAGATTCTTGCTCTGCTTGGCTGGGCATAGGCTGAACAATTACCCCACCTCTTTGCAAATATCCAAGGGCAGCATTCCAGACTAAATCAGCGGCTCCCACGCCTTGAACAACAATCCACATTACAAAAATTTGTAAAACGCTATATCCGGAAGGATAGGTAAACAATAAAGAAAGGCCAATAGTAGTCCGAATAGGTATCCAGATAGAACTCCAATTTTTTCCTAATACTTGCCCTTCTCCTGCCGTGTTAAGAGTGGCTACGATAGTAGTATAAATTAATATAATTCCGCCTAATGCCAACACTGAAGCATTAAATATGGAAAACATACTTCCCATAATTTGGCTGCCGCCCCCTGACAAAACGCCATCTACCACACCAAAAATATCCGTAAGGAAAACAACTGAAACATCACTTGGAGGTGGCGTGAAACTAATCGTTTGCGTTGCTGCAAATGCAGAAGAAGGTAAAAAAATGACCAACCATCGCAACATAAATTTTACTATACTGAAACAGGTTTTTCTCATTTTTTTCTTCCTGGCAAAACATAATCACACCACTCTTGAAAAGAGCATCCCAATCGTTGTATTTTAATCTGGACATACCAAAAATGATATCGAAATGCAAAAGATAAACAAACAAAAAATAACACAAAGCTTGGAAAGAAAACACGATAATGCCCAAACGACAAATGAGTAAAAGCATAAACAATTACTAATACAGCAAGAAATAAAAACAGAATACATAATCTAAGAAAGGCATTTTTTTTCTTTCTAATCTGATCAGCAGTTAATCCAAGCTTATCAACCAGTAGGGAAAAATCTTCTTTTTCATCTTTTTTTTGCTCAGGAATAACAAAAGCTTGCTTTACGACTCTTTTCACATAATGGAGGGGTTCCCCTAACTGTTCTGAACCCACCCATTGTCTAATATTAAAAAAACGACCAATTTTTCCGCCCGCTTTTTTTAAGCGTCCTTTATTACTCATTTTTATCTCACTTACTGGACATTTGATTTTTATACTTATACTATGTTCTCACTCTATTTTGCAATTTTTTTTTTAAGATTATGCCAGATTTATCACAAGAAGCTAGTAGTCGATATTGGAGTGAATATAAAGATCCTTTAATTTATCGTGTTTTGATGTTTATGGAAGGCGTAGAAGATTGGACTTTAGATGGCGATCCAGATTTAGAAAGAGTTATTGCGACACTTAGTCAAGAATTAGATAACATCGAAAAAGTGGATATGGATGCCATTGGAAATGAACCACTTTTTATTCGTTTAGCATGTAATATTAAGTCAGGAAGAGCCTTACGTCTTTTACAAGCATTAGATACAGTCCATCCTGGAGCCGCTTCTCGGCTATTAATTTATGCCGAAGAAAATGGAGAAGGCGTCCAAGATCCTGCAAACATTTTTTTAAGACGTAACATTGTATTTGAGCGTCTGCGATTATTAACGCGTGTATTTTCAGAGGAACGTTTTAATTTAGTTAACAAAGCCTTAGAAGAGGAATAAAATTTTATGAATAAATCTATTCAATTTCATCGTTGTGAGAAATCGTTACGACTGTTAACCATCATTTCTCTACTTTCATTGCCTTTAATTAGTTCAGCAGAATATGGGGATGGTCAATTTATTTCTACAATGGGAACGGAAAAATCTACTGCTGCTTCTTCTGCTTCCTCAGCAACAGTCAATGCTATTAATATGTTAGGACAATGGATGGGCTTTCCTCTTCCTACAGCACCCAGCCAACCAGTACCTTATATGGTTAATACATTGACAATGCCAGATCTTACTCAAACAATTAATTCACAATATGGTGCAGCGGCAAGCTATTTATCCCAAACCCCCCTCATTGGTGGTAGTGTGGTGCCTGAATCAGCGCCTTATACAACAACCTATGGAACAGCAAATAGTATCATTAACACTACGGCATCATCTGCTACAAATAATGTGTGGGCAACTTATACTACCCCAAGTATATCAACCGTTTCTGTTATACCGAATGTTGATATGCCAATGAGTATCTCCAGTTTAAATTCATATCCATGCAGCACAATTGGCTGTGAGATTGTATATAGTCTTCTCAACACACCTGATTATACAGCATGCTCTTCCGGATACTCCTCTAATAACTATCCTTATCCACCTAATTCCGACAATTGTGCTGTCCCGCAGTATGACTTTTCTGTAGCAAGCAACTTGCTAGGGGTAAGTGCAATAGAAAGCAATAATACCATTATTTATGGAACAGGCTTTCCTGCACCAGGGGCTTTTTCTACTTATCTGCAAACTCAAATGCCGAATATGAATGCTGATGTGGTGACTAGTCCACTCACTTACAATTCAACCCAATTAAACAATGTGAATAATTTTATCCATAACCTTACAGGCGCATTAATTACCTCTCTGCCTCTTCCTTATTCAGAATACCAAACAGCCTATAATAATATTCAAACAGCCCAGTCCAATCCTTCTTTAGTGAATCAATCGGCAGAAGCTATTTTTAGCTACATACTCAATTTGAAATCATTTGGTGCTTATCTTTCTGTAGGATTAAGTGATATTGAATACGTTATTGGCCGCCGTATGCCTAATGCGCTAACAGGCACGAGTACCGCTTTTGATGAAAGTATGATGTTTACCCGAAGATTATTTAACAATACACCTTCTCAAGGCAGTGTACCTGATAACACTTGGATTAATGATATGAATCAAGCTTCACCTATTGTGTTGCAACGAGAAATGTTAATGCTATTAGCAGAAATAAACTATCAACTCTACCTAGAACGTATGCAAAATGAAAAAATATTGCTTACTGTTGCAGCTATACAACTAGGTGGAACTGCTAGTTCTGCCCCAACTATTGCGCAATCACTCAGTGCACTCACTGCTAACAGCACAACATCCACAAGCTAATTAATGGTTATTTCTCAAAATTAGGGCGAGTTTTCGCCCTTACTAATTTACATCCATATTATTTTAGCCTGAGTTGCATATCTAGTAGATTTAGCGAGAGTGAGTTATCCATCTTTAATGCCTGTTTTAACCGGCTTGTAGCGAGATTAGGCTGGAAAGAAAAAGCACAAGGATTCCTTCCCGCATGTATACTGTCAGAAGGACTAACTAAGCGTTCTTCTGTTACTATAGGTAATAGTTGTTTATCTAAAAAAATATTTTTGCAGGCCGTTATATAGGTTTGAAATAATCCTGGATCGTTCTCAGTTAATGGCGGATCAAAATCTAGTATTTTAGAATAATAATGTATAATTTTTTTATTATTTTCTTCATTGTTTATTTCATCAGCATAGTATTTTGTTAGACTACTATAAATAGTGTAAAGGCTCCTTCCGTCTATATCAGCAATAGCACCTTGTTTTTCTATTCTTTCAATAACTTGAAGCGTCTTTTCAAAATATTCTTTCATTTTAATACTGGCTTCTTTTTCTATTGTGTCATCTATTGCAGGGATACTTTTGTCTGCTTCGCTTACGCTTTGCTGAAAACGCATTTGCAGCGATGCTATTTTTGAATAAAACTCACCAAGTGTATAATAAATGTTACAATTATTTTCATCCATCTGAACAAGTTTTTCGCGAGTTTTTTCCAGCATCTCTTTCAAAAATATCGCCTCTTTAGGTTCTAAAACTTTTATATTATCCAAGTAAACCTTGGTTAGTTCTTGTAAAAAATCATAGCCCGCGTCAAAATTGCCTAATTTATCTTTATTATCAAAGAGAAAATTAAATTTTGCTTTTATGGCTTCCATATATTGTTCAAAAACGGAATCTCCTGTCCTAACTTTTTGAATAATGGGTATAATAATACTACGTTTTTCATACTCAAGAGAGAGCAAGCCCTCAGATGCTTTTATGTATAATAAATGCGCTGCTTTTTTATTAGAAAAGACCCGTCTAATATTCAACAAGTTAGCATAAGCTAACTTTTTATTAGTAATACTTTGTGATGATTCTTTATTGTGCGTTGCTATCTTAATGGCTGTTAAAGCGTGAGATAACATTATCTCATCTGGTAGTAATGAATGATCAGGGAGTATTGAATCATACAATTCAATTGCCTGCCTGAGATTGGTTACAGCTTTATCAAACATCCCTAAATGATAAGCACATTCTCCCAATCTGTGGTAAGGGGTTGGGTCTGTAGACTTTTCACGTGTTGATATTGACACGGCTATTGAGGCTTCTTTTAGATTTTCAATTGCTAATCGTTGTTCATTTGTTAATGTATTTCCACCCAAACTGCTTAGAGTTACTAAATTTTCTTCCACATTTTTAGGGGGAGTTGAAGTTAATCGAACAAGTGCCCGACATATTGACAGTTTTGTGGTTATATCAGTTTCATCAAATAATGGGCTATTAATTGCCACACGATAATATTCACTTGCTTTGATATCCTTATTATGTTCACATAATTTCGCCAGGTGAATACAATTGTAAAATTCCTCTAAGCGCTGTTTAACCGTTTTTTCTTGATAATCTCTTATGAGGTTTTTTACTGTTTGCTCCTTTCTTCTTGTTTGATTTTCTGTTATTTCTGGTTTAGTACCTTTTTCAATTCTTTCTTTGTTTCTTTCAGGGAAAACAGTAAGTTCTGTTCTTTTTAAAAATTGTTGTTGATCTTCTGTTATGGGTGAAATCACCGAACATTTCTCCCACGTCAATTTTGCTTTTTCCAGGTTCCCTAGGGCAAGTTCAATTTCTAAAGCACAAAACATAGCTTCAGAAGATAAAAACTTACATGTCATTAATGTATTATAAGAGGCTATCAAATCCTTTTTGGATGATGTAGCATTTTTCTTTTCCTTCGTTATCTGCCCTTGTGTTCTTTCGGTGCCAAAGGTTTCTGTAATATGCACTCGTAGGCTTAATTCTTTAAAAGTGGGCAAGAGCTTCTTGCATTGAGCCAGAATTTCAGTTTGTCGTAACTGACTAAAATGTTCGAAAATCGCTCTAGGCTTTTCCTGCCATCTCAATACATTAATAGTGGTAGGCATGTTTTCAGCTATAGCAATGAGATTTGCTTCAAGTTCACGCAACTTGTCTTGGTTTTTTACGAGTAACTCAAAAAAACGAGCATATACGGTAGGCATATATTGATGAGGGTCTGCCGCAACATGCATGTCATGCATAATCTCACAGGCTTTTTTAAGATTGGGTGTAGGATTTTCTATCATAATACCCAAGAGATTTCCTACATTGCATAAATAAAAATCATCATATTCTTGTTGACTGATATCGCTCTCTACCAACTTTAAAGAAGAATTAAATACGTGAGTAGCTATTTTCTCAAGAGAACCCTCTTTTGCGTCACATAACAACAGTAAAATTTGACTATAGGTTTTTTTAGGGCGAATGGCACTGATAGGGATCAATAAAAGCACAATGCCCAAAAAATCAGCTATTTTTTTATGGTTTTCTACTGTCAATGTTTCATCATTCACACAATCTTCAATCATGCACTTTAAATCTAAGAAAATTTCCTTTTCAAGAAACGTTAAAATCTTATGTTGAATCACTATTTCTAGATCTAATAAGATTTTTAGGTTATCTTGATGCTCAGTTTTATGATGCTGTATCTCTTTTTCTAGCCTCTGAAGCCATGCTTTTGTTTTAGATATTTGTTCAAGGTCAAATAGGGCTGCTTGGCTATCTGATATTGTCGCTGTATGAGTTTTAATATCATTTTTTAATATTTGGTAAAACTGCTGTTCACTTGATGTAAGGATTGTATCTGTTTTTGCATCCAGTGAGGCTAAAATTGTACACGCCTCACGGATTTTAGTACGACAATATTGAATCTTTTCTTGCAAGTATTGGTAGTAATCGTTTTCATAAACTGTGGTTTCTTTATTTTGGAAACCATTTCTTTCCCATTGGGATAAGATAGTTACTTTTTTTAAATATTGGGTTTTATGATCATCAATAGTTGTTTGTAGCTCTTTACACTTCTGTTCGAGTGGTTCAATCTTAAGACCGTCCAGGATTTTTTGTAAAAAGCATGATACCGCTGTAGGATATTCGTTTGTTTTTATCTTATTATCGAATACTTGGTTTAAATGGATTATAAGCTGCTTTAAATTAAACAAAATGTTCTCAATGGGTGTGAGATCTTTTTGATTAGCGAGTTGAGATTTAATTTGAATGACTGCCTTAAAAATATTCAGGAAGTGAGGAGAAGTAAGTAGTTCTGTGTCGATTTTTTCTTGAGAGGAAATTTTTTTTGCTTCTGAAAAAATGCTCAGAAGGGACTCTATTAGTTCTTTGGCAATTAATGACATCATTTTTATTATCCGGTGTAACTCATTTTTGCTGCATTATAGCTAAAAATTCTTAATTTAGTATTAAATATAGAGAGACAAACCAGGATAAACTTCAGGGACAATTTTAAAAAAAATTTACAGACAACCTAGAAATTCCAAAGTTTTCAGAGGCTTTTCCCTGTCACGACTTACAATTCCCACCTTCGCGGGACGCAGTAGTAAAAATCAACAGGTTATATCTTTTCTTATGCGTAACTCACGTGATTTATATTGATTCATCCGCAGGTTGTTGGTTTTTCGTTTCATCAGCCGGAAGATACAATGGACCACGCTGGCCACAGCTGGATAAACCACACATTAAGGTAATAAATAAGATTCCGATTATTAGTTTTATTCTCATACATCACGCCTTTTTAAAGTTTTCTTTTTTTTGTATTGGTTGCATAGTATAATAGAGAAACATTGTAACAGTAATTTAATATTTTCACACTTTATGAACTTTGCAGAAATTGGTTCTATTCAAGAACCGCATTCACAAGCAAAAGCTTGTATTATATGGATGCATGGCTTAGGTGCTGAAAGCATGGACATGGAAATGTTAGCTCATAGCCTGCCACTTTCAGATTTACCTTTGCGCCATGTTTTTCTTAATGCCCCAATTCGTCCAGTAACACTAAACAATGGCATAGAAATGCGTGCCTGGTATGATATACCAACCAATTTTACGTTAGAGAATGAAGACAAAGCGGGTATTTTAGCTTCAGAAAAAAGCATCATTTCCATCATTGATGACCAGATTGCTCAAGGCATTCCTTCAAATGCCATTGGATTAGCCGGATTTTCACAAGGTGGGGCAATGGCTTTACATACCGGCTTACATTATTCTAAACCATTGGCTGGAGTTATTGCTTTATCAGCTTACCTGCCATTAAGCGCAACCCATAATTTATCTTTGCCCGTTACTCAAAAGAACACGCCTTTTTTCATTGGAGCAGGATTGCACGATAATATTGTTCATTACGAATGGACTAAAGCATCCGAAACTTTTCTCGTGCAAAGTGGCTTTAATCCTATTGATTTTCATGCTTATCCAATGGAACACTGCGTGTGCATGGATGAAATGCGCGATCTTGCTGCTTGGATTCGAAAATATTTTAATTTTTAAAGGAGTATAATTTTGTTACAAACCAAAACACCTCGCGCACTTTCCTTATTTAGTTTGACCCTTATTACCGTAGTTTCTGTTGATAGCATTAGAAACCTTCCTGCAACCGCTTTATTTGGCAGCCAATTAATTTTCTTTTTTATTCTAGGTGCCCTTCTTTTTCTTATTCCCTGTGCGCTTGTTTCTGCCGAACTATCATCAGGATGGCCAAAGCAAGGAGGTATTTATATTTGGGTAAAAGAAGCATTTGGTGAATCGTTTGGCTTTCTTGCCATTTGGTATCAATGGATTGAAAATGTTATATGGTATCCTACTATTCTTTCTTTTGTTGCCAGCACCTTAGGCTATCTTATCGATCCTCAACTCGTCAACAATAAATACTTTTTAATTACCTGTATTTTATGTGCATTCTGGGGAGCAACGTGGATTAATCTAAAAGGCATGCGTTCTTCGGCTATTTTTAGTAATTTGTGTGGCATTGCTGGTCTTTTAATTCCTATGACCCTTATTATTGCTTTAGGCGTAGTATGGTTTGTTTCTGGACACCCTGTTCAAATACATTTTGCCGTTTCTGATGTTATGCCTCATTGGCATGATAAAAACCTTTGGGTATCCCTCACTGCCATCATGCTTTCTTTTTCAGGCATAGAAATTGCAACCGTACATGCCAATGATGTTGTCGATCCACAACGCAACTTTCCTAAATCGCTTGCTTATTCTTCTATAATTATTCTCAGCACCTTACTTTTAGGCGCTCTTTCAATTGCTATAGTGCTACCCGTTCATGACATCAGTCTTGTTGCCGGGATCATGCAAGCATTTGATGCTTTTTTTGCTGGATATCATCTTACCTTTCTAATGCCTTTGATTGCTATCATGTTAATTTTTGGTGGACTCGGCGGTTTAAGTAACTGGATTATTGCCCCAACAAAAGGATTGTTAGTTGCCGCGCAACAGGAACATTTTCCAACTGTTTTTAAACAAGTTAATCATCATGGCGCACCAACAACTTTGCTCCTTATTCAGGCAGTGTTAGTTACCCTTCTTTGTTGTGTCTTTTTATTTATGCCAAGCATTAATGGTTCCTATTGGTTCCTTACAGCACTTACCTCTCAAGTGTATATGATCATGTATATCATCATGTTTGTTACTGGTATTTATTTACGCTTCAAAGCCCCCGAACAAAAACGACTTTTTACCATACCTGGTGGAAAAGCAGGCATGGTATTGGTTGGATGTCTAGGTATAATCGGTTGCTGCATTACATTAGCGGTAGGGTTCATTCCTCCTGATAATATTAATGTCGGTGCAGCCACCACTTATCCTTTAGCTCTTACCGCAGGTTTAGTTCTACTTTCTCTCCCACCGTTTATCTTTCACCGACGAAAGAAAAAATTTCTTTCTGCTAAAAAGGTTACTTTATGCGACCCAATTTCTTAAGAGAATTTAAAGATAAAATCTTACTGAAAAATTTTGTATTTGCTTATCCTACCGAAGCGGTATATGGTTTGGGAGCAAATCCTTTTGATGAATCTGCCGTAGAGCGCGTCTTAGCTATAAAAAAACGTGCGGCACATCAGCATTTTATTTTAATTGCATCTGATTGGGATCAAATTAATCCTTTAATAGACACAACCTCCCTCACCAATGAACAACTCCATACTATTAAAGCTACTTGGCCCGGTCCTGTTACCTGGGTGTTTCCTGCTTCATCTCAGGCTCCTTCGTGGTTAGTCAATAAAGATCATACTATCGCCGTGCGCGTGACAGCACACCCTCTTGTGCAAACTCTTTGCCAAATTGCTGGACATCCATTAATTTCAACAAGTGCTAATCTTAGTGGGCATCCTCCTTGTCGAACATACGAGGAAACAAAACAATTGTTTGAAGGACAAGTAGATTTAATTCTTCCTGGTGAAACCTCTGGACTTTCCAAACCAACTTCTATTCGAGACGCACGTACAAGAAAAGTTTTGCGAGACTAAAAGTAAGTCATTGACTTATATTATCGTTTTATGCTATTATAATTACTAATAGCAAGCATGATATAAATTCAAAATGGTATTTATAGAAACACCAACCTTTACTGAAGATGTTGTAAATTTACTTACAGAAATTGAGTATGATGAATTTCAACAATATCTTTCAGACAATCCCTTAGCAGGTGACCTCATTCAAAAAACAGGTGGATTACGGAAAATTCGATGGTCTACTGCAGGAAAAGGTAAACGTAGCGGAGTAAGAATAATTTATTACTATGTTACACTAGCATCCCAAATAAGACTGTTACTTATTTATAAAAAAGGGATAAAAGACAACTTAACAGAAAAAGAAAAAAAAATTTTACGACATATTAATGAGGAATGGTAACAATGGATAAAAATTTATTTGAGCGATTAATCAAAAGCATGAATCAAATGAATGAAATTGTAAAAAAAAATGAATCACCTTCTCGTGAATTTGTAGTTGACGAAATACAAGTAAAAGAGATTCGAAAGAAGACTGGTTTAACCCAGGAAAAATTTTGTCGCCTTATTGATATTAATTTAGGCACCTTAAGAAACTGGGAACAAGGTAGAAGAGAACCTACTGGTCCAGCTAGAGCACTATTAAAAGCAATTAATAATGATCCTTTTCATGTGTTAGTTGCTCTTTCAACCCATTAATCCCCTAACTTAAACACGCACGCCTCAGTTTTCCTGAGGCAGTTCTTGGCAAATTCTCACACGCTTCAATCCAGCGGGGATATTTCCAGGAACCCACACTTTTTTTCACATGCATTTTTAGGGTGTCTTGTAATGATTCATCTAGAATATAGCCTACTTGCAAAACAACAAAAGCTTTTGGCTTGAGCAATCCATTCTCATCTGCTTTACCAATAATGGCAGCCTCCCTTACAGCTTCATGGGAAACTAAAGCTGCTTCAATTTCAAAAGGAGACAGCCATAAACCATTAACTTTGAACATATCATCAACGCGTCCAACATAATGATAATAACCTTCTTGATCACGAAAACATCGATCCCCCGTATGAACCCATTCACCCACAAACGTATACTGAGTTTTCAAACGCTGGTTCCAATATCCTTCTCCAGCCGTTGGGCCACATACCATTAATTCCCCCATTTCATTTTCAGAAACCAGAAACCCATCTTCATCAACAATTTTTAATTCATAACCAGGCACTGCTTTTCCCATGGTTCCATAGCAAACATCGCTTGGCCTATTACTCAAAAAAGTATGAAACATTTCTGTTGAACCTAAGCCATCCAAAACATCCACACCCGTTATTTTTTTCCAATGTATAGCTAATTTTTCAGGTAAACATTCCCCTGCTGAAACTGCTATACGCAATGAGCTTCCTTGAATCTTTTTTGCCTCTTTTTCATCCAGAAGTAGTTTGGCATATAAAGCAGGAACACCAAAAAATAGGGTTGGTTGATAAGAGGTAAAAATATGAAATACTCGTTCAGGCGTGACTTGTTCAGGCAAAAGAATAGTTGTTGCGCCGACTAGTAACGGGAATACTCCGGCACTACCTAGTCCATAAGAGAAAAAAAGCTTGGCTGCTGAAAATATAATATCGTTCTCTTGAATGCCCAATACTTCTTGTCCCATAAGACGAGCAGCAGCCATGAGGGTCGTGTGCACATGTTTTACTGCTTTAGGCTCTCTCGTTGTCCCTGATGTATACATCCAAAAAGCAACTTCATCGGATAACGTAGGTGCAAAATAGTCAATATTCTTACCTGTTGCTAAAAACTCATTAAAATCTATTATCTTTTCGTTTACCTTTAGATACTCTGGCTCAGCATCAACAATGATAATTGTTCTCAAAAAAGGTAATTTTTCTACACTAGGAAGCAATATCTTTGCTAAAGAGGCAGCAAGAACAATAGTCGTAGCACGACTATCTGACAAGATATAAACATACTGTTCAGTAGTCAGAAAAGTATTCAATGGTAAAGCAACAACACCTGCTCGAATACATCCCCAAAAAGCGATGGGAAACTCGATGGTATCATAAAGCAACAAGGCCACACGCTCCTCTTGACGGACATCCATTTTTTTCAAACCATCAGCAAATTGACGGGTATAGGTTTGTAAATCCAAATACGTCAATGACTGATTGGTATCAATAAAAGCTATTTTTTTACTAAACCCCAGTTCAATAGCGCCATCCACAAAATCCGCTGCCGCATTATAGGGCCTACGTTGTAATAGTTCGTCCAACACCACTTCTCTTGTAATTATTAAGTGTTTATTTTATAGTGTTAAGATGTTTCTTGACAACTATTATAAAGTAGCTGCCCATCATAATAGAAATTGGCCAATCGATTTTCTAAGAGGAGCAATGGTTCTTTTAGGAGCATATGGCCATTTTACCTACATTATGTCCTACTTTGGAATTGAAACATTATCCTGGAATTGGTTTACTGCCACGCTTGTTTATAATATTCCCTTTGGCATTGCGGTATTTAGTCCTGTTTCTGGTTTTCTTATTACCTCAATGTTACTGAAACAGAGTGAGGGCAATTTACATAATATTCATATACCAGGATTCTATCTGCAACGCTTTACCCGTATTATGCCAGGTTTGATATTACTTTGCGCATTAAATTTATTATTTTATGCGCTACACTATCCAGGTTTTGAAATCACGCATTTCAGTTGGCAAACGATTTTATTTCATATTTTTACTTTCAGAACAAATCTTTTATTTCCAGATATGGCCAATCATTTGTGGCCTTGGGGAATTCTATGGTCACTTGCTATTGAAGAAGTATTTTATTTATTTTTTCCGCTTATTTGTGTCTTATTACGCACCCACAAAAATGTGGTGATTTTCCTAATAGCCATTATCTTTTATGGCCCCTACTGCCGTGCCCATGCACCCTCTGCCTTTGGCAGCATCCGCTTATACTTTGGATGTTTCGATCTCATCGCTATTGGTGCACTTGCTGCTTTACTAACACAGAACGATTCTTTTTTTACAAAGTCTCGCAAACCCTTTCGCTCTCGAATATGGATTGGTACGGGTATATTTTTAATGATAGGTACCTATATTTTTGGACCTTGGACAGTCAATAATGTGTGTGGCCCTACACTTATTGCTATAGGCGTTTTTATGTATATTATTGGCGTAACATACAATCGTAAAAATGCACCGCCTTTAAAGGATAATTGCATAAAATCCTTCCTCAGAAAACTTATTTTACCTATTTGCATTTTTGGCCTTTTAAGTTATGAAGCCTATCTTTACCATGTATTTATTTTTCTTTTGTTTAAGCCACTCATTACCTGGATGGGAGCAAAACTTGGATGGACCTGGTTATTTTCAAACCTGTGGATACTTAACTTAACCATATTAACAGCCATTGCTTCGTGGTTTTGGTTTTTTCATTGTATCAATCCGTTACGTAAAAATATCGTTGCAAAATATAGTGATAAACTGGACTACTACACTTATGTACTCATTCCTCGTTTATTTCATCGAGCATCGCAACAATGCAATTTTATTTATTCACGAATGGAAAATTCCCTCAGTCGCTAGCATCACTCAACTTTGCATCTGAATCTCAGTCCAAAGTGAATTTACCAAGATTCGAGTATCAGGATCATAAGCATTGAAAACATGCATTTTATTCATATCTTTGGGATAAATCCAATCGATGCTTGTCACACTAGGACTTAACTCTTTTAATGCTTCTGCATTAGGAATGCTCGCACCCGTAAAAGAAGAAAGCTCATAAGCGCTTTTCGGTGCTAATGCATTATTAATAAATTCATAGGATAAATTTTCATCCGGGGTAAATACAGGGATGACCATATTATCCAACTCATACATGTTGCCTTCTTTTTGCAAGGAAGCAGCAAGGTGCATGTCAGAGTGAGAGTTTTTGATATCTTGTAATGTTTTAAAAATATCAATGGAGTAACTCATGGAAAGCCATATATCACCTCGTAATAAACTTCGATAATAGCTGTCACTATCAAATTTTTCCCAATAAGGTGCAGCCTTTTCAATAACGGCAGCTGCCGCTTCAATATCATCCTCATTAGTTGAGTTAGGATCTTTACCCAAATACAATAAAGCAGCGGCAAATACATTTCGGGCAGAATTGAAAACCGTTACTCGTCCTTTCAATTTTTTTAAATATTTTGGATCAAAAATAACAGCCCAAGTATTAGGAGTAATACCTAATTCTTTCATTTTATCTTCGTTATATGCGAGAAAAACAGGGGTATAAGCATACGGAACTGAATAGATATTGCCTGGATCATAAGATTGATTCAAAAATTGAGGATCGATATATTGAAGATTAGTTAAACGATTTTTATCCAGAGGTTTCAATTTCCCCATTTTAATTAACTCAGCAACAGCATAACTGGTAGGGACAATAACGTTATATCCTGTTGCCCCAGCAGCTATCTTAGCGAGCATCTCTTCATTTGCATTAAAATAATTTTGCTGCACACGACAATGACACTCTTTTTCTAAACGTTTAATCGTCTCGGTAGCAATGTAATTTGTGCCAATATATACATTCAAAACAGGTTTAGCTATAGTATAAACAGATGAAAATATACTAAATAAAGCAAAGAGTAGAAGTGCTAATTTTTTCATTATTCACCTTTCATGGAAACCATCGAGGGTGACAATTTAGTCGCAATGGTCATTAGAATCAATGTTACTAAAATAATCATGGTGGACACCGCATTAACCTCCGGTGTAACGCCCATTTTTAGCATAGAATAAATAGCCAAAGGTAGTGTACTCGAACCTACTCCTGCCGTAAAAAAGGTAATAACAAAATCATCAATAGATAAAGTAAAAGCCATGAGTCCCCCAGCAATAATACCAGGAAGAATAGTAGGAACTAAAATTAACCAGAATGCTTTAAAAGGAGTTGCACCTAAATCTCTTGCTGCATCTATAATGCTATCGTCCATACCATGCATGCGACTTTTTACTGCTATAGCTACAAAGCTAATACAAAAAGCAGTATGCGCTAATGTAATTGAAGCCAGTCCTAAGGTAAAATTTATCATTAAGAAAAACAATAGCAGAGAGACACCCACTAAAAGTTCAGGCGCAGCAACAGGAATCAAAACAAGCCCAGGCAGTAAACGTAATTTATATTTATGTAATGCTATACCTGCAAGTGTACCTAAAATGACAGATATACTACTGGCAATTAATGCGATGCATAGGGAATTTAATGCTGCATCCATTAATTGGACATCACTAAAAAGTACACGGTACCAATGTAAGGTAAATCCTACCCATTCAACATTTACGCGTGAATTATTAAATGAATACAAAATAAGGATAAACAATGGAACATATAGGAATAAATACCCTAAACTGCCAGAGAGAATAATTTTTTTTGAAAGTTTATTGCTTTCTCGCATACTTTATCCCTCCTAAACGGCTCGCCCACATACCCACGAGTAGTGAAATCATTAATACTGATAAAGTCATAATAATGGATGTCACACTACCTAATGGCCAATTCATACTATCCAAGAATTGCTGCTTAATCAGATTGCCAATCATTAATGATTGATTATTTCCAACTAATTCCGGTACCACAAACATACCAATGCAGGGAATAAAAACTAATCCACTGCCAGCTAAAATTCCTGGCAAACTTAAAGGCACTGTAATTTGCCAAAATGTTCTAAAGCGACTTGCCCCTAAATCGCGTCCTGCTTCAATTAGAGCATGATCATGCTTTTCTAAATTAGCATACAACGGCAATACCATAAAAGGTAAATTGATATACACTAAGCAAATAATAACTGCTAGTTGTGTATGTAATAGTTCAACGGGAGAAAATCCAAAAAACACTAATAGATGATTAATTAAAACACTAACACCAGATTGAGGACCTAAAATAATCATCCACGCATATACACGAATAAGAAAACAACTCCAAAAAGGAATAATTACTAAAAGTAATAATAAATCACGATATTTTTTAGGGCTGCGTGCAATAAGCATAGCCAGAGGGTAACCAATCAGTAAACAAAAAAATGTGGATGTTAGTGAAAACAATACCGAACGAATGAATAATGTCCATATAAATCCATGGGTAAAAGCAAAATGAAAACTTTTGAAATTTAAATTTAAATGGATTGTATTGTTTACTTGCTCCAATAAAGGGGCAACACCACCATAATCACCCGGTTGTCGGAATGCAATCAGCACCATAATCAACATGGGTAATAAGAAGAAAATAATTAAGTAAACTAATGGTGGAATGGATAGAATACGCTTTTCTGTTAATTTAAACATCATGCCGTTAAAAATCTGCCAGATTTAACATTAAAAGAAATAGTTACCTTTTCTTCTTCTTCAAAAAAACGATTTAATTTAGCGCGGGTATTACCCAACATCGCTTGTAATAATACACCATTCTCCAACCGAAATTCATACAAAGTGTCTACGCCATAGTAATAATAACCACGCACAATAACCTGTGCAGAAAATGAACTTTCATCTCCGCCTGAATAATGAGCTAACTCTTCTTTGCCTAAATGTATTTTTTCAGGTCGTAGAGCATACCAACCCTTCTGTCCTACTTGAATATCTTTCTCAGAAGAATAAGGCAATTCCATTTTCCAAATACCTGCCACCAACAGTGTTACTTGTGAGTCTGTCTTGCTTAAAACTTCGGCTTCTAAAAGGTTACATTTACCTAAAAAGTCAGCAACAAAATAAGAGGCTGGATTAGAATATATAGATTGGGGCGTATCTAATTGTTCAATGTCCCCGCCATTCATTACAGCGATTCTACTTGATAAGGCTAATGCTTCACTTTGATCATGTGTTACATAGACAAAAGTAACGCCAGTTTCTTCTTGCAATGTAACCAATTCCATGTGCATATGCTCACGTAATCGAGCATCTAGTGCTGATAAAGGTTCATCTAACAACAAAATTTTTGGTCTGTCGACTAATGAACGAGCAATAGCAACTCGTTGCCGTTGTCCACCCGACAACTCATGTGGATAACAATCAGCATATTGCGTTAATTGCACATCTTCTAATAACTCTTTAACCTGGCTAATAATTCGTTCTTTAGACCATTTTGCCATTTTTAATGGAAATGCAACATTATCAAACACAGTGAAGTGAGGAAATAGTGCATAACTTTGGAAAATTGTGTGGAGAGGGCGTTTTTCAGGAGGTAAATTTGTAATATCTTTACCTTCAAGTAAAATCCTCCCTTCATCAGGAGTAGTAAAACCACCAATCATTCTTAATAAAGTTGTTTTTCCACAACCAGAAGGTCCCAATAGAGTAAAAAACTCTCCCTTATTAATTTCTAAATCAATGTTCTTAACAATTGTTGTATTGCCAAAAGACTTTGAAACACCTTGTATTTGTAAAATAGACATTATTTCTTTTCTTCAACAATTTTAGCTTGGTGCATCAGCCCTTCTACGTAGAGGTTATAATCTACAATTCCTTCTGCTGCTTCCATTTCATCTTCAAACATATTTTGTTCTTCTCGATCTAAACTATCTATAGAACCTGGTTCTACATGAGTTAATTTAAGTATTGCATAATCACCATTTTCTAAAGCTACGCCTTCAAACAATGGAGAGTTATTATTAACTTGAGTCATTTTAAATAAAGCCGAAAGAATAATTGGATTTAAGGTTGTATCATCTCGTGAAACAGCTTTTTTGGTGTTCCAAGCAACCGGTAACATTGTAGAAGGATTAGTTTTAAGAGAGGTAATCCAATCTTTTCCAGCTTCTTCAGCTTTTTTTGCTGCCTTTTCATGGATAATCTGTTGCTGTAGAATTGTTTTTACTTCACTCAAAGGTTTAACAGATGGCGGTAAATGCTTACGTAAACGAAGCACTAACAAATAACTATCATCAATAGCAATTACTTGACTATTATCACCATCTTGTAACACTTCATCACTAAAAGCTGCTTGAATAACTGGCTTATGGGAAGCAATACCTTTAGAAAGTCCTTTTTGGGAAAAGAAAGGTGTAGTTTTAATTGGTAGACC
This sequence comes from uncultured Legionella sp., assembly GCA_902168255.1. Taxonomy (GTDB): domain Bacteria; phylum Pseudomonadota; class Gammaproteobacteria; order Legionellales; family Legionellaceae; genus CABHON01. The sequence goes on from CABHON010000008.1 coordinate 27,008, forward strand.
TATTTCTTTTGCAACATCATTTAATGACGAAGGATTTTGGTATGATAAATTAGTGAGTTCATCTCCCATCTGAGCAAAAACTTGTTGGGCTTTATCAGTCTTCAAGGTTTCCTTAATTTGGTTTTTCACTTCTTTGAAAGGAATTTGTGCGGGAGGCTGATAATCAACACGTTCGATAATTTCATATCCATAATGAGTTTTAATGGGTTCACTGATTTCACCTTTTTTTAGCTGTTGCAACACAGGCAAAACCTTTTCATCTACAGCCAATGCAGGGATCCAAGGAGTTATACCATCTTGAGTAGCAGATAAAACATCATCAGAGTATTTTTTTACAGCAACTGAAAATTTTTCACCTTTCTTTAGGTCTTGTACTATTTTTAGTGCTTTTTGATAAGCCTTTTTATCAGCCTTTCTATCATTTTCGGGAGCACGAACGAGAATATGCATCCATTTCCACTGAGCAGGATGAGTATAAGCATCTATATTGCTGTCATAATAATTTTTCAATGCTTTTTCTGAAATATGAGTTTGTTCTGAAATTTTCTTCATTGAAATTAAGATATAACGAACACTTACTTTTTCTGGAACTTTAAACTGCGTTTTATTCTTTTCGTAATAAGCACTCAACTCTTCTGGGGAAACTAATATAGGAGCAGCGGGAGGTGCAAAATTTTTCCAAGGAAGAATAGCGAAACTCATATCACGTGTTTGCTTTGCTAATGCTACTAACTGGGAAACTTCTTTAGGCAGAACAAATGTTGTGCCAGCGAAAGAAAATCTTTGTTGATTAATAACAAGGCCTTCTTGAATTTTTGTAAGGAAATCGGCTGGCGTATATAAAGCTGAACTTAGTGCTTGCTGAAACTTTTCCGCTGAAAATTGTCCATCTTCTTGGAATTGAGGAATTTGCATTAAAGCTTGTTCAGCTTGTTCTCGCGTTACCAAATAGCCAGATGACTCTGCACCTTGCAAAACAACCCTGTTAAAAATGAGTTGTTTAATGGCGCGTCTTTTTAGTGTATTTTCTTGAACTGGTGTGAGCTCACCCATTTGACTTTCGGCATGACGCTTTAAACGTTGGTATGTATCAGAAAAATCAACTTTACTGATTTTTTCACCATTTACTTCAGCTTGAACATCGGACGAAGCACGAGATTCTAGGTAATAGTTAATACCAAATAATGTAAATGTAATAGCGATAAGAATAATGAGGACCCAAGCGATAACACCTTGAACTCGCTCGTGAATTTTTTGCAACATTATGACTTTTCCAGCCTCAAGGAACCCCTAAAAAAAAACGCGCCTTATCTAATAAGGCGCGTTTTGAATGTTGGCGGAGTGGACGGGGCTCGAACCCGCGACCCCCGGCGTGACAGGCCGGTATTCTGACCAACTGAACTACCACTCCTTGTTTGGTGGGTGCTGTAGGGATCGAACCTACGACCCTCGCCTTGTAAGGGCGATGCTCTGCCAGCTGAGCTAAGCACCCGAAAACTTTATTTATCTTGGACAGCTTCTTTTAATTGCTTTCCAGCTTTAAACTGAGCAACACGTGCTGCAGCAATCTTAATTACTTCACCTGTTTTAGGGTTACGACCCATTCTAGCTGCACGATTACCTACTTTCATAGTTACGAAGCCAGGTAATACGATTTGTCCACCAGCTTTTAACTCATCAGTCACGGCACCAATAAAAGCTGCTAACATCTTTCCTGCAGCTGCTTTCGTTGTACCGGCTCCAGAAGCAATTGCCTCTATTAATTCGTTCTTGTTCATACGTCTCTTTCCTCTTAAATTTTGAGTCTTGGGTCTCATTACCCGCCTAACTAAAGGCAGGAGCGATTAAACCATTACGGTAATTCCGTGTCAAGTATTTTTTTTAATTTTTATAAAAAAACCTGATAAATATAAAAAATAATGAAAAAGTAGTAGAGATAATTTTCAACCACTTGAAATATCATTAGTTTTAATTCGTATCTCAAATTTTCGAGATGCAGTATAACGTAACACAGTAGAGCAAGCAACATGAAATTGATAATTTTATGTATTTAATATTACTTGTGAGAAATAATTCGCTGATTTTTTCAAGGGCTATAATAACCGCTCCAGGTGTTGGGGGACATTTGTTGATAAATTTTAAGGAATCTATCCGAGTCTGATCTTGTATAAATTCCTACTGAGAACGTCATTGCTGTAAAGGTTAATTAGGTAATCCGCTGATGCAAAAAAACTTTCTGACTTAGAATACTCTCAATGATCTCTTTGAAAATACGCTAATTAACCATACCATACCCACCACTATTTTTTCCCTTTTTGCTGCTTTCGACGAATTCCTTGGATAATCGATGTCACCGTGGGTGTTTTTTTCACTGTAGTAGCTTTTTTAGTTGTTTTACTCTTTACTGCAGAAACTTTTCTTGCTTTAACTTTTTCCTTCACTTCAGCTTTCTTTTCAGGAAAGTGTGTTAACGCAACTTTAAGTACATCATCAATGACTGATACTAAGTGAATATGTAAGCCTTTACGAATATTCTTAGGAATTTCTTCCAGATCTTTTTCATTCTCCTCCGGAATGATTACATCTGTTATACCTCCTCGATGAGCAGCTAATAACTTTTCTTTTAATCCACCAATAGGCAATACTTTTCCTTGGAGGGTAATTTCTCCCGTCATGGCTACATTAGCTTTTATGGGTATTTGTGTTAAAACTGATGTTATAGCCGTACACATCGCAATACCTGCACTTGGCCCATCTTTTGGGGTAGCACCTTCAGGTACATGTACGTGAAAATCATATTTGTCATAAAAATCAGGTGGTAACCCAAATGCTTCACCGCGATGACGAACAACCGTCATTGCCGCATGAATTGACTCTTGCATGACAGATCCCAAATGACCTGTATACAATGCCTTTCCTTTTCCTGGCATAGCAGATGCTTCAATAGTTAACAACTCTCCACCTACACTTGTCCATGCTAATCCAGTCACACAACCAATAGCATCCGTTTTTCCTGCCAAACCAAAATGAAACTGCCGAACACCCAAATATTTTTCTAAATTATGGGCAGAAACTTCAGTTACATTAATTTTTTGTTTTTTTCCTGATTTAGCTGATTGTTTACTTTCTTTTGACAAACGTTCTTTCAGTACTTTTCTGCAAATTTTAGCAATTTGTCGTTCCAAGTTTCTAACGCCGGCTTCACGAGTGTAATATCGAATAATGTCATGAATGGCACTTTCTGTTATATGAATTTCATCTTTTCTAAGCCCACTTAATTCGATTTGTTTATTAATTAAATGCTGCTCGGAAATATGAATTTTTTCATCCTCTGTATAACCTGGCAAGCGAATCACTTCCATTCGATCTAATAAAGCAGGTGGAATTTCAAGTGAATTAGCCGTTGCAATAAACATGACGCGGCTTAAATCATAATCAACTTCTAGAAAATGGTCATTAAAAGCATGATTTTGTTCAGGATCGAGCACTTCTAATAAGGCTGAAGCGGGATCTCCTCTGAAATCTGCGGCCATTTTATCAACTTCATCAAGCATAATCAGGGGATTACTTACGCCAGCTTTAGCAAGTCGTTGAATAATACGTCCAGGCATCGAACCAATGTAAGTACGACGATGCCCACGAATCTCAGCTTCATCGCGAACACCACCTAAAGCAATACGAATAAATTTTCGACCCGTAGCATTAGCGATCGATTGTCCTAAAGAAGTTTTACCAACCCCGGGAGGTCCTACTAAACATAAAATTGGTCCCTTGATTTTTTGTACACGTCGTTCTACTGCTAAATACTCAATAATTCTTTCTTTAACTTTGCCTAAACCATAATGATCTTCATCTAAAACTGCTTCAGCTTTTTCTAAATCATAACGAATGCGTGTTTCTGTCTTCCAGGGAACTTTTAACATCCAATCCAGATAATTACGTATCACCGTTGCTTCTGCAGACATGGGTGGCATCATTTTTAACTTAGTTAATTCTGCCGTTGCTTTTGCTTTTGCCTCTTCCGGCATTCCTGCATCTTCAATATTTTTTGCTAATTGTTCGGTTTCAGGCAATTCATTTCCCAGCTCACCCAATTCCTTTTGTATCGCCTTCATTTGTTCATTGAGATAGTATTCGCGTTGACTTTTTTCCATTTGGCGCTTGACCCGTCCACGCACTCGTTTTTCAACTTGCAATAAATCAATTTCTGTTTCTAATGCACTCATTAAACGTTCTAGACGCTGAGGAATAGGTAAGGATTCTAATAATTCTTGCTTTTCTTCTACTTTTAATGATAGATGAGCTGCTATCATATCCGCCAAACATCCTTCATCTTCAATAGTAGAAAGAGAGGAAAAGATTTCTGGTGGAATTTTTCTATTTAATTTGACATATTGCTCAAACTGGGACATTAAAGAACGAACAAGAATTTCTGTTTCGCGATTTTTTGGTTCAGCAGGAGGTGTCTCGATCGTCTCTATTTCGGCTACAAAATATCCCTTTTCATGTACATCAATTTTTTTAATGGCACCTCTTCTTCGTCCTTCAACAAGCATTTTTACCGTACCATCCGGCAATTTCAACAATTGCAAAATAACAGAGATAGTTCCCATTGAATATATGTCTTCAGGTTTAGGATCGTCTTCCCCAGCATGTTTTTGAGCAACTAACAAAACTTGCTTGTCATCAATCATCGCAGCTTCTAATGCATGAATTGATTTTTCACGCCCTACAAAAAGAGGAATTACCATATGCGGATATACAACCACATCTCGCAAAGGCAATACTGGTAAAGTTAAAGAAGTTGGTTCTGTTTCTGTTACTGTCTCAGGAGTTTTAGGAGCATTTGTTTTCTTGTTTTTTGCAGGCATAATTTTCTACCTTATTTATTATAGATTACTCAATATATTAGACGAATAATTATTCATCCTACAATAGGGCTTGTCATCAATTCTACTCAACTCCGTATAAAACCCTGATTTTCTGTGGTCCGTTTCTCACATCCTGACGTGTATGCTGCGCTACGGTCCTCGGAAATATACGTGGTTTTCTCCTGTCGTTGAGCGAGTTGATGACACACCCTAGATATCTTCCTAAAATCTACTTTTGAGAAGGTTTGTTTATAGACCTAGTGTTGCATTCATCCCGCTACACTCTCAAGCATCAAATCTGCTTTCTGCCAATTTGATATTCATTCTAAGTCCTATGGTTTTCTCATTCAGCAGGTTTTGGAAAGACATCTAATATTGTAAGTATAGTTGAAGCTGTATGGTAAGTCTTATACTTACCTACATGGCATTTCTACTCACCACCACTAGCAGCTTTTTTATCATCTTGAAGCTGAGATGCTTCTTTATTCGCTGCTTGCTTATTTTCATGAGGAGTAGTCATTAATAAGGGAGTTGAAATACCTTTAATTGTCTCTTCGTTTAGAATAACTTTTTGTATATCCTGTCGAGAAGGTAATTCGTACATCGTGTCGAGTAAAGCCGCTTCTAAAATGGATCTTAAACCCCTTGCACCTGTTTTTCTGTCTAAAGCTTTTTGAGCAATAGCTTTTAATGCGTCTGGTTCAATATCTAATTCAGCATCCTCCATAGAGAATAATTTTTTATATTGTTTAGTTAATGCATTTTTAGGTTCAGTTAAAATTCGAACTAATGCTTCTAGATTAAGCTCTTCTAAGGTTGCCACCACAGGTAATCTACCAACAAACTCAGGAATTAAGCCGAATTTTATAAGATCCTCAGGCTCTACTTTAGATAAAGCTTCTGACATAGATTGCTTCTCATCCTTACTGTGTACACGTGCACCGAAACCAATACCAGATTTTTCAGAACGCTCTCGAATAACACGATCCAAACCCGAAAAAGCACCGCCACAAATAAAAAGGATATTCGAAGTATCAACTTGCAAAAATTCTTGTTGAGGATGTTTACGTCCTCCTTGAGGAGGAATAGAGGCAACTGTGCCTTCAATCAACTTTAATAAAGCTTGTTGTACGCCTTCTCCTGAAACATCCCGGGTAATAGAAGGGTTTTCAGATTTACGTGCAATTTTATCAATCTCATCAATATATACAATTCCAGTTTGGGCACGTTCAATATCATAATCACATTTTTGTAAAAGCTTTTGAATGATATTTTCAACGTCTTCACCAACATACCCAGCTTCTGTCAAAGTGGTAGCATCCGCCATCGTGAAAGGCACATTGAGCATTCTTGCTAATGTTTCTGCTAATAGGGTCTTACCACTTCCTGTTGGACCAATTAATAGAATATTACTTTTACGTAATTCTACTTCTTCTTCAGATGTATTGTTTGTTAAATGATTTAATCTTTTATAATGATTATATACAGCTACAGCTAAAACTTTCTTTGCCCTTTCTTGGCCAATAACATAATCATTTAAAAATTCAGCTATTTTCTTAGGTGAAGGTAATTTCGCACCTGTCTCAGCTGGTAAAGGTTGTATCTCTTCTCGAATTATATCAAGACACAAGCTAACGCATTCATTACAAATAAAGACTGAAGGACCTGCAATCAGTTTTTGAACTTCAAATTGACTTTTACCACAAAAAGAACAATAAAGTGTTTTTGTATCGTTCCCTTTTTCTGTACCACCTTCATTGTTTTTCATAACCTATATATCTCCAATGCAGCTTACTTTATTTTGTGTCTGTTGTTTTTTCGTCACTTCGGTTCGTCATAATATGGTCAATTAACCCATATTCTAAGGCTTGTTTTGCAGACATAAAATTATCACGTTCTGTATCACGTGCAATCTGCTCCTTTGATTTTTTACTGTGATGACTCAAAATTTGATTCAGCTTATCTTTAATAGATAAAATTTCTTTTGTATGAATCTCAATATCAGTTGCTTGTCCTTGAAAACCTCCTAACGGCTGATGAATCATCACCCTGGAATTAGGAAGGCAATAACGTTTCCCAGCTGCTCCGCCAGCAAGAAGCAATGAACCCATGCTAGCTGCCTGTCCTACACAAAGGGTAGCAACATCAGGCTTGATAAACTGCATCGTGTCATAAATTGCCAATCCTGATGTTACTACACCACCTGGCGAGTTGATATATAAATAAATATCTTTGTCAGGATTTTCAGACTCTAAAAATAATAATTGAGCAATAATTAAATTAGCCATGTGATCTTCAACTTGACCAACAAGGAAAATAATTCGCTCTTTAAGCAACCGAGAATAAATATCATACGAGCGCTCGCCTCGTGCCGACTGTTCTACAACAATCGGCACTAACCCACTCGCATTATGCGGCTCATTCATTCCTTCAATTATAGAAGAAAATTTATTATTCTGAAACATGATGTGCTTCCTTTTCAGAAGACTTATGGGCATGTGTGTGATCATGTTCGTGATGATGATGCTCATGATCATGGCCATGATTGCAGTTTTCATCATGTACATGTTCTTCTTCAACAGTATTTGCCGCATTAAAGTCCATATCACGATATTGTAAAGCTTTTTCTTTTTCTAATACACCAAAATAATCTAGATTCACTTCTTTAAAAGCAGCCTCTTTACTTAAGCTTTCAGCTACTGTTTTTTCAAGCAATACATGACGAATTTCTTCTTTATTCGCAGGAACCGCTAAGTATTCTTCCATCCATGCTTTTGGATCTTGGTATAAAGATGAACGTTCTTCAGCTGTTTGTTGAATCATTTCATCAGTAATATCTTGAGGATGTTGTTTTAAAAACGCTTCGAATAATAAGCTCAAACGCACACGTTTTTCAGCTGCTTTAGCATAAACTTTAGATAAGAAAGGTAAATACTGCTTTAAATCTTTAGCAGGAATTTTTTGCGCTTTAAAAGTTGATTGTAAGAAACCTCTCGCCATACGTTCAATTTCAGCATTAACCATAGCTTTAGGTAATTCAATTGGATTAGCATTCATCAAAGCATCGAACACAGCCAATTTATTGACGTTTTCTAATGCCATTTTGAGGTAGTAAGCCATGCTTTTACGAATATTGGTTTTGTATTCGTCTAAATTGCTTGCCTCATCAAATCGTTTAGCAAAATCATCATTCAACTCAGGAACTTCAGGTCGTTGGATTGAACTGATTTTAACAGTAAATTTTCCTGTTTTTCCTGCTACTTTTTCAATAGGGTAGCTTTCAGGGAAAGCAGCCTCTACTGTTTTTTCTTCTCCAACAGACAAACCAACTAATTGATCTTCTAAAGCAGGTACAACAACTTGGTGTGCATGTTTTCCTAATTGAACTGAACGTTCTTTTACTTTTGCTTCTTCAATTTGTTCACCATCTACTTCAACTGTATAACTTAATAATACATTGTCATTTACCTGAGCAGCACCTTCTGCTTCTTTCCAGGTAGTTTGTTCTTGGCGAATGCGTTCTAATGCTTTTTCTAAATCAGCATCGGTAACTTCAGAAACAACGCGTTCAATTTCAGAATCTTTTAAATCTTTCAATGAAATTTCAGGAAAAACATCAAAAAGAACAGCATAATTTAAGGGTTGGTTTAGTTGAAGATCAACGGAACCTTCTAATACTGGCTGTCCAACAGGTTCTACTCCAGCTTCTTTAAATGCTTCTTGCAATGTTCCATCAATTAATTGAGGTAAAGCTTCATGATAACGAATACTGTCACCATAACGTTCTTCAATCATTTTACGAGGCACTTTGCCTGGGCGAAAACCATCAATTTTTACTGTACTAGCAACTTTTTGAAAACATTTCTCTACAACTTCGTTTACTTTTTCAGCAGGAACACATACCTTTAATCGTCGTTCTAAACCTTGAACATTTTCTAGAGAAACCTGAATAGCCATTAATATACCTCAATATGAAATTCTAATTAAGTAAGTATACTCAAGAAGAGTATATACTCAGTGCAATTGGTTTTTCGGTAAGCATACAAGTGAAGCTGACAAGAGAGTGTACCTGCAATCCAGGTACCGAGTCGGTGCAACTTGCACGAAACCGAAAACTCAAGTGCGAGTAATATGGTGCGAAAGGAGAGACTCGAACTCTCACAGGTTGCCCCACTGGAACCTAAATCCAGCGCGTCTACCAATTTCGCCACTTTCGCATAAAGGCGACTATTATCTAACAAATGACTGAATCTGTCAAAGGGTAGTCGAAACAATAACAGTAGATACTGCAATCAGCGATATATATCATATTGCGTGCCATTTTGAACGCTGGTATATCCTGTCTGTGCATCCTGAAATGAACGTTGCGTTGCTAGGTGTGAACCAAAGACCATAAGCTTGAGTTTACCCACTATTCCCCTATGTTTTTGTTGCTGGCTTTGTTTCTGTTGCTCTGTTGCTTGTCTCCATTCATTTAACTGCTCAGATGGAATAACCTCTCCTTTCGGATTAGTCAATATTGCTTTGCCTATAGGAGTATTGAGTTCACCAAGACCGTTATACATTCTTTTTCCATCGTTTTCTTCCTCGTTTTCTTCCTCATTTTCTTCCTCGTTTTCTTCCTCATTTTCTTCCTCGGCTTTCGCCTCTTCTTTGGAAGAAAATAAATACCCTAGAATACTTGATTTTCTTTTTTGTTGAGGTCGACTACCACCAATTTCCCCCGCTGCTTCTATCACTTTTTTGGAAGAAAATAAATACCCTAGAACACTTGATTTTCTTTTTTGTTGAGGTCGACTATCACCAATTTCCCCTTGCTCCTCGGGCAATACACCTGCTAACTCTCTTTCAAGCATAGAATAAGAATTATCTAATTCCACGAAACGACTAGCATTAAATAAAAAACTTTCATCTGTATTATTTTTAGTTTTAAATATCATTGCTTGGGAATCATACGTGTAATGTTGGTAATCAAACAAAAACGAAGCAAAATCATCACTTAAGGAACCTTTATCATTATACTGCTTATCGAATTTATTCTCATTCTTTTCTCTTAGTTTTTTTAAAATATTGGCTTGCCTTAATGTAAGTGGATCGCCCACGCTTAATGCACTTAAAGCAGCATTCTGTTCTTCTTTAGAAACACCCGGGACTTTATCCATTTGATCAATATAAGATCTTCCCAAGGAATCAGAAGGAATAATAAATAGGTTTTCTTTAGAATCAAATTCATAGCCAATTTTTTCTAATAAGGCATCAACTGTTTTTTTCTTACTTTTATTATCAAGTATTTGCATTGATGTACGTAATACTTTGCCTATTCTTCCTTGTTTTAAAATCTTAATATCTTGAAGCGTTAAATCATTTCCCTGATAAAATTTGTCTAATGCACGAATTTTTTCCTGTTTAGAATAACCACCAAAATATTTTCCCCAACCACTATATGCTTTATCTTCTAAATATCTTTTGTGTGCATATGCACGTAAATTTTCTCTTATTTTAGCTATTTCACTTCCCACTTCTGGTTTCTCGCAGATATCTTCAAGAACCGTTATATTAAGCGATAGTTTAGTGTTTACTGGCTGTTTTTTATCAATTTCTGATACAGCAATAGGGAGAAGTGAGCCAGTTTTATGGAATAACCACTTTTTATCTTTTCCAGTAGATTCAAGCACATAAAAATCATCTTCTGCATTAAGAGTTAATTTGTCATGCCCATTATCTAGGGAAAATTTTTCAAGTTTATTACAAAAAAATATTTCTTTTAACAATTTAAGAAATGTATCGATAGCATCAGAATCTGCTGATTTATTATTATTTCTATAATTACGAATAAAGGTAAAAAACATTTTTTTCTCACTAATGAGCTATATATTATCTAAATTTTCAATGCTGAATATAACATAAAAATTGTTCAATCTCTCATAAAAAATATCAAGAAAATAACTTTTTTAAGCAATCAATTTTCTGCAAATATCTTGATCAGAAAAATAATGCTTTTCTGTGCCAATAATTTGATAGGTTTCATGCCCTTTGCCCGCAATAAGAATAATATCTTTTGGGTTAGCATGCTTAAAAGCATGGTTAATTGCTTCTTCACGATCTAATATAATCACGGCGTTTTGGGAAGAAGCGAAACCTTGCATAATTTCTTGTGCAATAATTTCAGGGATCTCAGTTCTTGGGTTATCGTTCGTAATAATAACATAATCGGCCAAGGCTTCTGCCATTTTTCCCATTTCAGGACGCTTTCCTTTATCCCGATCACCACCACACCCAAATACACACCATAATTTTCCAGAGGTATTTTTTAATAAATCATTTGCAGTGGTTAATACATTTTCTAAGGCATCGGGTGTATGAGCATAATCCACCACGAACATCGGTTTATTGGGTGAAGCAATACACTCCATACGTCCTGGAACGTGGGGCAAAGTTTCAATGCAGGACAATATTTGATTTAAAGGATAGGAAGAACCTAAGACTCCAATCGCAGCTAAAATATTATAAAGATTAAAATATCCTAATAATGGCGTCCTAAGCTTGCCTTCCCCCCACGGAGTTTTAAGGGCTGCGTGAATGCCCTCATACGTGATGGAAATATCATCAGCAAAAATTTCAGCATCTGAATTTTTTAAGCTATAACCCAGACCAAAAATTTCAGGTGATAAGGCATGTAATAAGGTTAATCCAAAAGCATCATCTTGATTGATGACAGCCGTTTTCAAACCAAATTGGTGAAACAGTTTTGCTTTGGCTTCACCATAAGCTTCCATTGTCTTGTGATAATCTAAATGATCACGCGTCAAATTAGTAAATACAGCGGTCTCAAATTCAATAGCATCCACACGTCCTTGGTCTAAGGCGTGAGAAGAAACCTCTATCGCAGCATCAGTCACTCCCTTTTCTACAAACTCAGCCAAAGAGTGTTGAAGATGAATAGGATCTAAGGTTGTATGCGTACTTTCTTGTAACGCAGTTGGAAAACCAGTGCCTAAGGTTCCTAAATAAATACTGGAATGATGAAGAGCATTTAATGCACATGCCAAAAGATAAGCAATAGAACTTTTACCATTTGTTCCGGTCACACCTATAATATGCATTTGACGAGAGGGGTGATTGTAAAATCTTGAGGCAATTCTTCCTACTTTATGCTGCAAATCTTTTATTTTCAATAAAACATTGTTTTTATCCAAAAAAGGCCATTCATAAGAATTATTATCATCCTCTTCTGCTAAAATTGCTACGGCACCTTTTTTTAAAGCCTCCTGGATAAAATCGCGGCCATCAACTTTTTCCCCAGGATAGGCAATAAATAAATCACCTTTTTTTACTTGGCGACTATCAATACTCAATCCATGAATAACGCAATCTATTTCAGGATCCACAAAAGTAATACCAGCGAGTAAAGAGGCTAATGTTTTAGTTGTTGCTTTATTCATGCATGCTCACCTTCTTTAGTTGAGTCTGCATCAACCTTATCATCAAATGGGACATCCATAATTCTTAATGTTGCACCCATAATACCTGAAAACACTGGGGCTGCCGCTGTTGCAGCATAATAACTTAGACCACCTAATTTCGGATCTTCAACCGTAATAATCACCACAAAACGTGGATCACTTACAGGCGCAATACCAGCAAAAGTGGCAATATGACGATTCGCTATATAGCCAGAATGTCCCACCATTCGAGAGGTTCCTGTTTTACCTGCAACTCGATAGCCTTTCACTTTTGCTAATTTTCCTGAACCGCCTTCAACTACAGCTTCAAGCATTGTCAGCATTTCATCCGCTGCTTTTTGATGCATGACCATTTCTCCTTGAGGAGGTGTACGTACAGGTAATAAGGAAATCGGTACTAATTTCCCATGATTCGCAAAAAGAGTATACCCTCTCGCTAATTGAGTTGTTGTAACTGAAAGGCCATATCCAAACGCCAAGGTTGCTACCGCTGAAGGACTTAAATTCTTTTCAACAGGCAAAATACCGGCGCTTTCTCCTGGAAACCCTGTGTTAGTACTCTGCCCAAAACCAGCATGATGTAATAGTTGCGATAACTGGTCAGCAGGCAATGACAGCATCATTTTTGTGACACCCACATTACTTGATTTCTGCAAAACAGTGGTTACCGTCATTAACCCACCCGGATGTTCATCGGTAATAGGCGTGCGTCTTCCTACAACTGTCATCCAACCTTTACCGGTATCAATAAGTGAATCAGGTTCATATTTACCACTATCTAAGGCACTGGCCACACTAAACGCTTTCATTACAGAACCAGGTTCGAATGTATCCGTTAATGCCCGATTTCTAATTCGAGCCGGGGAAATTTCACTACGATTATTAGGATTATAAGAAGGTTGGTTCACCATGGCTAAGATTTCACCCGTCCGTGCATCTAGCACTACTGCAGATCCAGAACTAGCTTTTAATTTCGCCACAGCTTTTTTTAATTCTCTGTAAGCCGCATATTGAATGCTTCGATCAATACTGAGCATTAAATTTTTACCAGGCTTAGGCTCTAAAATAGGGTTGGCATTAGCAATCACATGGCCCAATCGATCTTTAATAACACGTTCTTGTCCCGGCGCACCTTTTAACCAACTATTATAAGCAAGTTCCAATCCTTCTTGCCCTTGATCATCAATATTGGTAAAACCTACTAATTGAGCAGTGACTTCACCATCAGGGTAATAACGTTTAAATTCTCTTTGTAAATGAATGCCAGGAATATTTAATATGTGAATATTTTCTGCCACCATAGGATCCAAGCCACGCTTTAGATACACAAATTCTTTGGTTTTAGCACTCATTTTGGCTTTCAGTTCTGCCAATGACAGACCTAAATATTCAGCCAGTTTAGGGAGTCCTGGATTATTCAGTTGTGTTTCATGTGGATTAACCCATACGGCCTCTACTGGCGTGCTGACAGCTAAGGGGGCACCATGACGGTCAGTAATCATCCCTCGATAAGCAGGGATACTCAGATATCGTAGACTGCGGGCGTTACCTTGTTTTTCTAAAAAACCACGATCAAAAATAGTGAGATCAGCCATTCTCCAAATTAAAATAGCAACCAATGTTGCTAAGAATAATACTATTAATAAAAATCTTTCTTTATCATGGGGAACAATACGAGGCTTTTCATGCAAAAAGGAATGCTGTTGACCTGTACGCCAACTTCCATAACGAGCACTTGGCGGATTTTTTTTAAACTGCGATTCAAAGCGTGGCATATTATTTAATTTGCTTCCACAATAACAGTTTTTTCCGGGTTAGGCATCACTAAATGTAGTCGTTGATGTGCAATACGTTGCACTCGAGCAGGTGCCGCCATAGCACTTTGTTCAAGTAACAATTGGCTCCATTCCAACTCTAACTGAGCGGTTTGTTGAATAGCCAACTGTTGTTGACTGAAGTACACACGTTGTTCATTTTTAACATAAACCACTACTAAAGCAGATATCAAAACTGCCAATAATAAAACCATGGCAAAAAAACCTTCTTTAGTCATCACCGTTTGCTTCACGTTACCCCGAAACCAGGTAGATGAAGAAAGTGTTCGTGCTGCAGCATTCATAATATTTTCTCCCCAATTCTTAAAGTCGCACTTCGCGCGCGCGAGTTTAAACGAACTTCTGATTCAGCTGGTCGAATGGCTTTACCCACCCGTCGCATAGAAACCCGCTGTTCTTTCGCTCTTACGGGAATATGTGAAGGTAAAGGTGTGCCTTCCGACTGCTGCTTCAGAAATTGTTTTACAATTCGATCTTCTAATGAATGAAAACTTAGTACGACTAAGCGGCCACCAGGAATCAACAGTTCTACAGCATCATTTAAAGCCTGCTGAAGATCCTCCAATTCATGATTAATCAGAAGTCGAATAGCTTGAAAACTCTTCGTCGCTGGATGTTTATTTTTATCCCATGCGGGATGTGCTTTTGCAATCAGTTGGGCAAGCTGCAAAGTGGTGGTAATAGGGTTAATTGAGCGTTCTTCTACGATTCTTTTTGCAATTCTTCGAGAAAATCGCTCTTCCCCATACACATACAATACACGTGCAATTTCCTCCTCACGTGCATTATTAATCCATGTTGCGGCATCAAGTATTTCTCGTTGGTCCATTCGCATGTCTAATGGGCCTTCACGTAAGAAACTAAATCCTCTTTCCGCAGTATCTAATTGTGGTGATGAAACTCCTAAATCCATTAAAATGCCTGCAGTTTTACCTACAATATCTTCTTTCTCTGCAATCATTTTAATGTGAGCAAAAGAGTCATGATAAGACTGACAACGTGAATCGGTCGCGAATAATCTGTTTGCCTCCTCTATCGCACTCTTATCTTTATCAATCACAACAAGACGTCCTAAATCTCCTAAACGTTCCAAAATGGCAAGACTGTGCCCTCCTCTACCAAAGGTGGCATCAATATAAGTACCATTCGGCTGAATATTTAAACCTTCTATACATTCTTCTAATAAAACTGATTGATGCAACATCATAATGATAAACTCCTCATTTCTTCAGGAATTTCATCAATAGATTCCGGTGCATTATCCAACCATTGTTTTGTTTCTTCTCCCCATGTAGCTTCATTCCATATTTCAAATTTTTTTCCTTGGCCAATCAATACAACTTTTTTATCAATATTGGCATGCTCTCTTAGTAAAGAAGGTAATAAAATTCGGCCACTATTATCCATTTCCAGTTCTGTAGCATGGCCAATTAACAAACGTTGAATTCTTCTCGCCTGGGGGTTAAAGCTCGGTAAATTTTGAAGTTTTGCTTCAATAATCTCCCATTCGGGTAAAGGATAAAGTAATAAACATGCTGATTCAGTATCAATGGTAACAATTAATTGACCGGCAGCATCGAGCTGAAGCCTATCCCGATACCGGGTAGGTACCGCTAAACGCCCTTTCGGGTCAAGATTAATTGAATGAATACCTCTAAACATGGCTAACTATTCACTTTCTATTTTTACCACTTTTTACCACAAATCAACCATAATTCACCACTTTGCTACACTATGAGATAAAAATAGAGCTGTGTCAATAAAAAGAACAAAAAAAAGTAAAAAAAGCGAAATAAATTGAGCTAAAAATGTCCAATGCGTTATAATTCCTATAAAAAGATTGAACTTGAAAAGCTAGCCTCTATTAGAATAGCAAAACCATTTATCGCAACTAAACTGCCTTCCTAAATCAAGACACCCCAACAACGAGAAGTTTCCACAGAAAAAGACATTTTTGAAGAACGTTTTTCTGGTGGATAATATATAAATTACAGCTACTATTTATTACAGAGAACTTTTTCAACAAAAAAATTACTAAGACACCCACAAATCCAACTCGCCCCTCTTGCACCTAGAAATATTTAACGTATAATAAACCTTTCATCCAACAATTCGAGGTTCCAACCATGCCAACTGCACGCGCCAAACAAGTCGATTATGCT
>CABHON010000009.1 GCA_902168255.1 uncultured Legionella sp.
CGTGTATGGCTTATGTGGATTTAAACCCCCTTCGTGCCAAGATGGCTACCACACTAGATAATTCAGATAATACCTCTATTCAAGAACGACTACGCAACTATAATACCGAATCATTAATGACGTTTAAATCCGCAGAAAAAAAGCCTAACCAACCCCATCTACCTTTCTCTCAAGAAGAATATATAGCACTAGTGGATTGGACAGGACGACAGATAAGAGACGATAAAGCAGGTTATATTTCATCTGATGTTCCTTCCTTAGTCAAAGAAATGGGGCTTAATCCCTCTCACTGGATGAAAAACGCTACCACCGGCAGAAAACGTGGACCATCCATTATAGGACCACTAACCAAAATAAGGGAATGGGCTACTAAAATTGAACAAACATGGCTAAAAGGACAAACACTTGCTCGGCTACTTTATCTAACACCTTCTTAAAAATTACTTATCTTTTAACATATACTCTACTATTCTTTTTGAGTAGGAAATCTGCTTGGCTTAAATAGGGTGTTTTACGTTTATTCGCAAAGAAAATTTGATTTTTAGCAAAAAATATAATTATTTTTTGTCATTTTAAAAGATATTTGGGCTTTTCGATAATAAGTATTCTTATAATAGACACCCAAATCTTTTATTTCTCAAAATTTGGATGTCTCAAATATATTTTTATAGATGATGAACTGGCGAGCCATCTTGAGAAGTTTTTTCTATTTTACTAGGCGGTATATTTGAAACAATAGGCGATAAAGGGGAGTGAGTTTGTTTTTCTAAGATATGTTCCATTGACAAAAGAAAACTATCATCATTTTTTACTGAATGTTCTGTTGATAAGTGATGTAAAAGAGTGTCTGCCTTTGGATAATCTATAAATTCTTCGGCATCTTTAGGCCTCTCTGTGAGAACTTCTCGTGTTGTTAGAATCATAGTTGCCGTAGCAATTGGGTTGGCAGTTGTCATAGCCGCAGGTACCAAAGTTGATTCAGATGGGCGAGCCTCTGCTACAGGTAAAGTATGGCTGTCTTGTTTTCCAAACCAACGTTTAAACCAATTAGTTATTTTTGCTCTAATAGAGTAAGGATTAATTTCTTTATATATGAACTTTTTAGTATTGGAAAATAATTTGTGGGTGTCTGGTGATATTGGGAAAGAATTAAAGGTTTTTTCATAGTTATTCTTTAATGTCTCTATACTTTCTTTATTAAACCATTGATTTACTTTCTTTTTTTCATCTTCTAGAATTATATATTTATCTTGAAGTTTTTTAATAGCAGCATCGTTAGTTTGAATCTGAGTGAGTTTTCTTTCTAACGGGGTTTGAAATGTTTTGAGATCATCATAATCTTTTTCTGGAGACAGTCCCCCGCGATATTGTTTAGAGGATTCAATTTTTTTTACATTAGCCCGCATACTAGGAAAAGTATTGGTGTCAATGTTTTTTCTAATTCTTTTAGATTCTTCTTCTAGATGAGAAATTTCATTTAAAATATGATATCCTTCAGAGTTAGTTATCTTGTTAAAGTCTTGCTGTAGCTGCCTGAGTACTTTTTTTTCTTTATTGGTTAAGGGCATAATGTATCCTCATTTCTTACTCATAGTATAATGTACAAAGCTTTTTATTATATTTATACAATTGATATAAGATAATAAAATTTTAATAAATTTTATGCTTCGCCAACAATATGGACTTCACGAATTAGGCTGATACTGGTTTCTTCTTCAACACGTTGGTGAACAAATGCAATGAGTTGTTCAATATCTGCGGCTGTGGCTGTCCCATCATTAATAATGAAGTTGGCGTGTTTGGTTGAAACAACAGCACCACCAATACGGTATCCTTTTAAGCCACATTGTTCGATAAGTCGAGCAGCAAAGTTTTGAGGAGGGTTACGAAATACCGATCCACAATTAGCTTCGTTTATCGGTTGGGTGTGAGCGCGTCTATCGAGAAGTTCCTTTATCATGTCTAATGATTGGTTTTTATTGCCTTCTTGAAGTTGAAATGTGCCTGATAAAAACCATTCTTCTTTAGGTGTATTAGGAGCTACATGTCGATAAGCAATAGAAAAATCAGATGGCTTTCTGATTGTTATTGTTCCTTGGCGATCAATGCATTCTACTTCATATACTCGATCCCAGGTTTGTCCATTAAAACATCCTGCATTCATGCGGAGGGCTCCGCCTATTGTTCCAGGGATACCGGCTAGAAATTCTAGCCCTCCAAGATTATGCCGAGCAGAAAAACGTGAAAGGGTGGCGCAAGCAACGCCAACTTCGGCTCTGATAAGGAAAGGTTCTGTTTGCTCGATATTGATTAGTGCGCCTTGCGTAGCTATCACGGTACCGGGAAATCCGCCATCTCGAATTAATGTGTTGCTTCCTAAGCCAAGCCATAATAATGGTTCAGTTGGAGGAAGTTGTTTTAAAAAACGGGAAAGATCATCACGATTAAGTGGCTTATAGACTTGTTTTGCATTTCCGCCTGCTTTCCATGAAGAGTATTCTCTCAGTGGTTCATTTTCTAATAATGTTCCAAGTGGTTTATGCATGTTGATATTTCTGTACAAGTTGAGGAACCATTTGACCAATGCTGCCAGCGCCTTGCATGAGAATAACATCACCTTCTTGTGCTATTTCATGAAGTCGAGATTCAAGATGATCTAAACTTTCAATATAGTCGCATTTATCAAAACCTTTTTGTTTTAAACTGCCAAATAACGCTAAGCTATTAATACCTTCAATAGGAGATTCACCTGCGGAATAAATATCGAGTAAAAGAACATGATCTGCTGTTTGCATGGTATCAACAAAGTCACTAAATAATTCTTGTGTGCGTGTATAACGGTGTGGTTGAAAGACCAATACTAATTTTTTATCTGGCCAAACATTTCTTGCTGCAGACATGGTGGCATTCATTTCGCGGGGATGATGCCCATAATCGTCTACTAATGTTGCTTTTCCGTGTTGAAACTCAATGGAAGGAAAAATTTGAAAACGTCTGCCGACTCCTTGGAATTTTTCTAAAGCTTGTTGAATGAGGCCATCTTCAACTCCTAGTTCTGTTGCTACGGCAATTGCACTTAAAGTGTTTAAAACATTATGTTTACCTGCTAAGTTGAGCGTAATATCTAAATCTTTATGATTTCTCCGCCGTACCGTAAAGTGGCTTTTCATTCCACGTTGTTCCCAATTTAAGGCTTGGATGTCTGATTCAGGGCTGAAACCATAAGTTATTTTTGGACGTGAAATGGAAGGTATACAATCGCGAACAACAGGATCTTCGAGGCAAAGAATCGCTAAACCGTAAAAAGGTAGGTGATGTAAAAATTGAATGAAAGTGTTTTTGAGCTCATCAAAATTGTTATGGTAAGTTGACATGTGATCCGCATCAATATTGGTCACAATAGCCATCATTGGTTTTAAATATAAGAAAGAGGCATCACTTTCATCGGCTTCTGCCACTAAGTAAGGACCTGCTCCCAATCGGGCATTGGCGCCAATACTGTTTAATTTTCCACCAATCACAAAGGTAGGATCTAAGTTTCCTTCTGAAAGGATGCTAGAAACTAAACTTGTTGTGGTTGTTTTTCCATGAGTGCCAGCTACTGCTATACCATAGCGAAAACGCATTAACTCAGCAAGCATTTCTGCTCTTCGAATGATAGGAATTCTTTTTTCTATAGCAGCAACAATTTCTGGATTATCTTCATGAATGGCCGTAGAGACAACTATTGTATCTGCGGAAGCCACGTTTTCTGTACGATGTCCAATTTTAATATCTACACCTAAGCTTCTTAGTCGTTGGGTTGTTGCATTTTCATTCATATCGGAACCCGATACTTGGTAACCTTCACCTGATAGAATTTCTGCAATACCGCACATACCAACGCCGCCAATACCAACAAAATGAATGCGTTGAACGTGACCCATCATCATGGATTTATTAACATTAAACATATAATTTAATTTCTCTCTTGAAATTGTTGAGGAGTTCCTAATCCCAAAATATCCCATCGCGTTTCATGATCAATACGAAATAAAAGTGCGATACAAATACAACTGATTAACATACTACTTCCTCCGTAACTCATTAGAGGAAGTGTAAGCCCTTTTGTTGGTAAAATACCCGCGTTCACCCCCATGTTAATCATGGCTTGTACTCCCAAACAAAGTGAGATTCCATAGGCAACATAGGAGGAGAATAGTTTTTGATGAATTTGTGCTCGTCTTGCAATGACTAATCCTCGGCCAATTAATAAGCTATAAAGTCCAATTGTACAAAGTATTCCAATAAGCCCTAATTCTTCAGCAAGAACAGCAAAAAGAAAATCAGTATGGGCTTCAGGAAGATAAAACATTTTTTGTATACTTTCACCTAATCCATTTCCCCAAACCCCGCCACGGCCAAACGCGATTAAAGATTGAGTTAATTGATAGCCGTTATCAAATTGGCGCGACCATGGATCGATAAAAGTGGTTAATCGAGCCATTCGGTAAGGTGAAGCAATAGCTAATGCCCAAATAGCGCCAATTGCTAAAATAAGTAAGGTAATAAAGGGACCCAGTCTGGCACCTGCTAAAAACATCATGCCTAAGGCTGTTGCAGATAATACTACCACAGTACCAAAATCGGGCTCTTTAATGAGTAATAATGCCATTATGCCAAAAATAAGTACAGGTTTAATAAATCCCATAATTTGGGTTCGGACTTCTACTTCCCTTCGGCTTAAGTAACTAGCAAGGAAAAGAATAAAAGAAAGTTTTCCTAATTCAGAGGCTTGTATTCCAAAAGGACCAATACCAATCCATCGTATACTTCCATTTACCGATCGCCCGATGCCTGGAATTAAAATCAAGGCTAAAAGGGCAAAACTGATGAGTAATAAAATAGGACTGATTTTTTCCCAATAACTGGTGTTTACCCTTAAAACGGCAAGGCCTAAAATTATTCCTAGAACAAGGTAAACAAGTTGGTGAATAAGATAATGAAAGGATTGTTGATATTGCTGCTGTGAAATGACAATAGAACTAGATGCTACCATCAGTAGCCCTAACCCAACAATTAATGATACGGCTGCAAGCAGCCATTTATCATATAACGCCATGGGTTTTAGCGTTGCTTGTCCGCGGTGATTAATATGACGTGGCCACATTTAGCATAACTGATTAACTAAAGTTTAAAAAAGAATGCATTCTAATAGATTTTTGGACAGATTTGAAGCTGTTTTTGAATTCTTCCACTTTCATAAGAAAAAGTGGAAGGATCTCCTGGGTTTTATTTAGATAGTTTTACCAGAAACGATAGAGTTTTTCATGAATACTGTTTGAAATACATTATTGCAGCCGACAACTACATAGCCATTTTGTGTATTAAAAATATGCGCACATAAGCGTTGTGATTGAAACCAATGATTCCATTTTATATAGAGGGAGCCATCGCGACCGAGGGTATAAGTGCCTTCGTCTGATTGGGGAATTTCAGTTGTTGAGGGTTGTGCGACAAGAGTAGCCCAAATATGGCCATGATTATCCAGAAACATGGAAAAAGGTGTGTTTATAGGTGTTCCATCAACTTGTACAGTTCCTACGGAAGTGGCTGTTTTATTGATAAAAGCTTGTTCAAATTGTTGTTTATTAAGAGATTGTAGCGTTGCACTATATCCTAGGGAGCTTAAGGAAAATGTTAAAATAGAAACCAGAATAATTTTCGTTATGCTTTTTTTCATATCAAAGACGCCTCCAATCATTATTTCATAATCTTAATCATCCTAATAGGAAAGTCTAAATCTGTCAAATTAGAGGAGAAGGGTGTTTCTGGGTGTCTTAGATTGTAATAGGAAAGAAGTCTGATATAGATCCGCATAATGGGTAATTGATTAACAGAAAAAACAAAAGTTCGACGATGGCCTTCATAAAATACATGAAAATTGATGCAAATGTTCTTTGTACCGGACAAGAGTTAGCTAATTTTTTTTCCGGTACAAAGGCAAATGTGTCACTTTTGAAAATTACTAATTCTGGGTTAATACTCTTCTGATAGAATCAATTATTTTTTTATATAAGGTTTTTTACTATGTTAGGTGAGCGCACGGTTGATTTTAATGCAGTTTTTGCCCGTTTAGGAGGGGAGACGATTGTCTCTGGAGAGGGATCATTTCCTACTTCTGCAGCAAACTCACCCATACCTGAACGTCAGGAAAATATAGTTAAACTTGAACGTCAAGAGAATATTGCTCAAGTGGATGGTGAAAAACAACCTTGCTTAAAAGAGTTGTATCCGCATTTGAGTGATGAGGATGTTTCTCAAAAAATAAACAAACTTTCTGCTTATGCAGTATATTTTGAATGCTTTTTAGGTAATATAGATGAAGTTAGCAGGGTGTCAGTGCGTTCTTTTCTAGGTAAAAGAACACAACTGGGCCTTTGGTATATAGCAATGGATGATTTAGCCGGGCCTGTATTAAGCATGGTTAACAAGGAAGTTCAATTATTTGATGAAGAATACTTAGTAAAGAAAAAAATACGTTTGGAAAAAGAACTAGCCCAAGAACCCAAAGCAGTAGCAAATAAAGAAGAGCTTGAGGAGTATATAAAAAAGCTGCAAGTGCAGAAATATTGTAATTTATTAGTAGACGCCCAACTGGATTATCTTTTTGAATTATGTCAAGAATTTATTAGTATGGAAAAAGAAAAATACTATAAGGAACAACAGCAAAAAGAACTTGCCGATTTTTTTAAAGATATTACGACCAGGGCAATGAAGAAGTATCGAGAATATAATGAAGGTGTGTTAAAGCGCCTTACATCCTTTTTGTTTGTTAATAGTTCAGAACGGTTTGAAATACCTTATCTCAATAGAATTGAGAAATTGATAAAGCATTGCGAAAGTAATGATGAAGTTCTTTATGTTTTAGGAAATTATTATTATGCACATTTAAATGCTGAGAGCATCCAAGGTAAAGAAAGGCTTTTAGTAGATAATTATTCATTTATTTCTTTTTTTCTGGAAGAATTAAACGTAATTGAGGAAAATACCAACCTAAAATCTTTATTAGAACACAAGGTAAGAGAACAAGCTAATGTGGATAATCAAGTAGCTTTTGTGGGATTTAAGTTTAGTTTTTTCAATGATTATCATGTAAACTTGAGAGAGTTTGAAAGAATAAAAATGGTATGTGCCCTGATGTTGTTTGATGATATATCGATAGTTAATAAAATTGAACATCGAGTTAAAGAAGAGGAAGAAAAATTTGTTATGGTTGTTGTACCGGGGGAAACTGGTAAATGTTTCAGTTAAATGAATCTGTATTAAGCCTAATGGCGCTTGTTAAAATAATTGAATCACAAGAAAAAAATAAGTTATCTGATTATCCTTTTATAGTGGGTATTACCGGTGCATCCGGAGCGGGTAAAACGACATTAAGTTTGGCGCTTCAAAAAGCATTTAAAGAGAGTTATCCAAATAAAAGTGTAGCAGTTATTCCCGCAGATAACTTTATTTATCCGAATACCTATCTTCAAGCCAATAATTTAATGACACGGAAAGGTTTTCCAGAAAGTTTTAATGAAAAAGCACTAAAAATTTGTTTAGAGAATCTTAAGCAATATCAAGTTTTTCCTTTTTTTATGCCTTGTTATTCACAAGATATTAAAGATATTATTCCTGAAAAACTTATTCCTATTGAAAAAAGCGATGTGTATATTATTGAAGGGGTTAATTTATTTTTTAAATATGAAAATTTTCATGCGGTGGATTATGTGGATTTTTCTATTTATTTAGATACAGAATCCGCACTAGTAAAAGAGAGGGCATTAAAACGTTTTATGGACGCTTATGAACAGTCAAGGAAAAAGCCTACGCCGTATTTTGATCAGTTTGTTGGATGGAGCTTAATGGATATTCAAGGGCATGCTGAAAAACTATGGCAAACGATGGATGCAGAACTGCTAAAAAATTATATTGAGCCCCATCGGGCAATAGCAAATTTAGTATTGAAAAGTTATACTTAGTCGAATGGGTGTAATCTATTAACCGGGAGAAATTATCCATGCGACTTCACATTGTGGGAATTTGTGGCACCTTTATGGGTGGTGTTGCTGTGTTAGCTAAACAAGCAGGGCATACCGTTTCAGGCTCAGATCAAGCTTTTTATCCTCCCATGGGAGATCAACTTCAATCACAAGGTATTACCTTGCATGAAGGGTATTCACCTAATGCTTTAATGCCTGAACCCGATTTAGTGATTGTTGGAAATGCCATCAAACGTGGAAATCCTGCCATTGAATGGGTATTAAATCAAAAAATTCCCTATATTTCAGGTCCAGAATGGCTTTACCGTGAAGTATTATCAAAACAAAAAAAAGTATTGGCAGTAGCCGGTACGCATGGAAAAACGACTACCTCGTCCATGTTAACATGGATTTTAGAAGCTGCAGGTATGCAGCCTGGTTTTTTAATCGGTGGTGTTCCTCAAAATTTTGGGGTTTCCGCAAAATTGGGGAGTGGGGAATGTTTTGTTGTAGAAGCGGATGAGTACGATACTGCTTTTTTTGATAAGCGCTCCAAGCTCGTTCATTATCATCCTGACATTGCCATTTTAAATAACTTAGAATTTGATCATGCGGATATTTTTCCTGATTTAGCAGCTATTCAGAAACAGTTTCATCATATGATTCGTACGATGCCTGGCAAAGGTGTCATCCTTCGGCCTGAAAAATCAGATAGCATAGATGAAGTATTGGACATGGGCTGTTGGAGTGATGTTCAAGCATTTTCAACTGAAAATCGTTCTGCAGACTGGCAAGCTGAATGTTTACAAAAAGATGGTACAGAATTTATAGTTAGCCATGCGAATGAAAAAGCTACCGTCCAGTGGAATGTATTAGGTGAGCATAATGTTGCTAATGCGTTAGCAGCAATTGCTGCCGCTCATGCAGCAGGAGTATCTGTGCAAACGGCATGTGAAGGACTCTCGAATTTTAAAAATGTGAAACGACGCTTAGAAATTAAAGGAAAAGCAAAAGATGTTGTTGTATATGATGATTTTGCTCATCATCCTACGGCTATTGAAGCAACCTTACAGGCCCTTCGTGCGCATGTAAATCAAAGTCGAATTATTGCTGTATTGCATTTGGCATCTAATAGCATGAAAATGGGAATTTACAATGAAACATTAGGACCAGCATTAAAAGAGGCGGATCTGGTGTTTGTATTAAGACCACAGAGTGAAGCGGCGTTAGCATGGATAAAAAATACGGATAAGTCCATTAATATTGCCGATACAGTAGATGAGTTAGTCTATTCTTTGGTACCGAATTTAAAACCACACGATCATATTTTAGTGATGAGCAATGGCGATTTTGCTGGGGTTCATGGAAAAATTCTAGATCAATTAAGAGAAGCGTAACGGGAAGAATATACATGTCATCTTTTTATCAACAGGCTGCTTTCGTATTAAGTGCTGCTAAATTAAATCAATTACCCATTGATACTGGATATGAAGTGGCATTTGCTGGACGTTCAAACGCCGGTAAATCGAGCGCATTAAATGTCATTACTCGAAATCGGGGATTGGCGAAAACCAGTAAAACACCAGGACGCACCCAACTTATTAATATTTTTTCACTTGATGAAGAAAGACGATTGGTGGATTTGCCAGGGTATGGCTATGCGAAAGTGAGCCAAGAGATACGTGATCGTTGGCAAGCAACCTTGGCGCAATATTTAGAATCGCGTGAATGTCTTCGAGGGTTAATCTTATTGATGGATATTCGCCATCCATTAAAAGAATTAGACAAATCTATGTTGAATTGGGCATTTATGCGCGGTTTGCCGGTTCATATTTTATTAACTAAGTCCGACAAACTGGGTCGAGGTGCGGGATTGCAAGTATTAAATAAAATTAAACGTGATTTGCAAGCAGGTGGATTGCAGGAAATGATCACCATTCAACTTTTTTCTGCGCTGAATAAAAGTGGGGTAGAAGAGGTATATGCGACGTTAGATCTTTGGATGGAAAGGGGAAAAGGTAGTGAGACTGTTTAGATTTAGTACTCACCGTAGATTTGGTTTATATGTCGGATAGAAACTAAGCACAAACAGTCTCTAAAGATGTCATATCGATAACAAACCGATATTTAACATCTTGACTCAATACTTTCTTATAAGCTTCGTTGACTTCCTGGATAGGAATAATTTCAACGTCAGATACGATGTTATGCTTTGAACAAAAATCTAACATTTCCTGTGTTTCAGCAATGCCACCAATTAATGAAGTAGTAAGAAGACGGCGGGGTCCCATTAATGCATTTACTTTTAAAGAGAGGGGTTTTTCAGGGGCGCCAACGAGTACCATAACACCATCCATTTTTAATAACGCGAGATAAGCATTAATATCGTGCACATTCGAAATAGTGTCTAGGATCATATCTAATCGGTTAGCATATTGAGCCATTGCTTTTGCATCAGTAGATATGACAATATGATGGGCTCCTAAACGTAAGGCGTCTTCACGTTTATTTTCAGAGGTGGTAAAAAGAGTTACTTCTGCACCTAAGGCATGAGCGATTTTAATTGCCATATGACCAAGTCCACCTAATCCTAAAATGCCTACTTTATCTCCTTTCTTTACCCAACGTTTAAGAGGCGAGTAAGTAGTAATACCAGCACATAGAAGAGGGGCAACATGAGATAAGGTTAAGTTAGCAGGAACATGAAGGACAAATGCTTCATTGACGACGATGTTGTTAGAATATCCACCAAAAGTAAAGTTACCCAACTGATGTTTATCGGGTGAATCATAGGTGAAAGTGGCGCCTTTTTGGCAAAATTGTTCTTGATCTTTTTCGCAGCAAATGCAATCTTGGCAAGAGTCTACCATACAACCTACGCCGACTATATCATCCACTTTAAATTTCTTAACTGACTTTCCAACATGTTCAACTTTTCCAACAATTTCATGTCCGGGAATAAGCGGATAATGAGAAGGTGTCCATTCCCATTCATTATTTACTTTATGGATGTCCGAATGACAAATCCCACAATAGAGAATTTTAATAATTACATCATGATCGGTTGGTTCACGACGCTCAAATTCATGAAATACTAATGGGCCTTTAGCTTGATGGGCAGCATAACCTTTCGCTTTTATTTTTGTCATAACATTGTCTCCCAGAAAGTCTTTATCTTATAATACCATTGCACTTATTGCAAAGAGAGGGGAGCGTGAAGAATATATATAAATCCTATTTCAAAACAGGGGCTGTTTTAGGACTTAGTTTTCTCTTGTTATCTTTGTTAAGTATATTTTTTATGGATAAAACATTAGCTTTACATCTTCATCAATACGGTGTAGATCAGTGGTTAATACTTTCTTATATAACTGAATGTGGCATACCATTATATTTCTTTATATGTATAGGATTATTAATTGCTATACCGACTAGTCGTTCAATAGCTCAGCGAATATTATTTGTGACATATGTTATTGCCATTATGTTATTAGCCAAATGGATACGGGTAGAGTTAGGTATTATATTTGGAAGAAATTGGCCGCAAACATGGGCCGGTTCTGGTTCGTATGGTTCATTAATTTCGGATCACCATTATTATTTTCATTTTTTTGAATCCTCAACCTTTAAAGGTTCTTTTCCGTCTGGACATTTGATGGTAATAACGATCCTTTGCTGTACATTTTATTTTATTTATCCTCAATTTTTACTGTTGTGGATACTGCCTTTTGTTCTTATACCGGTTTGTCTTATTCTTTTAAATTATCATTATTTGGGCGATTGTCTGGCGGGTATTGGGTTAGGATTATGGATGAGTTATTATGGGTTTGCCGGATATACTTGGTTGTCCAAACAGTTAGGAGTTCAATCTCATGTTAAAAATTAAACGACGCACATGGTCGGATGATGCTATAAAAGCATTAAACAATACGCAATTACACCCTGTTTTAAGACGCATTTATGCGTCTCGAGGTGTGTCCACTTCTTCAGAGTTATCTTATGATTTAAGTCAACTAGCACCCTATCATGGTTTATTAAATAGTGAAAAAGCAGCCGCTTTTTTAGGCGAAGCACTCAAAGAACAAAAGCGCTTTTTGATTGTCGGTGATTTTGATGCGGATGGAGCAACGGCAACCACGGTTGCTGTAAAAGCTTTGCGTCTTTTAGGGGCAAAAGAAGTTGGTTTTTTAGTACCAAATCGATTTGAATTTGGTTATGGATTAACGCCCGGTATTGTAGATGTCGCCGCTAAACAAAAGCCAGATATATTAATTACGGTAGATAATGGAATTGCTAGCCATGAAGGAGTGGCACGAGCAAATGAATATGGAATTGAGGTGGTGGTTACTGATCATCATTTGCCTGGAGCAGATTTACCTAAGGCCGCTGTAATCGTTAATCCTAACCAACCAGATGATACTTTTCATAGTAAATCGATGGCAGGTGTTGGGGTCATTTTTTATGTGATGTTGGCATTACGGGCTTATTTAAAAGGGCAAGGATGGTTCGAACAGCAAAATATCCCTGAGCCCAATATGGGTAGTTTGTTAGATATTGTAGCTTTAGGTACTGTGGCTGATGTGGTTCCATTGGATTATAACAATCGTGTTCTTGTGCATCAGGGATTAAAACGTATTCAAATGGGCAAATGCTGTGAAGGTATTTTAGCTTTATTACGTGTAGCAAAACGCAATTTAGAACAATTAACGGCGTCAGATTTGGCATTTTCTGTTGCTCCTCGATTAAATGCAGCAGGTAGATTGGATGATATGTCATTAGGCATTCAGTGCTTATTAAGTGAAGATGTTGACATGGCAGAAAATTATGCTCAACAATTAGACACACTGAATCTGGAAAGACGGGATATTGAGCAAGAAATGCAACAACAAGCCTTCAAATTAATGGATTCATTAGCATTAGACACTCGTTATCTGCCGGATGGTATATGTTTATATGAGCCTTCATGGCATCAAGGGGTTATTGGTATTTTGGCGGGACGCATGAAGGATAAATTTCACCGGCCTGTTATTGCTTTTGCAGATTCTACGCAAGAGAGTGAATTGAAAGGATCGGCTCGTTCAATTCCTGGTATTCATATTCGCGACAGCTTAGATGCTATTGCAAAGCAACACCCAGAACTGTTAGAAAAATTTGGGGGACATGCTATGGCAGCAGGTCTTTCTATTAAGAAATCCAATTTTTCTGCCTTTCAAAAGGCATTCCGTGAACAAATTACGCGTGACTTAAAAGAAGAACCACCACGAGCTGAGTTATGGACCGATGGTACTTTGTCACCTGATGATTTTAATATAGAGCTTGCTTCTTTGTTACGTGAGTCAGGACCTTGGGGACAGCATTTTCCTGAGCCATTATTTGATAGCATTTTTACGTTACACCAGCATTATTTATTAAAAGGGAAACACCTGAAAATGTGCTTAGGTTACGAAAATCATCCTTTGGCCATTGATGCTATTGCCTTCAATGTGGATGAAAAGTCCTGGCCGAATCCCCGTTGCAAAAAAGTCTATGTGGTATATAGGTTGGATGTTAATGTTTATCAGGGTCGACGGACTGTACAGCTGTTGGTTGAGCACTTACAACCGGCTTGAATAAAATGTGTTTTTGTTTTCGCAGAAAATCCTTGTATCGGCTTACCAACATTCTTTGACAGAGCCAGTTGGAGTGTCTTTTGGTCCTGAAGTAATACCTTTTTCTCCCAGACTGTTAAGGGTAAGTGATTGGCAATAGGTGTCATTGCTTTGTGCTTTTTGGGGCGTTGCTTGAATAAGAAAAAAAGTATCATCTTGAGAAATAATGCTTAAAATATACCATTCATTTAAACTGGTATTAAAAGGAAATACATCTGTTTCTGTATTTCCTGAGCCTAAGGTAGCATTAGCATAGGTAAAATGTTCGGCATAATAATCTTCTAGGCGATTGGCTAAATCTAAGAGAGCGGCTTGGCCATCTGTTCGTCGTGCCTGCTCAAGATAACGTTGATAACTGGGATAGCCTAGACTTGTTAAAATACTAATAATTGTGATGACAATAAGTAATTCAATAAGCGTAAAGCCAGCTGTTAAGGTTGGTTTTTTTATCATACTATCTCCATGAGTTTAACAATATCTTAATACTTATTGTTTATAATGTCACTCTATATTTTATACTCTTCGCTAATGAGTTTTCGGTTTTTTTGCGAGCTGCATCGACTTCGGTCATGTACTACTTGTACACTCTCTCGTCTGTTTCGCTCGCGCCGCACCGAAAAACCATTAGCTGTGAGTATATAAAGATTAGTTATAGTTAGTTAAAATTTCGCTCAATATCTTTACGTAGAGGGCGAAGATTTGATAGAATGCGCGATACTTTTTTTAGTTTGTATTAATTGGGAGAAAATAATGGCAGTACAGAAAAGCCGAAAATCACGTTCAAGACGAGGAATGCGTCGCGCGCATGATTATTTAACAGCGCCTATGTTATCTATTGATGAAACAACGGGTGAAGCTCATTTACGTCATCATATGACACCAGATGGTTACTATCGCGGTCGTCAGATCTTAGTTAAAGATCAAGTGATTCCTGAAGAAGAGTAAGAAACGCATTGGAAAAAATAACCATAGCTCTGGATGCCATGGGAGGAGACCACGGTGAAAAGATCGTTATTCCCGCGGCGTTATCCGCGCTGAAAGCAAATCCAGGACTAAATCTCATTTTGACAGGGAACGAAGCTGCCATCAGGCAA
The DNA here is from genome assembly GCA_902168255.1 of uncultured Legionella sp. Lineage (GTDB taxonomy): Bacteria > Pseudomonadota > Gammaproteobacteria > Legionellales > Legionellaceae > CABHON01. The sequence goes on from CABHON010000009.1 coordinate 14,749, forward strand.
CAGATGGCGCTTTCTTCTTCTCATGCCCAGCTTCATTCACTTGAAAAACGGATACGTATAGTTCATACCGATGAATCAGTGGGAATGGATGAATTACCTTCTCATGCTTTAAGAAATAAAAAGCGTTCTTCTATGCGACTTGCCATTGAACTTGTAAAGTCAGGAGAAGCCCAAGCTTGCGTTAGTGCGGGTAATACAGGTGCATTAATGATCACTGCCAAGTTTGTCTTAAAGACGCTGCCGGGTATTGATAGACCTGCAATTATGTCTGAGCTTCCTGGTATTAATGGTATCACGCGGGTTCTCGATTTAGGTGCTAATGTTGATTCTTGTGCTGAACATTTATTTCAATTTGCGGTAATGGGGTCTGTTCTTGCAAATGCCCTTGATAATATTGAGCATCCTAAAGTTGGTTTGTTGAATATTGGGGTAGAAGAAATAAAAGGTAATGATCAAGTTAAACGAACAGCACATCTTCTTTCAAATGCATCTGAAATAAATTATATCGGGTACGTTGAAGGTGATGAAATGTTTAAGGGAACTGTCGATGTTGTGGTCTGTGACGGCTTTGTAGGAAATGTTGCTTTAAAAAGTGCAGAAGGAATTTCAAAGCTATTAATAACTTTTTTAAAAGAAGCATATACTAAAAACTTGTTAACCCGGTTTGTTGCGTTATTAACTTTTCCATTATTGAAAGGACTTAAAAAGAAATTTTCGCCTGAACGGTATAATGGGGCAAGTTTATTGGGTCTTAATGGTACTGTGGTTAAAAGTCATGGTTCAACGAATGTAATGGGTTTTCAACAGGCTATTGAAAAAGCCTTGAATGAAGCTAAAAAAGAAGTACCTAATCGTATTCGAAAAAAAGTAGCTTTATTATTGAATGAAGGAAATCTTCTATGAAGTATGCAAAAATTCTAGGAACAGGTTCTTATTTGCCTGAAAAACGATTAGCAAACTCTGATCTTGATCCTGCCTTACAAACCAGTGATGAATGGATTTTTGAACGTACGGGTATCAGGGCTAGACGTATTGCTGCGCCAAATGAAACTGTTTCAACCATGGCAACAGATGCATCTAAACGCGCCATTGAAGCAGCTGGAATAACTACTCAAGACATTGATATGATTATTGTGGCCACATGCTCTCAAGAGAATTTCTTTCCTAGCAGCGCGTGTGTTTTGCAATCACACTTAGGTATTACTGCCCCTATTCCTGCATTTGATATTTCTGCTGCTTGTGCAGGATTTATTTATGCATTAATCACGGCAGAACAATTTATTAAAAGTGGTGCTGTCAAAACAGCTTTAGTGGTTGGTTCTGAAACAATGTCTAGAACAGTAGACTGGACAGATAGAAAAACATGTGTTTTATTTGGTGATGGTGCTGGTGCAATTGTTTTACAAGCAAGTGATACTCCTGGGGTGTTATGTTCAAAATTACATGCTCAGGGTGGCTACAAAGATTTATTAATGCTGCCTAATGAAATGACTTCTCCACACATAGATTCTAAATTTATGCAGATGAAAGGTAATGAAGTCTTTAAAATTGCTGTGCGTTCATTAGAGGAAGTGGTAGAAGAGATTTTGGAAGAATATAAAATCGCTAAAGATGATATTCAATGGTTAGTTCCTCATCAAGCCAATTTACGTATTATTTCAGCCATGGCTAAAAAATTAGATATGGACTTAGAGCGCGTGATTTTAACCATCGGTGAACATGGTAATACTTCTAGTGCTTCTATACCTTTGGCATTGGATGTGGGTGTGAGAGATGGCCGCATTCGTCGGGGAGATCATTTGCTTCTTGAAAGTTTTGGTGGTGGATTGGCTTGGGGTGCAGCTTTAATTCAGTACTAACACTGAACATACTTCTTGCCCACTTTCAGAACTTCTCCCATTAATGCCTTAGTATGTTATAGATAACTTTTGAGAGTTGAGTTTTTATGAGTATAGATTTTAATACAATTTCTTGTGTTTTTCCTGGACAAGGTTCGCAAAAACAGGGCATGTTATCTGAGTTCTCGGACAATACCCTCGTTCGCGAAACCTTTGTAGAAGCCTCGGAGGTCTTGGGATATGATTTATGGGATTTAATCCAAAATAACCCTAATGGTAAGTTAGACCAAACTGAATTTACGCAGCCGGCAATGATGGTGGCAGATGTTGCTATTTATCGGGTGTTTCGTGAAAAATTACATGTAGCTAATTTGATGCCTGTTACTGAGAATTTTGCGTCAATGGCGGGACATAGTTTAGGTGAATATGCGGCATTGGTTTGCGCTGGAGCGGTCAGTTTACAAGATGCAACTGTTTTGGTTCGTCACCGTGGGCGTCTCATGCAGGAAATTATTCCTGAAGGCGCAGGCGCTATGGCTGCTATTGTTGGTTTGACAGATGAACAGGTCATTGAACTTTGCAAAAAAGCAGCACAACATCAAGTATTAGAAGCGGCTAATTTTAACTCAGTTGGCCAGGTTGTTGTTGCAGGTGATACAGATGCAGTTGAACGCGCAATCATATTGGCAGTTGAGGAAGGGGCAAAGCTTGCTAAAGTTATTCCTGTTAGTGTTCCCTGTCATTGCTACTTATTGTATCCAGTAGCGGAGGCTTCTTCGGCTTATCTTGAGCAAATGAAGATTGTCACTCCGAAAGTACCTGTTATTCACAATGTGCATGCCGATACATTATCAGATCCAGAAGAAATTCGCTCGATTTTGAAAAAACAATTATATCAACCCGTACAATGGGTAGCTACTGTTCGTAAAATGGTAGAATCAGGAATAAAAACTATAATTGAATGCGGGCCAGGCAGTGTGTTAACTGGTTTAAATAAGCGTATTGATCGTAGCATTCAATGCTTGAGTGTTAATGATCCCAGTTCATTAGAAAAAGTATTTAATCAATTAGGAGCAGAGTAATAAATGTCAATTGAACAAGTAAAAGAAAAAATTGCATTAGTGACCGGTGCAAGTCGTGGAATAGGAAAAGCTATTGCTCTAAAATTAGCTGATGCGGGGTATTTTGTTATTGGTACCGCAACTACCGAAAATGGTGCGCAACAAATTCAACAATATTTAGAATCTGCAAAACTAAAAGGTGATGGCATGGTTTTAGATATTGCTCAAAAAGACAGCATAGAGCCTTTTTTAGCTAAAATAGAAGAGATTTATCATGCACAGCCATCAGTATTAGTAAATAACGCTGGTATAACACGGGATAATCTTTTATTGAGAATGGAAGATGAAGAATGGGATGCGGTATTAGAGACTAATTTGTCGGGATTATATCGATTAACTAAAGCTTGTTTAAAGCCAATGTTCCGTGCTCGTTGGGGAAGAATTGTTAATATTAGTTCTGTAGTGGCAGCAATGGGCAATGCAGGACAAACAAATTATTGTACAACAAAAGCAGGTATATTAGGTTTCACCCGTTCGCTTGCCTGTGAAATTGCTAGCCGTAATATTACCGTGAATTCAGTTTCTCCTGGATTTATCGATACAGATATGACCCGTAAGCTTCCCGATGCTATTTGTGAAGAAATGTTGAAACGTGTTCCTATGCGCTGTTTAGGACAACCGGATGATATTGCTAATGCTGTAGTATTTTTAGTTTCTGATGGTGCTCGCTATATTACGGGCGAAAATATTCATGTTAATGGTGGATTATACATGGAATAATGCTGTTTGCAGGGAAGCCTTTCCCAATATGAGGGCTCCTTGCGAAGTATGGCGGAAATTTTTATAAATAGCCGCCTACAATTTCTCAATTGTCATCTTTAAGTTTGTTGTTAGTATGACTTACGACTTACATCTCACCAACCGCTGCAAAAAAAGTTTCTGCAAGAACATGTATTAATGATTCTGGTTTTAAATCTTTTAAAAAAAACTGTTGATTTACTTCTAATTCTAGGCCAATATATTTTTCTACTGGATAGAATTTTCGAAAGTAAGAAGTGAAGCCATCATTTTTGCCATAATAAGGATAGTTCATTCGAACACGATATTGGATGTCTTGTGTCCTGATTTTTTTTGCCCATATCTCACTTAACTGTTTTTCAAAAGGTCGGTCAGGATCATAAAGTAATCCAATGTCTGTTTGACGTATTTCACCATTTAATATTGGCGTAAAAGTATGAATGGATAAATGAAAAATGGGTCCGGGTAATTTTTTAATATGATCAATAACTGGTTGACGGTAAGGATAATAATAGCGTGTAAGAATTTCTTGCTTAGTTTGATTATTTAGTGATTTTGTGATGTTGGAAAATAATTGTTGTTCATTTTTTTCTGAACGATTTAAATCAACAAGTAATCGTGAATATTTTCCTTTGACAGCTAATGATATGGCAGAAGAAGGATAATTTCTGAATGTTTCCCATAATAATATAGCGCCAATATCGATGGCTAAGTGAGTCTTTAATAAATCTGCATGTGGCAAAAAAAGCATTTTAAATTCAGGCGGAATTTCAGCGCTGGCATGTTCACAGGTTAATATAATGTTCATAGTTCAAATAGCTGGTTTTTACTAAGACATGTAGTCAGTTTTCGATAAATAGAAGATAAATCTTCTTGACCATTTCTTCTCGCTTTAAGTAAACGCTCGGCTAAATTACCGTGGATAAGAATTTTTTCTACTACTGTTTGATATTCTTGAGAAAGCGTGAATTTCTTTTCGGTTAATAAGGCTTGCCAAAAATCTCGGGCGGTATGAATGTTTTTGGTAGAAAATCCAAAGCTATTAATATAATCAGGCCAGTCATCTAAAGAGGTGTCCAGCCCATCTCGAATAGTGTGCTCATATAACGCATGTAAGCGCTCGGTGGGTATAGGGTGGGTTCTATAAATATCCGTTTGGTGAACTAGGTATTTTAACGTGCTGATAATGCTTGTCACACACGCCATATCCGCTAAAGGACATTCTTGAGTATCAACAATGCGGATCTCTAACGCTGAACGATCAAAACGAGGAATGGCGCCTCGGGAATTTAACCATTCATATTGTAAAATGTGATCTGGATCCAAGGGAGCAATGGCTTTATACATAGGTGTTAAAATTTTTTCATCGTATTCAGCTTGAGTGGTAATGAATTCGGGAATAACCTGCCCTGCAATGGAAGGAATGCTTTTTTGATTACTTCCATAATAACGTAAGCGTGTATCTTTAACACCTGTTTCCTTTCCTTCAATAAAAGGAGTGCTGGCTGTTAGTGCAGGAATTAAGGGCATTAATAATCGAGTAGCATTATGTAATTGGGAAAATTCTTCATCATTGGCAAAAGGTATATTAATATGAACGCTTTGCAGGTTAGACCACCCATGTCCTACACAATTAAAAATTTGATTGAATGTTTTGTAGATGGTTTGATCACCATGCGGCCATAATTTCATGCATTGATGCGGGTCATACCAAGGATGAGCGCCGGTCGGCATCAAACAAGCAGAATACTTTTGCAGTAATTGATTAAGATGTACAATTTCTTTAAGAAAAAATTTCTCAAGAGAGGGAGACTCTTTTTTGGGGCCATTGGTTTTCAGCTCAATCACATGCAACGCTAATTCATTACTGACAGCTACTTCTCCAAGCTCCACTTCATTGACAATTTTACCAGCTAATTTTTTTAACAACTCATCAGCAATAGGTAAAATATTTAAACTGGCTTGATCCACAATCATATATTCGAGTTCAATACCAACAACTGAGAAAAGGGGATACTTGTTTATTGTTTCATTCATAACCATGTTTTTGTTTCATTCGTTTTAAGAAAGTTTGCATAATATTTGCATAAAGTGAATCTCCCAGTAGTTCATCTTCAAGGCCGTGATCGACGCTGGGATTATCATTTATTTCAATGACATACACTTTTTTATTTATTTCTTTTAAATCAACCCCATATAACCCATCGCCAATGAGTTTGGCTGCTTTCATGGCATTTTCAAGTACAAGTTTAGGCACTTTTTTCAATGGTACTGCTTGGGTATCGCCTACTTGTTTTTTGGGGGATTTTTCTGACCAGTTATAGATTTGCCAATGACCTGTAGTCATAAAATATTGGCATGCAAATAAGGGTGTATTATCAAAAATTCCAATCCGCCAATCAAATTCTGAAGGCATAAAACTCTGTGCAATTATTAATTCAGATGTTTTAAAAAAACCTTTCAGTATACTTTTTAATTCTTTTATATCACTTGCTTTTTTTACCCCTTTTGAACAAGCACTGTCAGGAAGTTTGAGGACACAAGGAAAAGTTATTTGCTGAATTTTTTCCAGATAATTATAGGGGCTTAAAATAACGGTATTTGGCACTGAAATGTGATGGTATTTTAATAATTCAGCCAGATAAATTTTATTTGCGCATTTGAGAATAGAAATAGGATCATCGACAACAACGAGACCTTCCGCCATTGCTTGACGTGCAAAACGATAAGTATAATGGTTTACTGAAGTAGTTTCGCGAATAAAAAGACTATCATATTCATTTAAAGATTTTAAATCACTTTTTTCAATTAATTCTGCTTGAATACCTAAGTCTCCAGCGGCATCTATAAATTTTTTTAATGCTTTTTTATCAGATGGTGCTGTGTGATTATGAGCATTTAATTCATGTGGGCTATGAAGAATAGCCATATTAAAATGAATGGGTTTCTTTTTCGGAAAATAGTGCCTTTTTTTACTTAGGTAAAGGTTCATTGCTTCACAAAAAAATTCGTAATGGGAAGGCGGAATCTCTTTTAGTGACAGTGCAACAATTTTGTGTATAGTCCACTCTTTTTTGTATTTAAAGTAGACTCGAAACATGGGAACAGGGAAAAGTCTATAAAGCTTTTGACATAACACATCGTAGTGCTTGGCAATGTTTTTTCCAAAATAAATACTGACAACAAATTCATCCGAATGAAGGTGATGAAAAGCGTGCTGCATTTCCTGGGTGAGTTCGACATTAATAATTGCTTCGAAGGTATGTTTTTCTAAATCTTGAATGCTTAAAACAGAGGGTAATACTCTATGTTTGCAGGCTTCTGCAAGAAGGGATGTATAATATCCTAAAGATTGATAATGATAAGACTGACAAAGGTTAATGACGCGCAACGCACGTTTTTCTAAGAAATCATTCATCAGATAATCAACCACGGGAACGATTTCTATATCGTGAGGTAAATTATCAACTAGAGTTTTAAAGGCAGGTTCTTGATCGGGTAATAAGTCGCTAACAATAATTGTTTTCATAAATTTTTTGGTTTAATGACAAGTAAATTAGCATCATGAGTCACTGTACCTAATAAAATTGAATGAATCAAGCGGTAACGATCGACATGATAATAATTATCGGGAGATAGAGGATTTTCATGTGGATCAGCAACAAGAATGCAACGTTCTTGTGCATTATAACCCCCTAACACCACAAAATGCCCAACTGCAATACCGCGAATATCATCTCTTACAATGATACCATCTGCCGCAGTTAATTCACGGGCTGATTGATAAAGGTAAGTACAACTCAAACCAGCAATAAGAGGAATATCTTTTTCAATGTAATGTCTAAGCAGACTAACAGTTAACTCTTTTGTTTGAATTCGTCCACCTTTTTCTAAAAAATCACAATAGGCTTGACATGCTTGGACAAGCCGAATATCCGAATTCTTATACAACATTTGAGCGTGAAGCTTATCAATTAATTCTGTTGAAGAAATAGGTTTAGGATAAAACCACGTTGGATCGAAAATATCTAAATTATAAACATATAAAGTGGCGTCATATCCTCGTGCTAGGGCATGTTCACCTAAAAATACAGCAATAGTACCTCCAGTTTCTAATTGGATCACTTGGGAAACTACATCTGATAAAGAGATATGATCACCATAATATTGATATACGGCGTGGAGACTAGTAGGACCACAAGTCACATCATTTGGTTGGGTCGTCATTATAATGTTCATGATTAATATCTTATATTTTTATATAAAATCAGTATAGCAAAAAAGATTGTAATTTTCTTCACGGAGGTGATACTCTGCGGAATCGTAAGATTTTCAGGAGATTCCGCGAGATATAGGTTATATTTCGCGGAATCCGAATTTTTTTTTGACATTCCGCGAGATATCGGCTATAAAATATTTGCTTCCAACATTATCCCATGCTAGTTAAAGCTCTGGAACTTTCCGTAACCGCCGAGGCAAAATCTGGATGGCTTTTTAAAGGTAATCAGCAAGAAATGGGTGTTCAAATTGATTTATTGATCGATCGTTCTGATAAATGTATTAATCTTTGTGAAATGAAATTTTATGAAGCCGAATTTGTTATTGATAAGAAATATGCAGAGATGTTACGAAGAAAAAAGGCAGTTTTTCGTGAAAAAAGCAAAACCAGGAAAACGCTCTTTATAACGATGATTACAGCATACGGAGTTAGTAAAAATTCATTATATTTAGAGTGTGTGGATCAACAATTAACAATGGATGCTTTATTTATAGAAGGGGAAATAAGGTAAGAACAGCCTTTTTAATGAACCCTAATATTTAGGTAAGACAAGACTCGCTTTTGCGAGAAGTAGTTAACAAGTCAACCAATATATTAGCTAATTCTTTTTCGATTATTGGAAAAGAAACTTCTGGCGCATGGGCTTTCATCTGGGTCATTTGCATATTAAATAAACCACAAGGACGAATAGACTGAAACGGAGATAAATCCATATCGACATTTAAAGCTAAGCCATGGTAACTGAATCCTTGTTTAATTCGTAAACCAATAGAGGCAATTTTTTTGCCCTCGACATAAACGCCTGGCGCTTCACGAGAACCTGTAGCTTCCATATTATACCGCTTAAGCAAAGTAACAATAGCCCGTTCTTGCAAACATACTAAGTCCCGAACATTTAACTCGTATTGTTTAAGGGCCAATAAAAGATAAATTACGGTTTGTCCTGGGCCATGATAGGTGATTTGTCCTCCACGATCCGTTTGGATAATAGGAATAGCATTAGCGGCTAAAACATGCTCTGGCTTTCCTGCTTGGCCTTGAGTGTAAACGGGATGGTGTTGAACAACCCATATTTCGTCAGTAGGAGCATCCACTTCATGCTTCTTTTCAATACGGTCAAGCGTGAATTGTTTCATTTGCTCAAAGACGACAGAATAATCTTGTAATCCAAGATATTTTACAGTTAGGGATTGATTACTTGTCGTCTCTGTATGCATAATATTATTTGTTCCACCAGATTCGAATAGAATCTTTAATACGGGTCCAAATACCACCTTGAGGATCTTCTTCAAGTGCTACTAAAGGCTGCGTTGCAATTACATCATTGTTTAATTTTACAACGAGATTACCTAACGTTTGTCCTTTTGTAATTGGCGCACTTAAATCTTTTGGAACATCTTTGGTTATCACAATATTTTTATATTGATTGACAGGGACAGTCACATAAAGATCTTTTGTAATACCCGCAGAAATTTTAGGTGTTTGGCCTTTCCAAACGGGTATATCTTCCACTGCTGAACCTGCGCGATAGACTAAATGCGTTTCAAAAAAATGGAATCCGTAATTGAGTAATGCTTGGCTGTCACTCGCCCGTGCAGAGTCGCTTGGATCGCCTAATACGACAGAAATTAAACGAGTATCCTCTTTTTTAGCGGAGGCAACAAGGCAGAAGCCTGCTTCGTCGGTGTGGCCTGTTTTAATGCCATCAACACTGGAGTCACGCCATAATAAACGATTACGGTTAGGTTGACGAATGCCTGCATAGGTAAACCATTTTTCTTTGTACCAAGGATAAAACTCAGGAAAGTGCGCAATTAAAGCACGAGCAAGAATAGCTAAATCTTGTGCTGTGGTATAATGATTGGGATGAGGCATGCCAGTACTATCAGTAAAGTGGCTGTTTTTCATGCCGAGTTCTTGTGCTTGTTGATTCATCATGGAAGCAAAAGAAGGCTCATTTCCTCCAAGGTATTCTGCCATGGCCACGCATGCATCATTACCGGAATCAACAATAATCCCTTTGATTAAATCGCGTACTTTAACATTCTGCCCTACTTTAACAAACATTTTAGAGCCGCCCGTCCGCCACGCATCTTCACTTATTGGCACTTCAGTATCTAATGTAATTTGGCCAGATTTAAGCGCAGAAGAAACAACATACAATGTCATCATTTTTGTTAAACTGGCAGGAGCGCGTTTAACGGTTGCATTTTGTTGTGTAATAATTTTTCCACTTTGAGCATCAATGAGAATATAAGCAGCAGCTTGTAAAGAAGGGGGAATCGGGTTGATCGTGGGCATTTCTGGTTTTGGCGTATCCGCAACAGGATTAAGCTCAGGAAGTGCAGCATCGGCTACAGGCGTAGCAGATGTCGATGCATCTTCTGCAAAAACTGTGGGGGAATAAAAAGTAGAACCCAGTAATAATAAAGATGCAGAAAGCAGCGTAAGGTTTGTTTTTTTCATATGTTGTTAGTTGCTCGAATTAAAAAGTGAATCTAAAAAATAACGACAAATTTTATAGAAAACAGCTTGAAATTACAATGTTTTGAGGTTGATTTTATAGCTAATGCCAAGATATTTAGTGTCCACAAGAGAAACTTTGTCTATAATGAATTATCCAGTTTCACAGCAGATTAAATTCTTTGAAAAACGCAATCACGGGAATAATAATTTTTCTTTTAATGTTTTCGGTTGTAGGATTTTATCTTGCTATTCGTCCCGTTAAAATCATTAGCCCTTATACCCCTCACACTTTTGGTGTTGCTTATGAAGCGATTTCTTTTCAAACAACGGATAATCTTACTCTACGAGGCTGGTTTATTCCTAACACGAATCCTAATGCTAAAACAATTATTTTGATGCATGGTTATCCTGCGGATAAAGGGAATATACTTCCAGCAACGTTATTTTTACATAAATACTACCATTTATTATATTTCGATTTTCGCTATTTAGGTGAAAGCGAAGGGCATTACTCTACTATCGGAAAAAATGAAGTATTAGATTTACTTGCAGCTATTGAATATTTAAAGAAGCGGAATGTTCATGAAGTGGGTGTCTGGGGATTTTCAGTAGGAGGGGCTGTTGGTTTAATGACAACACCATTAGCACCTGAGATTAAAGCAATGGTTGTAGAATCTGGTTATGCACGATTAGATTGGATGGCTTATCGATATTATCGTACACCGATATTAAAGTATCTGCTCGGAGAACTGACACGCTTATGGGCTTGGCTGGTTTTAGGATTTGATTTAAAAAATGTTTGTCCCGCCTGCATGGCTGAAAATATTAAGGTACCTGTTTTACTGGTGTATTCCACAAAGGATCAAGTAGTAGATTATGAAAGTTTTGTGTTAATCAAAAAGGCATTAAGAAATAATGCTAACGTAGAAATGTTAATAACGGACAACCCTCATGGCGGGCACAGTAAAAATTATCCAGCTGTTGTGACTAGCTTTTTTCAAAAATACTTAACTAACGCGGAATAAAAAAATTGTATATACGCTTCGCACATGGGTTATAGATCGTAGGGACCTACCCCGACAATCAATATTTCATAAGAATTAGGTATAGATTTTTACAGAAATGAAGGAATTACTTCAGTTAAATGATCTTTTAAATCGCCCAAGCGACTGTGAAAAAAATGAGTGGTATCCGGCATTTTTATGAGTAGTGGTTGAGGTTTCAGTTCCGCATGCCATTGATATACTGCTTCGGGTAGAGCAATTTCATCTTCTTCCCCTTGTACAACAACCCAAGGTAAAGAAAAACCAGCAAACTCAGTAAAGTCATAATGTTGTACCGCAGGAGCAATACTAGCAAGACATTGAACATGATCAGTGCTTTTTGCTGCAGCTCGAAAGGTGACATACGAACCAAAGGAAAATCCAGCAAGGCAGAATCGAAGATTGGGTGTATCTTTCAATAATTCCTTCATGATGAAAATCATATCATCGCTTTCCCCAATTCCTGCATCATAGGCTCCTTCGCTTTGTCCAACACCACGAAAATTAAAGCGTAAACTGGGAATGCCTAAATCTTGAAACGTGCGGGCAAGGGTCGTGACTACTTTGTTTTGCATAGTTCCACCATAGAGAGAATGGGGATGCCCAAGAATAGCAAGATAGTCGAAGCGGCTTTCGGAAGGGCATTGTAAAATAGCTTCTAATTTACCAGTTAGACCTTCTAAAAATAAAGATTGTTCGCCTTTTCGATATAAAGACTGGATATTCATGAAATAAAAGAATTTAGTAGAAATAGAAAGGGTCCGTCGACGTGTCTCAACAGACCCAGTGGATTGACACGTAGCAAGTCCAACCTCGCAAAATCTATTATACGCCCTTAAAAAAGGATGTCAATAGAATCTTTTGACATTTTATCGCTACGAATAATTACTTATTATTGATTGCTTCCACTTTGTTGTGTTTGGCCAGCTTGGGAGCTGCTGTTGCCTTGGAAAGGTTTTGCTATTGCACTACCAGTGTCTTTAGCGGCACCTACAACTGTGTTAGTAGCAGATTTTCCAACATTAACGGTTGCTTCTCCCGCTTTTTTAAATCCTCCAACAGTATCGCTTCCAGCTTGTTTTAAGCAATCTGTTGTTGAACCTGTGCAAGCTCCACGAGTGAAATTAGGTGATTGTTTTTGGCTGCTGCTTGATGTTGATGTATCAGCATTCATTACGCCAGGTGCAGCAACTAATAATCCAGCAAGTGCAACTGTTAGCATAGTTTTATTCATTATGAATCTCCTCAATTGTTTAAATAAACCTTAATCAGTATATCACATAAAAAATAAGTCTCAATATCTAACGTTTTGATTTTTATCTTATTTAAACCACTCCAAGGGAAGGTAAAATGTTTTCAACATTTTTGAAGCAGCTACGTGTTTGTTCCTCAATTGAGCCTACAGTAGGCGCTGCGGGATTATTAAAAGAAACTCCCTATTTTTTTAACCTATGGGTAACGTTAAAGCAGGGCCTTGTTGATCTGCTGAAATAGTAGCAGTTAATAAGAGCAACCGAACGAGCAAATCAAAAGTAACTTTTGATATCGAATCAGAATCTTTAATATAGAACCAATGGTGATTCACATACGTCTTCACCAACACATTATTTTGAGGTTCTGTATCACTGTTATAAATTGTGAGTATATCTTTTAATGATGGATCAGAGTAGTAAGTATGACCTTGATAATCACGAATGCCTAGTGCTAAGTGATTATCTAAATCCGATTGTGGTATTTCAACGCCACGAGCAACAAATCCAAGGGTTGCGTTAATAGAGCGTAATTGTACATATACAACATTGCGTAATTTTGGTTGAGAATCTTCTGGAACTAAGATACCCGATTTATTTTTTAATTGACCGTAATCAGCTTTTTCCATCAAAATAATATTAGGGCTATTGGAGGGAATATGAAGAATTTTCTTTACTGTAAGTGCATCCGCAGAATTTTCATAACCTTGTTTAAATTGTAAAACTAAGGCAGCCTTTTTATTAAAAGCATACGGTTGCAATGTAACTACTTTTTCTCGGAACATTTTACGTAATAATTTAAAGCAACGATCGTATTGGTGATATTCTTTTGAGAAAATGACGGTATTGTTAACAATGGTAACATTGGTATCTAAATCACCCATTTTTTGCACGAGTAGCGTTATTAGCAATCCTTGTTCAAATGGTGCTTGTCTGGATAAGAGAGTAAAATCTTCAAAGGGTACAGGTCGCTGCATAGAACGAATAAATTCGCCATCAGTGACAGGAACATAAGAGATGGTCGGAGAATCGGAGTAAGTTACACCCGGTGTAATACCAATGCTTCCCCATGCCAAATTCGTTGTAGCGGAATTTTCGGAAACGTTGGTAACAGTTAATGAGCGACTCAGGTTATAAGAAGAAGTTACATTCGTAATGGCGAGATAATTGGTTGAGTGAAAATAACGCAGGCGAACGATATTTTTTAATAATTGCTCGTTATCCGTTTCTTGTACAATGTCATTATATTGAACGCGATCGATTTTTACCCGGCTAGGCCCTAAAGAAGTGCATCCTGTTACCATTATGATAGTAAACAAAAAAAACCATTTCTTAGACCATTTTATCATTCTAACCTTCGCTTCTGAGACAAAAACGGCATTCTGCCATTTTGTCTCAAGAAACACAATTTTTTAACTTAATGCCACCCATTCTTCTTCAAGTGATTCTAACTTACTTACTAGCTGTTTTTGCTTCTCTAATAACTGATTAAGCGCTGTTTTGTCATTGGCATCATAAAGATGAGATTGTGCTAATTCAGTTTCTAATGCTGTTTTTTCAGCATTAAGCTTCATCAGCGTTTCTTCAATTTTTTTTAACCGATTATTTTTAGCGCGTTGTTCTTTATTATCAGATTTATTGCTATTTGTTTCAGGTGCTACAATGGTGGGTGTCTGAGCATTACGACGATAATTTTTTAATAATTGTTCGTAAGCGTCAAGATCTCCTGTAAACTCTTCCGCTTTTTGATGGGCAACTAAAAGAAAACTATCGGTACAAGCACGCAATAAATGGCGATCATGAGACACTACAATTAGCGCGCCTTCATAATTTTGCAGTGCAACAACCAGCGCATGGCGCATTTCTAAATCTAAATGGTTGGTGGGCTCATCCAGCAATAACAAATTAGGTCTTTGCCAAATAAGGATAGCTAATGCTAAACGTGTTTTTTCCCCACCTGAAAAATGCTCAATTTTACTTAAGGCTTGATCACCGACAAACGCAAAACCACCCAAGTAATTACGAATTTCTTTTTCAGTTGCTTGTGGACTGATGCGTTGAATATGTAATAGAGGTGAGGCTTGTAAATCTAAACTATCCAGTTGATGTTGCGCAAAATAGCCCATTCGTAAAGCAGGGTTTTTAAAATATTCACCTGCCAATGGGGGAAACAATCCTGCAATACATTGCATGAGAGTGGATTTTCCCGCACCATTCGGACCAATTAAACCAATGCGTTGATCGCCAGTAAGCGATAAAGAAATGTGTTTTAAAATGGGATGGGTACCATATCCAATTTCTGCGTCTCTCAAAGAGAGTAATGGATTAGAGCAAGGAGGGGCTTCTCGAAAACTAAATCGAAAAGGTGTATCGACGTGTAAGGCTTCAGCAACTTCCATTTTTGCCAAGGCTTTTAATCGGCTTTGAACTTGTGGTGCTTTACTGGCTTTAGCTTTGAAACGATCGACAAATTTTTGCCAATGCGCACGTTGCCGTTCTTGTTTCGCTTGTTGGGCTTGTTGTTGAGATATTTCTTCAGCACGTTGCCGTTCAAAATCACTATAATTACCGGTGTAATTCTTTAATTGGCGATTATGCAAATGGGCTATATGAGACGTAACATTATCTAAGAAATCACGATCGTGTGAGATTAAGAAAACTGTACTGGTTGTGTTTTTCAACCAGTCTTCTAACCAAACAATGGCATCCAGATCTAAATGGTTGGTGGGTTCGTCCAAAAGCAGTAAATCAGCACGGCTCATTAATGTTTTTGCAAGATTTAAACGCATACGCCATCCACCTGAGAAATCCCGGACAAAACGTTGCTGTTCTTCAGGAGCAAAACCAAGTCCATGCATTAATTGAGCTGCACGTGCTTTTGCTGTATATCCATCAATCACACCCATTTCGCCATATAATTCGGCGATTTTGTTGCCATCAGTTTCATGCTCCAAAGCGGCTTCAATACGACGTAATTCGGCATCGCCATCCATAACATAATCAAGTGCGGGCTGTTCCAATGCAGGAATTTCTTGCTCTAAATGGGCAATGCTGACATTTGCAGGAAGGTTTATACTTCCAGTATCAGGGGTTAAGTTTCCTAAAATAAGCGCAAGCAAACTAGATTTGCCAGCACCATTAGTTCCTACCAAGCCGACTCGTTGTCCTGGGTTAACGGTTAAGTTAACATCTTCTAATAATAAGCGTGTTCCTCGTCGTAAGGAGAGGTTTTTTAATTGAAGCATATTTTTTTACGTATCCTAAATGTTGAGGCGTGATTCTATCATAGTTTGTGAAGAAATCGGTATCATGGTAAAATTTTTTATAATAAATGATGAGAACAGTTATGAATGCTGAGTTTGAGCAAAATAAATATATCATAATACGGGAAATCATTCCAAAATCATGGTGTGAAATTATGGTGAATTATGCCAAATTTCAATCATTTTATGCTTTTAGTCCGGAAGCGTATGAATCGGCACAAGTACCGAATACACACAGCAAATATGGTGATTTTTTGATGGAATCGCTTTTGTTGCATTTTCAACCGATTATTGAGCAACAGCTCAATCGCTCTTTATTTCCTACTTATAGCTATTACCGTGTATACAAAAAAGGTGATATTTTAAAGCCTCATACGGATAGAAATGCCTGTGAAGTAAGTGCGAGCGTAGCTTTTGGGTGGCCAAATACATCAGTATGGCCATTTTACCTCGCGAATGCAAAAACATATATAAATCAAGAGGCTGTTACTATTGCAGAAAATGAGCCTAAAATAACGGTTCTTTTGAACCCGGGAGATGCGTTGATTTACGCGGGCCCTTTAGTAAAACATTGGCGAGAGCCATTGGAAGAGGTTTCTTATGTACAAGCTTTTTTTCATTATGTGTATGCAGATGGAGTAAATGCATCACTTAAATTCGATAACAGAGCGGCTATTGGACAACCAAAGTTATGAATAAACATTTTTTTAATGATGATTGGAAAAACTGGATTTGGTCAAATATAAAAAACGGCGTTAGCAAACAACGAATATATAATGATCTTGTGGAGCAGGGCTATGATGTCTTTACTATCATTAATGAATTGCGCTTTATACCAAATGTTTTTCGTAAACAGGATGAGATTAAACTAAATCATGTTATTGGCTATTTGCAAGGTGCTGGTGCTACAAGAGTCGATGTACCCATTCCTTTTTACATATTTCCTAATTTTCTTACAGAAACAGAATGTAAAGCCATTATTGATATACAAAGAGAGCAGAATGACCGTTCAACCACGGGTGATCATAAAGAATGTAAAATTGATGAAACCCGGACAAGTTTCACCACTTATTTTGAGTCAATTCAATCTGAATCGATGCAGAACATTGTCCAGCAATTGAAACAAAAGATATTGTCATTGATGGGCATACCCACTCAATACTCAGAAAAAATCCAAGGACAATGGTATAAAGAAAATGGATTCTACCATAACCATTATGATGCCTATGAAGATTATAATAAATTTAAAGCCCAGTATGGTAATCGCACGTGGACTTGTATGATTACCTTAAATGATGTGGAAGAAGGCGGTGATACATACTTTCCAACACTAGATAAGCGTTTTACCCCAAAAGCTGGACAAGCACTTATTTGGTATAATTTGGATGAAAATGGATTGGCTCATCCACTGACGTTGCATACAGGCCAAGCAGTTAAAAAAGGCGAAAAGTTTATTGTGACACAATGGTTTCGCCAATCTACTAATTATTTCTAAAATCACAGGTCTTTCTGTGAATGTTATTAGTAAGATTTAATATCAAAATCTAGCAATTTCAACTTTCGGATCTTTCATGTTCAATACGTGGATCGGGAACTGGAATAGCGGATAAAAGTGCCTGAGTATAAGGGTGTTTGGGATGTTGATAGAGAACTGCCGGATCCTCTGATACTTCCACAATCTCTCCCGCATACATGACCACAATACGATCCGATAAATGTTTTAATAAATTCAGATCATGCGAAATAAAAATAATAGTTAGGTTAAATTGCGTTTTTAGATTTTTGAGTAAATGAATAATTTGTAATTTGGTAGTGGCATCCAAAGCACTCGTTGCTTCGTCACAAATCAGTAATGAAGGTTTTAAAATTAATGCTCGGGCAATATTAATACGTTGGCATTGCCCTCCGGAAAATTCTTGTGGATATCGATACAAATGCTCTTCCTCTAACCCAACAGCTTTAACCATTTCAGCAACTTGGCTAATAATATCTGTTTTAGATAGATTTGGATGATAAATTTTTAGCGGTTCAGCAATAAGTTCAAGTACGGTCATGCGTGGATTTAAAGAATCAACGGGATCTTGAAAAATAAGTTGAATAGATTGCCTTAAAGGATGCCACTGTTTTTCCGATAAATGGGATAAAGGAATATTATTAAAAGTAATACTGCCTTCAGCAATGGGATTTAGTCCAACTAGTGCTCGTGCTAAAGAAGATTTTCCACAACCTGATTCACCAACAATACCTAGTGTTTCTCCCGTATATACGTTAAAACTAACATTCTTCACTGCTTGTAGAATTTGAGGTGATTGAAACCATCCTTTTTTTAAATAAAAGTGAATGGAAAGATTGGCAATGATGAGTAATGGAGGCTGGTTATTCTGTTTCAATATTTTTTCTTGGGAGACACGAGGGGCAACGTCTAAACGAACGGCTTCCAATAATGCTTGGGTGTGAGAATGTTCAGGAGAGTAAAATATACTGTCCACAGTGCCGGTTTCAACGAGCTCGCCTTTATAGAAAATTTGCACACGATCAGCCATTCTGGCCATGACACCCATATCATGAGTAATCATTAAAATTGCCATATTAAAATCACGTTGTAAATCTTTAAGAATATGTAAAATTTGGGCTTGCGTGGTAACATCCAATGCAGTAGTGGGTTCATCAGCAATAAGCAATTTAGGATGGCAAAGTAAGCTCATCGCAATCATAACTCGTTGCCGCATGCCACCCGAAAATTCATGAGGATAATCATGAATTCGATGTTTAGCGTCGGGAATCCGTGTTAAATCTAATAAATCTATCGATATTTTAAATGATTCTTGGTAGCTTTTTCCTTGATGAAGCATAAGAACTTCTGTCATTTGAGAGGCAATGGTCAGATAAGGATTTAATGCTGTCATAGGATCTTGGAAAATCATGGTGATTTGATTCCCGCGAATTTTATTTATTTTTTCAAGAGGTAGATTAAGTATTTCTTGATCCATAAAGCGAATAGAACCATCGATATAGGCATTTTTAGGTAATAACTGCATTAATGCCAATGCCGTTTGGCTTTTGCCAGAACCCGATTCTCCCGCAATACCTACTATTTCCCCGGGATTAACAGTAAAAGAAACATTGTTAACTGCGTGGATTAATGGGGCATTTTTGGATGTCTTATAGTGAATGCTGAGATGGTTAACTTTAAGCATAATTTTTCCCTTATCGAGGATCTAAAGCGTCACGAAGACCGTTGGCAACAAATGCAAAACAAAGTAATGTTAGGGTCATGAGACCAGCTGGAAAAAGCAAGAGCCACCAGTTATCTAAATTTTGAACTCCATCACTGATTAATAACCCCCATGAGGTCATAGGTTCCATTACCCCTAAACCAAAAAAACTTAAAACAGCAGATAAAACAATCATGTTAGGGATGGTAAGGGCCGAATAAATAATAACGACACCAAATAAATTGGGAATAATATGACGAAAAATAATTTGCCATTGGTTTAAGCCTGAAATTTTAGCGGCATCAATAAATTCTTGTTGTTTTAGGTTTAAGGTTTGACCGCGCACGACCCTTGCCATATCGAGCCATCCCAGAGCGGCAATTGCCATAAAAGATACAAATTTAGTGTGTCCGAATAAAGCGAGTAATAAAATGCAGAAAAATAGAAAAGGAATGCCATAAAGAACATCTACTGCCCGCATCATCATATTGTCTATAGCTCCACCGATAAATCCAGCAGCTGCGCCATATATAACACCAATAATTAAAATAACACAGGTTGCGGCAAAGGCAATTTCGAAGGTAACACGGCCCCCAATAAAACAGCGTACCCATAAATCTCGGCCAAGTCCATCCGTTCCAAACCAAAACTCTCCATTAGGTGGGGAAAGAATACTTTCAAAATGAGTATCACTGTAATGGTGGTGGCTAAAAATGGGAACACAGAGGCATAATAGCGCTAATAAAATCAGT
Source organism: uncultured Legionella sp. (assembly GCA_902168255.1). Lineage (GTDB taxonomy): Bacteria > Pseudomonadota > Gammaproteobacteria > Legionellales > Legionellaceae > CABHON01. The sequence continues at coordinate 34,714 of CABHON010000009.1, forward strand.
ATGGCTAAGCAACTTAATGCGAGTGGATGATGTGCAAAGCGGCGAAATACAGTAAGTCTAAAACTGTTGTTTATTGTTTGATTTTCGGATCGAGAAGGGAATAACATAAATCCACCAACAAATTAAAAATAATCGTGAGCATACTACCAAAAACAGTGATGCCCATGATGAGATTATAATCTCGGTTCATGGCAGCATTGGTAGTCAGAACACCTAATCCTGGAAGTGCAAACACGCGCTCTGTGACCACAGTCCCTGCCAAAATACCGGCAAACAGCGGCCCTAATAAAGAAACCACGGGAATTAAAGCCGGACGAATAGCATGTTTAAATAAAATGGTTTGGTGAGACAATCCTTTCGCACGGGCGGTACGAATGAAATTAGTGTTTAATACATCGATAAGACTGCCCCGTGAGACGAACGCGATGGTGGGCATAAAACTTAAGGTAAGCACTAATACCGGAAGGAAAAGATATTCAATATTCCCATTTCCCCAGCCACTGGATGGAAACCAACCTAGTGTTACTGAAAACAGTAAAACAAGCAGGGGGCCTGTTACCATGGTTGGTACTGTCGTGAAAAAAATGTTACCGCTCACAATGATTCGATCGAAAATTGAATCCTTTTTTAGGCCAGCATAAAAACCAAACAAAATACCTAAAGGGATAGCAAAGGCCATTGCATAGACACCAAGACGAAGTGTTACCCAAAAACCACCCATATTATCCGGGAAGATGACATCATTAACGGATTGTCCTAGAAATTTATAGGATTCACCTAAACTTCCCTGTAAAAGATTTTTCCAATATAAAAGAAATTGTTGCCACACTGATAAATCTAAGTTAAAACGATGCAACATAGTTTTCATTACTTCTGGTGGCAATACCCGCTCGGTAGCGAAAGGATTTCCCGGAGAAAGATGAACGGTAAAAAAAACGATAGTAATCACACAAAAAAGGGTAGGAATAGCCAATAAAAGTCGTTTAAGAAAAAATTTCAACATGCATTAATCCTTTTTTTCATTTTTTGTAGATTCAAAATACATCCATTTCGATTGAACATGGTTTAGATAATTGTGTTCGATATCATAATTTAAAACATAGGGTTTTACTAATCGTTGATAGGTATATTGATAAATTGGAATAATGGTATAGTTATTCAATGCAAGTTGTAATGCTTGATGGTAAAATTTTTCCTGTGCTTCTGGTGATAAAGCGGTATTACCTTTATCCACTAAGTGATCATAACGTGGATCACAGTAATTAGAATGATTTTGTGGATTATTGCACTCGTATAATAGGAGATAGGTTGAAATCGCATTATAATCAGCTATCCACCCATCACGGGCGATAACAAAGTCACCCCGGCTTCGTGTATCAATAAATGTTTTCCATTCCTCATTTTGAATGCTGGTTTCCACACCGAGTGTTTGTTTCCACATGGAGGCAATAGCTAAAGCAAGCTTTTGATGACCATCATTAGTATTAAAAGAAATGCTGAGTTTTAACGGATGGTTAGGGCCATATCCTGCTTCTTGATAAAGTTTTTTGGCTTCAGCAATTTGTTGTTTTCTGCTTTCTTTTGCCCAAGCGTATTCGATGTCGGCATATTCTCCATTGGCGATAGTTTTGGTTATAACCGAATATAGTGGTTTAGGGTGTGAACCTAAAATCAGATTAGCAATGACTTCCCGATCCACTGCCATCGATAAAGCTTGACGTATTTTTTTATTTTGAAATTCTGGTAAAGCCATATTAATGTCGTAATAATACAACCCTTCTTGTTGCACTGTATGTAATTGGGTAGGATATTCTGCCAACAACGTTTTATAGCGATTAATAGGAATAGCATCTCCTGTCATATCTAATCCACCCGATTCATAACTGGCAATGGCAGTATTGGCATCTTCAAAAGGAAAATATTTAACAGCGGGAATACGAACAGATTTTGATTCGTAGTAATAGGGATTTTTTTCTGCCAAAATATACCCATTAATAACATGTTCTTTTAATCGATAGGCACCAGAAGTTACCATTTTTCCGACATCGGTCCAATGAAGCCCAAATCGTTCAATAATTTTTTGAGAAACAGCGGCTAAATTTGGCATGGTACATTTATCAATGAAAGAACTATCAGGAGTTGCTAATTTGACAATAAAAGTATCATCATTCGGCGCAGAAACACCGAGAGCGGTTGCAGGCATTTTTCCTTGCATAATAGCCTCACTATTAACGACGTGCTCCAATAAATAATTATAAGGTGAAGCAGTTGAAGGATTTACTAAACGCTGCCAAGAATAGACAAAATCGTGCGCAGTAATGGAAGTTCCATCTGAAAATTTTAGATTGGGTCGAAGATGAAACGTGAAGGTTTTGCCATCAGGAGTAATGGTCCAATGGTCGGACATTCCTGGAATAGGGTTATTGTGTTGATCAAAATCAACGAGCCCAGCAAATAAATCATAAGAAACACGTGCAGAAGTTGTGTCTTGTTGCAATTGGGGATCCAGGGTCGGTACTTCTGCACTTATGTCAATACGTAGGAGATTGTTTGGATGTTTTTCTGGTGCATTATTATCTGAACAAGCATTTAAAAGAACGAGCGCGCAGTATAAGCTAAATGCAACATTGAAAAATTTTAAAAGAAGGCTGATTAAACATGAACTTCTTACTTTTTTAAGCATCACCCTTATCTTTACAATTACTTGGCCATTAATATTAGCCCAGTATATGATAATTTTATAGCCATGGGAACCTAATGAAATTGAACTCAAATAGCTTTTTGTGTACAATAATTGCTCCATTTTGTCAACTTATAAAGAAACTACCTATCAATGAAGAAAGTCGCCCGTTTATTTCTCGCTGTTATTTTTGCATGTTTTATTTTTAGTGGTTTTGGAATACAAACTGCAGGTGCTCGTCCTTATAGCACTTCTTTAAAAAATATTGCCCAACAAATTCTATTGCTCTCGGAACAACAAGAATTATTGACGCGTCAAGTGGCTCAACTTAAAGAAGAAAAAATTAAGTTTGAAGAAGATTCTGCGATAAGTTATCAAGAAGTAATTCAGTTGCGCAGACAAATTAAAATGCATGTGGAAATGACTAATTTGCAACGTAACGAGTTATCTCAATCTCTTAAAAATGTGCAACAGAGAGGGGATAAGTTAGTTGACATGCAAAAACAATTACAAGTTCATTTACTCAGCGAGCAAGCTTCTCCTGAAAAAATGGTTTTAGCCCATCGGTTACAATCGACAGAAGAATTGATTCGACTTAATCAAAAAGAAACAGAAGTATTAACCAATAATTTAGCATTAGCGAAAGAGTTAAGTGCATTATACCATCATTATTTAGAGGTATGTTCATTACGTCTTGAATCAATGGAGAAAAAAGAAGTTATTCAAGAGTTACATCAGCAGATTTTAATGGAACAACAATTGATGGATTCCTGGCTGATGAAAATTAATGCATTAAATCAAAAAAAAGCCATTCCTAAAACTGATAGCAATCCAAAAATGTTGCTATCTGACGAGATAATTGAAAGAAGTGAGTTATTTTATTATACCCAGCAGGTTCAGTTAAGTAATTTGAAAGTGATGTTATTAGAGGCGACTATTCAAGAAAAGAAATTAGTGGATATTTTTAAAAGTTTGCAACAAGAAATAAATGGTAGTACCAAAATCGATTCCTTTAAAAATGCCCTCAATGATGAGACTAGCACATTAGAGGAAGTATCACACGCATTAAAACAGCACCAACAGCTGGTAAAAAAACAGGAAATTCTGATTCAACATGCGTTTGAGCAACATTGGATTTCTTCCCAGAATGCAATTAATTTAAAGAAAAATCTTACCCAGCTAAACCATCGAATGTCAGGCTTGGTTAGTGAATTGAATGTCCAGCAGAAGTCTATGCTTGAAATTCAATCGGCTCTTCAAAGCTACTTAAGTGCTATGGTTGCTAAACGTCAAGCATTGTTAAAAGAAAACGCTGCGTTCGCTTCTGGATTCGTGTACCAACTCATGGGTTTACCCAAGCTTATTATGCTTTATTTTGGTAGTTTATGGGAGCAAACTTGGCAAGGCATAGTGGCAGTGAATGCAACGACTCATTTGGTTGTGAGTGGTTTATTATTGATATTAACCGGCGTTGTTTGGTGGTTGGGGCGAAAATACTTTCGTTTTCTTTCGGAAAAATTTTCAAAAAATCGTCACCGAACAGCTGCAAATATTGTTTACATACTTTCGGAAATTTTTTGTCGCAACTGGGGGACGCTTTGTATCTTTTTGTATGCTTGGTTTGTGCTTAGTTTTGCCGGAATCAGTTTTGATGCTTACATAGGTTTATTTTACACTGCACTTATTTGGTTTTGTTTTCGCGTTATTATGGGAGTTGCCCGTATTATGTTGGTGGAACGTGAAAGTGATACGCAAGGACATGACGTACGCCTTTATCATCGTCTTAAGTGGGTTTTTATTGTAGGAGGATGGGCGACTGTTTTAGTGGTTTTGTCAAAACAGTTTGATATTGGTGGGGCCGTTTTTGAAATATCTAATCGTCTTTTTATGGCTTTCCTTTTAACCGTTTCTATTGTATTAATTCGTGCAAGGCATGTTATTCCTGCTCTTGTCGATCCTATCTTCGCACATCGAAAATACCTCAGCCGAACAGTACGGACAGTTTGTTGGGTATTACCCTTTTGTTTCTTTGTGAGTACAGCACTTGGATTATTTGGTTATATCAATTTATCGTGGATTTTGATTTATTATCAAGCAGCGCTTATTTTGGTAGTGGCCACTTATATGATTTTACGCGGCCTCTTAGCCGATGCCTTAGATATTTCTTCAGAATGGATGATCCGACGATTGAGTCAAGGCTGGTTGTGGAGTGAAGCGTTTTTAAAACCCATTGATCGTTTATTTAGGGTTTTTCTTTTCTTATGCATGATTGGTAGTATTTGTTTAGTTTTAGGATGGCACCATAATTCTATTGTTGTTGTGACGATGGAAAAGTTTTTTAATTATACGTTCTTCTCTTTTTCAGGCATGGATGTAACTCCCTTAAATATTGTTCAATTTATTATTCTCGTGAGTTTTATTTTTTGGTTGGCCAAATGGACGCGAGAGTTTGCCTATCGGTGGTTATTCCGTAATTCCAAAGATATTGGTATACGTAATAGTTTAGCTGTGCTTTCTCAATATTTGATTATTACCTTCGGTGCTATCATTACTTTACGTATTTTAGGTATTGATATGACAGGCATATCAGTCATCCTTGGGGGGCTAGCGGTTGGTCTCGGTTTTGGGCTGCGGGATTTTGCTAATAATATTGTTGGTGGGTTAATGCTATTAATTGAACGTTCTGTAAAAGAAGGTGATATTGTGTCCATTGGCAATTATGAGGGGGAAGTCACCCATATTGGTATTAGAGCGATGCAACTTCGCTCCTGGGATCATATGGAAGTTATGGTACCCAATTCAGAAATCTTCATGCGGCCTTTTATGAATTGGACGCATCAGGATAGCATTGTTCGAACGGTTATTCCGATGAAAATTCTGCATGTAGAAGACCCTCTAGCTGTACAACAAATGATTCTTGGCTTATTACATGAAATTCCAGAGGTGTTATCTAATCCAGAACCTGAAGTGTATTTTATAAATTCAGATGCGTTAATTGAATTTCATGTGCGTTACTTTATTAATATTGCTGAACATAAAAGAGCTGCTGTACGCTCGAAGATTATTTTAATCATTGTTGAAGCGTTAAAAGAAGAAGGTATCCGTCCGCCTAACTCTCAACAAGACTCTTATGTAAGGGAACCGCAAAATAATGCCAGCTCCCCTAAAGAATTAGATTCCCCGAATGAGATGAAAGAAGGAAAATGAATACCTTTTGATGTCAAGTAAGTTGGATACTCAAAGCAATTGAGTTTTCGATGTGGCGCAGACCGGCATGAGCACCGAAGTGTACAAGTAGTACATGAGGATGCGAATGAGGGCTGCAACAAAACCGAAAATTCAGTGCGCAGAGTATACTTGCTTGTTATACTATAATTATAATTATGAATGATATAAAAAAAGAGAAAAGTGTTGTAATTGAAGGGATTACCGAAGAAGGCAAAACGTTTCGTCCGAGTGATTGGGCGGAAAGAGTCAGCGGAAATTTAGCTACCTTTAAAGATTGCCGATTGCATTATTCTCCTTTATTACTTCCAAGCGTTACTGACGAAGGGAATAAATGTGTTATATTAGATCCTATTTTAAAGCAAACTAATCCTGAGCTTTATGAGTCATTATTAGCTTTTGCTAAAGCAAACCATTTAAAAATTTGTCGTGAGTAATACAACACATGTCTACCCAATATTATTCTTCCCCACAAAACCCTAGTGAGCGTCGAATTAATGGGTGGGATCTTGTGGCATTACTGGCTATTTTTGCATTGATTTTTGGCCTTTCCTGGGGGGCAAGGCAAATGGCAGCTCCTTATTCAGTCGGAGAAGTGCTGCCTATATCATTGGATCCAAGTTATCTTCCTGAGTATGCATTGCTTACGGTTCTTCGCCTCTTTATTGCCTTGTTTTTTTCATTAATTTTTACGTTTGTTATTGGAACATGGGCAGCGAAAAGTCGCCGCGCGGAGCAATGGATTATTCCAGCAATTGATATTTTGCAATCGGTACCCGTTTTAAGTTTTTTATCCATTACGGTCGTTGGGTTTATTCAACTTTTCCCTGGTAGTTTGCTTGGGCCGGAGTGTGCCTGTCTTTTTGCTATATTTACAGCACAAGTATGGAATATGGTCTTTGGTTTTTATCAATCTTTAAAAATGTTACCGAATGAGCTTAAGGACGCCGCTGAAGTATTTCATTTGTCTGCGTGGCAAAAATTTTGGTTAATGGAAGTCCCTTTTTCTTTACCAGGATTATTATGGAATATGATGATGTCTGTATCGGCAAGTTGGTTTTTTGTGGTTTTGTCAGAAGCCATCTTGGTCTCCAATCAGTCTATACACTTACCTGGCATTGGCTCCTATATTGCCGTGGCGATTGATAACTCTAATACCAAAGCAATATTTTATGCTGTATTTACCATGTTGGTAGTGATTTTTTTATATGATCAATGCCTCTTTCGTCCTTTAATGAAATGGTCAGAAAAATTTAGGACGGAGGGTGCATCGGATGATACTACCTATTCTTCATGGTTATTTAATTTGCTACAAAAAACGCGTTTTTTATATTATCTTCGTGATTTTTTCGACTTGTTATCTGATTATTTTGTAAACTTAAAATTGTTTGTTTTTCTCCATCACCAATGGCCACAAGTGAAAAAAAAATGGCAACGTCCTTCCAGTAAAACGTCGATAGTAGCCAATGTGGCTTGGTCTACACTTTTTTGGCGCGTCATTACAACAGTAATTATTGGGGTATCAAGTTTTATAATGATACGGTTCTTTTTAAATACAGCGTCCTATGCAGAAATTTTGCATGTGCTTTTTTTAGGTACATTGACCTCACTGAGAATTATTATATTAATCTTTTTATGTTCTTTAATTTGGATTCCAGTTGGAGTTTGGATTGGAATGCGTCCTCGATGGACTTCCTTAGCTCAACCTATTATTCAATTTTGTGCCGCATTTCCGGCTAATTTAATTTATCCGATAGTGGTAATAACCATTGTAATGTTTCATCTGAACGTCGATATTTGGCTCAGTCCTTTAATGATTTTAGGAACCCAATGGTATATTTTATTTAATGTTATTGCAGGAGCATCACGAATCCCAGTAGATTTATGGCAAGTAGCAGAAAATTTTAGTGTTAAAGGTTTTTGTTGGTGGAGAAGATTAGGATTTCCTGCCATTTTTCCCTATTATGTGACAGGAGCTATTACTGCAGCAGGGGGCGCATGGAATGCGAGTATTGTTGCTGAGTGGGTAAGTTGGGGACAAACAACCTTAAAAGCACAAGGGCTTGGAACTTATATTCATCAATTTACTGAAAGCGGGGATTTTTCTCGTGTTGCCTTAGGGACTGTCATTATGTGTTTGTTTGTCCTTGCTTTTAACTGCTTTTTTTGGCGACCACTTTATTCACTTGCCCAAAATCGCTTTCAAATGGATAGCGTGGCGGAGAAGTAGTTTCTATATTTTGAAATATAGAAATAATTTTCTTTTAGTCTCTTTTATATCTTGATATAATTTGAGTAACTTAAACATTTAATAGGAACCTTTTCATGACAACTCACGATTATAAAATAGCGGATTTATCATTGGCTGAATGGGGCAAAAAAGAAATTGCCATTGCTGAAACTGAAATGCCCGGATTAATGTCCTTACGTGCCGAATATAAAGGAAAAAAACCTTTAGAAGGTGCACGAATTGCAGGTTGTTTGCATATGACCATTCAAACCGCGGTGTTAATTGAAACGCTATGTGAGTTGGGTGCGGAAGTACGTTGGTCTTCTTGCAATATTTTTTCGACCCAAGATCATGCCGCAGCAGCCATTGCTGCTCAAGGTATTCCTGTATTTGCTTGGAAAGGTGAAACAGAAGAAGAATATTGGTGGTGTGTTGAACAAACTATCAAGGGCCCTAATGGCTGGACACCTAATTTATTATTAGACGATGGTGGAGATTTAACGATAATATTACACGAACGTTATCCAGAAATTTTAGCGCAAGTGAAAGGGGTTTCCGAAGAAACTACCACAGGTGTCCATCGTTTATATGAAATGGCAGAAAAAGGGGCATTAAAGATTCCTGCTATTAACGTGAATGATTCTGTGACTAAAAGTAAATTTGATAATCTCTATGGTAGCCGCGAATCGTTACTAGATAGCATTAAGCGAGCAACAGATGTGATGATCGCAGGTAAAATTGCGGTAGTTGCCGGATATGGTGAAGTAGGTAAAGGATGTGCACAAACATTACGAGGCCAAGGGGCAACTGTATTAATTACTGAAATTGACCCTATTTGTGCGTTACAAGCAGCAATGGAAGGATATCGTGTAGTAACCATGGAAGAAGCGGCACCTATTGGTGATATTTTTGTGACAGCAACAGGTAATCATCATGTCATTGAATATCGCCATATGGCTGAAATGAAGCATCAGGCGATAGTTTGCAATATTGGACATTTTGATTCCGAAATTGATATTGCCTCGTTGAGACAACATCCATGGGAAAACATTAAACCCCAAGTGGATCATGTTATTTTCCCTGATGGTAAACGATTAATTATTTTAGCCGAAGGACGTTTAGTAAACTTAGGTTGCGCAACTGGACACCCAAGTTTTGTTATGTCGATGTCTTTTTCTAACCAAGTGTTAGCGCAAATTGATTTATGGGAAAAAGGTCAAACCTATGACAACCGTGTTTACGTATTACCAAAATTATTGGATGAGAAAGTAGCGCGCCTTCATTTGGATAAATTGGGTGTGAAATTAACTCAGTTAACGCCAGAACAAGCAAAATATATCCAAGTTCCAGTAGAAGGTCCCTTCAAAACAGAATGGTATCGTTATTAATAGTAGGGGCGGGTCTTGTACCCGCACGTTATTGTGGGCGGGTACAAGACCCGCCCCTACATGGAAAATTATCTTAGAGCCATCTCTAGCCCAAAAAATTACATAGTTGATTTATTCGGATATTTAATGTTATTTATTCCCAATCGGCCAACGGGCGCGAACCGCAATATCTAAATTTTTATCGTGAATATTCTGTTTGAGATATTCGCTACCTACATACGCCACCATGGCACCATTATCGGTACAAAACTCTAATCGAGGAAAAAATAGTTTCACTGAGAATTCTTCAGAAAGCTTACCAAGTTTCTCTCTCAATAAATGATTGGCACTGACACCACCTGCGATGACGAGTTGTTTTGCAGCGGTTTCTTTTAAAGCACGCTTAATTTTAATGCATAAAGTGTCGACGACAGCTTCTTGAAATGCATAGGCAATATCTATTTTGGCTTGTTCGTCTTGAGCGCTATTGGTCCATGTATTAAGGGCAAAGGTTTTTAAACCGCTAAAACTAAAATCAAGTCCTGGCTTGTCCGTCATAGGACGAGGAAAACGGTACTTGTGGTATGGTTTATGTTGGGCTAGTTTTGAAAGATGAGGGCCTCCGGGATAAGGAAAACCTAATAACTTAGCGGTTTTATCAAATGCTTCGCCGGCTGCATCATCTAAGGTTTCACCTAACAATTCATAATGCCCAAAAGAGTGAGCCAAAAGTAACATAGTATGCCCGCCGGATACCAACAAAGCTAAAAAAGGAAACTCAGGTTTTTTTTCTTCTAACATAGGTGCTAAAAGATGCGCTTCCATATGGTGAACACCAATGGAGGGTATATTTAAACTCCAAGCAAGGCTACGAGCAAAAGAAGCACCGACAAATAAAGCCCCGACTAATCCTGGTCCGGCAGTATAAGCAATTCCATCAATATCTTTTAAAGATAAATGGGCTTCAGCAAGTGTTTGTTTAATAAGAGGGATTATTTTACGACAATGATCACGGGAGGCAACTTCGGGCAGTACGCCGCCATAAGGGATATGTAAAGCAGTTTGATTGAAAATAGTGTGGGCTAACAAACCATGTTTGGTGTCCACAATAGCTATACCTGTGTCGTCGCAAGACGACTCAATACCTAAAACGCGCATAATGGTGTGGATTGTACTAGGACTTTGATTTTTATACAATGTATACTCACAGCAGGAAAAATGTCTGGTATCTTAAAACAAAAAGGTAAGAGGTGAAACATGATTAAAACATTTACAGCCAATACATGGGATGAATTTGAGCAACTGTGTGCGAAGAGTGAAATACGCCAAGAAGCCATTGAAGCCTTAGAAAATGGGCAGGTTATTTATTTTCCTAATTTATCTTTTCATTTAGAAAAAGATGAAAATTCCTTATTGACACCAGATTTAGTGCCAGCTAAAAAAAGCAAGAACATTAGTTATAACCCTAATAACCAACAATTAAAAGCCCTGGAAGAAACCAATCCAAATTTACCGGCTTTAAAAAAACTAATGCAACGTTATGCCACATTTTCTGAGTCAATGATTCAGCAATTATTTCCACATTACCAATCCAGTTTAATAACCGCACGTACCAGTTTTCGTCCAGTGGAAATCGCAGGACGGCAAGCGCCTTCTTATCGAAAAGATGATACCCGGCTTCATGTGGATGCTTTTCCTTCATCGCCTAATCAAGGCCGTCGTTTACTGAGGGTATTTAGTAATATTAACCCACATGGAAAGCCCCGTGTTTGGCGATTAGGTGATACCTTTGAATCTGTTGTAGATTATTTTAAACCACAATTAAAAAGTACACCGGCGATTTATCGTCATCTATTAAAACATTTGAAAATTACTAAAGGATACAGAACCGAATATGATACATTGATGTTAATGTTGCATGACACGATGAAGGCAGATTTGGACTATCAGAAGACAGTAAAACAACAAACATTAGATCTTGCAGCTGGTGGTTCCTGGATTGTTTATACGGATCAAGCATCCCATGCTGCAACGGCTGGACAATTTTGTTGTGAGCAAACCTTTATGTTGCCGGTAAAAGGAATGCAAAATCCAGACAAGTCTCCATTAAAGGTAATGGAACGGGTATGGGGCAGACAACTGGCTTAATAATTCTACATAAAAGTAATAAAAAAATTCTTAAGAACGAAAAAAATGCGTTTTATTGTGCTATAATTACGCAACATTTTTAATTATAGATAGAGGTAAAAATTATGGCGGTAGTTGCAAGACGTACGGTAATGTCTCTTTTTTCAGATACTGATGATATTTATAGCCATCAAGTGCGTATCGTGTTAGCGGAGAAAGGGGTCAATGTTGATATTCATTCAGTAAGTGCCGAAGATATGCCGGAAGATTTATTGGACTTGAATCCGTATGGTTCAACACCTACTTTAGTGGACAGGGAATTGGTTTTATATCACCCCCATATTATTATGGAATATTTAGATGAGCGTTTTCCTCATCCTCCTTTATTACCGGTGTACCCTGTTGCGCGCGCGGAAGCACGCAAGATGATGTATCGCATTGAAAATGATTGGTATTCTTTGCTAAAGATTATTTTACGTGGTCAACCAAAAGATGTAGCACGCGCGCGTAAGCAATTATTAGAAAGTTTGTTGGTTATTGAGCCGGTATTTTCCGATAAGCCTTATTTTTTAAATGATGAGTTTTCTTTATTAGATTGCTGTGTAGCACCACTTTTATGGCGTTTGAATCAAATGAAATTTGAATTGCCTCATACAGCAGCGATTGGTGATTATATGCGTCGTGTGTTTGCACGTGAATCTTTCCAAGCGAGCTTAACAGAAGCTGAACGCGAACTGGAAATTGCTTAATTAAGGTTAGTGCTATGGCAATATCGAATCGTCCTTATTTAATTCGTGCTCTATATGAATGGATTGTAGACAACAATTGGGTTCCTCATATTCTGGTTAATACAGAGATGAAGCATGTTCAAGTCCCTGAACAGTATATTGGGCAAGATGGAAATATTGTTTTAAATATTTCTCCTGATGCAACAAGAGGACTGTTAATTGGAAATGATCGCATTGTTTTTACAACACGTTTTTCCGGCATAAGCTATCAGGTATGCGTTCCTCCTTTTGCAGTAAAAGCTATTTATGCAAAAGAAAATGGGGAGGGCATGACCTTTCCCGATGAGGAAATTGATAAATTTGATGAGGTTGATTTATCTAAATCCCCTGATTTGCCAGAACCACCTCCTATGCCACCTAAAACAACCCGTAAGCCCCATTTAAAAGTGGTAAAATAGGAGACTAACATGCTTTCTCCATTGCCACCCCGTCCGCTTAATAGCCATAAAGGAGACTATGGACATGTATTAATTGTGGGAGGGGACATTGGCATGGGAGGGGCGGCATGTTTAGCCGCAGAAGCTGCTTTACGAGTGGGTGCGGGCTTAGTTTCAGTTATTACCCGTTCAGAGCATATTCCTGCACTATTAGCCCGATGTCCTGAAGTGATGGGTTATGGTGTCTCAGAAATTTCTCAAAATTTACCAATAATTGCAAACTTGTTTAAAAAAGCAAGTATATGTGTTGTTGGACCAGGAACGGGAAACTCTTCTTGGAGTAAAGAAGCCTTACAGTATATATTAGCGCAAAAAAACTTGCCTTGCGTGATGGATGGTGGTGCATTACGTTTATTATCTGAAATGCATGTGAGTCGTGATAATTGGATTTTAACACCTCATCCAGGAGAAGCTGCTGCCTTATTAAAATGCTCAATTATTGAAATACAAGAAGCCCGACAAGAATCTGTTCAAGCCATACAAAAACAACGAAATGGCATTGTTGTACTGAAAGGCGCTGGTACCTTAGTATGTGATGGAAAAACTCACCCCATTTATGAAAATGATAGCCATAATCCTGCCATGGCAACGGCCGGCATGGGAGATGTTTTGAGTGGTGTAATGGGTGGATTAGTAGCTCAAGGATGCTCATTGTGGGACGCTGCATCATATGGTGTATGGTTGCATGCTCGGGCGGGAGAATGGGCGTTAAAAGAAACATCTACTTTAGGAATTCGACGGAGTTTATTAGCCCATGAATTATTCCCATACTTGTCATTTAGCTGATGAAAAAGCCACTCAAGATTATGCGCTTGAATTGGCTCAATTAATTGATCCTACGAAACAAACGACCTTATATTTTCAAGGGGAAATAGGCGCAGGCAAAACCACGTTGATTCGTTCCCTTTTTCGTCATTTAGGTGTCAAAGGAGCTATTAAAAGTCCTACCTTTTCTCTTTTAGAAGTGTATGAACTAGATGCTTTTACGATTTATCACTTTGATTTATATCGCTTAGCGGATCCACAAGAGTTAGAATTTTTAGGATGGCGCGAATGTTTTGTAGGACCTTCTTTATGTTGCGTGGAATGGCCAGAACGAGCAAAAAACTATTTACCTGAGCCAACCGCGTGGGTTAATTTAGCTTTATCAGGTAAGGGTCGCGAGTTAACGCTGATAAAAACTAGATAGTATTATTGAAACCGTGATTCAACGAGATCACTTAAATAAATACAAGTAAAGTTGCATTTCTCAGAGCATGTTTGGAACCTGAGCTGTCTCCGAATTTATAAATTGAGAGACATGAGAATAGGGTAGGGGATGATCGCCTCTTAAATCGTATGTGCTAGTTAGTAGACAACTATTGTCTACTAATCGATTTAGAAGATATTAATAAGCGACAATATCGGACAAAAGATGAATTGAAACTGTCGGTCTATTGGGGAATTCCGCTGTTATTTTGAGTTTTCCACCGAGAGCCTCAATATATTTGTTCAATGTTGATAATAGAAGATCAGATCTTTTTTCTAATCGAGAAACGCCATCTTGAGTGATATGAAGAGACTCACAGAGATCTTTTTGTGTTTTTTCTAATGCAAGGCGCAAATCACGCAGTGTCATTTCTTGAGAGATAAGTTCATTAGCTCTGTTTTGTACTGCTAACTGTCTTTTTTCTGGTAATGCAGATAATTTATCTTGAAGTGATGTAGCCATAATAAGCCTCGTTACAAATTCTTTAAGTGATGATTCAACCGTTCATCTGCTTTTTTTATCAATTGTTTATAAAATCTTTTTTCGCTAGAGCCTGATTTATCGCCGCAGATGAGCAGGATAGCCTGTCTTTTGGGATCAAATGCGAAAGCAAGTCGCCAAACGCCTCCATCGGCATTAAAACGAAGTTCTTTCATATTGGAATGTTTTGAACCGTTTAGTGTGTCAACGTGGGGACGACCTAATTCTGGCCCAAACTTTTCCAATAATTTTAAATGGGCATAACATTCATTTTGAACAACTTCAGACAGTTCATCAAATTCAGTTTCGAAGTCGTCATAAAAGTTAATTACCCAGTTCATGATATAAGTATGTGCTTAAAGTAATATGTTGTCAATAGCATATTTTAATTATCGTAAAACGGTCGTTTGATGAGAGTATTTTTTTCGAGATTGAGAACTAAGAAATTTTTATCTTGTATTGCCCATGAATTCAGTTAGAATAAGGCCAGTACTGATTTTTTTGAATTTGATTAGGTAGATATATTCTATTGAATTGTGGTCTCAAAAAAGTAAGCTACTAAAAAAATAACTTTTATCAAATAAATGATAAATTGGTGTGCATTGGATATTGGTTTTCTCAAAGGAAATAATAATGTGCCCAGAAATGTGTCCGCAATTAACGAATTTAGTGCCATTTGGGCAAAATTATTTAGGTGTCTTATTGCAGCTAAATATTTTGTTGTTAACAGGACATGTTTGGCTTATGTGGAACATAAAGGCAAGAATTTTCCTTTGGGTTTGGATTATTTCTTATCTTTTGATCATTTTAGCTATTACTATTATAGTCTTAGGATATAAAGAAACTTTGGTTCTTATTTTGGAAAACAATTCAAATAGACACTTGGCATACCCGTTTGCACATCTAAATATTACACTATTTTCTGATTTAATAATATTATGCTTAGACTTTTTTATAATTTTCAAAGAGAAAATATTAAAGTAGTAGTTTTTCTATTTTTTTCACTTTTTTCAGTTACGCTTCACGCAACAAGTTGTCTTTCGAAGCATTATTTCTCCCATCCAGAAGCTAATTTTTGGCAGTTAGATCATATTGAATTAGACATAGAGATAGACTTCTTAAATAAAGATAAGACAGGCCAAAAAGTTTTTTTGATTGAAAAGAATAAGCAAACCGTATTTTCGCTGGAAAACCAAAACCAAACTGTGTATTCAAAACCTGGATTACGGTATTTTGTCTATTGTATTAATAAACGCTATGTAAATGAACAACCATTAGAAATTCGTTCAGATTCATCTGTTAGATGTACCGTAAATAAGAAATTACATTGTGAAGCAAATAATTAAGAGTAAAACTTTTTCTTTATATTGCCCAGTGTATACGGAAAATGTATCAGAGTAAGATCTCATACGTGAAATGCATATCATAACCTTAAAACACATGTGGTATACATTTAATAACGACCATTAAATAAAGTTAATAATACATGTGTCTTAGATCTTATAAATGACCGTTTAGATATATATTTTTTATCATTAATTGAATTAAATCGAAACAGTAAATTAAAAACTGAAAAGAACCTATTTGCTTTGAAAGAAAAAATACTTATTTTAAAGCTATAATTTATACACGACCATTGATAGTGGAGCTAGAAAATGAAAAAAAATCATTCAAAATGCTTGGCTAATTCAGATAATAATATCTGCGATAAAGACAGCTCTGCGAAGACGCCCGCAATTTGGAAAAATGCTTTTCCCATTGGGTTAGTTGTTACGGCTCGCTTTCATAAACGCACGGGCTCGCACTTATCGCCAAAAATGGGCTCACATTATTTGACTCTATCCTAAAATCTCGGCTCACATTCAATGACTTTATAAATTTCCTGGCTCACGTTAATTGCATTTGGGCTCACAATAATGATTTTATAATTTCACTTCTTTCACCAGAAAAACGTTCGTTTTTCTGGTGGATGAAAATCTGATAAAATCATTGTGAAAAAGAATAAAATTTCCCGTTGAAAAAATCTGAATAAAGCAAGAATAATAAGCAACTAGTTTTCTTGTATTATTTTATTTGATGGGCAAGGTAAGTTTTTGTCAAAAGAAAATAACGTATTGCAGGATCAAGCACTCTATGGAAGCCATCATTATCACAATAGATCATGTCCATTTTTTGTAATGATGCTACAGTTTTCTCAATGCTTGAGACCGGAATATTTGTAGATTTTCTAATATATTCTCCATATATTTCAACTGTTGGTTGTTTAGCCAATGCTTTCATAATATTTCTTTGATTAGCTGTTAGCTTAGAAATATCTTCAGCAATCCATTGTTCAGAATGAACATAATGATCCCAAGTGCGTTTAATTGTCTCCACTAAAGGCTTTTGTTCGTTTCTCCATAATAGCCGACATAATCTATTTACATAGAATGTATGTCGTTCCGTAAGCAACATAATGACTTCAAAGCAATCATTATCAATAATGCTGCCCCATTTATTTTTTGATAGATTTTCAATAAAACCTTTGAAGTCTATTGCTTTAATTCTATCTAATCGTAATAACTCACAAAGATGGTAAAGTGGACGAGTTTTGTCATTAAACATTTGCTCTAGAAGGTGTCTATTGCTTCCCGAAAAAATATAGGTAACATTTTCGCTTCTTTCAACAGCATGGCGTATGCTTGCCTCTATAGTATGATTATTGGTAATAGTTGCAATTTGCTGAAACTCATCCATTGCAAAAACAATTTGCTTATCAGATTCTTTTGCTGTTTTCTCTAGCAACAAAAGTGCCTCTGTAATTGTATTAGGATGATGATTTCTTGCAGATAATTCAAGTTTTTGGCCAAACGCTGAAAGAGTAAGTTTTGGATTAAATGATGAAAATATCGAAAAAATACGATCTTTTAATAAATTTTCTTTTTCTAAAATTAAGGAACAAATCTCACTGACACCCAATAAAATTGCTTCTAAAACAAACGTGGCATCAACGGCCAGTAGTAAATCAATAGAAACAGAAAGTATGCTCGATTCTTTTATTGATTGAATAATAAGACTTGTTTTTCCGTATCTACGTGGTGCAACAATGACGATGTGTTCATTATTACTAAAACAATCTTTTAAATATTTTCGCTCCGTTTCTCGATTACAAAAGGCTTCTCCTGTAGCAATGCCAGACGGAAATATTTTTGCTTTATTCATAATTTAACCTTTCATATAATTACGCTATTAGCGTACCGCTACTGGCGGAATATAGCAAGTGATAAATGAAAATAAATTCTCCATCCACCAGAAAAACGAACGTTTTTCTGGTGAAAGAAGTGAAATTATAAAATCATTATTGTGAGCCCAAATGCAATTAACGTGAGCCAGGAAATTTATAAAGTCATTGAATGTGAGCCGAGATTTTAGGATAGAGTCAAATAATGTGAGCCCATTTTTGACGATAAGTGCGAGCCCGTGCGTTTATGAAAGCGAGCCGTAACAATTATCCATATTTAACGACTGATATTGCGAAAAAAATAAATAAGCCAATGAATTTTGTCGCAAAAGCAATGACTCATTTAGACCTGAAAGGTAATCAGGAATATCATCAGGCTATAAAAACATCAAAAACAAGCGTAAGCCCACGATACTCTCAAGCAGCTTTGTTTTATCTTCAGGAATATATTAAAGATAATCCAAATTATAACCCATATACTAGTAGTAATAATGTCAAAAATATAATGGTTACACCACAAAATGGGATGAGTGATTCATAGCACTAGCTTAACCTCTAAAATATTCAAGCTTGTGTCTGACACAAAATCATTGCCGCCATGTCATAGATTCTTCCGGAGAACGTCATTGCGAGGAATATTGCATTGCACCCAAAGCGTAGCGAAGGGTTGCAATGCAAATATGACGAAGCAATCCAGTAACAATAATCCAATAAATATGTCTGGATGACGTTCACTGGGGGAGTATCTAACTAATATAGTGAATTCTTATGTTCAATTTAAGTTAAAAAAATTTAATAACTATTCAGTGAGTTTTTTTCTGCAATGATTGAGAATTAACGCTGATAAAAAATTGAATGAAATCAAGGGAACGTTGTCGCAAATCATTACTGTGGATGTCTAATTCATGAGGGGACTTTGCATCAGGAAGGCGGAATTTAAAGGTAATGATTTTTAGTTTTTGAGATGCTTGAGGATTTTCCCAATCATCTGAAGAATAAGGTAGGTTAATCCATTGTTTTGAAGAAACGATCACCTTGGTATGATGGTTATTCCCCCATGTAATAAACGCACGTTGTGTACCGATAAAAGGTGCTACTTGGAAATGAAAATAGCCCTTAGGATGACGTTTTAAAATAGATTTTTTTACATAAAAGGTAATGGATGCAGTAGATCCTTGCCAGCGTTTATTATCAGCAGATTCTACAAAAAACTCAAATATTCCATGAGTTTCAATAAAAGGTAAATTATTAACAAAATAATAGTGTTTGTTGAATTCTAATACAGGGATACCAAAATAGAGACAACCAATAGGATGAAAAGGAATAGGTTTATTCGTAAGACTGTGGAATTCACATCCACGAGGAGACTCAAGAAAAAAAGGTTCATGGTCATTAATTGTTGTTAGCGATTCTCGTGAATAATAAGAGTAATTCAAGGAATGTAGCTGTTTGTGGCGAATAAAAAATCTTGCTAAGTACGTGCCAGTAAAATTATCCATTTTGGTCACTAATGTAGGGCTATCTATATCATTTAAAAGGGTAAGTTTACTATAAGCTTTTTGAGGAGGTTTAGGGAGTTTATAGTAATAGAAAAAGAAATTTCCAGCTAAGCATGCAAGAAGTATAACAGCAAAGATTTTACGATAATGTTTTGTATAGGTCAGTGTGTTGAAAAAAATTCCCCAAAAGACACCCGCTAAAGGTAAAAGAAAATAAGAGGCAAATTTCCATGGCTGATAACGTAGAGGACCAGCTATATAATAATAAAGCCAGTAGACAAATAAAGAACCAATTGCCATTAAAGCGAAAATATAGATAGATGTTTTTTCTTGTAAGGTCATATTTTTAAGTGTTAATCGAGAAAAACAATAAAATAAACCCAGGCTCAAGAGTACAAAGAGAACAAGCAAACTTTTTGAACCAAGCCATCCATAATAGCCAGGAAGGCCAAGAATGGATAAAGGCGAAAGCAATGGTAATATCCATAACACGTCGCTACGATTGGCTTGAAATAAAATACTATGGATGGAAAAGCTGATACTTTGGGGAATTAAAATAAAAACAAAACTAAAAGCTAGTAAGAGACATCCAAGGTAATGAAAAAGGTGTTTAAAGGAAAATTTTGTTTGAGAGCTTGCTAAAAAGGTTACTATTCCGATCAAAATCAATAAGTTAATCCAAAAAAAGATAGGATAAAAAAGTAATAGGAGACATGATGTCGGGGTGATGCGTATCACAAATGATAAGAAATTTTCTTTGTTTATTTTTTGTGAGAAATCCCAAGACAAGAGAGCAATAATACCAGCAAGCCAAATGACCGTTCCCATTAAAGAGGATAAAAAATAAAAGCCGATAATAAACCGATAGAAAGAACCACATAGAACGATAGCGGCAATTCCTGCCGATATCCAACGTTCGCATCGAAAGAAATAGGTGCAGTAATAGGTGATCATCAAACCAATAAGACTAACGCTGGTATATAAAATTGGCATTGCTGCACTGAGTGCATTTCCCTTATAAAACACAGACATCCATGCATTAAAATAAAAAACACCAGGAGTTTGGTAATAAGCCCAAAAGGGATCGGAATAGGGGAGATGAAAGGGATGAATATATGTTTGTGCTAAAGTAGAATTTTCTATAGAAAATAAATCTTGAGTGATATTAATGTAATTAAATATATCGGTATTACCGATATGATTAACAGGTATATAATGACTGGGATCTGGTTCTGGAAGAAAAGTATAAACAAGAATATAAAAAAGAGAATAGATAAACCACCAGTATAAAACGTTAGCATTTTTTTTTAAGAGGAGCTTGTGAAGAATATTGTCGTTTTTGTAAAGGTGTTGCGTAAATAATCTGTATCCAGCAGATGTTCCCACGGAGAACCTCAAAATTAATCCCAATCCTAATATAATAGGCAACCACTGAAAAACAGCAGAAAGAGAAATTTCAAATTGCAGGCAATAAAAGCAAATAATACTAAAGATGGTTAAACCAACGAGACCCAGTAAAAAAGAAAAATGAATGTTTTTAATGAGTCGATTGGGCAGGCAAGTTATCCCTATAAGAAAGAAAAAAGCAAAACTAGCAGAGCTAGCTAGAATGCCATGAGAAATGCTGTAAAAACTATTTAGCCAAGACATAATGCTCTTCTGGGTTACTCGTAGGGACGGGTACGAGACCCGCTCCTACAGGTGCAGCTCAAACAGTTTCTGAGTCTACGATTCTACCACTGAATCATTTATTTCTTCAGCTGTATCACCATCTAAAAGGGAAGCATCTGAAGATGCTGATACTGATTCACTATCATCAGATGCAATGATCTCTTCTTCAACCACTTCATCAACTGGCTGCAAGCCAACTAATTTTTCTTGGTTTGTGAGACGAATTAAACGTACACCTTGTGTATTTCGACCAACACTGGCAATATCACGTGCTCGAATACGAACTAAAGTACCACGATCGGTAATCAACATGACTTCATTTTGATCATTAACCTGTACCGAGCGAACTACTTTTCCATTTCGTTCACTTACTTGAATAGAAATAACGCCACGATTACCTCGGCCTGTTAGGCGATATTTATCGAGAGAGGTTCGTTTTCCATAACCATTTTCTGTTGCGGTGAGAATTTCTTTATCGGCTTCTGGCACCAATAACTCAATGACTTTTTGATCCGGATCTAAACGCATACCTCTTACACCACGAGCAGTTCGTCCCATTGGACGAACTTTGGATTCCTCAAACTGAATCACTTTACCGGCATCACTAAACAACATAATTTGTTGTTGACCATTGGTAATAGCGGCGCCAATTAAATGGTCGCCTTCATCCAATTCGACGGCCTTGATACCACCTGTTCTTGGTTTAGAGAAATAGGCTAATGAAACCTTTTTAATGACCCCATTTGCTGTAGCCATTACGACATATTTTTCAGTGTCGTAGGTCTTAATTGGTAAAAGATTGGTAATACGTTCGCCTTCATCAAGCGGAAGAATATTAACAATGGGTCGACCTCTTGCTACACGACTTGCTTCCGGTAAAGTATAAACTTTAGCCCAATATAAGCGTCCGTAGTTTGAGAAGCATAATAAGGTATCATGTGTATGAGTGACCACTAAATGCGTCATAATGTCTTCATCTTTTACATCAGCGGCAGATTTTCCTTTACCACCGCGTTTTTGTGCACTGTAAGAGCTTAAAGGTTGATATTTTACGTAACCTTGATGAGAAAGTGTTACCACTACATCTTCTGGTGTTATGAAATCTTCTTGGGATAAATCAGTATCGAGCATCGTAATTTCAGTACGACGTGCATCACCGAAATCCCGTCTTATTTCTTCCAACTCTTCACGGATAACCGCCATTAATTTTTCAGGAGAATTCAAAATACTTAATAATTCATCAATTAAGGTTAATAATGCTTTGTATTCGTCAATAATTTTGTCTTGTTCTAATGCTGTGAGGCGATGAAGACGTAGCTCTAAAATAGCTTGGGCTTGTTTAGGAGATAGCCAGTAACCATCATGTTTTAAACCATACAATTCAACTAATTCTAAGGAATCACTTATTTTAGCTACTTGAGAATTAGTTTGTTCTACTAAGGCTTTTACTAAACCTGGTTCCCATGCTTTAGCTAATAAACGCTCTTTTGCTTCTGCAGGCGTGCGAGATGTTTTGATGAGTTCAATCATTTCATCAATATTTGCTAAGGCAATGCCCAAACCTTCTAATAAATGCGCCTTTTCTCTTGTTTTATTTAGATCAAATAATGTACGTCGAGTAACCACTTCACGTCGATGTTTTAAAAAGGCATCTAAAATCTGTTTTAAATTTAAAATTCGTGGTTGTCCATCAACCAAGGCAACAACGTTAAATCCAAAGGTTACTTGCATTTGCGTTTGGGTATAAAGATGATTTAAAACGACATCCAGATTTTCACCTCGTCGCAATTCAATGACGATTCGCATCCCTTCCCGATCTGATTCATCTCGTAAAGCGGTAATACCTTCGAGTTGTTTTTCTTTTACTAATTCAGCAATGCGTTCAATAAGCTTTGCCTTATTCACTTGATAAGGTAATTCTGTCACGATAATAGATTGCTTATCATTTTTTTCGTTGACTTCAGTGATGGTGCGCGCACGAACATAAATTCTTCCTCGCCCTGTTCGATACGCTTCTGCGATACCTGCTTTACCGGCAATTATCCCTGCTGTAGGAAAATCTGGGCCTGGAACATGTTGCATTAATGCTTCAATGGAAATATCAGGTTGTTCAATAACAGCAATACAAGCATTAATCACTTCGGTTAAATTATGAGGAGGTATGTTTGTTGCCATACCAACCGCAATACCTGATGAGCCATTGATCAAGAGATTTGGCAAGCGGGCAGGTAATACAACCGGAGCAAATTCTGTTTCATCATAGTTAGGAACGAAATCGACGGTATTTTTGTCGAGATCAGATAATAAGCTATGCGCAATTTTAGCTAAACGAACTTCCGTATAACGCATCGCCGCTGGTGCATCACCGTCAACTGAACCAAAGTTACCTTGTCCATCAATTAACATATAACGCATCGAAAATGGTTGCGCCATCCGCACCATTGTGTCGTATACTGCAGTATCACCATGTGGATGGTATTTACCGATTACATCCCCCACGATACGTGCAGATTTTTTATAAGGTTTGTCGGAATCATTGCCCAACTCACTCATTGCATATAGCACCCGTCGGTGAACAGGCTTTAAGCCATCTCTAACATCCGGTAGTGCACGGCCTACAATAACGCTCATTGCATAATCAAGATAGGATTGTTTTAGCTCGTTTTCAATTGTAACGGATAAAATTTCTTTGGCAGTATTCGACATATTTAACTAGAATATTATAAAGTAAAAAGGAATTAGTATATCAAAAAAAACCTTGGCAAGGTAGTGATTAAGACTTGATTTTATGGATAAACGGGTTAAAAATATATTGTAAGGGAATACAGTAGTTTTTTCTTTAAAAAGCGAGTAAAATAGCTGGCTTTTTATACTTAGGCTTTTCTGGCTTTAGAGTTTTTATGGCGGCAAATAGTAAAAATATGGCAAGCATACATACGAGCAAACAACAACAAGTGGAACATGAGGTTAGCGTTGATTTAAAAGAGGAGCAAGAACAACAACGCTCACAATTAAAGAAACTTATTCTTCTTGGTAAAGAGCAGGGGTATCTTACCTATGCCCAAATTAATGATTTATTACCAAATATTGTTGATACAGAACATTTTGATGCATTAATTGGCATGTTAGCTGACATGAACGTTATTGCCCGGGAAAAACCACCTACCGAAGATGAAATGGTCCTACTAGGTAGCACGGAAGAGGTGCCTGAAGACGTAGAAGAAGCCGCCGCGGTTCTCGCTTCGGTGGATCAAGAAACAGGCCGAACAACTGATCCCGTGCGCATGTATATGCGTGAAATGGGTACAGTGGAGCTATTGACCCGTGAAGGCGAAGTTAAAATTGCCCAACGAATTGAAGAAGGCGCCCGTCAAGTATTAAACTCATTAGCTTATTACCCTGAAACAGTGGAAATGGTATTACAACAATATCAAGCTGTTCAAGAAGGTACATTGCGTTTAGGTGAATTGATTAGTGGGTTTGCCCATGATAATGACGAAGAGGTGCCCCAAGAGCTTCCTCCAGAAATGCTTCTTGAAGAAGAAAGATTAAATGCCAGCTTAGAAGAAATGGATGATGAAGTTCCTGAAGACGTAGATGCGGTTGATGCAGGGCCTAATCCGGAGGAGGCGCGTGCTTACTTTGATGAGTTAACTGAAACGTGGACTCAAGCTAAAAAAGACCAAATAGAGCATGGTCGTCAAAGCCCGATTAGCAAGAAGAGTGCTGCAGCGATGGCGGAAGTATTCTTAAAACTCAAGCTTACCTCACGACAAATGGATAAACTTTCTGTCCATATTCGTTCTCTTTTAAAGCATATTCGTGAGCATGAAAGAGCTATTATGCGAATTTGTATTGAAAAAGCAAATATGCCCAAAGCAGTCTTTATTAAGTCATTTCCTGATCATGAAGTAGACTTAGATTGGGTAACTGCACATTTGCCAGAGGGTAAACATGCATTTAAATCAGACAAATTGTTACCTCATGTTGAAGAAATTATACGTCATCAAAAGAAATTGGTTAAACTGGAAAAAGAATATGGGTTAACTATTGCGGAGATGCGATCCATTAATCGTAAGATGTCGTTAGGGGAAGCGAAAGCACGCCGCGCTAAAAAAGAAATGATTGAGGCAAACTTGCGTCTGGTTATCTCTATTGCGAAAAAATATACAAACCGTGGCTTACAATTTTTGGATTTAATTCAAGAAGGTAATATTGGTTTGATGAAGGCGGTAGATAAGTTTGAATATCGTCGTGGTTATAAATTCTCCACGTATGCCACTTGGTGGATTCGTCAAGCAATCACTCGCTCGATTGCGGATCAGGCTCGTACTATTCGTATTCCAGTCCATATGATTGAAACGATTAATAAACTTAATCGTATTTCTCGACAAATTTTACAAGAAACAGGCAATGAACCTTCGCCAGAGGAATTAGCGAAGAAGATGGATTTATCGGAAGATAAAATTCGTAAGATTTTGAAGATTGCCAAAGAACCTATTTCTATGGCAACACCAGTAGGTGATGATGAAGAGTCTCGTTTAGAGGATTTTATTGAAGATGATGTGGTTGATTCTCCCATTGATAGTGCAATGAATGCCGGTTTAAGGGAGGCAACATTAGAGGTATTGGCAACATTAACGCCTCGAGAAGCCAAGGTATTGCGAATGCGTTTTGGTATTGACATGAACACTGACCATACATTGGAAGAAGTAGGGAAGCAATTTGACGTAACACGTGAAAGAATACGCCAGATCGAAGCAAAAGCATTGCGCAAGCTACGCCATCCTACGCGTTCTGAAAAATTGTGGAGTTTCTTAGAGGCTAAGAAAGAAGAGTAAGTTGTAATATTTTACTATATAGGGTAAAATCGAAAAAGTTTTTTTAAGTATTAATATTTATGAGGTGAGTAATGGCACTCAGTCGTGCAGATAAGTTAGAAATTGTTAAAGAATTTAACCGTTTTGAAGGGGATACTGGTTCTACAGAAGTTCAGGTTGCGTTGATGACGCGTAGAATTCAAGATTTAACTGAATACTTCAAACGTCAAACCAAAGATATTCATTCACGTCGTGGTTTACAAATGTTGGTAAATAAGCGCCGTAAATTATTAAGCTATCTTAAAAGAACAGAACTTCAACGTTACATGGCGTTAATTCAGAAGTTATCTATTCGAGATTCATATTAATTTTAATATTATCTTTACCATTCATCTTTTTGGTGCATTGGGTGAGAAGTAGTTAAAGATTCTATAGGCGCGAACATGTATGGCGCCTTTTTTATTTTAAGAGGAAATTTACGTGAAAAAAATAATTAAGCAATGCCAGTTTGGTGAACACGTTTTAACCATAGAAACAGGTGAAATAGCTAGACAAGCGGATGGTGCGGTGCTTGTAAGCATGGGTGGAACGGTTGTTCTTGTTACAGCAGTCTTTAAAAAAGAAGTGAACCCTTCTCAAGACTTTTTTCCTCTGACAGTACATTATCAAGAAAAATATTATGCTGCTGGCCGTATTCCTGGCGGGTTTTTAAAAAGAGAAGGACGTCCTAGTGAGTATGAAACGTTAGTTTCTCGTTTAATTGATCGACCTTTACGTCCGTTATTTCCAGAAGGTTTCTTTAATGAAGTTCAAGTAATTGCCACCCTAATGTCTTATAACCCCGAAGTCCCATCTGATATTCTAGCCTTGATTGGTGCTTCAGCTGCAGTTGCTATTTCTGGTGTTCCTTTCATGGGGCCAATTGCTGCGGCACGTGTTGGTTATAAAGATGGTATTTATTTATTGAACCCAAGCTGGAAAGCCTTGGAAGAATCTTCATTGGATTTAGTGGTTTCAGGTACTTCAAATGCTATTCTGATGGTAGAGTCAGAAGCAAAAGAGTTATCCGAAGATATTATGCTAGGAGCTGTGTTGTTTGGTCACGAAATGATGCAAGGCGTTATTCGTTTAATTCAAGAAATGACCGATGAAGCAAGAGGTGATGGAAAAGCTGTTTTTGATTG
Source organism: uncultured Legionella sp. (assembly GCA_902168255.1). Taxonomy (GTDB): domain Bacteria; phylum Pseudomonadota; class Gammaproteobacteria; order Legionellales; family Legionellaceae; genus CABHON01. Next base: position 61,691 of record CABHON010000009.1, read on the forward strand.
GACTGCTCCTCAAGCTGATACTGCATTAAATGAGCGTATCCATGCAGTATTGCATGAAGATGTGGCTAATGCTTATTTGATTCATAATAAACAACAACGCAACCAGCAGCTTAAGGTTGTACGGGAAAAAGCTCACACAACGTTAACCGCTGAGAATGAAGCGTGGACAGCGGATCATATTGCCAAAGGCGTTGAAGCATTAGAAAGTAAAATAGTACGACAAAGAATTTTAGCGGGCGAACCTCGTATTGATGGCCGCGATTTGTACACAGTACGTCCTATTTCTGTTAGGACAGGCGTATTACCTCGCACTCATGGTTCTGCTTTATTCACTCGAGGTGAAACTCAAGCATTAGTGGTGGCAACTTTAGGTAACGAACGTGATGCACAAATAATTGACGCATTGGATGGTGAACATCGTGACCGCTTTATGCTTCATTATAATTTCCCTCCTTATTCAGTGGGTGAAGTTTCAATTGTAAGTAGTCCTAAGCGACGTGAAATTGGTCATGGCAATTTAGCTCGCCGTGGCGTCTCTGCTGTATTGCCAGATGAAAAAGCATTTCCCTATGTAATTCGTGTTGTTTCTGAAATTACTGAATCCAATGGCTCAAGTTCTATGGCGTCTGTGTGTGGTACTAGTTTAGCATTAATGGATGCTGGGGTTCCTATTAAAGCGCCAGTTGCTGGTGTAGCCATGGGTTTGATTAAAGAAGCAGACAAATTTGCAGTTATTACGGATATTTTAGGTGATGAAGATCATTTGGGTGATATGGATTTCAAGGTGGCAGGAACAGGAAAAGGTGTTACTGCATTGCAAATGGATATCAAAGTAGATGGTATTACAAAGGAAATTATGGAAGTTGCCCTTTCTCAAGCATTGAAAGGACGATTACATATTTTGAATATTATGAACAGCTGCATTGATGAACCCCGTAAAGAAATGTCAGATTATGCACCTCGTATTGAATCGATGAAAATTCATCAAGATAAGATCCGTGACGTAATTGGTAAAGGTGGGGCAACTATTAAAGGTATTACTGAAAGTACTGGTGTGGTAGTTGATATTAATGATGATGGTGCCATTAAGCTTTTCTCTTCGGATCTTGCTGCGTTAGAAAAAGCGAAGCAAATGATTCATGATTTGACGGCAGAAGTAGAAGTTGGTAAAACATATCATGGTAAAGTGAGTAAAATTGTTGATTTTGGTGCATTTATTAACTTGTTACCAGGTCGTGATGGTTTATTACATATTTCTCAAATTTGTGAAGATCGTTCCGGAAAAGTAACGGATAAACTTCAAGAAGGCCAAGAAATTACTGTTTACGTTGATGATATTGATCGACAAGGACGTGTTAAATTAATTTGGGAAAAAGAAGAAGGCGGCCAAGCAGAACAAACATCAGATGAAGAAAACTCTGCTACAATATAAGGATATTTATGTAACAGTTATTCTTCCTATTGTGGGGGATAACTGTTTACTTGCGTCATTGTTAGTAACCTAAACTTAGGTAAACCAATGAGCCCATTGGATGGGCAGGTCTTGTATATACTCAACAATTGAGTTTCGGTGCGGCGCAGACCGCATCGATGTTCGTAACTGAATTGCTTTTCTTCGCTGCTGGAAATGATTCAATTATTTTATGTAGCTAGGGATAACCCTCTCTTGCTGGATTTAGAAAATTATGTTGCGTAATGCGTGGGGAAAAATTTTAGGCGCTTTTTTTGGTTTTAGTGTTGCAGGTCCTGTGGGCGCGTTATTTGGAATCTTTATAGGTAATCTTTTTGACAAAGGGTTAGATCTTGCTCAAACTGCAACGCCTTTTTTCATGCGCGGACAAACTAGAAAAATTTTTAACCATACTACTTTTGCTGTAATGGGACATATAGCCAAATCAGATGGCCGTGTGTCTGAAAAAGAAATAGAAATAGCAAAAGAAGTGATGAAAACGATACGACTTAATTCTTCTGAACAACAAGAAGCTATTCACTCTTTTTCTCAAGGTAAGTTATCATCTTTTCAGCTTGGGTTAGCTTTAACCGAGCTACGTTTTGCATGTCGCCAGCAACCGGCACTATTAAAAAATTTTGTAGAGATTCAATACAATGCAGCAGTATCTGCAGACGTCCAAGTAAATATTCATAAACAACGTTTGCTTAATACAGTATTTGAACAGCTAGGTTTTATTCCAATGTTTAGAACCTATTCTTATCAACAATCGCAACAGCAACAATATTCAAATCATTCTTATTCGAGCTATCAGCATTATCGACAACCTCGAGTAGATGAAGCAGCACTTGCGTATGAAACGTTGGGTGTCTCCACTACAGCACATGCCGCAGAAATTAAAAAGGCTTATCGTAAAAAAATGAGTATGCATCATCCAGACAAACTAATTGCAAAAGGATTGTCTGAAAAAGAAGTAAAACAGGCCACAGAAAAAGCTCAAAAAATCCAAGCGGCTTATGAGAAAATTCGTCAGCTGCGTGGGTTTTAAAAACGTATGTCACAGGTTAAAATGACAAACATTATTAATTTGATAAAAGAAAAGTGAAATAGAAAATAAGTAAGATCAGTTTACTTTTTTAAAAAGTTTTTCAATCGCTCTGTTCTTAGATCTTCTTGAGAAGGTTGAGTTTCACGCCGTTCCTTCCATGAGGAACGGAGATAAGAATTTGAAGCTGTATTTGCGGGACTATTTGGCTTATTACCTACTTTATTATTTTGTTGGGCAAGCATTATAAGCCTATCATTAAATTCATGAGAGCTAATGCGATTATATGAAAGCGTGGCTGATAAGTCTTTGATAGATAAGCTAATTTTTTCAAATGAAAGCCTATAAATTTTTCCACTACAAGCTTCAAGGAGCTGCAAAAAAATTCTTGGATCATCCTTGGTTACTGGTGGATATATACAGGTTTCTTCCCTAGAAATGATGGTATTTTCAAAAAAATCATCTAAGTCTTCATAGGTATCAAAAGCTAACACAAACATATTTATATCCTCTTATATCTTTTGTTGTAAGTATTTATTAATTGCTTTTATTTCTTAGTTTTGTTCGCAATTTCAATAAAACTAGTACAATAAATATTATACTGCTTATTATCATTATTGTAGCGCTAAGCGTATTAGCCCAGGAAATTCCTGTAAATTCAAAAACAATCGTATGTTCCCCTGGAGAAAGATATAACCCTACCAGTAAAGACTTTTTATTAAATCGAGTGGGAACATATGAGGTCTCTTGGTTATCTGCTAACACAGTGAGAAGGTGTGGATAATAAAAAACAGGAAATTGTGTGAGGCCACCAGTAAACGAAGAGGGTAATCGACAATAAATACGTGCATGATTTCGCTTGCAAAGGATTTTACTATCGTTTACCGGTACTTCCGGAGATACGATAGATTGCTTAATATTAGCATGAGTACTGACAAGATAATTAATTTCCTTGGTATGATGATAACCTAAAAAAGGATGTTGCATAATTGTATGTACGTTAATCGTGTTTTGAGGAGCACAAGTTAACCAACTTGCTGAGCTTAATCCAATTAGCCATATTCCTAAAGGAATAATGAGCCAATCAGAGTTTCTTTTTTCAAGGATAAAGGATAAGGCAAACCCTAAAAGTAAAGCGCTTATCCACATTTCTTCAGCCAACAATCGATAACTGTATTGAGAAATACTAAGTAATTTAGGAAGATATTGCCAAAAATTAATAGGTGACCATGTCATAAATAACGCTAAAAGAAACAACCCAATCAATTTGGATATTAAGGCAGTATAAGGTTTCATCTTCCCACAAAAAACACCAAATACACAGATAATAAAACCCATGAGTAAAGGCCAACCAAGAGCAGGATAAAAAGGACCCGACATATTTCCGGGATGAGGATGCTTAGGAGTAAGGGAGGTAATAGAGAATAACCGAGGCAAAGAAGTGAGCCAGTTATGAGGCATTAATGTTTCTGAAAGGTGACGAGTAATATAAAAATAATGGGAGTCTGAATAAAGAGGAATTAAAAACCAAGCGCCTAACAAACATCCCCATACATAAGCTGTACCTACTCTACACAGTGGTATAAGGCTATATCTTCCACTTAATAATAAAATAAAAAGTCCCGTAAAAAAGGACGTATTTACAAAAGTCACTAAGTGAATTGTCATCAAGCAGTACCACGAAATACTGCTAAAAAGCCAATTTTTTAATGAAAATTGTTCATTAATGAATAATTGAAGCGTGTAATATAATACGAGGGGGACAATACCTAATCCGAGTACTTCAGCTAATGCGTACCGCCAATGCGCATCAATCAAAAAATAAGGAGCTGCCATATAAGCAAAACCAGCTAAGACGGCAGCAGAAAAATGATTGGTAAAAAATAAGGAGAGTCGATAAAGAAAAACACCGCCTAGCCAAAAAGAAAGAAAAAGAATAATTTTAAACGCAATATAAGGATTATCAGGTGAAACCACAGAGCATAAAAGACTGGTTATAAAATATAGCGTAGGACCATAAAATTGAAACTTGGGATAACCCCATCCATGATATTCTATAGGAGCAGTACGTAAGGGAAACTGGCCTTCTTCCATAGCGGCCTTTCCTTGGACAATTGCCGCAATATGTGTTGCAGAATCTTGTGAAGTGGGAATAAACTCACCTGAGCCGGTAGGGGATAAAAGTGCAAAAGCAAGGAGAGCATATAAAAACAAAATAGTTAAATTTTTTTTGAAAGTCTCGGAAACAGTAAAATAAGCATATAGCTTTTTCATAAAGCTTCCTTAGACAGAAACGTATCAATGGCTTGGCGGGCAAGCTCATCAACTCGTTCATTTTCAGGATGGCCGTTATGACCACGCACCCAATGCCAATTAACCTCGTGATGTTGAACTAAAGCATCGAGTATTTGCCATAAATCAGCATTTTTCACGGGTTCCCTTTTTGAGGTATACCAGTTTTTTTTCTTCCAGCCATAGATCCATTGCGTAATACCATCTTTTACATACTGGGAGTCCGTGTATAAATTAACTTTGCAAGGCATTTTAAGCGCTTCTAACGCTTTAATTGCCGCTGTCATCTCCATACGATTATTTGTAGTATGTGCTTCCGCTCCATTAATTTCTTTTTCTTTATGATTATACCGCAAGAGAGCTCCCCACCCTCCTGGACCAGGGTTTCCTCGGCAGGCACCGTCAGTGAAAATATCAACAACTTTTTGTGTACTCAAGAATGCAGACCGTGATTAGTGTTTAAGTGATATAGTAACAGACTTCTTTGGAAAGAATTCTAATAAAAATTTTATAGTTAAAGACAATAGAATGCAATGAAAACACTTCCATTTAAAGAGTTATTTTTCTATTTCACTTTCATTGCATTGGAACCACAAAAAATTATCTGTATAATGAGTCTCTATGTTTTCTATATTTAAACGCAAAGAAAAAGAAGAGACGATAGAATCTCCTCAGATAGTAGAAGAACAAGTTACTAGCTCTTCTTGGTTTTCTCGATTAAAAGCTGGATTAAAGCGCACTCGCGAAAATTTCGGTAATGGTTTGTCTCGCCTCATTTTAGGTAAAAAACAAATCGATGAAGAATTATTTGATGAGATTCAAGCGCAACTTTTAATGGCAGATGTAGGTGTTTCGGCTACCCAAAAAATGTTAGATCATCTCACGCAAGCGGTTTCTCGCCAAGAGTTGAATAATCCCGAAGCTTTGTTGGCTGCATTAAAAAATCAATTAAGTCATTTATTAGCGCCTGTTGCTAAACCACTGGAGATTAAATCTTTCTCTGAAACAGGGCGTACATTTGTTATTTTGGTTGTAGGGGTCAATGGATCAGGTAAAACGACGACTTTAGGGAAAATGGCTCACTTTTTTAAAAATCAAGGTTATTCTGTCATGTTAGCGGCAGGGGATACCTTTCGGGCGGCCGCGGTTGAACAATTACAAGCATGGGGACAACGAAATGATGTGCCAGTGATAGCCCAAAGCACAGGAGCGGATAGCGCTTCTGTTGTTTTTGATGCGTTATCTTCTGCCCAAGCCCGCAAAATTGATATTCTGCTTGCGGATACTGCTGGACGTTTACATACACAAAGTCATTTAATGCGCGAATTGCAAAAAATTGTTCGGGTAATAAAAAAATTGGATCCTGACGCTCCTCATGAGACGCTTTTAGTTTTAGATTCAGGGATTGGACAAAATGCCTTAAACCAAGTTGAACAATTCCATCAGGCAATGGGGTTAACTGGTATTGCGATGACCAAGCTTGATGGTACGGCTAAAGGGGGTATTATTTTTGCAGTGGCTGAAAAAAATAACATACCTGTTAGGTTTATTGGAGTCGGTGAAAGTATTGATGATTTAAAACCATTTTCTGATAAAGAATTTGTGTCTGCACTGTTTGAGGAAGAGCAATGATAGTTTTTCGTAATGTAAGCAAATGTTATCCGGGTGGACATGAAGCTTTAACGCAAGTGGATTTTCACCTTAAAAAAGGTGAAATGGCCTTTTTAACGGGTCGTTCAGGTGCAGGAAAAAGCACCTTGTTACGATTGATTTGCCTTATGGAACGTCCTTCTCGTGGCCAAGTCATTATTGACGGAAAAGATCTTGCCACGCTATCAGCTAAAGACATCCCATATTTACGACGCCAAATGGGCATTATTTTTCAAACCCCCGAGTTATTAGGTGACAGGACTGTTTTTGATAATGTGGCATTACCGCTCATTCTTGCAGGAGCACGGCAACAAGAAATTGGGCGAAGTGTCCGGGCTGCATTAGATCAAGTGGGATTATTATCAAAAGAAAAATATAATCCTTTCTGGCTATCTGTGGGGGAACAACAACGCTTAGGTATTGCACGGGCTATTGTTAGTAAGCCTGCACTATTGGTAGCAGATGAGCCAACGGGTAACCTAGATCCACAATTAGCCGAAGAAATTATGGGTCTTTTTATGCAGTTGAACCGTGTGGGTGTCAGCTTGCTCATTGCAACGCATGATTTAGCGTTGATTGCCACAATGAACCGTCGTGTATTGACGTTAAAAGAAGGAAAATTATTGTGAAAGTAACTCGTAAACCAAAACAGGCCAAACAAAAATTTTCATCCAATCACTTTTCGTTAGAACGCTATTTTCTTTTTCATTGGCAAGCATTACTCTTGAGTATTCGACAATTACGTCAAACGCCAATGGTGACGTGGATGACGATGGGCGTTATCGGTATTTCATTAGCCTTGCCAGCAGTCTTTTTCGTTCTTCTTAAAAATGCTCATTTTATGACGGAAGGATTGGAAAAAGGCACACAGATTTCTCTTTTTATTAATCCAGCAGCAGCGAGTGCTATACCAACCGATGAGTTAATGGCTAAAATTAATGTCTTGCCTGAGGTGGCACATGTTCGTTATATTTCTCCTGAAGAAGGATTGCAGGAATTGGAAAAAGAAGAAGGAGTGGCTGGTATCCTTAAACAATTACCGGTTAATCCTCTACCCCCTGTGTTAGAAGTGTATCCTACTGAAAGCACGACAAGCCCTGAACAAATTCAACATTTATTAGATACCTTAAAAACAATGCCTGGTGTAGATAGCGTAAAACTGGATATGTTATGGATAAAACGTTTACAGGCTATTTTAGAACTTGGCGAACGAAGCGTCATGGCGTTAAGCATATTATTAGCAGCAGCCGTTATTTTAGTTATCCATCATACGATTCGTTTATCCACACAGACACGCCAAAAAGAAATGAGTGTACTTGGTCTTATAGGGGCTACACTAGGATTTACTCGTCGCCCTTTCTTATATACAGGCATGCTATATGGTTTTGCCGGTGGTTTGTTAGCCTGGGTTTTTGTTGATTTTTTTGTATTTTGTCTTTCTTTCCCCGCATCTAACTTAGCTGACTTGTACCATACTCATTTTAATTTAGAAGGATTAGATTTTTTTGAAGGATTAAATGTATTACTGTTTGGCATTATTTTAGGTTGGATTGGATCATGGTCGGCTGTAAATCGATGCATAAAAGGGTTTTTAAAATAAAAGGCACTCCGTTCATCAAAATTATCATTTTAGCGGAGCGTCAGGTAGGGGTTGTTGTTATCTAGGGGAAACTTCGGTTACAATCCCGCAGATAATGCTCTAAGAGGTTGAGATAAAATGCAAAATTTTAATATTGCAGTGTTGGCTATTGTTTTCCTGACTGTTGCAGTTATTTGGTTGTATAGTCGTAAAAAGCGAGCTGCATTGCAGGAAAAACACCGTGAATTTTCTTCTCCTGCATTAGGTGGATCTAGTGGGGGCAATGAATTAGAAAGCGAAGGAATTATTGCCGTTCGAAAAAAAGATTATTCTATCGAAAATTTTGAAACAAAAGATAGTGTGGGATTTGAGGAACCAGCGACAAATAAAAATCCTTCCAAGTATGAATCATTACAAACTATTGATAGAAGAGCAGAAGGTTATCCTGCCGATGATACTTCACCTATTCTTGTATTGTATGTAATGGCAAAAGAGAAGGCTATTTTCTCTGGATATGAATTACTGCAAGTTTTATTAGCCGTTGGGTTACGTTTTGGTGAGATGAATATCTTTCATTATTATCGCCAAGAAGAAGAAAATGAAGAGGTTTTGTTTAGTCTTGCTTCAGCAACTGAACCAGGTACGTTTGATATTCGCAACATGAGTGGCTTTTCTTGTTTAGGACTTACCTTATTCATGAAGAAAACGGGAGATGAACACGAAGATAAAGAGCGATATGAATTAATGTTGCAAACAGCCAGCCATTTAACGGAAGATTTAGATGGAATGTTGTTAGATGGTAAAAAGAATCTTTTATTTCAACCCAATGTTTCCTTAGTTTTAGAAAAATAGTTGCAGATTATGATAAAACTATCGGCAGTATGTGAACTTTTTAGTCAACCTTTTTTGTTGGGTTCTGATGCCTCTATTAGTGGGGTAAGTATTGATAGCAGAAATCTTGAAAAGAATGAGTTATTCATTGCTATTGTTGGAGAAAAATATGATGGCCATGACTTTCTTGAGCAGGCATTTGAAAGAGGGGCCTGTGGCGCCATTGTATCTGCGCAAGATAAAATAAAAATATTTAAAACCAATAAAGAAACCCATACATTTCCGTTAATCGTGGTGAAAGATACGCAACATGCTTTACGGGAGTTAGCTGCATGGCATCGTTCTTCTTTTTTATTTCCTATTTTAGCGTTAACAGGTAGTTGTGGGAAAACCACTACGAAAGAAATGTTAGCATCCATCTTGCGTGAAAACTATAAAGTTTATGCAACGCGGGGTAATAAAAACAACCATTTTGGTGTGCCCTTATCAATATTGCAATGTACATCCGAAGATAACGTGGGTATATTTGAATTAGGCGCTAATCACAAAGGAGAAATTCGAGCGAATGTCCAATTGGTAAAGCCGAATGCCGCATTAATTACCAATGTAGGCTCCGCCCATATCGGGGAATTTGGTGGGGTCGAAGCCATTTTTGAAGCAAAAAGTGAAATTTTTGAAGGGCTTCCGCATGACGGTGTCGCAGTTTATCCGCAGGATGATGCTTTTGCTGCGCGCTGGAAAGAATTATTATCACGTTATTCAACGTTAACCTTTGGGTTGAATCCGAATGCTAATTTATGGGCAGAAAATATTAAGTATGATCAATCTGGCTGTGCTTCTTTTAAATTAAACACCCCAAATGGGAAAGCCTTCGTTACCTTAGCATTGCCAGGAGAGCATAATGTTTTAAATGCTTTAGCTGCTTGTGCATTGAGCATGACATTAAGCGTTTCACCAGACACAATGGCGCAAGGTTTAGCGAAATGTGAGGGAGTTTCTGGACGTCTTACCTTTCGCTCTGGGTTGAATGGGTCAAAAATTATTGATGATTCTTACAATGCTAATGTGAAATCCATCGAAGCTGCGATGAAAGTGCTGGCAGGTTTTCCTGGTAAGCGTTTGCTAGTGCTAGGTGATATGGGGGAGTTGGGACAGTGGGCGGAAGAACATCATCGTTTAGTTGGAATCAAAGCGAGCGAATTAGGGATTAATGGAGTTTTTACGTGCGGTTTGTTAAGCAAATCTACAAGTGATGCTTTTCGAGAGTGTGGCCATAAACTAAGTAAGCATTTTCACGATATTCCTGCATTATTAGAAATGCTAAAAAAACACCTAGATGCTGAAACAACACTGGTAGTTAAAGGTTCTCAAAGTGCTCATATGAAAGATGTTGTGTCAGAAATTGTGTTAGAAATGTAAGATTCGATAAGGAAAATAATTAATGTTGTACTGGTTAGCTCACTTTTTTCAAGATGAATTTCATGGATTGCGAGTATTTCAATATCTCTCCTTTCGCGCTATTTTAGCCGCACTTATGGCGTTGTTAATATCCTTATTGACGGGACCTGCCCTTATTCATTGGTTAAGACGTATGCAAATTGGCCAATCTGTGCGTCAAGATGGTCCTCAATCTCATTTGTCAAAAGCTGGGACTCCTACAATGGGTGGTGCAATGATACTATTATCCATTACTATAAGCAGCTTATTATTAGGGGATTTAAAGAGCGTTAATTTGTGGGTTTGCCTCTTTGTCATGCTAACATTTGGCGCTATTGGCTGGGTAGATGATTACAAAAAATTAATTTTGAAAAATAGTCGAGGATTACCAGGACGTTGGAAATACTTTTGGCAATCTGTTATCGGAATCGTGGTAGCTTTTTATTTATATTTTTTTAGTAATGACACTCAAATTACCCAATTAGTGATTCCATTCTTCAAAGAATGGGCGGTAGAGTTAGGTTGGGTATTTATTCTGCTGGCATACTTTGTGATGGTTGGAACCAGTAATGCAGTAAATCTTACCGATGGTTTGGATGGATTAGCAACGATGCCCATCGTGATGGTGGGAGGTGCTTTAGGCGTTTTTGCTTATGCTTCTAGCAATAGTGTGTATGCTCATTATTTAATGATTCCCTATCTGCCAGATGTTGGTGAGATCATTGTATTTACCAGTGCTATTGTGGGGGCAGGTTTGGGATTTCTTTGGTTCAATGCGTATCCCGCCCAAGTTTTTATGGGAGATGTGGGTTCTCTAGGATTAGGCGCTGCTTTAGGTATTGTCGCTGTTTTGCTTCATCAAGAGCTAGTATTATTTATTATGGGTGGCATATTTGTTGCAGAAACACTGTCCGTTGTTTTACAAGTGGGTTATTTCAAATTAACTCATGGTAAGCGAATTTTTCGTATGGCTCCATTGCATCATCATTATGAACTAAAAGGATTACCTGAACCTAAAGTAATCACTCGTTTTTGGATTATCACTGCTATTTTAGTGTTACTGGGTTTAGCCTCATTAAAATTACGTTAAATTTATTAAATTAGAAAAGAGCTCTTGCCATTCCTATCTATTTGTGTTTTTATAGTAGACTTCTCAAAAACGAGTTCGAAAGAAGTCTAGTAAAAATAGCGAGCATAAGGCATTGTAGTGAAAAACTATCGGTTTTTTTATATATTATGGATTCTTGTGGCAATGTTAGCTGCCTGTAGTTCATCGCCTCCCAAAAAAAATAATCTTCCATTAGATAAGTACCAATATGGTAGCTTATATATGCGACAGATGAATTATGCCATTAATGATAAATTAATTTTAGCCTGGGAAGAACAATTACGGAAAGATGGTGTTTCGATTATTACGGTAGGTCAGGAATACAAATTAGTTGCCCCAACTAATCTTATTTTCTATCCCAATTCACCTAGAATTCAATGGGGATCTTATGGCGTTCTTAATGATATTGCTTCCTATTTACGTTGCTTTAATAAAGTGGAACTAAAAGTAGCCGCAATAACCGAAGCAACTGGCCGCAATTCTCGCGATCAAGCGTTAAGTTTCAATCGAGCTAGAAGTGTTGAAAATTATCTATGGGGTCAAGAAGTCGGAGCTGGGTTTATATATATACGGGGCTATGTAGTTGCTAAACAACCTGGTAGAATTGAGATTAGTTTTCGTAGCGTCATGATGTAGGTGTAATGATGAGAACAGAAAGTTTGGATGAGAAAAAAAGGGCCAAAGGGTTTTACCAACGAGGTTTTCATTATACGGTAACTGTTTTAATTATCTCCGTAGTATTAAATTTTGTATTTTTAGCAGTGATTCATAACAAATTACTTCATCCAGGAAGAACAACATTTTATGCATCTAATGGTTTTTTTCCTGCACCAATTGAGTTGAAACCCCTTGATGTTCCCAATGAATCATCTGTTCCCTTGCTGGCGAATGATCCACCTGAAGAAATGATGATTAGGGCGTTACCCGAAAATATTTAAATAATATACAAAGATAGAGAGTAGTAGATATTATGGCTGAAGACGCACTTACTGTTGTATCAATGAGAAATAGTTTTTATCGTGACAGCTATCGTAAAGTAATGCTGATCTTGCTGATTTCTGTCCTTTTAAATGTAGCGCTAGGGGGAACACTTTATTATATAATTAGCCATCCACCCTTACCAAAATATTTTGCTACTAGTGTTAATGGAAGGATAATCCCCTTATATCCTTTAGATGAACCCAACCAATCGGATGCAGCGATAGCACAATGGGCTAACCAAGCGGCAATCGCTTCTTATACTTATAACTTTGTGAGTTATCGTAAGGATTTAGAAGCCGCATCAGAGTTCTTTACAGCTGAAGGTTGGCAACAGTTTATGCAAGCATTATTAGCTTCCAATGATTTAGAAGCAGTAAAAACAAAGAAATTAATTGTTTCTGCTGTAGCGACTGGCGCTCCAGTCATTTTGCAAAAAGGTATATTGAATGGTCGCTATGCTTGGCGATTACAAATGCCCTTGTTAGTTACTTTCCAAAGTGCTAGCCAGTTTACACAAGAAAGTTATATGGTAACCATGCTAATTCAACGCGTATCGACATTAAATAATCCTAGGGGAATTGGTATTTCTCAAATCATTGTCGGACCTGCTGGAGGAACATTAGGTGCTTAATATGAATAGAAGAGTTTCTTTTCTCTGCGTCAGTTTAGTGGTTACAGCAATGACAACTAAAGTATACGCAGAGGCGCCTTCACAATTAGCTTCTCCCACCTCCGCTCAAGCATTACAACAGTTGCAAATGTTAGTGAATGCGGGGGAGGCAAATAAAACTGAGACTCCCAAGACAACCAGTAGTGCACCAGCAGCTACGCCTGCTTCTAATACATCAGTACCTGGAAATAATGCAAATACTCTTTCTACTCCCACCGTAGTCATGCCATCAACGTATGCAACTGCAAATCAACCGATACCATCCCAATCTGCGTCTCAACCAATAAATGCAGCCGGTACGCTTGGTGTAAGCACGGTTAACCCTAATTTGCCTAACTTACCTAACTTGCAACAGAGTACTGTTGATCCCGCTTTTGAGTTAGTAACCTCTCGTTTATTTCCATTAAGTACCGCACAAGTAGTGAAGTTGCATGCAATGTATAATACGGCAGAGTTAGCCCAGGTTACTTCTCCTTCTACACCACCAAGACCCACTGCGACATCACAAATTGTGAATTTATCTACTGGATCAACACCACCGGTTATTCGATTAGCACAAGGGTTTGTTTCTTCTCTCGTTTTTTTAGATTCAACTGGCGCACCTTGGCCCATCGTTAGCTATGATTTAGGTGATCCCCGGTCCTTTAATATTGCTTGGGATAGAACAGGCAATACACTCATGATTCAATCTAATAAATTATACACTTATGGAAATTTAGCAGTAAAATTGCAAGGACTGAATACTCCCGTGATGCTTACGTTAATACCGGGACAAAAAGCAGTGGATTATCGTATGGACTTACGAGTTCAGGGATACGGCCCTAATGCCTATCCGACGCAAACACAAAATTTACCACCTAGTGCAAATTCTGTTTTATTAAATGTGCTAGATGGGGTACCTCCTCCAGGAAGTAAACTATTAGATGTGACGGGCGGACCAGCAGAAGCTTGGGAACAAGGTGATCGACTTTACTTGCGAACGCGCTTAAAAGTATTGTCTCCTGGATGGTTATCAGTGATGAGTAGTGCGGATGGCATGAATGCTTATGAAATGACTAAAACCCCCGTTTTATTAGTTTCTTGGCGTGGTAAAGTACTACAGTTGCGAGTAGAAGGGTTATAAGAAATGGCAGGATTAAAGAGTGGATTAAAAAACTTATTTTCGGATACTCGATCACGAATTATTTTAGTTTTTATGTTGGCCCTAGTGGTTGTGGGCATTGTGTTTGGTATTGTGAAGTTTAGAGAAAGTTTAAGTCCCAATCTTCCTGCTTCCTCTATTCGAGGTGGTGCTGGGGGGATTTCTTCAGTTCCTGGAGCTTTAAACCCAACAGAACAATATGCCTCTTTGCAAATGCAACAAAATGTTCAACAGGCGCAAACGGCACAACAAACTGGTGGAAGTGCAATCCCTACTATTATTCGTTCTCAATTAATCAGCTCAGCTAATGTGCAGTTACAAAATCAAGGCCAAGGTGGCTTAGGATTTGCTGCTTTAGCTTCTGAACAAGGTGGTCAGCAAAAAGATTTGTGGTCAGAGGCACTTAGAAATGCCCAATGTAGTGCAACGTCAATAAAAGCCGCCGCGCAACAAGGTGCTTCATTAACATTTATAAAACAAGTATGTAATTGTGTACAATTAAAAGCAGCAGGTTATAGTGCACAACAACTTAAGTCGGTATGCTCTTGCAAAGAATTAAAAAAAGCTGGATTCAATGCACTTCAATTAAAACAAGGAGGATGGAATGCCTCTCAATTAAGAGTGTGTGGTTTTGATGCATGCCAACTAAGAGGCGCTGGATTTTCAGGCCGGGCTTTATACAATGCTGGCTTTTCTGATGGTGAATTAAAAGGTGCGGGCTTTTCAAATGCTGCAATTCAAAATGCCTCTGGACTTGCAGGGGGCTTAACTGCTCAAGACGTGAGAAATGCTGGCTGTAGTCCTGAAGCATTAAAGCGTTTACATGCAGCTGGTGTTACAGCAGGTGCTATTCGACGTATTTCAGGATGTACGCCTGCTCAATTATTGGCAGGAGGTTATACGCCAGCAGAATTGAGGGCAGCAGGCTTTACTGCAGCAGAATTAAAAGCGGCTGGTTTGACAGCTGCCCAATTAGCTGCTGCTGGATATTCGCAAGCCCAAATTGCTGAGGCAGAGGGAACGGGGCCAGTTAAATGTGATGTTGCTTCTCTAAAAGCGGCAAGGGCAGCTGGTATAACCGCCTCGCAAATCCGTGCAACTTCAGGCTGTTCGGCAGCACAAATGGCTGCAGCAGGCTATACTGCTGCGGAATTAAAAGCAGCAGGTTTTACAGCTGCCGAATTGAAAGCGGCTGGATTTTCTGCTGCTGCATTGAAAGCAGCAGGTTTTTCTGCAGAAGACTTAGCCAAGGCCGGTTTTAGCGCTGCAGATTTAGCGGCAGCAGGTTATTCTCCTGCCCAAATTGCTGCAACAGGCTTATCTCCTATAAAATGTGATGTAAATTCTTTGAAAGCAGCAAGGGCAGCAGGTATAACAGCAAAAGAAATCCGTCAAACGTCAGGTTGTACAGCAGCACAAATGAAGGCTGCAGGTTATACCGCTGCTGAACTAAAAGATGCGGGTTTTACGGCTGCCGAATTGAAAGCAGCTGGTTTTAGCCCTGCGGATTTAGCTGCAGCAGGCTTTACACCAGCGGAAATAGCGGCGGCAGAAAATGCCAGAGTGAAATGTGACGTGGCTTCCTTAAAAGCAGCGAAAGCGGCTGGCATGACAGCTCTACAAATTCGCCAAACGGCAGGTTGTACGGCTGCCCAAATGAAAGCAGCAGGATTTACCGCTGCAGAATTAAAAGCGGCGGGTTATACGGCAGCAGAATTAAAAGATGCTGGTTTTACTGCAGCTCAATTAAAAGCAGCAGGCTTTTCTGCAGAAGATTTAGCTAAAGCAGGTTTTAATGCTGCAGATTTAGCGGCAGCAGGTTATTCCCCTGCGCAAATTGCAGCAACAGGTTTATCACCCATAAAATGTGATGTAAATTCATTAAAAGCAGCGCGCGCTGCGGGAATAACAGCAAAGGAAATTCGCGAAACTTCAGGTTGTAGTGCGGCCCAAATGAAAGCAGCGGGTTATACAGCAGCTGAATTAAAAAATGCGGGTTTTACGGCTGCCGAATTGAAAGCGGCTGGATTCACTGATGCAGATTTAAAAGCCGCTGGTTTTTCTCCTGAACAAATAGCGGCTACTCAAGCCAGTACACCTCTTTCTTGTGATGTGGCCTCGTTAAAAGCAGCAAAAGCGGCAGGGATGAGCGTTGAACAAATTAGGGCAAAAGCAGGTTGTACTGCGGCGCAGTTTAAAGCAGCAGGCTTTACCGCTGCTGAACTAAAAGATGGTGGTTTTACCGCTGCTGAATTAAAAAATGCTGGTTTTACCGCCGATCAACTAAAAGCAGCAGGCTTTTCTGCAGCCGAATTAAAAGATGCAGGCTTTACAGCGGCGCAGTTAAAAGCTGCTGGATTTTCAGCACGCGATTTGGCTGATGCTGGCTTTTCTGCGGCAGATTTAAAAGCCGCTGGGTTTACCGCGGCTCAATTAAAAGATGCTGGTTTTACTGCAGCTCAATTAAAAGATGCAGGCTTTACAGCGGGCGATTTAAAGGCCGCTGGATTTTCCGCAGATGACCTAAAAGCTGCAGGGTTTAATGCAACCCAATTAACTCAAGCAGGTTTTTCTCCTGCTGACTTAAAGGCAGCAGGTTTTACTGCGTCAGATTTAGAAAATGCAGGGTTATCACCCGCACAGTTAAAAGCAGCAGGCTTTACTGCTGATCAGTTGGCAAAAGCGGGTTTTTCTTCTGGGGCATTAAATTCAGCTGGTTATAACCCTCAAGAAATTCAGAATGCTGTGCAACAAACCTCTGCACCAGCTGCTGGGCAAACATCATCCGCAGCGAATACCCAAAACGCTAATCAGCAATTACAACAAATATTAGCTAGACAAAACCAACAGGCAACACAACAGCAATCACAACAAGACATCCAACAACGTGCTGCTGCAATGGCTTCAAAAGCTAGTCAATTGATTTCTGTATGGGGACAAGTACCATCACAAAGTGTTGTTGGGGGCTCAGCTGCGGGAAGTAAAGGCGGTAGTGGGCAAGGAGATGGAACACTGAGTGCTCCTGAGCAAGCTGCTCAAGCAGATGATAAGTCGAAGGCTGGTGGAATTACTATTAAAGCGGGAGATATATTATTTGCAGTAATTGATACTTCTGTTAACAGCGATGAGCCGGGTCCTATTTTAGCTACTATTGTCTCTGGAAAGTTCAAAGGTGCTAAACTCATTGGTTCTTTTACCTTACCAAGTAATAATGCCCAAAAACTAGTGCTTTCATTTAATACTATGTCTATACCTGGGGTAAAAAATACCGTTACAATTTCCTCTGTAGCGGTAGATCCGAATACAGCAAGAACAGCTTTATCGAGTGATACTGATAACCATTATCTACAACGGTATGGTATGCTTTTTGCTTCCTCTTTTATGCAAGGGTTTGGTAATGCTTTCCAATCAGCTAATACAACAATTACTGTGGGTGGAGATTCCAGCAGTCAATATACCGTAGCGAGTAATACAGGTCAGTCGGCTTTAGAAAATTCGGTTATTGCCTTAGCCAGTGTTGGGAAAGCATTTGGTCAGCAGGCTCAAAGAGGCATGAATCGTCCACCAACCATTCAGATATACGCTGGAACAGGAGTTGGAATCCTCTTTACGACTGATGCAAATATCCCAACACCTACTTTGCAATGACATAACTATTAATTGAAGGTAAACAAAATATGGCAAATGATTCAAAACAATATCAAGAAGAAGAATATCTTTTTTCAGAAGATGAACATGCTGATCCATTAAATCCAGGAGAGCCTTCAACCGATATACCGGGTGTTACTTCTGAAAAAACCTCCTTTTTTTCAACATGGCGTAAAAATATTTTCATTGGAATAGGGCTCCTTGTTGTTGTTTATATTGTTTATAAAATTATCAGTTCTTTTTTTGTGTCTGATGATGTGAGACAAATACCTTCAATTCCTACCCAACAAACGCAGCCAACCACACCAACTGCATTAACACAACCACAATCACAAACACCGGCAACACCAGCGGTACCTGCTAATGCCTCCCTGCATGAAGCAGTAAATTTTTATAATCAAAATCGTCAAGAATCTGAGCAAGTAACACAATTGGCCGATACCGTTCAAAATATTGGAGAGGAAGTGAGCAGCCTACAAAGCACTACTCAAAACCTTCAATCCACAGTAGACACAATTAATACTCAATTAACTCAAATTAATAACGCATTAACGGCATTGACAAACCAAATGGAAGTGCAAGAGAATCGTTGGAAACAGTTATATCAAAAAGCAAAGCCCAGACGAGTAATACACAAAGCTGTTGTTAAGAGAGACTTGTATCAAACGATGGCTGTTATTCCAGGTCGGGCATGGTTAAAATCGTCAAGAGGAGCTACAATTACAGTAAGTGTTGGTTCCGTTATTCCTGGATATGGAACGGTAACTCACATTAATACTCAGTCGGGTGTAATTATGACAAGTTCAGGAGCCTCTATTAAATATGCTCCGAATGATGAATGATTTTCATAAGAGATTAAGACATTATGTCTAACATACAAGGTAATATTAAAAAAATTTTAAGAATATTGCTTAAAGCAGTAGGATTAAGCTTTTTATTAAGTTTTACTGCATCATCAGCTTTTGCTGCAATTACAGATGATGGTGCAACCAGTATGTTATTAAATTTACAGAAGAGTTTGCCTGCCCTTGCTAATCTGGCTATTGGAGCTGCGTATGTCATGGGGATTTCCTTTACCATAAAAGGTATTTATGATCTGAAAGTTTATGGTGAGTCTCGTACCATGATGTCTGGTAATACAAATATTAAAGGTCCTATCTTTAATTTGCTTGTTGGAATAATGTGTATATTTTCTCCATCAGCATTTTCAGTGTTTATGGAGTCAACATTTGGCTATTCGTCCGTTTTAGCGTATGATCAATTTCCAACGTCTAGCGGGGAGTCCTTATCGGCATCTGCAATTGTTATTTTACAAATAATACAGGTTGTGGGAATATATGCCTTTGTTAGGGGATGGGTCTTGCTTGCCCGTTCAGCGACAAGCCAAGGTGCTCATGGGTTGTTTGGTAGAGGACTTGCTCATGTAGTAGGGGGAGTCTTTGCTATTAATATTGTCGGTACTTGCAGTGTTATTGCAAATACTTTCGGTATTACTTTTTAGGTTGTATACTGCCCTAATAATTTTTTGGTTTTGTGTTTTATGCATTATCCAAAATTAATTGTGCATGTATTGTAATGATGTATTTTAGTGAGGAGTTATAGAGTGAGATTTTCGGTCTTAAAAAAATGTTTTAAAGCTAAATCAGTTTTTGCGAAAACTATGTTTTTATTGGCAACAATGCTTGCTGGAGGCGCAGCAGTTGCAGGAACTTCTACTGCGAATCTTGGTGATATTGCCACTAATATTACCAGTAATTTTAGTCAATTAACGAACTTGATTACCGCATGTTCCTATATTGCTGGACTTGGTTTTGCGATTGGTGCAATTATGAAATTTAAAATGCACAAAGATAACCCAACCCAAGTTCCTATTGGAACACCAATTTCTTTGGTATTTATTGCAGCAGCGTTGCTCTTTTTACCTTCAATCCTTAGTGTAACTGAATACACTGTATTTGGTACCTCAGGTGGTTCTGTAGCTGGCCCATCTGGAACAGTTTTCCAATAATATAGGTTAAGCAAATCGGCATTTTTGCCGATTTGCTTTCACTTATACCTTAAAAAATTCCTTAACAGTCTTAAAAATTTTATTCTAGTTTTAAATATCACCATTCCACCTTTAAAATGCTAACTTTGAGTATTTCTTAATAAGACTTGATTTTGCGATAAAACGCATCTATTATGCTTCTTGATATGTTTTTTCAGGAGTTTTAGCGTGAAACTATTTGCCTTAAGAAATTGCTTTAAGCAAAAAACAGCTTATTTAAAAGGGCTAGTTTTTTTGCTAACCAGTATTTCAACAAGATGTGTGCTTGCAGGTAGCAGTACTGAAGATCTTGGAGATATTGCAAGTAATATTACCAGTAACTTTACTGATTTAACTAACCTGATTACAGCATGTTCTTATATCGCAGGCCTTGGTTTTGCAATTGGTGCTATTATGAAATTCAAAATGCATAAAGATAACCCAACTCAAGTTCCCATTGGCACGCCAATTTCATTAGTATTTATTGCAGCAGCGTTGCTCTTTTTACCTTCAATTCTTAGTGTAACTGAATACACTGTATTTGGTACCTCAGGTGGTTCTGTGGCAGGCCCATCTGGTACAATTTTTGAATGAGAGTTTAATACGTGAGCGAACTTTATCCGCTTACATTGCGTGCGATGCCTGGAGCATGGCGCATGTTTTCAGCGCGAAAAGGCGATAATGCTTTTCGCGCTTTTTCACAAAAAGTATATCAGCGAGATAATTACACATGCCAATTTTGTGGATTTCAAGCTAAAGAATATCAAGAGATTGTCAATCTTAATCACGACTATCATTATAATAAACTTTCCAATTTAGTAACTGCTTGCTGTTTTTGTGCCCAATGTCTTTTTATTGAGTCTATTGGTGTGGAGGAATATGGTGGGGGTACACTTATCTATTTGCCTGAAATAACTCAAGGCCAATTAAATGCTTTTTGCCATGTTCTTTTTTGCGCTATAACCAACGATACAGGTTATAAATCCAGTGCACAGACTATTTACCGTACTTTTAAATTTCGTTCTCAATTGATAGAAGATAAATTTGGAGAGGGATCAAGTGATCCTGCTGCATTTGCTCAATTATTATTAAATGCTGGAATGGGACCTGACTATAAAAAGATTGAAGGTTCGATTTTGCAGAATATCTGCCTTTTACCTTCAATGTCTAAATTTCGTAAACAAATTGAACGTTGGGCAGCAACAGCTTTAGAAGAATTATCAAAATAATATATGCTTACATTTTAAGAATATATAAGGAAAAAAATATGGCAGGTTATGTAGAATCATTTCTGAATGGCTTAGATACATTTTTTGCGTGGCTCAGTACCTCGTTAAAACAAACAACAGAATCCTATTGTGATATAGAAACGGCAGATAGTCCAACTGTATTAGTGGCACATGATGGTGCTTTATTATCTGTATTACAAGTTCATGGTGTGCGAGAGTTAGTAGGAGGGGATGAGTTTTCGCGTCTGAGGGATGGTATCAGCATGAGCCTGCAGACAACCATGGGACAGTCAGGGCGTTCTGTTCAAGTCTTTTTTTCACATGATAAACAGAATATTCGAGATTATATAGAAGATGTTTCTCAACCCGCACAAGAAACCGCAAAGCGTTTAAACTTGGACTTAACTGATTTATTTGAAGAGAGAGCGGACTTTTTAGCAAAATACTGTGCTGAAGAAAATGTCTATGTGGTGTTATGGACTCATCCTACTGCTTTGACAGCGGAACAATTAAAGACCGCGACCCAAGACAAAATAAAAATGATTCGAGAAAAGAAAATTCCTCCTTTTCAAATTACACAAAATGTTATTGCAGCTATTCCCGATTTGAGAGACGCCCATGATGCTTTTGTTCGTTCGGTATTAACGGATTTTAATGCCTTGAATGTATATACAGAATTATTAGAGGTTCATGATGCCGTCAGGGCAATGAGAACTTCTGCTGATTCAGATTTTACTGCACGTACGTGGCAAGCAATTCTTCCTGGAGATAAAATTCCTGTTCGAGAAATAAAAGAATTTCAAGGAAATATTTCAGATATTTTATGGCCTTCATTAGCGAAACAGTTAATTCCTCGAGATGGTGAAAATATCGATCTAAGAACCGTGCGTTTAGGTGACAAGGTATATTCAAGTGTTTTTGTAGATTTGTTTCCACGAGAAATTAAGCCCTTTGTAACATTATTTTCAAGAATTTTACCCACACATATTCCTTGGCGAATTTCCTTTTTGTTAGATAGCGATGGGTTGTCCACCTTGCGTTTAAAAGGATTTTTATCTGCTATTTTAAGTTTTAGTTCGGCTCAAAATCGTCTTATTAGTGATAGCACTAATCTTTTAAAATATATTCAATTAAATACTGATCATGCATTAGTCCGTTTGCGTGTTACCGCTACAACATGGGCGCCGGAAGGAGATTTGCCTCTTTTACGCAGACGGGTGTCGGAATTAGCCAAAGCAATGGAAGGATGGGGGTCTACAGAGGTTTCCGAGGTGTGTGGCGATCCTTTTGCTGGCTTAGTATCGAGTATGCTAGGTGTTTCAAAAAATAGCGCCGCTATTCCTGCAGTAGCGCCTTTAAATGACGTGATTTTTATGCTGCCTTTAACACGGCCTGCATCGCCTTGGAATAAAGGGGCATTATTATTGCGTTCACCTGATGGAAAACTCTGGCCATTTCAACCAGGTTCTCCAGAGCAGTCAACCTGGATTGACCTTATCTATGCTCGACCGGGTTCTGGTAAATCTGTATTATCTAATGCATTAAATTTAGCATTATGTTTGTCTAGCGGCCTTCAACGATTACCACGAATTGCTATTATTGATATTGGTCCTTCAAGTAGTGGGCTTATTTCTTTGCTTCGGGAAGCATTACCCTCTGCCCAACGGCATTTAGTGGCATACCATCGTTTGCAAATGTCGCCAGAATACTCCATCAATCCTTTTGATACTCAACTTGGCTGCCGTTTTCCAACAGCACAAGAAAGAGCATTTCTTGTGAACTTTTTAACCTTATTAACGACCCCACTAGGTGCTGATCGTCCTTATGATGGTATGCCTGATTTATCAGGTATGATTGTTGATGAGTTATATAAAAATTTAGCAGATGAGGGTAACCCTTATCCTTATGCAGAAGGTATTGAACCAATTGTTGATGGTATTTTAGAAGAAATTGGATTTATTAAAGATCAAAAAACAACATGGTGGGAAGTAACGGATGCATTATTCATGGCAGGTTTTGCCCATGAAGCGAGTTTAGCGCAGCGTTATGCTATGCCTTTATTAGCGGATGCTGCTTCGGCGTGCCGTGCTTCCACTATTGAAGATTTGTATGGGAAGGTAATTGCACCTACGGGAGAATCGCTAATTAATGCTTTTGCCCGCATGATATCTGCTTCAGTACGCGAGTATTCTATTTTATCCCGTGTCACGAGTTTTGATTTAGGTGATGCCCGTGTAGTTTCACTTGATTTGAATGATGTAGCAAAAAGCGGGGGGGATGCGGCCGATCGTCAAGCGGCAGTGATGTACATGTTAGCCCGTTATGTAATGGCGCGTCATTATTATCTTACAGAAGAAGCTATGACGAAGATGCCGGATAATTATAAAGATTATCATATGGAGCGTATCCGTGAGATTCGTGAAGATTCAAAAAGAATCGTATATGATGAATTCCATCGTACAGGAAAAGCAAAAGCAGTAAGAGAGCAAGTTGCTTTAGATATGCGTGAAGGACGTAAATGGAAAGTGCAGATTGCCGTTATTTCTCAATCCTTGGAGGACTTTGATGCAATGATGGTTGAATTTGCTACATCCATTTATGTAATGGATGCAGGCCCTGCTCAAACCATTGATAAAATTTCTGAAATTTTTGGATTATCTGCCACCGCAAAAATAGCATTACGTACGCGAGTCCATGGACCCAAAGAGGGTGGGGCAACCTTCCTTGCACAATTTGCAACAAAAGCCGGGGCAAATATTCAGCTATTAACATTGACATTAGGTCCAATTGAATTGTGGGCTTTTAGTACAACAGTAGAAGATGCTAATGTGAGAGATCAACTCTACCATGCTTTAGGTCCTTCAAGAGCGCGTCGTTTGTTGGCAACTCTTTTCCCGGGAGGAACTGTTGTAAAAGTGATTCAAGAACGCTTGGAAAGACTTAAAGAGGAAGAAGGATTGATTTCAGAAGAAGTTTCAGTAGGTGTGATTAATGGATTGGTACAAGATATATTAGAGGCCTACTCTCAAAATCCAGAGGTGAAAGTGTTACCGAGAGGTAGCAAGGTCTAATTTAGAAGAGCACTTTAATACATTGTATTGCCGAGTAAATAACTTTACTTGGCAATAGGATGGAATAGCTTGATTAGTCGAAATTATATAATAGGGTGTGGTTTTCAAAGGTTGAGGAGCCCAATCACGATATCCTCCTAAAATAGCCTTCCACGTTGCATCAGTAAATTGTAAAGAATCAGGATACTTTTTACCTATTTCAACAAGAAGGGGTAACGTATTAATCCCGCCATTTATTGATACGATAATGCTTTTATTTTGAGCAAAGTGAGTTAACTCATCCATTTCTCTTTGCGTAAATAATGAAGAATTTTGTACATTGGATCCTGCATAACGATTTATATCACCTAAAAGGCGAGGCAGGTGAAAAAGAATTACCGCAATAAAGCACACTAAAATACTATATTTACTAAAAGTTTTTTTTGTGGAGCCTAATAAAACATCATCCACTAGACGAATACTGCCACATAAAAACCAAGCATAAAAAACTCCTACTAATTGTGGAATCCAATAAACATGTGTAACAAACAAGAGATTTAACAATATAAAGGGCGTGATAAGAAGTGAAACGCTACCAAGTTCTCTTTTACGCAAAGCAATAACGATAAAGTATATGCTGATTAAATGATAAGTTACGACCAATCCAATGAGTATATTATTGGATAAATGAGTTCTAGACATCCCCAACTTCTCTAAATCAAATAATGCAGGAAAGATAGCCTTCCATGTCCAGGCAACAGGATTGGGTATGTGGCGTAAACTTACTGGGGCAAATATTGAGCCAGTAGCAAGAATAATGATTAGGATTAAAAAAACCAATACAGCAAGATTTTCTTTGAAGAGTTTATTTTCAGAATAAATATAATTTAGCAGTAAGAATATGCCTCCGCCAGCTAATAGAAAACCCGCAGTGGCCATAGCAAAGTGCATACTGGCAGCAGCGACAGCTAACAATGTCAACACAATCACTTGATATAAGGAAATGGGACGTTGTAATGTGAGGAATAACCCTAACACCAATAAAGTAGAGGGAAATCCCAAAATTTTTCCCAGATAGCCACTCTGTGCATATGAAAACCAATGAGTAGTTAATAATCCCAAACTAAGAAGAATAAACCCCCATCGTGATCGTGCAAAAATAGCGGCTAATCCTAGATAAGAAAAAATGAGTACCAGCGCGCAAGTCATATCATAAGCAAACATGCCTGAAACATTTTGTATAAGGGATATAATCGCTAAGGTAAAGAAACTACCAAATCGCGGATCGGTATAAAACATATAAGCAGGCCAGCTTTGATATATGGCATGGGGTATGGTCGGTGCCAGGTTGCGCGGAGGGGATTCAGAAACGAGATGATGATTAAGCCAATCCGCTACTTGAGCATAACCTAAGTGATCGGCTCCATCGCTGAATAAAAAGGCAGGTTCTCCCAGATGAATACTAGAAAAACTGTTAAGATAGGTTAGTACTCCAGCAAGGACAAATGTAAAAAAAATCAAGATAAATGGAATAGTGGTTGAAAGCTTTCTTTGGTAATTTAACCATGCTGTGAAGAGACTTAGTACGATACAAATAGATAGTGATAGACTTGCTGATATAAAAACAGAAAAGTTAAATATTGAGTAAAAACAGGCGACACCGCATACACTAAATAAAAGCCCTAACATCGGAGATAGAAATAAGGGATAAGAAACGGTTTGAATAAAGGGAGTCACAGCGAACCAACCACAGCAACTAAATAGCCCTATAAAAAATAATACCCACAAAAACTCATGCAAAAAGATGAGCATCTTTTAATTCCTATTAATTTAATAGGCATTATTGTAGTTTTAATGGTGCTCTTCGGCAACTCTTGAGCGGTGACTTGTTTTATGCAATACTTTGAAGTGTACATTACTTAAATTAAGGGGATATTCCATGTATAAAAGAGTTTTATTTGCAACAGATTTTGATGAAGTTGGTTTAAATGCAGCTAAAAAAGCGCGCAAAATTGCCGACGAAAATAATGCAGAATTGCATTTAGTTCATGTGATTGAACCTATTCCTGCTTACGCTTATCCTGGATTTGCAGGATTTACGGAAATTGAATTACCTATCCGTGAAAGAGCAGAAGAAGAATTGAAAAAATTAGGTAAGAGTCTTAAAGTGAGCGATACTCATTTACATTTAGAATTGGGTTCTACAAAACATGAAGTACTGCGTATTGCTAAAGAAGTTAAAGCTGATCTTATCGTAGCTGGAAGTCATGGCAAGCATGGATTAATGCTTTTATTAGGCTCTACCGCCAATGCTATTATGCATGGTGCTGAATGCGATGTGTTAATTGTTCGAGCGTCTTAATTGGAGAGGTAGGTCTTGTACCTACCTGTAACCGTGGGCAGGTAGGTATAAGACCTGCCCCTATTACAGATTTATATCTGTGCAAACATAGAGCTTACGGATTCTTCTTCATTAATTCGACGAATCGCTTGGGCTAACATTTCACTTAATGAGATTTGCTTAATTTTGGCACAAGATTTAGCTTCGGCAGTTAACGGAACAGTATCGGTAACCACCACACCATCAATACATGACATACTAATATTAGAAATAGCTGGGCCTGACAAAACAGGATGGGTTACATAAGCATATACACTGTTAGCACCATTCTCTTTTAGTTTTTCAGCCGCGTGACATAATGTTCCAGCTGTATCCACAATATCATCAACTAAAATGCAATCGCGCCCTCTAGGATCGCCAATAATATGCATTACTTCAGCTCTATTTGGTCCAACACGTCTTTTGTCAATAATTGATAACTCGGCATCATTTAACATTTTAGCGGTAGCTCTTGCACGAATAACCCCACCCACATCCGGAGATACAACCATCGGGTGTTGAAAGTGGTGAGAGCGCATATCCTCAACCATCGAAGGGGAACCATATACGTTATCAACGGGCATATAGAAGAAACCTTGAATTTGATCGGCATGTAAATCGACGGTTAATAGTCTTGATACCCCTACGGAAGAAATCATATCTGCCACAATTTTAGCGGTAATAGGAACGCGAGCAGAACGAACCCGTCTATCTTGTCGTGCATAACCAAAATAAGGAATGACAGCGGTAATCCGACCGGCAGATGCCCGACGTAATGCGTCTGCCATAGCAAGAAGTTCCATCAAATTGTCATTCACTGGTGCACAAGTGGATTGTAAAATAAACACATCATGCCCACGGACATTTTCTAAAATTTCCACCATGGTTTCACCATCGCTAAAGCGACCGATGGTAGCTTTTCCTAAAGGAATATTCAGATGGCTTGCTATTTTTTTTCCTAATTCAATATTAGCATTACCGGCAAAGAGCATCATTGAGGGTATCATTTATTTTCTCTATATTTAGCTGAAGTTTTGTATTATTTTCTAGGCAAAGAAGCCGTAATTGCTATGAAAGTATATCTAAATAAGCTACAAAATTGCAACTATACTCTGCATACTTGAGATTTTGGTTTTGGTGCGAGCTGCATCCACTGCAGTCATGAATTCTATATACACTCCCTCGCTTGCTTCGCTTGCACCTCACCGAAACCGTAATTGCTGTGAGTAGAATTTGAGAAGAATGTTTTTGAACAAAAGATGTAAAAAACTTGCAAAAAGAGAGAATCTCGTGTGAAATAAGCTTATGTTAAATTTTTATTGAGGTGAGAAAAAAATGAGTGAACAATTATCACATGTAACAGATGCCAATTTTGATACAGAAGTAATGCAATCCACATTGCCTGTTTTAGTAGACTTTTGGGCTGAATGGTGTGGTCCTTGCCGTGCATTAGGTCCTATTTTAGAAGAAGTGGCGCAAAGTCATGGCAGTAAGGTTAAAATTGTTAAAATTAATATTGATGAAAATCCTGAAACGCCGAGCCAATATGGTGTAATGAGTATTCCTACATTGATTCTTTTTAAGAATGGAAATGTTGAGGCAACTAAAGTAGGATTATTATCAAAGTCTCAGTTAATTGCTTTTATTGAAAGTAATGTCTAGGCATACTATATTCTAACAATAAAATTCTTGGGTGGTGCTGGACAACAAAAAAAAGATGTGCTAGCATCGCCACTCGTTCTTTATGGTTGTTGTCTTCAACCATTGCGTTTTTTTTAATTCTCCAAAAATTAAATTTCATTTTAACACTGTTAGTATAAGCAGAAATTTAAATACAAAGAATAATATCTATGATTTTGTCGAACATAATTTGAGAGTAATATGTAATATGAATTTAACCGAACTAAAAACCCTTTCCATTTCCAAACTCGTGGAGCTAGCTCAAGTAGTAGGCATTGAGGATACAGCGCGGATGCGCAAACAGGATATGATCTTTTCTATTTTAAAAGCACATGCGCGAAAGGGAGAAGATATTCATGGGTATGGTGTATTGGAAGTATTGCCAGATGGTTTTGGTTTCTTGCGGACAGCGGAAGGTTCTTATCTTGCCGGTCCAGATGATATTTATGTTTCGCCTAATCAAGTTCGTCGTTTTGGTTTGAGAACAGGGGATACTATTTCTGGAAAAATTCGACCTCCAAAAGAAGGCGAGCGTTACTTTGCTTTATTAAAAGCCGATCAAATTAACTTTGACACACCTGAAAGCACTAAATCGAAGATTCTTTTTGAAAACTTAACACCATTGTTTGCCGAAGAGCGTTTGCGCATGGAACAAGGTAATGGTAGTAAAGAAGATTTAACGGCACGGGTAATTGACTTAATTGCCCCTTTTGGAAAAGGACAGCGTGGATTAATTGTTGCACCTCCAAAAGCGGGTAAAACATTAATGTTACAAAACATTGCACATTCTATAGAGAAAAATTTCCCTGAATGTTACCTGATTGTTTTATTGATTGATGAACGTCCTGAAGAAGTCACCGATATGGAACGTTCAGTAAAAGGGGAAGTTGTAGCAAGTACCTTTGATGAACCAGCAGTACGTCATGTTCAAGTCGCTGAAATGGTTATTGAAAAAGCGAAACGTTTAGTAGAACACAAACGTGATGTGGTTATTTTATTAGATTCTATTACACGTTTGGCTCGTGCTTATAATACAGTGGTTCCTTCCTCTGGCAAAGTATTAACAGGAGGGGTTGATGCACATGCTTTACAACGACCTAAGCGTTTCTTTGGTGCTGCTCGAAATATTGAAGAAGGGGGCAGCTTAACTATTATTGCAACGGCTATGATAGATACAGGCTCCAAGATGGATGAAGTTATTTACGAAGAATTTAAAGGCACAGGAAATATGGAAATTCATTTAAGCCGTCCTATTGCCGAAAAACGCGTATATCCAGCAATTAATATTAATCGTTCTGGTACACGTCGAGAAGAGTTGCTTTGTACACCAGATGAACTTCAAAAAGTATGGATTTTACGTAAATTATTGCATTCAATGGATGAATTGGCTGCAATTGAATTTTTATTAGAGCGTTTGAAAGATCATAAGACAAATCAAGAATTCTTTGAAGCAATGAAACGACAGGAGTAACGGAAATGAGACGCTTGTTAAGCGGTAAAATCCGGCAAAATATAGCTGTTCCTGTTGCCCAAGTGAAACCTTTAACAGCTTCAGTATTGCAAGTTTTTTTAGAGCTTCCTGGCCCAATTCATTATGAAGCGGGTCAGTATTTGGAAATTGTTATGGCGGATGGACGCCAGTTAGCTTTTTCTATTGCGAATGCACCTTTAGGCAGTCGCCAATTAGAATTACATATTCGCCATGTCCCAGACAGTGAAGTTAACGTACAGTTAATTTCAGAAATTCAGGCACAGGGCGCTTTACAAATTGTCGTCCCTTTTGGTGAGTGCACTCATTTATCTTTAAATCCCCAGATGCCGGTTATCTTTATGGCAAGGGGGAGTGGTTTTGCCCCCATTAAAGCCATTATTGAGCAATTACTAACTGAAGGTAGTACGTTGCCTATGCATCTTTATTGGGGTGCAAGAAATCTGGGTGATCATTATTTGGATGAGCTTCCAAAACGTTGGGCTGAACATGTGGAAACATTCAGTTATACACCTGTATTATGTCCCGAAGTGCCCGGTGAAGAGCTTTCCTCTAAATGGTCTGGGCGTACGGGAGATTTGATTGATATTATTGCGATGGATCATTATCCCGATTTAGAACATTATCAAGTATTGGCTGCAGGACCTTTTGACCTTATTTTTCAAGCGCGTGATGTTTTTCAGCGGCAAGGGTTAAAGCCTGAGAATATGTATTCAGATGCTTTCGCATTTCAATCATAATAGTTTAATTGCTCTATATGGCCTTATAGTTAGTCTTATAAGTTTCTTATTTTTTTACCTTATAGGCCTAGCAAGCTTACCTCAAAAACTTTCTGTTGATATAACCTCCCCACGCGAGTTGTCCCAAAAAATTAATGGCTGTGAGTATAAAACAGCCGCTTTACCTTTTTTTCCTGCTTTTGTCGGTGCTGCACTTTTTAGTGTAACGTGTTGGTTTGGCATTCAATGGCATTTTTCTCTTTACACAATTTTTCACTATATTTTCTATTTAAGTGCGATTTTATGTGTTATTCGTCTTAAATACCTTGTAAAAATTTTATCTCAACGATTATTTATATATCCTGCTCTCTTTTGGATAAGTGCTTATATATTGCTTTATGCGTTAGTGTATATATTTATACCCTTACCTAATATAAAAAAATATCTACCGCTTACATGGAGTTACAATGTCGATATTTTTAATTATATCAATGTGACGCAACATTTTATTTCCCCTGCTGCAGATGCGCATTATCTTATACCCTATTATTATCAGACTCCTGCTGTATTTTATTTTTATGCATGGATGAGTTTGTTTTTTCATCACAACGCAATGAGTGCGGCGATGCCTGTGTTATATAGCACCGTTGCAGCAATTGGTTTGATGATAATATTTTATTGTTATCGTATATTTAATTGTCCACGAAAAATTGCATTAAGCATAGCGGCTGTCATTCTCTGTGGTTCATTTTATCGTTATGTGATCAGTGCCTATTTTCTTTCCTCTTTAATGGGAACAATCGTATGGTTGGCCTTTCTTGCAGAGATTTTGCAATGGCAATACACTTCTTCCCCGATTAAGTATGGATGGTACTATGCGTTTATCCTTATTATTTATCAGGGGTTACTCTTACTGCTTTATCCAGTATTATTCACATTTAACTTCATCATTTTTGGCATAGTAATAGGATTAATGCTGCTTTTATCCATAAAGCCTTTTTTTTGGCGCTGTTTAATGAAACGAATGTTATTTTTTTTTGGGTGTTTCGTAACAGCGCTTCTGTTTCTCCTGCTTCTTTTTCCTGGATACATCCAAGACTCTTTTTATAATTTATTTGAGTTCGCACACCGCACTGGTGTGCTTGGACTTTCCTTGCTATCACCAGCGGCTATACTAGGATTTCCCAGTTACTTTGAAGAAATACTCCCCACATATATTCCCTTAACCTTTGCTTTTATTCTGTGTTTATCTGGACTCCTGTATGCCTTGCATTTGTCTAAATTAAAATTTAAACCAGAGGCTTATGTATTACTGTACTTAGTCATCGGTGCTTTTGCTGTATACTTTTTCTACTATTACCTTGAAGGTGCTTCTCGATATCAGCCATGGAAGTTTGCTTCCTATTTTATTTTACCTTTAAGCGGTGTTTTTTGGGCATTAGCTTTTCGTTTAAGCCCTTCAGAAAAGCCATTTTTAGCTATAATAATATTTTTTATAGTTGCTAATTTCTTATGGATGCCTATTAAACATCAGCCCCATTTGCCAAAGAACTATGAAAAATTGGCGTTATTAAATGCAGTACCTGAAAAAGCGTTGTATATAAAAATGTCTACGCCAGAAGCAACTTTTTTATCGGTGTTTTTTATACGAGATAAACATTTACACCTGTTAAGCTCATCCTTTTATTATTATCCTCGGATGTCGATAAAAGAGGTGCCCCAAAAATCTCCTATTTTTATAGAAACTACTTCTATTGATTCTGCGGTAAAAATATTTATTACTGAGCATTAAGTTTTACCTGAATGTATAGAATCAGGAAGGCGAGTGAGGAAAGTACTCCACATGAAAATCACCTGTTCTGCTAAAATAGACCACGCGTTTTCCTAAAAAAGATACCAAATACCCAATACAACCTGCAGCCATGGCTTTTTCACAGAAACCTTGGTAGGTGTAACCGGCGACTTTCATTTGTGCTTCTTTAATGGCTTTTTGGATATCTTCTTTTGAAAATTGTTCAGGAATCTGTGTGCTTTTTTGGAATGTTTCAAGAAGCATATTCTCGCCTGAAGGTAGGTAATAAGTAGTTGTTCCTCTACAGAAATCAACCATATAGCGCTCAAAACCTGCTTTCATTAATTGTTGGACTATTTCTGGAAAATCCATGCTATTTTCTTCTGCACCTTGTTTACAGCGTTGGGCTACTTGTTTTTGTTCGTCGTTCATGGTTTTCCTCGATCTTTATTAAAAGCGAGTATGTTAACGTAAATCATGATGTAATGACTATACTAATCTAAATTAATGAAATGGATAACTATTTTTGAGGAATTCCTTTGCCAATATAGAAGGAACCAACACCTATTAAAGCGATAGCAATGACTAAAAACATGATATCACCGTATCTTATTATATCTGGAGGGGAACGTTGAAGAACATGATGTACTGCTAAAAGCGTATGATCAATTATCCCTTCTATAAAATTGAATATGCCTGCCCCTGTCAAAATTAAGCCTACTAGAAAGGTGGTGGATTTGTAAAAATGGCAATAGTTCACACTTATCCAAAATAATGAAAAACTAGCTAATATAAGCAAAAGAGTGAAGAAGTGAAACACGCCATCCCAAAACATATTAACTTCAACATTTACCAGTGAATCCAAAGGGACTTTATTAGATAACATCCCATGAAACTGAAGGATTTGATGAAATAAAATACCATCAATAAAACCGATTATGCTACCTCCCAATAACAGGCTGGCAATGAGAAATTTTTTAGAAATATGATGTTTTTTGTGATCAATTTTATCGGCTAAAAAGTGACTTAAACATATCACTGACCCTATAAAAAGGAGAAAAATAATAAAGATGCTACTGAGCATTAACCAAAAATGGTTGTCTAAAATTCCTTTTCGCACAGCGGTACCAATGTCTGTATCACATAATGGACATGCGTAGGCATTGAGAAAAATAAGGTAAAATCCAAAATAAAGAAGCAATTTTTTTATGGTTTTCATTTTGCAGATTTTTTTGTGAACTTCTAGGAAAGTAGCATATAAAGATTAAAAATCAATGCGAAATATTTTATTTCTTGTTTTTTCTTTTCGAGTATTATATGATTATTGTACAGTAATCATAGGAGGGAATTATTATGCCAGCAGGTGGGTTGAGAGAAGGGGCTGGGCGACCTCAAGGTACAGGAAAATTTGGTGTGCCAACTATTCCCTTACGAGTACCTAAAAATCTAGTTGAAGAGATAAAACAATTTATTTCAGAAGGGAAACGTGAGTGCCCACTTTATGCATCCAGTGTGAAAGCCGGGTTTCCTTCGCCTGCAGAGGATTATGCTGAACAATATTTAGATTTGAATGCCCATTTAATCCAGCATCCGGCAGCTACTTTTTTTCTCAAAGTATCCGGTGATTCTATGGTGAATGCAGGAATTTTTAATGGTGATTTATTAATCGTTGATCGAAGTATCGAACCCACTTCTGGAAAAATCGTTATCGCAGCGGTGAATGGAGAGTTAACGGTGAAACGTTTACAAAAAACCACTAATGGTATCTTTTTAGTTGCTGAAAATAGCGCGTACCCGCCCATTTCGCTGAAATCCTCCGACCAGGTGCAAATTTGGGGAGTGGTGGTTTATACCATTCATGCGATTGAGGCAAAGTAACTCATGATAGCTTTAATCGATTGCAATAACTTTTATGTTTCTTGTGAACGAGTGTTTAACCCCAAATTATGGAATAAGCCGGTCGTTGTTCTTTCCAACAATGATGGTTGTGTTGTGTCTCGTTCTAATGAAGCAAAGGCGCTAGGAATAAAAATGGCACAACCTATGTTTCAAATAAAAGATTTGGTTCGTGAGCATAATATTCAATGGCAATCCTCTAATTATAGTCTTTACGCAAGCATGTCTGATCGCGTAATGAGTTGTATTCAGCAACATTCACCTAATATAGAAGTATATTCTATCGATGAAACATTTGTGGATTTGACTGGCATGTTGCCAACAGATGCTTATGAGTTTGCAAAAAAATTACGTCATACGGTGATGCAATGGACCGGAGTTCCCGTGTGTGTTGGGCTTGGAGTTACCAAAACACAAGCAAAAATGGCAAATGTATTGGCTAAAAAAATGATGGGCATTGGTGTATTCTCATTGGATTCCTCTAAATGGCAAGAGGAAGTTTTTAAGCAATTTCCCGTGAAAGAAGTGTGGGGAATTGGTAGGAAAACAACGGCCAAATTACATGATTATGAAATATTTACTGTTGAGGAGCTTATTCAACAGCCTATAGCCTGGATACGTAAAGAATTTGGTCTTGGGGTGGAAAAAACGGTACAAGAAATTCGAGGAAAGCCATGTATTGCTTTAGATGATATGAAATCAAAAAAGGCAATTAGATCCTCCCGATCGTTTTCTAGGCCGATTACACAAATGAATGAATTATCCGAAGCATTGAGCATGTATGCAGCCATTGCAGCAGAGAAATGTCGCTCACAGAAAGGATTAGCGCAAGGCGTATGTGTTTACATCACAACCAGCCGTTTTAAAGAAAAAAAAGATTATTATTCAAAGCAAAAAACAGTTAAATTTAGTCAAGCCACTCAGGATACTCGCGATATTACGTCCTATGCCCTTACTTTATTAAAAACGATCTTTCGTCCCGGTTTTTCCTATTCCAAATGTGGCATCATTCTTTTTGATATTGTTTCTGAAACCTCTTATCAAACGGATTTTTTCTCAGCACATTTTCCAAAGAAGAATAGTGCTGTGATGAAAGCGCTTGATAAAATCAACAAGAAATATGGGAAAAGTACGATTTATCTCGCATCAGAAGGTTTTAAAAAGGAATGGATGGCGAGAAGCAATAAGAAATCACCTAACTATACGACCCAATGGAATGAATTAGCAATTGCCATTGCTTAAAATAGTTATGTACAATTAATGCCAGGAGTGCAGCTATATCCTAAAAATCGGCTTTTACTGGTAGGTGCTGGTAACTTAAAATCAAATACACTAACTCCATCAACTTTTCTTCCTTTATAAGTACGTCCGTCACTGGCGCCTACCATTAATGGCTGACCTTCTTTATTTTTACCGATATAAAGCATAACGTGCGTTACATTAGGATCGCGATCCACAGCATATGTCCCACTCCAGAAAAGCAAGTCGCCGGGATGAAGATGGGTAAATTCAAAGGAGTCCATTTTTTTGCCATTAACTGCGTAAAAATGACCTTTTTTCCAAGTCCATTGGTAAATTAAATTAGAGGAGCGGGGAACATCTGTAATATCCATTTTGTTTAACATATAGTAAATCGTACCTGAGCAATCCATGCCACCTGTTTTGGGATCGGCACTACCATATTGATAGGTTATATTTTTGCCTGCTAACTTTAAACCAAGGTTAATGACTTCTTTAACTTTTTCAGTGTTTGCAGCAAAACCTTGCAATTCACTGGTTGAAATAGTTTCAGGAGCGCGAGTAGTGTTTGTTTCAGCTGTTGCATTAAATGATAATAATAGGAACAATAGAGCAAGCGTGAATTTGAGCAATTTAACTCTCCTCTTGATATCTAATTCTGAATAGTTTCACCTGACTTGATGATAATATCATATTTAACGCTCGATAAAACATGACACTTAAGACATTCGCTATAAAGATGATACACAGTGCAATTAGTTAAAGAATGTTACCCATTTTCTACGATTTTGCATAAAAATATTTTCCAAACCAAAAAGCCAACCCTGCATTGATGAGAGATAAATGAAAAATTTTACGGATAAATATTTGGTTATGAAAAAAATCTGGCAACCTATTGACTTTCTTCTTTAATTTAGGGAGAATGCTCCCCTTGTTTGTGGAGGGGTTCCCGAGCGGCCAAAGGGATCAGACTGTAAATCTGACGGTTTTCACCTTCGAAGGTTCGAATCCTTCCCCCTCCACCATATTGTTATCCACAACGATGACGAATGCGGGTGTAGTTCAATGGTAGAACTTCAGCCTTCCAAGCTGATAGCGTGGGTTCGATTCCCATCACCCGCTCCATATTAGCCGCCCACATAGCTCAGGCGGTAGAGCACTTCCTTGGTAAGGAAGAGGTCGCTGGTTCGAGTCCAGTTGTGGGCACCATAAAAGGTGAACCCTTAGAAGGTAAAACAAGTTATATTAGGCCAGTAGCTCAATTGGCAGAGCAGCGGTCTCCAAAACCGCAGGTTGGGGGTTCAAGTCCCTCCTGGCCTGCCATTATAGGCAGGCATTAACAAGTTTAGTCTTTGACTAACGTGAAAAAGTAGAATAATCCATGGCAAAAAAACAAGAATTGGAACCAAAAAATTTAGATGGAGTTAAATGGGGTGGTATTGGCCTGTTATGGATAGCATTCTTTTTTGCTTATTATTTTTTCACCACTATTCCATTCATGTTTAAAATAATTACAGGCTTAGTGGTTGTTGCCATTTCTCTTGCTACTTTGATGACAACCATCAAAGGAAAATCTATTATATCATTTGTAAAAAGTGCTTATTCCGAATTACATAAAGTAGTTTGGCCAACGCGCAAAGAAACCGGGCAAATTGCGCTTATTGTCGTTCTTGTTGTACTTTTGACAGGATTGATCCTTTGGGGAGTTGATTCTGTTGTAATGTGGGGCATCGGCAAAATAACACTATTAACGGGTGAATAAATTTAAAGTTAGGTGATTTCGTGGAAGAAAAATTTGAAAAAAGTTGGTATGTTGTTCATGCCTATTCTGGATACGAAAATTTCGTTATGCGCGAAATTAAACATCGTGTCGAAAGCAACCATTTAGAACATAAAATTGACGAAATAGTTGTTCCGGCTGAAGAAGTCGTAGAAATGCGAGCAGGTCAGAAACGTAAAAGTACACGAAAGTTTTTCCCAGGCTATGTTTTAGTCCATATGGTTATGGATGATGAGTTATGGCACATGATTCGTGCAATACCGCGTGTTTTAGGATTTATTGGTGGAACTGCTCAAACACCTACGGCAATCTCCGATAAAGAAGCACAAAGCATACTACGTCGTGTGGAAGAAGGTGTAAGTAAACCTAAACCTAAAGTATTATTTGAGCCTGGTGAAGTGGTGCGTGTAGTAGACGGACCCTTTGCAGACTTTAATGGTGTAGTAGAAGAAGTCAATTATGACAAAAGCCGTTTACGAGTGGCTGTGCTTATATTTGGCCGTTCAACACCAGTAGAACTTGAATTTAGTCAAGTCAAAAAGAGTTAATTTAACGTTTTTATCTTTACGAGTGTAGGGGCAAGCGACGCTCTTCCGTTTAGCAACGGTGTTCATCCTTCATCTCCTGCAAATGAAGAAAATAACGTTAGTTTTGTCGGAAATAGAAAATATATTCTAAGCACTTGAGAGTTCGGTGTGATACGAGCGAAGCAGGTAAAGGAGTGTATATTGAATACACAACTACTAAAGCTGATGCAGTTGCATCAAAACCGAAAAATCTTAAGTGTGCAGAATAATAACTTCTATCTCAATATCATCAGGGGAGCCACACAGTGGCGATATTACCCATAACAATGGAGCAATCTAAAATGGCGGCGCCTAAAAGTAAAAAAATAGAAGCCTATATCAAGCTGCAAATTCCTGCAGGTAAAGCAAATCCAAGTCCACCAGTTGGTCCTGCACTAGGACAACGTGGTGTGAATATTATGGAATTTTGTAAAGCATTTAACGAGCAAACTAAGAACTTAGAACAGGGATTACCAACACCTGTAGTTATTACAGTTTATAGCGATCGTAGCTTTACATTTGTAACCAAAACTCCTCCTGCGTCAGTGCTTATTAAAAAAGCAGCTGGCATTCAAAGCGGAAGCAGTAATCCTAATACTAAGAAAGTGGGTAAAGTTACTCGCGCTCAGTTAGAAGAAATTGCTAAATTGAAAGAACCTGATTTAACTGCTGCTTCATTAGATGCTGCTGTTAACACCATTGCTGGTACAGCTCGCAGCATGGGTATCGAGGTTGAAGGGTAATAGGGATAGGAGAAATATAATGGCAAAATTATCAAAAAGAATGCAGGCGATTCGCGCAGCAGTTGATCCTAACAAACAGTATCATATTGATGAAGCACTAGCTATATTAAAGCAACATGCTACAGCTAAATTTAAAGAAAATATTGATATCGCTGTTAATTTAGGTGTAGATCCACGTAAATCTGATCAAGCAGTTCGTGGTGCAACGTTATTACCTAAAGGAACAGGCCGTGTAGTACGTGTGGCTGTATTTGCTCAAGATGCTCAAGCACAAGCGGCTAAAGATGCTGGGGCTGATATTGTAGGTTTCGATGACTTAGCTGCTGAAATCAAAAGCGGAGTGATGAACTTTGACGTTTTAATTGCTACACCTGATGCAATGAAATTAGTAGGACAATTAGGTCAAGTGTTAGGTCCTAGAGGTTTAATGCCTAATCCTAAAGTTGGTACTGTAACAGCTGATGTTAAAACAGCTGTAACAAATGCAAAAGCTGGTCAAGTACGTTATCGTACAGACAAAGCAGGGATTATTCATTGCAGCGTAGGTAAAGCAGATTTTACAGCTGAAGATTTAAAAGAAAATATTCAAGCATTATTGAATGATTTGAAAAAAGCAAAACCAGCTTCATCTAAAGGTGTTTATATTAAGAAAATCGCTTTATCCACAACAATGGGTGCTGGTATTAGTATTGATAAAACATCAGTAATAGTGTAAAATACTATACTTTTTCCTCTTGCCTTAGCGAGAGGAAGCAAAGAATTCGCGCAGAAGCGATTGTTTTTGTTAATTAAATGAAAATGAGAAATGCTG
Organism: uncultured Legionella sp.; assembly: GCA_902168255.1. Lineage (GTDB taxonomy): Bacteria > Pseudomonadota > Gammaproteobacteria > Legionellales > Legionellaceae > CABHON01. The sequence goes on from CABHON010000009.1 coordinate 100,923, forward strand.
CGTCGAAGACCGCAGGTGTTTTAAAATAATTTTATTTTAAAACTTAATTTCCTGCGTAGATGGCGTGTAGCATTTAACGTGCTACACAAAAATGTAGATTGGAGGTTAATTTAAGTGGCATTAACACTAGAACAGAAAAAAGCAGTAGTCGCAGAGGTAGCAGCAGATGCTTCTCGTGCCATTTCTGCCGTTGTAGCTGATTATAGAGGGTTAACTGTTCTTGAAATGACTCAGCTGCGTAAAGATGCTCGAAAAATAGGCGTAAGCTTACGAGTTGTTAAAAATACTTTAACACGACGAGCATTTGCAGACACAGAATTTGCGTGTTTAAGCGAAGCTCTTACAGGTCCACTTGTTGTAGCATTGTCTACAGAAGCACCTGGAGATGCTGCACGATTGTTTAAAGATTTTGCTAAAGATAACGAAAAATTACAAGTTAAAGCTTTAGCAGTTGGAGGTACTCTTTATGATGCTTCTCATCTTGATGCAATTGCTAGCTTGCCGACACGTATAGAAGCCTTGACACAACTTGTTGTTGTAATGAAGGCTCCGATTGAGAAGTTTGTTCGTACATTGGCTGAACCACATGCCAAGATGGTAAGAACATTCTCTGCTGTGGCTGATAAGAAAAAAGCAGAGTAATTTTAAAACAATACTCATTTTCAATTATTTATTTTATTTTGGAGACATTTAAAAATGGCTATTTCTAAAGACGATATCTTAGAAACTATATCAAACATGAGCGTTATGGACGTGGTTGAATTAGTAAAAGCAATGGAAGAAAAATTCAACGTTTCTGCAGCAGCTGCTGCTGTTGCAGTTGCTATGCCTGGCGCTGCTGCTGGTGGTGCGGCTCAAGCAGCTGAACAGACAGAGTTTGATGTTGTAATGACAAGTTTTGGTGCTAACAAAGTGGGCGTAATTAAAGTTGTTCGCGAAATCACCAACTTGGGATTAAAAGAAGCTAAAGACATGGTAGAAGCTGTTCCTGCAACAGTTAAATCTGGTGTGGCTAAAGCTGAAGCAGAAGAATTGAAGAAGAAGCTTGAAGAGGCTGGTGCTTCTGCTGATATCAAATAAAATACAAGTATTTTATTGACAATTAAAGTACCAGGTAAGGAAGTTTTCCTTGCCTGGTTTTTTGCATTTATAAAGCATTTATATCCATCGAGGCTTAAACAATGGGCGTTGCAAAAGTAGCAAAAACTGCAAAAAAACATTCTCAACATTCTTATGCTGAGAAAAAGCGTTTTAGAAAACATTTCGGTAACTTATCTGAAATTATGGAAATTCCAGAACTTCTGGAAATACAACTTCAATCCTATAAGGAATTTTTGCAACCAAGCAGTGATGGAAAAAGTGGGAAAAAAGATGCTGGCTTAGAAGCGGCATTTAAATCAGTATTTCCTATTGAAAGTTATTCTGGAAATGCCAAGTTAGAATATGTAAGCTATAACTTAGGCGATGTTGTTTTTGATGTTCGTGAATGTAAATCTCGTGGGATTACTTATGCAGCTCCCTTACGAGTAAAACTTCGTTTAATGATTTATGATCGCGAAGGAAGCCATACTGGCGAAGCAAAAATTAAAGATATTCGTGAACAAGATGTCTACATGGGAGAAGTTCCTTTAATGACAGATGTAGGTACATTTGTTATTAATGGTACAGAGCGTGTTGTTGTTTCTCAGTTACATCGTTCTCCAGGTGCTTTTTTTGAACATGATAAGGGTAAAACCCATTCATCGGGTAAATTACTTTATTCAGCACGTATTATTCCTTATCGTGGTTCTTGGTTGGATTTTGAATTCGATCCTAAAGATTGTCTGTTCGCTCGAATTGACCGTCGTCGAAAATTGCCTGTATCCATTATATTGAAAGCGTTAGGTTATTCTGTTCAAGAAATTATTTCACTATTTTTCGATTACAGTGTTTTTCACATTAAAGACGAAGATCTATTACTTGAATTACAACCTGAGCGTCTACGCGGGGAAATTGCCTCCTTTGATATAAAAGACACAACTGGCAAAATTATTGTTGAAGCAGGTAGACGTATTACCGCTCGTCATATTCAAACAATGGAAAAAAATAACTTAAAGACGTTGCACGTTCCTCTAGAGTACGTAATGGGCAAGAGTCTTTTTGAAACCATTATTAATGAAGAAACTGGTGAAATTATTGCTGAACCTAATGCTGAAATCACAGCTGAAGTGATGGCCGCATTGAAGAAAAATGATATTAAATCATTTAAAGTTATCTATACCAATGATTTAGATAAAGGTCCTTATATTTCAGATACTTTACGTATTGATCCTACCCGCAATAGTTTAGAGGCGTTAGTTGAAATATATCGTATGATGCGTCCTGGTGAGCCGCCAACTAAAGAAGCAGCGGAAGCCTTATTTAAAAATTTATTCTTCAGTAGCGATCGATATGATTTATCTGCTGTTGGGCGTATGAAATTCAATAAGCGAGTAGGACGCGAAGAAGAAGATGGTCCTACCTTGTTAACAAAAGAAGATATTGTTGATGTCATTCGTACCCTTATAGATATTAGAAATGGCAATGGTATTGTGGATGATATCGATCACTTAGGTAACCGTCGTGTACGAAGCGTGGGTGAAATGACCGAAAACCAATTCAGAATTGGTCTGGTTCGAGTAGAACGTGCAGTTAAAGAGCGATTAAGCCTAGCTGAATCTGAAGGATTAATGCCACAAGATTTAGTAAATGCTAAACCAATATCTGCAGCTATTAAAGAATTCTTTGGTTCAAGTCAATTGTCACAATTTATGGATCAAGTAAATCCATTGTCAGGAATCACGCACAAACGCCGTGTTTCTGCCCTTGGTCCAGGCGGTTTGACAAGAGAGCGGGCAGGTTTTGAAGTACGTGACGTACATACCACACATTATGGTCGTGTTTGCCCAATTGAAACACCGGAAGGTCCAAACATTGGTTTGATTAACTCATTAGCAGTATATGCGCGAACCAACCATTTTGGTTTTATTGAAGCGCCTTGTCGAAAAGTAGTTGATGGAAAGATTACAGATGAAATTGTTTATCTTTCTGCTATTGAAGAAGTTAATCATTATATTGCACAGGCAGACGTTGATGTTGATAAAGATGGCCAACTTGCTTCTGCGTTAGTTCCGTGCCGTTTCCAAAATGAATTTACCTTAATTACTGCTGATAAAGTTGAATACATGGACGTGTCACCAAAACAAATTGTTTCTGTTGCAGCGTCACTCATTCCTTTCTTAGAACATGACGATGCTAACCGTGCATTAATGGGATCAAACATGCAACGGCAGGCAGTTCCTACCCTACGAGCTGAAAAGCCATTGGTTGGGACTGGTATGGAACGTACAGTAGCAACTGATTCAGGTGTTGCGGTAATTGCCAAGCGTGGTGGTATTATTGATTCGGTGGATGCTTCACGTATTGTAGTGCGAGTTAATGACAGTGAAACTGTACAAGGTGAAACTGGGGTCGATATTTATAATTTGACTAAATATTCTCGTTCAAACCAAGATACTTGTATTAACCAACGCCCGATTGTTCAAGCTGGAGACAAAATTTCTCGTGGTGATGAACTAGCTGACGGACCTTGTATTGATTTAGGTGAGTTAGCATTAGGACAAAACTTATTAACAGCTTTCATGCCTTGGAATGGTTATAACTTTGAAGATTCTATCTTGATTTCTGAAAGAGTCGTTCAAGAAGATCGTTTTACCACTATTCACATCGAAGAACTTACGTGTATTGCACGTGATACAAAATTAGGTGCAGAAGAAGTTTCAGCTGATATTCCCAACGTAAGCGAAGGTGCGTTGGCAAAACTAGATGATTCAGGTGTTGTATATATCGGTGCGGAAGTTTCTGCTGGCGATATTTTAGTTGGTAAAGTGACACCAAAAGGTGAAACCCAATTAAGTCCTGAAGAAAAATTATTACGTGCTATTTTTGGTGAAAAAGCATCGGATGTAAAAGATTCATCTTTACGTGTGCCTTCGGGAATGAATGGTACAGTAATCGATGTACAAGTGTTCACGCGTGATGGTATCAAAAAAGACGACCGTGCACTTCAAATTGAAGAAGAGCAGTTAAAACGCGTTAAAAAAGACTTAGACGATGAACGTCGTATTCGTGAAAATGATATTTTCCAAAGAACCAAAGCATTACTATTAAGTAATACAGCAGAAGGCGGACCTAAAGGTTTGAAACGTGGCGGCCCAGTTACTGAAGCTTATTTGGATGAATTGGAACGTGAAAAATGGTTTGAAGTCCGTTTAGAAAATGATGATGCTAACCATCAATTAGAAGCGGCATCTAAGCAATTGGAAAAACTGAGAAAAGCTATTGAAAAGCGTTATCAAGAAAGTCGTAAAAAAATTATGCAAGGAGATGATTTAGCTCCGGGCGTATTAAAGATTGTTAAAGTCTATTTAGCGGTTAAACGACGTATTCAGCCTGGAGATAAAATGGCTGGGCGTCATGGAAACAAAGGGGTTATCTCCATTGTAGTACCTATTGAAGATATGCCGCATTTAGAAGATGGTACACCAGTTGACATCGTATTGAATCCATTAGGGGTTCCTTCGCGTATGAATATTGGTCAGGTATTGGAAACTCATTTAGGTTGGGCAGCTAAAGGATTAGGTTTAAAGATTGGTGGTTTTATCCAAGCAGGTAAGCCAGTATCTGATATCCGTTCTTTCCTAAATGAAGTATATAACCATAATCAATCTGATAGACTTGATATACAAGCGCTTTCTGATAAAGAAGTGATGGATTTAGCGGATCATTTAAAAGATGGCGTGCCCATGGCAACCCCAGTGTTTGACGGTGCAACTGAAGCTGAAATTAAGCAAATGCTTAAATTAGCTGATTTACCTGAAAACGGAAAAATGACCCTGATTGATGGAAGAACTGGTATGGCTTTTGATACACCAGTAACAGTTGGATACATGTATATGCTTAAATTGAACCACTTGGTTGATGATAAGATGCATGCTCGTTCAACAGGTTCTTATAGCTTAGTAACCCAACAACCACTTGGTGGTAAAGCTCAATTCGGGGGACAACGTTTTGGGGAAATGGAAGTTTGGGCATTAGAAGCTTACGGGGCAGCCTACACATTGCAGGAAATGTTGACAGTAAAATCGGATGATGTGAACGGACGTACAAGAGTATATAAAAATATTGTTGATGGCGATCATCATATGGATGCTAGCATTCCTGAATCGTTTAATGTCTTGTTGAAAGAAATCAAGGCATTAGGCATCAATATAGAATTAGAACAAGATTAATAGCGGGGGATATAACGTTGGCTACAAGTGATTCAATGCATTCTTCTGTGCCTTTTCAAGTACAGACTGGGAGACAAGCTGGCATGCCTGCCATGAGCGATCTGTTGTCTTTATTAAAGCAGCAAGGACAAATGGAAGAGTTCGATGCTATTAAAATTGGTTTGGCTTCTTCTGACAGAATTCGTTCTTGGTCTTATGGGGAAGTCAAAAAGCCTGAAACAATTAACTATCGTACATTTAAGCCTGAACGTGATGGCTTATTCTGTGCCAAAATTTTTGGACCAGTAAAAGATTACGAATGCTTATGTGGTAAATATAAGCGCTTAAAACACCGCGGTGTGGTCTGCGAAAAATGTGGTGTCGAATTAGCGTTAACTAAAGTACGTCGCGAGCGTATGGGGCATATTGAGTTGGCAAGTCCAGTTGCCCATATATGGTTCTTGAAGTCATTACCATCTCGTATTGGTTTGCTTCTTGACATGACCCTACGGGATATTGAAAAGATTCTTTATTTTGAAGCATTTGTAGTCGTAGATGCTGGTTTAACTGAACTTGAAAAGGGGCAGTTATTAAATGATGAAGCTTATTTAGAAGCATTAGAACTTTATGGTGATGAATTTGATGCTCGTATGGGTGCTGATGCAATTCGTGATTTGTTAAAATCTATTGATTTGAAAGAAACCATTGCAGCAATTCGTGAAGAATTACCACGTATTTCTTCTGAAACACGCATTAAAAAGCTTACCAAGCGCTTAAAATTATTGGAAGCTTTTGAAGAATCTGGAAATCGTCCTGAGTGGATGATTATGGATGTTTTACCTGTACTTCCTCCTGATCTTCGTCCATTAGTTCCTTTAGATGGCGGTAGATTTGCGACATCTGATTTAAATGATTTATATCGTCGAGTTATCAATCGAAATAACCGGTTAAAACGTTTATTAGATTTAAATGCACCTGACATTATTGTCCGTAATGAAAAGCGTATGCTTCAAGAAGCCGTTGATGCTTTATTAGATAATGGTCGTCGTGGTCGTGCTATTACTGGTTCTAACAAACGTCCTTTAAAATCTTTGGCTGACATGATCAAAGGTAAACAAGGTAGATTCCGCCAAAACTTATTAGGTAAGCGGGTAGACTATTCTGGGCGTTCAGTGATTGTAGTTGGTCCAACATTGAAATTACATCAATGTGGATTGCCAAAGAAAATGGCATTGGAATTATTTAAACCATTTATTTTCAGTAAATTGGAAATGAGAGGTTTGGCTACAACCATCAAGATTGCCAAGAAAATGGTGGATCATGAAGATCCAGTAGTATGGGATATATTAGATGAAGTAATTCGCGAACATCCTGTATTGCTAAACCGAGCCCCTACCTTACACAGACTAGGTATTCAAGCATTTGAACCTGTATTGGTTGAAGGTAAAGCGATTCAATTACATCCGCTCGTTTGTACAGCATACAACGCTGACTTTGACGGAGACCAGATGGCTGTTCACATTCCATTAACATTAGAAGCTCAGCTAGAAGCAAGGGCGTTAATGATGTCAACTAACAATATTCTTTCTCCAGCCAATGGCGAACCAATTATTGTGCCTAGTCAGGACGTTGTTTTAGGCCTATATTATTTGACTCGTGATCGTGTAAATGCGAGAGGTGAAGGTCAAGTTTTTGCAAATATTGATGAAGCACAACGTTTCTATGAAGCAGGGTTAATTGATTTACATGCAAAAATCAAAATTCGTTTACCTGCTGGTGACAACCATGAAACCATACAGCTTGTTGAAACGACAGTTGGTCGAGCATTATTAGCTGAAGTACTTCCAAAAGGACTGTCATTTGAATTAATTAACCGTCCAATGACGAAGAAGACAATTTCTAAACTTATTGATACGTGTTACCGTCAATTAGGCATTAAAACCACTGTTATTTTTGCGGATCAATTAATGTATACCGGTTTTAAATATGCAACACGCGCTGGTGCTTCCATTGGCGTTGAAGACATGATTATTCCGGAAGAAAAAGCCAAAATCATTGATGAAGCCCAAGAAGAAGTAGAAGAAATTGAAGGGCAATTCCGTTCTGGTTTAGTAACCAATGGTGAACGTTACAATAAGGTAGTTGATATTTGGTCTCGCACAAATGATCAAGTGGCGAAGGCCATGATGAACAAGATTGCGAAAGAGGAAGTGAAAGATGCTAGTGGTAAAGTTACCCTTCAAGATTCTTTCAACCCAATCTTTATGATGGCTGATTCTGGTGCGCGGGGTTCTGCTGCTCAGATTCGTCAGTTAGCTGGTATGCGGGGCTTGATGGCACGTCCAGATGGCTCAATTATTGAAACACCTATTACGGCTAACTTCCGTGAAGGATTGAACGTTCTTCAATACTTCATTTCAACCCACGGAGCGCGAAAAGGTTTGGCGGATACAGCGTTAAAAACAGCGAACTCCGGTTATTTAACACGTCGTTTAGTAGACGTAGCACAAGACGTTGTTATTACTTCTTATGATTGCGGTACTGAACAAGGCTTAATGATGTCACCTCTTATTGAGGGTGGTGATATTGTAGAACCATTAAGAGAACGTGTATTAGGTCGTGTGGCTGCAGTAGATGTTTATTTACCTGGATCAGATGAAATTGTCGTTAAAGCAGGTACTCTTTTAGATGAAACATTGGTAGAGAAATTTGAGCATATTGGTGTTGATCAAGTATTAGTTCGTTCACCTATTAGCTGTCAAGCTCGTTTTGGTATTTGTTCTAAGTGTTATGGACGTGATTTAGCTCGTGGTCATTTGGTAAACATTGGTGAAGCAGTAGGTGTTATTGCTGCTCAATCGATTGGGGAACCGGGAACACAGTTAACCATGCGTACCTTCCACATCGGGGGGGCTGCATCACGGGCAACTGCTGTAAACAATATTCAAATTAAGAACCAAGGTATTTTAAAGTTGCATAATATTAAAACAGTGCAACATAAGAGCGGTTCATTAGTTGCTGTTTCTCGTTCAGGTGAAGCAAGTATTGTGGATGAGTTCGGTCGTGAACGTGAACGTTATAAATTACCTTATGGTGCTGTATTAAGCGTCGGTGATGGCAGTGCTCTTAAAGCTGGCCAAGTCATTGCTCAATGGGATCCACATACTCACCCCGTGATTTCAGAAGTAGCAGGGTTGCTCAAATTTACTGATTTAGTAGATGGATTAACCATGAATCGTCAAACTGACGAATTAACTGGTTTGTCTAGTATTGTTGTAACTGATCCAAAACAACGTGGTTTTGCGGGTAAAGAATTACGCCCAATGATCAAGTTAGTTGATAGCAAAGGTAAAGATATTTTCTTAGCAGGAACGAACGTACCTGCGCAGTACTATTTACCAGTAGGTGCTGTTATCAGCTTGGAAGATGGTGCTTCAGTCGGTGTGGGTGATGTTATCGCGAGAATACCTCAAGAATCATCTAAGACACGTGATATCACCGGGGGTCTACCTCGTGTGGCAGATCTTTTTGAAGCTCGTCGACCAAAAGATGCGGCTACGATGGCTGAAATTTCTGGTATTGTCAGCTTTGGTAAAGAAACAAAAGGCAAACGCCGTTTGATTATTACTAATCCAGATGGACAGGTTCATGAAGAAATGATTCCGAAATGGCGGCAAGTATCTGTGTTCGAAGGCGAACATGTAGAGAAAGGTGAAGTTATTGTTGATGGTCCTTTCAATGCTCATGATATTTTACGTCTATTAGGTATTTCTCAATTAGCTAACTACATTGTAAATGAAGTGCAGGATGTTTATCGTCTCCAGGGCGTTAAGATTAATGATAAGCACATTGAAGTTATCATTCGTCAGATGTTGAGAAAGCGTTTAATTACGTTTGCAGGAGACACACGATTATTAGCAGGCGAACAAGTAGAAGAAAGCTTATTCTTAAAAGAAAATGATCGCGCACTTGCTGATAATAAAGAACCTGCTCGTGGTGTACCTATTTTACTAGGTATTACTAAGGCATCATTAGCAACTAATTCGTTTATTTCTGCAGCCTCATTCCAAGAAACAACCCGTGTGTTAACGGAAGCGGCAGTAAGTGGTAAAACGGACGAATTACGTGGCTTGAAAGAAAACGTAATGGTAGGCCGATTGGTTCCTGCAGGAACAGGTTTGGCATATCATTCAAACCGTCGAAACCGTCGTCGACGTATTGTGGCTCCAGTAGCACCAAAACCAACAGTATTGGATTTGGAGCAAGCGTTACGTGATTCTCTATCAGGTGACGATGCTGGTAAAGCAGCTGAGTAATCTTTCAGAACTAGGGCAATCATTGATTGCCCTAACGTTATCTTACCAGGTATTTTTTAAGTATACTCAAATGATGTTCTGAAATTCTTTATGAATGTCTTTTTCTACGCTGTTTCAATATATCTAACTTGCAACTCATTTAGTTCTTTAATATATATCTCTAATTGGGGTTATCACCACCGAAAAATGCTAAAGGAGAATTTCTCCACATAGAAGAAATATTATTCCACTACTTGAAGTGAATAAAATTGAAAATTGGATAAATGATAATTCTACTGACACATTACATGATGAAATATTAATTCAAAAACGAGTCTCTGAATATGAGAGAAAAATCTGTTTTCAGCTTCTGAAATTATGTGCAATGAAGAACGCGCACTTCATTCACAGAGTTATCCCCGATTTTGTGAATAACTCTGTAAACTCACAGCAGATTCTCTAAGAAATCTTAATGTCTAACACCTGGACCGGCTTTTCCCGGAGTGACACCAGCTCCTGTAGCTCCAGGGGCTAACCCAGGCAGTGCTCCAGGACCAACAGCTCCAGGAGCAACTCCAGCTGTTACACCAGGACCTGCTGCCCCAACACTAACTCCAACACCTGTAGCACCGGGTCTTGCTCCAGGTAACACTCCTGGCCCACCCGCACCTTGTGTAGTTGACTTTGCCTGCTGAGCAGGGTGTTGAGCCGCTACGGATGAAGCGGTTGTCGCTTTAGTTGCTGATGAATCATGCACAGCAACGCTCGCCCCTGCTGCCATCGCAGCATATTGCTGACCTTCTGCAGCATAAGAAACAGAGGAAAGGCTTAATAAAACAGCTGCTAAGCCATACACAATTTTTTTGTTCATGATAATTCCTTTATTTAATTAACTATTACAATTTATGTATAGCATAAAACTGGCCTAAAATCCATAAAACCCTTGCTATTTCTTAGCGATATTTGCTTCCATGGTGTTGCTTCTCGGACCGATGGGAGTACCCGCAAGAGAAGATGGTTTTAGGGTACTTTATATCCTGTTGAAGTCGAAGGTTTAATGTGTTCGATAAGTTCAGTTTCAAGCGGGACTAATATTGAAAACTGCCCTTTATCAGCTAATAGATGTACCATAAAGTTTTCTTCATTAAGGGACGAGTGTGCAATTATTCTTAACTCTGGAGAGTTGTCTTGCTGGTCAAACTTTTCCCAGATAAGTAAATTTATTTTTTGATGGGCGGCATATATTAATGCGCTTATATATCCAGGTTGAATGTGATTTAATTGTTTTAAGTATTCTAGATAAACCTCTTTATCGTCAAATGAAGCGGCAGGATGTATATTTAGCTGAGAGAAAGCGGATTGAATTTCTGCTGATAATTCTTCACGTATTTGAACATTTTCTTGTAAAGAAGATAAAATATTTATCAATTCTTCTTTTGTAGTGCCTAATGCCTCAAGCCAGGAATGATGTAGAGTAGTAGATCTCTCACAAAATTGATAAGTTTTATTAAGTAAACTACCAACATAACTGGTATTCATTTTTTGTAAAATTTGATCTAAGTAACCTGTTTTCTCCAAGCGTGGAATGAGATTATCTAGTACAAATTGTTCTATTTCGTTACGATTTAAATTCTGCTCTCCAGCTTGTTGTAGTTCTTTTATCAAATTACTAGTTAATACCTCTATTATAGCTTTTAACTTTTTTTTATCTCTTTGAGAGAATTGAAACATTTGGTAGGGATTAGTACGTGTAGATTCCATTAGTTTCTCTCGTTAGTGGTTATCGGTTAACCTTGTTACAGAAGTGCTGCTATCTTCTTGCTCTTCACTATTTTGTAATTGAGTAGTTTGTTGTACAGATGATGCAGAAGGGTGATTCTCAGATAATATTTTGGCTTTTTTAACGGCTATTTGCAAGGGATTTTCTGAAGTATCAGCTGCAGAATGAGTTTGCTTAAATTTTTGTAATAAAAGCGACGCAGGAACAGAAGAAGCATGATCAGAATGCCTTGACTCTGATGCTTGAATGGTTCTCTTTCTATTACGATTCAATCGTTGGTATTCGACTACCGAGTCACTCATTATTTGTTGACGCATTTTGTTAGGAATAACATTATCTATAGCTTGTGTGGCGATGTTGGCTTTTTCTTCAATATTTTGATTATCTATGGAAGAATCACTGTCATCTGGTCTGGGTTTTGAATAAGCTTTATATTTCTCCAAGATTCCTTTTGAGAGGGTAGAAACAATGGTTGAGCCAACCAATAACTCTTGTTGTTTCATATGTCGTGTACTACTGTCCTCTATATTAGGCGTCGCTATTGCAGCTGACATGAAAGGGGCACGCACCTGTTCTTCGATATTTCTTGACAGAGTAATTGCTAAAGGATATTTAGTACGGAACCATCCTCGTAATGCGCGAGCTAAAGGAATATCTTGATTTTGCTCGTTTTTAACCGTTAATAAAATACCATCGTTGCGGATGGCTTTTTCCCCACCAATCTCTCTTAAAAAAATCTTATAAATACCATGTGCTTTTAAATAGTCGGTGATGTTAGTGGCATGTTTGTCTAAATTATCACCGTGTCTTATTAACCAGAGGTTATCCACGCAATTATGATACTCCATATAAAAATTTTTGGTGCCGTAGTAAATACCATCCACTTGAACAAAATATCCAGGTGCGTTTTCAGGATCCTCTTCTCTTTCCATTAATTCTTTAGCAAAGAGAGAGTCCACATTCATGGCCTCAACTAGTTCTTTTTGTCTTGCTAAAATATCTTCTGATGGTTGTAAATGATCAACATCTAATTCGTTTGAAGGAAGAAATTCAGCATCTGTATATCCCATGTACCTTGTTTCTGCGGTGGTAAGGTCAGTTCCAATAGCTCTTGCTTCTCCTGCTTGAAAGTGCTCTAAAATTCCCTCTTTTTTGTAAAAGCTAATGGTATCTTGCTCTTCTGATTCAGTCAGTAATTCTTCACGGACACCAGCTTTTTTCGTTCTATAATTCGTAAAAAAATCAATTTCACCTTTTTTTCTTTTAGGTTCTATATAGGGGGTTCGTGCCCAATTTCCAATAGTTTTATATTGAGGCCAATTATTTTTACCAGTAGGTAAACTAACCATGGCGTTAGGGCGTGGAACCTGACCTATTAAGGCAGAGATTTCATCAAGGAGTGCCTTTTCTTGCTGATGAACATTTGGATCAGGATTAGGCCTGTTTTTAAGAACTAATGCAAAAAGACGAACTCGTTTAAAAAAATTATAAGTTTCAGATGGCTCTGCCCCAGTAGACTGATAATATTTAATTCTTTCAAGCAGTTGTCCTAATCTCCTTGCTTGATTATCGCCAACTCGTAAATCTGGTGTGATTAGTTTGAGAAATGCTTTATCTCTTTCAAAATCTAACTCGCTTGTCAAAAAATTATCAGGTAGTGTTAGAGGCATAATAAATTCCGCTACATTGTATCGATAAAAAATATTACTGTATTAAAAAAATATAAGCAAATTTTAATATAAAAGTTTCTATTCACTAAGTTAAAAATTACCTATCAGATTTTGGTTTAGACTTTCATGCTACTTTCTTTCTGAAACCAGTTGTTTGCAGAAGGTAAAAGTCTATTACTGCTCAAACGAGTATTACTATTTATTAACCTATTCGGAAACCTGTCTCTTATACACATCTCCGAGCCCACGAGACCGTACTAGATCTCGTATGCCGTCTTCTGCTTGAAAAAAAAAAA
>CABHON010000010.1 GCA_902168255.1 uncultured Legionella sp.
ACGTCATATGGTTGAACAAGAGGAGTCGTATTGCTGGAATTTAATTCTTGTGAGGATGAAGCTAAAGCAATGCTATTTTGATAGGGATACAAACATAGTAAAAGGCAGGTAACTATTCGTTTAAAAAATGAATGCATATACTTTCACCATAACAATTAAACCCAGTGAAAGCCTATACCTTCATTATATCAAAGCTACAATACTCACACGTAGATAAGTGATACATACTAGCATATTAAAACGCCATCCGTAAATTTTTTATTAAGAATGTAATAGGTGAGATTGCTTCATGGCTAACCAAGGAAACTCATCAAAAAAAAGAATTACTTTTTTACCCTGACTGAGATGAGATGTTGAAGGGCGTCATGTAACATTTCTAACGCGCTTCTATCCATGTGTTGGGTGTCGCTAAAATGGTTGCTTTAAAGTGGCTGTAAAATGTTTCCTGAAGTGCTTTGCGGAATTTATTTACCCACTCGACGACGACTATAAACTGCTATAAATTCGGCTTCATCGAAATGTAATATTTTATGTAGGCGAGTTTTTTCATGTTTTCTCGACCAATTATTTCAGAAAGAGTGCTCATACACGGAAAAAATAAGGGACGCTTTAAAAAGAATACGAAAGCGTCCCTTATTATTAGAACATTACTTATATCTAGAGACTGGACGCGTAACGCAATAATAGGGTGATTCCTTGGAAGTGGGCTGTTTGCCAAGGAAAGAAAGTTTAGCGAGTTTTCTAAATGCTGTTGCTTCATGAGATTTTTTTCGAGCAAATATTGATGCATCTGTTCGTGCATAAGAAAACATAGGTATGTTTTGATTTTTAGAATTAAAGTTAAAGATATTACAAACTACTTCCTCTTGTAAAAGAAAGGCAATAAGAGAATTAGAGGTTGTTCCACTGGAGCTAAAAGAATAGGATTGAAAACTCTTTTTTAATGTGTTTTGTATATCAGTTAAATCTCCTTGATTCTGAATAGCCTCTCGTAAGCGTTGGGCTCTTTTTATTCCTTCAGAAAGAGAATTAAAAAAATAAGTACAATTTTTTATTTTTTTATACTCAATATACTCGTCAATTCCATGAAGAATACTTTCTTTAAGAGCATCAACAATAAATTTGGCTTTGTCAAAAACTTCAAAGGGGGATTCGTCAGAAACTTCTCTAGAAGCAATAAGCTTCTTATCAATCTCTTCATTTTCTTCTTCAGTAAACCGGGGTGCTGGGTTATCCGCTGTTACTACTTCCTTAGCATTCATAATGCATTTACAAATGTCATTAAGCGATTCTGCCATTTTTTGTTCATTTGAAGAATTATTATCCGAATTTAAAGGGAAAATATACTTTAATGCTGCTGATATGTCGGAGGCTAAATAAAATAAATCGGTTGTCGAGTTCCAGATATATTCTTTTTGTTGCTTTCGATAATAAGGGATATTAAAAGGAATCCAGCCGCCACAATGTTTTTGATGAGTATAAGTACCCTCTGTTGAACATTTCCTAAAAAATTCAAAATCGATAAGACGAACTTTATAAGAGCCATCGGGTTGTTTGAGTGCTACTGCGTTATCAAGTTTGGGATCTCTATGTACATAGTTATCCTTTCCCAGTTTTCTTATTATTTCTAAATATTGAAGCAGCATATCCATTTTTTGGATTCTAGAAATACTTTTATTTTGCATCAAACTGCGTAAATTAGTTCCTCCATAATAATCAAATATATGAAGTTTAGTAGTGCTTTCTGAGGCAGATCGCATTATAAAAGTTTCATGCGGAAGAATCTTAATATCTTTCTTCTTGAAGTAATTATATGCAGTTTTTAAACCAATGGTTTGTTCCTTTATATATTCTTCATATTCTTCTGTATATTTTACATCCTCAGGATCATTTATCTGGACAAGATGAATGGTTTTTATTGTTATGGGTGTATTATCCTGATTAAATCCGACTTTAATTGTTACTCTTGGATGTTGCTTCAAAATATCAAGATCCTCTGTTTTTGGAGAATTTTGGAAAATTTGCCGGGTGACAATATATGTTTGGCCATCATGTTGAAAATAAGAGTATTGTTGACTTTTTCCGTACCATAACCGTTGCCAAAAAGTAGAGTGTTTTTTTAACTTACGTTCTGACGTTGATTTAAATCTATGTTTAGCTTTTGTAATATATCGATTAAAAAGAGACTTTTTTTGTACCTCTTCAATATGAGTATCAATATCTTGATGAGTAGGATAGGACATAATTAGGGGTGCTTAGATTTCATTTCTTGAGATTAATAGTTCATTTGTTGCATTATATACTCAAAGCAATTGAGTTTTCAGTGCGGCGCAGACCGACATGAGCACCGGAGTGTACAAGTAGTACATGAGGATGCGAATGAGGCTGCAACAAAACCGAAAATTCAAGTGCGCAGAGTATATCACGAAATTTCAATAATACCTTAATATTGTTTTTATTGAGAAACGCAATACAACCTCGCGGTACTGCCACAAGATATTGGGCTACCGCCTCCTGATAGGCGGTACCAGTACTGAGAAGTTGATGTACTTGAGGTACCAACATCACCCTGAGAGCCACCCTCCCAGTTATTACAATTGATTCCGCGGGCTCCTGTCCAGATAGGGTTAGTTGTCGTGTTAATAGAACTTAGTAGACTATTCTCACCTACTAAATTTCCTCCTGTTGCCACTGCTATTTGCGTTGTGCCATTTGTGCGGTAATATCTGACGCCAGATATAGTTGCATTGTTTCCATTGAGTAAAGCTTTATAAGTATAATTAGCAGCAAATCCAGTCGTTGGTTTGCCACTACTAGATGCATTACATTTTGCATCAGCTCCTGAAAATCCCCCTAAATTACCGGTAGATGCTGCCGAAGTCACAAAAATAATAGGAACTCCATAGGTATAGGCATTGACAGCCGTAGCCGATCCCTCTGGAGTCGTGACAACCACATCCACGGATCCTGTGGAGTGGGGAGGAGTAATAGCGGTAATTTGAGTATTACTGTCAATGGTAAAGCTGGCGTTGGTTCCGCCAAAAGTGACCGCAGAAGTGGAGGTGAAATCTGTACCGGTAATGGTGACACTCTGGCCACCAGTAGAACTGCCAGAAGCAGGATTCACCGTAGTGATAGTGGGTGGGCCATTGTAAGTATACGCATTGGAGGCAGTAGCGGAGCCGTCTGAAGTAGTGACCACCACATCCACGGTTCCTGCCACATGAGCCGGAGTAGTAGCAGTAATTTGCGTACTACTGTCAATGGTGAAGCTAGCAGTAGTTCCACCGAAAGTAACCGCAGAAGCAGAGGTAAAGTTCGTACCAGTAATAGTGACACTCTGTCCGCCAGTAGAACTACCTGAAGCAGGATTCACCGTGGTGATGGTAGGTGGGTCATTGTAAGTATACGCATTGGAGGCAGTAGCGGAGCTGTCTGGAGTAGTGACCACCACATCGACGGTTCCTGCCACATGAGCTGGAGTCGTAGCGGTAATTTGCGTACTACTGTCAATGGTGAAGCTGGCGTTGGTACCACCAAAAGTAACCGCAGAAGCAGAGGTGAAATTGGTACCGGTAATGGTGACACTCTGTCCACCGGTGGTACTGCCTGAAGCAGGATTCACTGTGGTAATAGTAGGAGGGTCATTGTAAGTATACGCATTGGCAGCAGTAGCGGAGCCGTCTGGAGTAGTGACAACGACATCGACGGCTCCTGCCACATGAGCCGGAGTTGTAGCGGTAATTTGCGTGCTACTGTCAATGGTGAAGCTGGCAGTAGTTCCACCAAAAGTAACCGCAGAAGCAGAGGTGAAATTGGTACCGGTAATAGTGACACTCTGGCCACCAGTAGAACTGCCAGAAGCAGGATTCACTGTGGTGATAGTAGGAGGGTCATTGTAAGTATACGCATTGACAGCAGTAGCGGAGCCGTCTGGAGTAGTGACTACCACATCGACGGCTCCTGCAACATGAGCCGGAGTTGTTGCGGTAATTTGCGTGCTACTGTCAACGGTGAAGCTGGCGTTGGTTCCACCGAAAGTAACCGCAGAAGCAGAGGTGAAATTGGTACCAGTAATAGTGACACTCTGTCCGCCAGTAGAACTACCTGAAGCAGGATTCACTGTGGTGATAGTAGGAGGGTCATTGTAAGTATACGCATTGGCAGCAGTAGCGGAGCCGTCTGAAGTAGTGACCACCACATCCACGGTTCCTGCTACATGAGCCGGAGTCGTAGCGGTAATTTGCGTGCTACTGTCAATGGTGAAGCTGGCAGTAGTTCCACCAAAAGTAACCGCAGAAGCAGAGGTGAAATTGGTACCGGTAATGGTGACATTCTGTCCACCGGTGGTACTGCCTGAAGAAGGATTGACACTGCTAATAGACGGCGGAGCAGAATACGTATACGCAGCAGGTAAAATTGCTAAACCATTAGAAGTAGTTAATGCAACATCAACAGTACCTGAAGCATGAGCTGGGGTTATGGCTGTAACGGTAGAGTCATTAACAACATTTATATTGGAGGCGTCAATATTATCAAAAGTAACGGAGGTTGTACCTGTTAAATTGGTTCCTGTCAGAGTGATGGAAGTACCACCTGATGGTGATCCACTTGTTGGTGAAATGCCACTGAGAGTAGGAGAAAATTCTGTGGTATAAGTATAAGCATTGTTATATACGGTTTGTTGACCATTTGGATTGGTAACGATAATAGTAACTGGTTGAGTGATGGTTTCTGTTGCCCCAGGAGCAGTAGCCATCATCAAAGTTAAAGCAGGGACAACGACAGAAAGTTGAGTCGAAGAAATCAAGGTGGTTTCAGCTGGCTCATTATTAAAAGTAACTGTTACGCCAGGTAAGAAGTTTGTACCGGTAATAGTGATAATATTACCTCCTACAAAAGGTCCGCTATTCGGCGTAATAGAGCCAATCATTGGGGCATTTAAGGTAGTTTTTTGCTCAGAAATAGCGAGAACACGCTCCATGTAAACCGCAGGATTTTTTACCCAGCTTTCTAAATCAGTTAATGCACTCGATGTGTCTAAAGCATAATGAGGTGAACCAGCATTATCATCCCCTAAGAAACCAACTTCTAGCCCGAAGCTGTTACTGTCAGGCGTTTGATTATGAGAAATAAGATGCTCGCCAAAAATAGAAAAATGTAAGCCTAATGGTTGAAAATTGTTGGGACTCCAAGAAAATGAGCCGCCGTAAGTATTGTAAATAGCCCGAAACTCACTTTTTACGGAGAACTTCATGCGATCATTGATAATTTGATTAAGTTCTAAAGAGCCGCCAGCACCAAAGGTATTTTCTGAGGTATCACCAGTTAAATCCGTTGCATAATTCACATTATCATAGAAAACTTTTGCATTTAATCCTGTCATTGAGGTGAGAATAATATCGGTACCTATATCGACACCTTGAGTAGTGGCGCCAGCAATATTACGTTGGTTGGTATAATATAAATCATTATCAAGAAAGATGATGTCATCTAAACCTACATTGGGGGTATTGGACCAATATCCACCTAAATTTACATCTTGAAAAGCAGTGCCATGAAAATTTTGTTGCAATTGAAGGCCATAAGCCGTTTGATTAACGCGTTGATCGATATTACCCGAATCAAAATTAAAAGGTAAAACTTGGCTTAAATATTCACCAGTAAATTTGACTTCTCCATCTGTCCATAATTGATGCCCTAAAGTACCACTCAAACGATACTGGTGAACACCGTACTCGCCTAATAAACCAATAGCCCAATCAGGTGAAAGTTTTTGCGCGTAATGCGCATCAAAGATGGTTCCTAATAAAGTATCATACCATCCACCAATTGAAAGAGGGCCAAAGTCATAATGAGGATTGGTGAGTCCTAATGTTTGCAAAGCGGTGAGTGGATCATTTGAGCTAGTGCTGGATGTTTCAGGAGGAGGGAGATTATTTGTATTATTTATGTCGTATTTCTGTACGAGAGAATTACTATTATTTGGATTTAGGGTTTCTGACGAAGAATCTAAAGCAATACTATTTTGATAGGGATACAAGCATAGTAAAAGACAGGTAATTATCCGTTTAAAAAATGAACACATTTACTTTCACCATAATAATTAAACTCGTGAAAGCATGTGCAATCATTCCATCAAACTAGCTACCATACTCACGCAATTAGACAAGACATGTAGTTTAGCATATTAAAACGCACGTAGTAAATTTTTTTTATACTCTTCGCTAATGAGGTTTCGGTTTTGTTGCGAGCTGTATCGACTTAGGTCATGTACTGCTTGTACATTCTCTCGTCTGCTTCGCTCGCGTCTCACCGAAAATTCATTAGCTGTGAGTATATCATCCAGAGTAACCCAATAATAGCGAGAACAGGGTAAACGCATCAAAATACCAATAAAATCAAAGCTTTTAGATGTTTTTTTGTAGGGGCGGGTCTTGTACCCGCCCGAAAATTTACATTGTTTATCAATATTGACGGGTAGGTACAAGACCTACCCCTACGTTTTCTGGTTTCTTGGGTAATTTGAATAAGATGTTAATGTTTTACGCGCTAAAAATCATTATTTTACCGGAATTTAGATGCGTTTACCCTGTAGCGAGAATGGAGCCGGTTGAAATTTAATATAGTATTAAGCTTAAAAGATTATAATTAGAACCTTATTAAAGGCACAAGCCTACATCCAATAAATAGTTTAAACGGGAAAAATAGTAATGCACCAAGAAGAACACTTTGAGCTTTCACAGCTTTTAGCCATGACTCCAGAAGAGAGAGAAGCGCTTTTCGAGTTAGATTTATCTGGAGCTGATCTGCAGCTTCTTTCCAATAATGAACCTCAACGTTGGACAAAAATTTGTGATGCAATTAGTCAATGCATTAATTTAACTACAATAAATTTGAGTGGTAATTCTCTTGGTGTTATGGCACCAGAACATCTTCAGGAATTATACAATAGCTTGCTAAATTGTCCTTTGATCAATCTTAATCTTGCTGATAATATGCTAAATTCTACCTGGGCGGAAGTTTTTTTAAACCCAAATGAAACCACCATTTTTAGAAGCTTTATTGCCAAGTGTGTGTTGCTTGAGTCCATCAATTTGGCAAGCAATGAACTTTTTACCTGGGAGGAAGGGAAACTGAAATTATTAGGGCAATTAGTAAAAAGTTCAAATATTAATTCTTTAAATTTATGTTTTAATAACCTTCATCAGGTTTCTTTTGGGGTATTACAATCGCTTACAGCAGCGTTTTCATCAATTACTACGGTTTATTTTTCAGACAAAGAAATCAATGCTATGTCTGAAGAGCAGTTAATGGCTCTGGGTAATGCTTTTCCGAGTGCATCCAATTGTTTTGTTCAAAATATGAAGGAAGAACCCGTTTTTTCTGAAAAAATAGAATACTTACAATCATTTACTGGCCAAAAAAACTTATTGGCTGCAGTGAATTGTTTGTACCAGCTTACGCAGCCGAGATATTCAGATGCCTCGGAAAAGTTGATAACTTTACCTCGCGATGCTGTAATCTCAATTGCAAAGTTTATGGAGCCAAAGATTCCAGCTCCTATCCAAAATGGCTTGAAAAGCTTATACGGCGAGCTAAATAAAACCCAAGATTTTCTAAAAGCAATTTTGCGATGCTTAAAAGAGCCACAATCAAGTACTTTGTTCTCATTATCCACAGAAGAAAAAAAGATTAAAAGTGATGCCGACTCTCTGTTCCGACAGATTAAAGCTTTATCAAAAGAAAAAATAAATTCTTGCTGTGAAAAAATTATTTTAGCGTTAATTGAAGAACAGAAAAAAGCCCCTGAAAATAATCAATATAAAAAGTTAATTGAGACTGGATTAGAAGCGATACCCATCACAGAAGAAATTCAATTAGCGCTCAAGTTTATGGACAACAAAAAACGACCGCACGATGAGGTTCAAGAGGAATCCTCATTCAAAAAAATAGCATAAGAAAAAATATATCTATTGATTTTTGATGCAATACTACAGCGTCATTCTTGTATCCTGCGACGTTAATTCCCATGTAGGCGGAAATGACGTTGTAGGAAAAAATAAAATCCTGTAAGACAAGCCGATGATATGGAGCGCACATTTTTTATTGAGTTTAATTATTTAATTTAATATAGTAAGTTAAAATTTAATTGACTATTGATTGAAAGAACCTCGCGAACTCGGACGAAGGTAGCGCGAGACTAGGGATGGCCGTTTCTGGAAATCAATAGTCAATTCAATTACCATTATATTTCGCCAACCATTCGTATTTAATTTCCTGTTTTTATATTTTTTGATTCTACTCTATAGACAATGCATTGAATTTATTCTAATATTAATAGAATTAATTTAAAAAAGGAAGCGATAATTATGAGCAAGAGCATTGTCCCTCCAAAAAGATGGCAACAATCCCATCATTTTGATGACGCTATTTCCCATCCGTGGTATCAATTACTGTTTCAGTTATCCAGTAGCATTGTTTATGCAACTTATCATTTTTTTGAGCAAAAGAAATATGCGGTAGCTTTACCGCCGGTTACATGTGGTTCTGTAACAAGTCCAATGGGATTAGGGAGCGATAGTCTTCCCGTTAAAATTCAGCTTTTTGATGAGCCAACTTATCTCGCTGACTCTATGCAGTTTCATTTAGAATATTTATTACGTCATGGTAATAAAGGCGTATTCTACATTATGCCAAGTTTTCGAGGTGAAGATTATGATGAACGCCACCTGAATCAATTTGTACATATTGAGGCTGAAATTGTAGGTGGTTTCAGTGATATAAAGCAATGTATTAATGAGTATCTTTTCTATTTAATTAATTTTATTTATCAACACTATCATGATGATTTAATAAAAATAGTGGATGTTCAACACATAGAAAAATTTCTCAGTAATGGAATGCCAAAGGAAATTACTTTTAATGAAGCGCTGATATTACTGAAAAATAAGCCGCAATACGTGAACACCTATGACAGAAATATTATAGGGCTTACTCATCTGGGTGAAAAAAAATTAATGGAAGAATTGGGTGAGGGTATTTGGTTAACGCACTTACCTAGGAAAGGTGTTCCTTTTTACCAAGCTAATGCAGAGGATCCTAACGCCTCGTTGGCAGGTGATTTTCTGGCTGGCATTGGTGAAATGATTGGCTGTGGAGAACGTCATACCCATGCAATGGATTTAGTTCAAGCTATGAACGAACGGGAAGTTTCTTCAGAGGAATATAATTGGTATATCCAACTAAAAGAAAAATATCCTTTGCAAACGGCAGGATTTGGTATTGGTTTTGAACGGTTATTATTATGGATTTTAAAACACGATGATATTCGCGATATTCCTCTTATCCAACGTCTTAAAAATCAACCATCTGTTCCTTAAAAAATAAAAGTGAGTATATAGTCATGAATGAAGTAATTGAATATTTTAAACAAAAAGCTGATAAATATGATTTAGTGGATGATCAAATTTATTGGGTGCTGTCTGATAAACTCTTATGGGCAACTTTATTAGAAAAAGTGTTAAATCATTTATCAGAGTCTTTTACCTTTCTCGATGCTGGTGGTGGTACGGGAAGATGGGCATTAAAAATTCTTGAGCATTTTCCTACAGCACAAGGTTATATTGTGGATTTGTCGGAAGCAATGACAGCTGAAGCGCTAAAAAAGGCAGAAAAATTGGGATTAAAAGAGCGCCTAACAGTAGTAAATGGGAACTTAAATGAGGTGACGCATTTACTGGAAAAATCTGGTTGTCCTGCAACTTATCATCTTATTTTTAATTTTCACAATGTCCTCGGTTTCGTTGATGATCCTCAAAAAATTATTAATGATTTATCACTCCACCTAATGTTGAATGGTACTTTTGTCTCATTTTTACCCAACAAATATCATACGATTTATTTTAATATTGCGCATAACGCGATAGATGAAGCAGAGTATATGGTAAAAAAACACAAAGGACGATTTACCAATACCATGCCTTATATGCATGTATTTACACCTAAATGGGTTAAAGAATTATATCATCATGCTAACTTATCAATGGACTGTCTCACTGGATTTCCAAACTTTATTTATCCGGGATTTCAAGAAACTCAGTTAGAAGGTTCTACTACTTCTGTCGAATCTATTTTACGCCAACATTTTGATGCCATTTATGCTATTGAAAAATCCATGATTGGTGTCGAAGAAATTGTTGGACGAGCCAATAATTTATTGGCAATTGGCAAACGTCTATCAGGAGAATAAAAATGCTTTATTCGCAATTTTTAATTAATACCAAAAAATCTGTCAGCCAAGAAATCGAATGCAAAAGTCATGAGTTGGCGCTAAGAGCTAGTTTAGTGACACCATTGGCTGCGGGATTATATAGTTTTTTACCACTTGGCCAGAAAGTACTTCAAAAAATTGAAATATTGGTTCGAAATGAAATGAATGCTATTGGATGTCTAGAAGTTAGCCTTCCTATTGTCCAACCTTTGGAATTATGGGCTCGCTCTGGTCGAATCGATACATATGGACAAGAAATGTTGCGATTTAAAAATCGTGAATTGCGAGAGTTTTGTTTTGGGCCTACTCATGAAGAAGTGATTTCGGATGTGGTGAGTGGCGTTTTAGAATCTTATAAGCAATTACCCTTTACGTTGTATCAAATCAGCCGAAAATTTCGCGATGAGAAAAGGCCTCGTCATGGCTTGTTGCGTTGCAGGGAATTCTTAATGAAAGATGCCTATAGTTTCGACCAAGAGGCTAATGCTTTACAAGAACGGTATGAAATTGTTCGAAAAGCATATCAGCGGATTTTTTCAACACTGTCATTGCGGTATGTTATTGTTAATGCGGATCCGGGTGAAATTGGTGGTTCAGGATCTGAAGAATTTTTGGCTTATGGAAGTAATGGCGAAGACAAGTTTTTTATAGACTCAAATGAACGAGCCATTAAAGTAGAATATGCTGAACAAAAAGGTATTTCTCCTGGTACCTATCAAACGCATCTAGGTGTTGAAATTGGGCATATATTTCAATTAGGACAAACCTATGCAGAAAAAATGGGCATAAGTTTTCTCGATAATGAGGGTAAGAAAAAGCATCCTTACATGGGATGTTATGGCATTGGTATTAGCCGTCTAGTGTCCACAATTATTGACCAACATCACGATGAAGATGGGATTGTTTGGCCAAAAAGTATTGCCCCTTTTCAACTCATTATCATTCCAATTAAGAACAGTGATGCCATTGAAAAAGCGGCTTTTGATTTATATCAAAAATGCCAGGATGCTCAAATAGAAGTTTTATTAGATGATCGACGTTGCAGTCCAGGCGTGAAATTTAAAGATGCTAATCTTATTGGGATTCCACTTCGAGTAATTATTCGTGAATCGACTATAGACGATGAAAAGATGGAAATAGAGCGACGCGATACATTTGATAAAAAAGTCATTACTTTAGCCAACGTTGTTCCTGTTTGCCAGAGGTTTTATATTAATGATTCTTTCTAAACAGTTATTCCAAGAAAAATTAAAGTGTCCTCCTGGCCATGAAAAAATGCTCACCTATCAACTTATTGCTGAAATGGGGTGTGTAAATTTTCCTTATTCGGGATTTCCCTTATTTCTCCCTATTGGTTTAAAAGTTTTAAAAAAAATTCGTGAAATTATTGCTTCATCTCTGGAGTATTATGGATTTTCTGAAATTTATGCACCATTGATACAAGACGAAAAATACCTAACAGTTTCGGGAAGAATTCATCAAGTAAAAAAAGAATTGTTTTATTTGAAAGATAAGAATTTTTT
The DNA here is from genome assembly GCA_902168255.1 of uncultured Legionella sp. Classification (GTDB taxonomy): domain Bacteria; phylum Pseudomonadota; class Gammaproteobacteria; order Legionellales; family Legionellaceae; genus CABHON01. The sequence continues at coordinate 11,797 of CABHON010000010.1, forward strand.
TATGACACCCACAAATGAAGAATTCTTTTTAGATACATTTTCTCACAACTTATCCTATCGCCATTTGCCCATTCGATTTTTTCAAATTGCTGATAAATTTAGAAATATTAAAAAATCGAAAGGTATCTTGCGAAGTAAGCAATTTTTAATGTGTGATGCAATTTCCATTGATGCGGATGAAGGAAGTCTGGCTGAATCTAAAAAATTTTTTGAATTGGCAGTGGGACGAGTGTGTGATCAATTAGCACTTTCTGTTCTACGTTGCGCAAAAAATGATGGATTATATGTTGATTACTTAATTGAATGCCCTGAAGGTGAAACAAAATTAAGAAAAACATTCGAAGGAAAGATTGTTTTTGAGGAAGATAATCCAGATGTATGCTCACAAAAAAATTCAAGTATGCAGAATATATTAGCTTCAAGCATTGCGATGTATTTTATCTTTGATACTGAATCATTAATATATGCTACGCATACGTCTCCTCAAGGAAAGCGAGAGGCGGTAAAAATGGGAACGTATGGTTTTGGATTACAGCGTTGTTTTCATGCGCTTGTCCATCAGTCACGGGATTCACTGGGTATTAATTGGCCAAAAAAACTCAGGCCTTTTGATATAACGATATTACCTATAGATACCAAAAATGAAATGCAAGTAAATGCATCTTTAAATTTGTATGAAGAATTAAAAGATGCTTCTTTTTCTGTAATGTTAGATGAGCGGCAGAGTGTATCGTTAAAAGAACGTGCAACTTTTTCCGATTTTATGGGTGTTCCACTAAAAATTTTTATTGGTCATCAGGAAATAAAAACATCTCACGTCATGATTGGAACCCGTAGGAATGCTCTCAAACAGTTATTTCCTCATACTGAAATAATACAGTGGTTAAATCATTATTTAGCGTCATAAAATATGATATTTCATTCATTAAGCAATCTACAGCAACCTGTCCCATTAAAGCCTGGTGATACGATTGCAGCAATAACCACTGCGTGGGGTGGGCCGGCAGTTTTTCCGGAGCGATATCGTGAAGGGCTCCGGCGGCTAAAGGATATCTTTGGTCTTCGTGTTATCGAAATGCCCCACACGCGACAATCACCGGAGTGGTTAAAACAACATCCCGAAGCACGCGCTCACGACTTAATGCAAGCTTTTTCTGATCCAGCCATCAAAGGTATTATTGCCACGATTGGTGGGGATGATACCCTTGATATTCTTCCTTACATTGATTTTGATATTATTAACCGAAACCCTAAAGTAGTACTAGGATTTTCAGATACGACGGTTTTACACTTTCTGTGCCTTAGGGCTGGATTAGCGTCCTTTTATGGCCCAAGTATTTTATGTGAGTTTGCAGAAAATGTAGAAATGTTTGAATATACCGTGGTGTCTATTCAACAAACTTTATTTTCCTGTGAGCCTATAGGGGAAATAAAGGCCAGCAATACGTGGACGGATGAATATCTTGATTGGCAATTTCCACAAAACCAACACATCATTCGTTTAAGACAACCCTCAGAAGCGTTTCGAGTTATTCAAGGTTTCGGTGTTCATAACGGCTTCTTAATAGGTGGCTGTCTTGAAACATTAGCACAATGCGTTGATTCAGGTATTTGGCCTGAATTACATTTTTGGCAAGATGCTTTTTTGTTCATTGAATTATCGGAACTAAAGCCATCACCTCCCATGGTTAAAACACTTTTAAAAAAACTAGCTGAAAAAAATATTTTCACAGCAATTCAAGGTATTTTATTTGGACATCCAGGAAGTTTTTCTGACAACAAAACCACTCATGATTATCACCACATTTTAAAAGAAATAACAGCAGAGGCGGGGCGAGATACATTGCCTATTATGGTGAATATGAATTTTGGCCATACGAGTCCTTCTTTTATTATTCCTTATGGTGCAAGTGCGATGATGAATTGTGAGGAGCATTCTTTTTTTATTGAAACTTCTGGTTGTTCCCCCAATTTTTTTGCAAACGAGTTATCCCTTGATTTTTTAAGTCGTCATGCTTTGAATAAGCACCTTAATAAAAAAATTGCCCTTACAAAGTTTCATCAAAATTGCTTGCCTCATTACCCTATAGCATCCCGTTTGTTTCAAGATGTATTTCCTAATGGGCGAAAAGTACAAATGATGAAATTGTTAGAGGCATTGTCGAAGCATCAATGGGAAAAAGGCCAACAATTATTTATTGATTTTCAACATTCTGGAGGAATTTTTTCTCATGAAAAAGAGTTAGCTTTAGTTTTGTCAAAATATGCTTTTTATAATCCTGCGACGCCGCCTGACCTGTCAAAATTATTGGCCTACGAACTTAAGAAAACTTTTCCTGATATGAGAGAATCAAATCATGCCTCAACCCTATCTTAATATTATTTCTCCTGCCAATACGATGAAAAATGTAGAACAGGTATTGCGTGATTATGGTGAAAAAACATTGCTTACGATGGGATTTCCAATAAAATATGGCCAATACATTGACGAAGTATTTTTTAATATGGCTGGCCCATGTTCATTGCGGGTAGCAGATTTATATAATGCTTTGGTCGATCCTCACTCTCAAGGTGTCATGCCAGTATACGGTGGTTATAATAGCAATCAATTATTACCCACTTTAATGGCCTTATTAGAGAAAAATGCCTGTCTCAGAAAAAAATGGTTAGTTGGTTATAGCGATATCACGGCTTTATTAGTATTGTTAAGCCAGCGTACCTCTATTGATTGTTATCATGGCCCCGGTTTTGCATCCTTTTGTGATCCAGGGTGCTTTGACTATACAAAAGAGCATTTTTTAAAAGCGGTGTCAGGTAAACCTTTTCGAGCAAGTGAGCCCGGCTTTTCTTCCGATGATCAATGGTATCTTAAAGAAAATTATGGCCCCCGAGACATCCAAAAAGGCAGTTTTTGGACAGTTTATCAAGAAGGGGAGATAACGGCGCCTATCATGGGTGGAAATATAGATACCCTATGTGCCTTGGCGGGTACATCCTATTTTCCAGATCTTAGCAATCGTATTTTATTTTTAGAAGATGCCGTGGGTAATGCAGGGATTTTTCATCGCAATATGATTCAATTGTTACAGATGGGTGTCTTTGATCAAATTGTTGGGCTTATTATTGGGAAATTTCCTAGCACATCGATACTTAATCAAAATGAATTATTATTTACTTTATTAAAAGATATATTACCATCAACAACGTATCCTATTTTATGTCACGTACATTGTTCGCACGTGGATCCTATGTTAACCATTCCGCTTGAAAAGAGAGCGCATCTTGCCGCATTGCCTCAGCAACCCTATGTAGAGTTTAATTTGAAATCCACGTAATATTATCGCCAACTGATTGGTTAGTTTCCCCACCGCCGTTATCAGCGAGGGTAGAGGTCGCATAATTAATGGTTGTTGATGTACCCGCATTGGCTGTCCCATAAATACCTACATAACCATTATCGTTTATAGCTGAGTTGGAAAGGGTCATATTAATAACACTATTTGATGAAGAACCGGAATTTTCCACATAAATACCAGAAAATCCAGCCCCACTAAAAGAAGAATTGGTTGCGGTTACGGTAGTTGTTCCTATGTTATTAATGATACCCAAGTTAGTGTCTGTTGTTGCAATGCCATTATTGTTTATTGCTGAATTTTTAATATCAACGATGGTTGTGCCTAAACCTGTTCCCCCACCAGTAATAATTCCAACACCTGCAGCTATATTGCTTGAAACATCAGTATTACTAATGTTAACAATTAAATTGCCGTCTGCACTATTTTGAGCAGAAAGTCCGGAGTTTTGATTATTATTAAGAATCGAGTTACTAATATTGACAATAGATGTTCCCGTGGTACCGCCAAAATCATTGTTTCGCACTGTAATAGAATTATTTAAATTGTTACTAAGGTTGCTATCGGTAACATTCGTATTGATTGTACCGTTGGCATTGTTAAATGCTGTAAAGCTATCGATATTATTGGATAATCTGGAGTTAGTTATATCGATGGTTTGTATGCCATCTGTGTCATTATTTGCCAAAATAGCATAATTGAAGTTTTCCATGGTTGTATTGACAAGACTGAGAGCACTGCTCCCTATCATATTAAATCCATTTAATCCATCGGTTGCAGTGTCTCCAGATATGGTTATATCAGAGAAAAGATTTTGGCTATCTTCCATCATAAAACCCGTATAATTTTCAGAGGTATTGACTTGAATCAACGGTTGAGCGTTTATATCTGCTGGGGCTGTATAGTCAGGTGTGCGACCATAAAAGTTTTGACCATTGTAAAGCATTAATCCTGTGAAATCAGTGGCCGTATTTGCATTTATGTTATAAACAGTATTTTCACCGCCTTGTAAATAAAGGCGGGAATTATTAGGTCTTTCGTTATTTATAGTATCTAATGTTGATTGAGTTAAAGATGCTGGATTGCCATACGTGCCATTTCCTGTGCCATCAGGGGTGAGAAAGTAGATGTTATCATATTGAAGAGCATAACCTTGCGATTCCCAACTTTCTTGATCATAAGTACCAGCACCGGTATTAATAATACCCACATGACGTTGTACGGGATCCAAGATGCGATCTTGTACATTATTGGAAAATAGATTGCTTTCTCCACCAAATGTTACGGTAAGACTTACACCCGCCACATAATGATTCACTTGATCGTAGCTGTTAAATAGCGCAACAGTGTAATTTTTAGTGAGTGCTTGTTCAAAACCTGCTGTAATACCTGTTATATTTTCAACATCAGCTGATTCAGGGGGTTGGTAATAATATCCACCTAAATAAATCCGCGAGCGCAAATTATCTTTTGCAGAAAAGCTATAACCCATTTCCGTATCAACCCCATCACCAATGACAGTAAAAGGAGCGACAAGTTTATCATATTGATTATGTGTTCCATTTTCAAAGCTAACAGTGCTTGTGTCACCGCGTGTGCTAGCAAAAACAGTCTCACCAGATTGTTTACTGTCTTCAGGGGGAAAATAACCATTTAGATGCCAATCCCAATGAGGGCTAATCCATTCAATACCCGGGTTAACCACCCAAAAATCTTGTCCTAAATCAGTACGCTGATAATCACCAAAGCAATACACACCTAAAATTTGATTATGAACAACAGCACGATATCCTCCACCAGGACTGATCAAGTAGGTATCATTTGTTCCATAATCACCCATAAAGTCACCATAAACAAATTGATTGTGATTACCAAACACAGGTAACATACCATCACCACCAAATACTCCAATACCTGAACCTGCTGCAAAAAGTGAAAAGCGACCATCTTCAGGTGAACCTAATACGTTTGTTTCAGCGATTACTTTTTCAGAAAGCATCATTGATGATAGTAATGCAGCAAATAGATAGAAGTTCTTTTTCAAGGCTGTTATCTCGATAAAAATTAAATGAGAATGTGATTCTAATTATTTTCTAATAATTTAACAATCCCGATACTCTCTTTTAAAAAGTTTTAAGGTTATAATTTTGCAAGAGAGAAATTCATCCGTGGTTAGGGTATCTTCTCAATAAAGTTGTGCTATTCAGGTATTTTTAAAATTATATAGAGGTATATATGAAATGTAATATAGATAAGACCGATCGTATTAATCGGATTGTCATTGGGGTGATTCTTATTTTTGCTGCGTTAATTGAGTTAGGAAAGGCATTTTTTATCATTGCTGGAGTCATACTGATTATTGAAGGAATAGTAGGGTGGTGTTCAATACCTGGTTTTGTCGAAAAGTTTAAACGTCGGAAAAATAGTGAATAGTTAATATCAGTTAAAAAATGGCCTGATTATTTTCTTCGCTTTTAATATTTTGTTAACTATTTTTAAGTAAAATACAGCAAATAAATATTGAGTGCATATCTATGATAACAAAAACACAAATATCGGCTCGTTTACTGCTACTCGGTTTGGTTGCAGTAATGGGACAATTAAATAGTACGGAACTCACTTCTCAACCGACAAGCTTCCCAACAACTGAACCTGACTGTTCAGATGGTGGAAAGATGATCTGTGTACGTAATGGAGAAACGGGTAAGCAAGAGTGCTATTGCTCTTCTGATTTTGATGATGCACGTTTTGGAATAGTACTTTTTTTTGAGTCTGCCATATTTTTGCTTGCATTTATTTTGCAGCAAACTCTCATGGATACGCCTGATTGGAAAAGAGCAACTGCCTTAGCAGGTGGGATAGGGGCTGGATTAATGGTAGGTTTACTCACTTTTCCTAGTTTACGTGATCATCTTGCTAATACTACCTCAAATTCGGATCATGCGGTTACTCAAAATGCTATACAAGCAATTGTACCAGTAGCTGCAGTTGTTACTCTTTTAGGAATCTATGCAACACACACAGCCTTAAACAGAGGTATTGAATGGATAAAATCTTGCCAAACGACTTCTCCTCTAAACGTGGCATTGTTAGAAAATCCAGTGATGAGTTTATAATTTAATGTTTATCTTTGATAAACAGAAAGTATATAATTCAAGTTTTAGTCAATTAAGAAAAACTCTAAGAGAGGGTCGGTTATAATATAATTTCCTCGGCCTTCTTTGCGAATATAACCGCCTACTTCTAGAATGCTTAAAGCAGCATAGACTTGTTGTTCTTTTAAAGGTAATTCTTGATAGGGATTAAGGCCCATTGATAAAATTCGTATTACGTCCAAGGTATTGACGCGTTCCTTGATTTTGAGAATTTGCAAGGTTAAATAAGCTTCTTCTTGAGGAATGAGCGTTGTTTGAAGATAGTGATAAAAATTCTGGATATTTTTGCCAATAGTGTCATCCAGCGATGCGTGTTCTAGCACTAAGGAAGTATAATAAGGATGGCCTTTAAATCGTTCTAAAATTTCAGAAGACACTTCAGGGTGAATGTAAGGAAAATGTTCTGCAATATAAGTGAACACATCGGTCTTTGTTAATTCTTTTAAATAAATTAATTCCCCAAAGCGATAAAACGCGCCGGATTTATCCAAGAAAATTTTATTCATAAGGGTTTCTTGACTACCGGCAAATAAATAATTTACTTTTTCATGATGTTGTAACACGGATCTAAACACTTTAATAGCACGTTCAGAAAAGCCGTCAATTTCACCAAATTCATCATAAAAAACAATCACTTTTTTCTTTTTTTTACGAGCAATTTTTTCTGGCAACTCTAATGCTTCTTCTAAAAGGCGCCATTCATCTTCGCCGGTACCTTCTTTAAATAATTGAATAATAGGCTCAAGCTCCAAATCCTTGTAATGAAGTTTCAAATTAATAGAAAAATCTACTTGATTCCATAGTTGACGAATTTTGCCTGCAATGCCTAACGCGTTTAAGCATTTATTGATTATACCTTCCGCAATACTGCGCACGCTGCCGCCAGAGTAAAACATAAGGTCAACATGAATGACTAAATAATTTTCATTTTGAGTGATCTCTTCCAGTACTTTCTTTGCTAGGGCTGTTTTGCCAAAACGGCGAGGAGCAATTAAAATATAATCCGTATTACGTTTTAATCCACCCACCAGATTTTTTAGCTCTGATTTGCGGTTAATAAAGAGATTTTTTGACATAACTATCTCAACTCTATTTAGAAATAAACAAACTTTATTTAGTATTATCTCTCAAAAAAAGATAGTAATCAATAAATTTTATTTAGTTTGATTTTTTCCTACAGTGACCCGTTCTTGTCCGGCAAGGTCAGCATACGTTTTAATTTCGGTAAAATTTGTTTCTTTGAGAGTTTCTCTAATAACCTTACCTTGATCATAGCCATGCTCTAATAGGAGAATGCCATCTGAATTTAGGTAAGAAGGGCTTTGCGTGATAAGGGTGCGAATATCATCAAGACCATCTGTGCCGCTGGTGAGTGCACTAATAGGCTCGTATTGCAACGCTGGAAGATGAGGATCGTTTTCAGGAATATAAGGAGGATTGCTAATAATGGCGGAAAAAGTTTGAGGTGGAATATCACTAAACCAGTTGGACTTGCAAAAAGACAAATTGGTATTGGGGGGTAGTAGGTGTTTTGCATTTTCTCTGGCTATGGATAGCGCAGGAATAGAATTATCGCAGGCAATAATTTTCCACAAAGGGCATTCTTTAGCAAGTGTAATAGCAATAATACCGGAGCCTGTGCCTAGTTCTAAAACGGTTTGGGGTTTGTGGGTGTCTAATAATGAAAGAGTAATCTCAATAAGATGCTCTGTTTCGGGACGAGGAATGAGAACATCGGGGGTCACTTTAAAAGTCATTGACCAAAATTCCTTTTCGCCGAGAATGTAAGCAACAGGGATTCCTGAGAGGCGTTGAGTAAGTATTTGTTCTAATGTGATTAAATTATTCTCTGTGATGGGGGCTTCAGGATGAGTATATAGTTTGGTTTTATTGATTTTTAGGGTGTGTAGGAGCAGGATTTCAGCATCAAGACGAGGGGTAGAGGTTGCTTTATTGAGCTTTTGTTCCGCGTATTTAAGCCAGTCTGTTAGATTCATGATTTTATTCGCTGTCCTGTTCAACTGATAGATTTTTCAGCAATTTAAAACTCTCTCAAAGCTTCGTCATTGCAATGAAAATATGGCGAAGCAATCCAGTTAATAGTAATTCAATAAATAATGATGTCTGGATTGCCGCGTCGCTTTATTGCTCCACTACGTTGCGCAATGCCGCTCCTCGCAATGACGGACTACGTGTAGACTAATCGTCCTGCCCTAATTCAGCCAACTGTTCTGCTTGGTATTCTTGTAATAAAGGCTCAATAACACACGCAACATCACCTTCCATAATATCTTCTAATCGGTATAATGTTAGGTTGATACGATGATCAGTGAGACGACCTTGAGGGAAATTATAGGTGCGAATACGTTCGGAACGATCGCCTGAACCCACTAATTTTTTCCGTGTAGCCGCTTGTTCTTGTTGTTGTTTTTCTTTTTCGCCAGCCATAATTTTGGATTGTAATAAAGCCATAGCTTTAGCACGGTTTTTATGTTGAGAACGTTCGTCTTGGCATTCCACAACAATACCAGTAGGTAGGTGGGTAATGCGAATGGCGGAATCCGTTTTATTAACGTGTTGTCCCCCAGCACCCGATGCGCGATAGGTATCGACCTTTAATTCGGCAGGATTTAAATTAACCGCTTCAATTTCTTCAACCTCTGGCATAATTGCAACGGTACAAGCGGATGTATGAATACGTCCTTGGGCTTCTGTGGCAGGAACGCGTTGCACGCGATGGGTGCCGGATTCAAATTTTAAATGACCGTACACATCTTTTCCGGAAATACGGGAAATAATTTCCTTAAAACCACCTTGTTCACCCGGACTGCTATTAATAATTTCAAGTGACCATCCTTTGGTTTCTGCGTATCGAGAATACATACGAAATAAATCCCCCACAAAAAGGGCAGCTTCATGACCTCCTGTACCAGCCCGTACTTCTAAATAAATATTGCGTTGGTCATCAGGATTCTTAGGAATTAAGAGAATTTGAATGTTTTTTTCTAGTACTTCTAATTCTTTTTGGATGGCATGAATTTCTTCATCAGCGAGTGCGCGCATTTCAGGATCAGTATCTTCTTGCGCAAGAAGTTTTGCTGCTTCAAGGGCATTTTCTGTTTGTTGATATCCTTTATAAGTCTGCACAATTTCTTCTAATTGTGCATATTCAATAGATAATTCCCGAAAGCGATCAGTGTCTGCAAGTGTGTCTGAATCACTGAGAAGCACCGCAATTTCATCGTATCGTTCAGAGAGTCTGTCGAGTTTGTTTTGTAAAGATGGTTTAAACATTAAAAATTATTTCTCATATAAATAGGCTGTATATTCAAGAAGATCTTGTCGTTCTTCGAAAGCAGCTTGACGTAATTGTAAGCTGGGTCGATGAAGAAGCTTTTTTGTTAGTCGATGGCTCATTTTTTCAAGTACTTCAAGAGGCGATAAACCCTTGTCGAGTTGTCGTTGTGCTTTGAGTAATTCTTGTGAGCGAATAGATTTTGCATATTTTCGATAGCGGCAAATAGCTTGGCGTGCTTTTTTGCCTCGTTCTTGCAATAAATAAAAATTAACTTCATCTTCAATAATTTGTTCCGCACATAAAGAAGCCTGTTGCCGTTCTTCTAATCCTTCATTGGCAATGCTTTGTAAATCGTCAACATTATAAAGAAACACATTTTTTAATTCATGGACATTTGGTTCTACATCGCGGGGAACCGCTAAATCGAAAATAAATAAAGGATTCGTATCCCTTGCTTCAAGGGCATTTGCCACCATTTCTTTTCCTATAAAAGGAAGTGGGCATTGTGTTGCCGTAATAATGATATCGGCTTTAGGAATATAATCCGGAATTTGACTGATCGTTAGACTCTCACCTGATAACGGTAAGGCTGCTTTTCGGGCATGTTCTAGATTTCGGCTAGCTACATAAAATGTTTTGACGCCTTGGTTTTTTAAGTGCTTGGCCACTAAAGTCGCGGTATCTCCCGAGCCAATAAGTAATACTTTTGCATGAGTTAATTCGGTGAAAACTTTACGAATTAAATGAACGGCAGTAAAAGCCACTGAAACAGGATAAGCACCGATACTGGTTTGAGATCGTACTTTTTTACTGGCATTAAAAATATGGCGAAAAATATGTTGTAAAGGGGAGTTTAGGGTACCTATTTGGTGGGCATTATGATAAGCCTGTTTCATTTGCCCTAAAATTTGTGGTTCGCCGAGTACCATGGAGTCTAAGCCACACGCTACTCTCATTACATGACGAATACCTTCATCTGCTTTATGCAGGTAGGCATAATTATTTAAGAGAGAGTAGGGTAACGAATGTCGTTTCGCAAACCAGGGCAAAATATGAGAAGATTGATCCGTATCACAATAAATTTCAGTGCGGTTACACGTAGCCAACATTACTGCCCCATGCATATAAGGTTCTTGCATGAGTTCTAATAATAATTCATGTTGCTTTTCGGGTGACGGTGAAATTTTTTCCCGAATCTCGATAGGCGTTGTTTTGTGATTGATGCCACAGGCAATAAAAGTCATAGTGTGGCTATTTTAACAATTTTCTCTCATTCTTCCAATATTTTAAGGGAGATTTTAGTAAACATTGATATTTATAGTGCCTGTACCAGCATTATAGGTATATATTCTATAGCTATTATCACTAGTACTTGGATAAAAAGTCGAACGATAATTATTAATCGTCATCAGACCGCTGCCGTAATTTCCTGCCGCCAAGCCCGCGCTTAATGCATCGGCAGAATTAGTATTAAATTGAGAGTCCCTTGCATTAACAATGGTTGTCCCAGAGCTTATATTGATAGCATCTAAACCAAATGCCTGATCACTTGCTGAGTTAGCATTGAACTGAGAATTTAACGCATTTACTGTCAACACACCATCACCATTATTATATGAGTAAAATCCAGCGGCGATCGGATAATTGCTACCAATCGCTGCATTATTATTAAAAGTTGAGTTCACTAAATTTGCCGTAACACTTCCCGAGCTTGCATTATAAATAGATAATCCTGCTGCTTGATTGGTATTGCCAGTAGAGGTGTTATTATCAAATGATGAAGCATTCGCATTAATAATAAAGTCACCAGTGCCTGTATTCAAAAGATTCATGCCATACGCGGCAGCACCACTTCCTGATTGAGTATTATTGTCAAAGTGGGCGTTAATAGCATTTACTGTATAAGTGCCATTACTGGTGTTGTTAGCATAAACGGCCGTATTAAATTGTGAAATAGTGGTATTGTAAATGTTGAGCGTTTCTGCCTCACTGGTATTGTTGGAGGAAGTAATTCCTGCACCATTCCCAGGACTAGATGAATATAAAGTAAGATCAGAGAAAGTATTTTCACCACCTTGTGTAATAAATCCGTTGTAATTATTGCTGCCATCCACAACAATTGTGGGTTGCTCATCGTTGCTTGCTGTGGTTTGATAGTCAGGACTTCGGCCGTAAAAATCTTCACCATCGTGCACATATAACCCTAAACCGCTGGTAGCAGAAGAGCTATCAATGTTGTATACCGCTGCTGTTCCACCTTGAAGATAAAGGCGGGCACCATTTGGATTATCAGCATAGGTTGTATCAAGATTCGATTGGGTTAGTGACATGGGATTACCATAGGTTCCATCGCCGGTGCCATCGGGTGAAACAAAGTAAATGTTATCGTACTCTACTGCAAGTCCATCATTTTGCATATATTCCTGATCATAATTACCGGCGCCTGTGCCAATAATGCCTACATGCCGTTGAACCGGATCAAAAAGACGCGTATGAACGTCATGAGTAAAGAGATTGGATTCTCCACCTAAAACAAAAGTTAAACTGAGTCCTACATTATAGTCGCTGACTTGATCGTAACTATTGAAAATGGCAACAGCCCAATTTGCGGACAAAGCTTGCGAAAAACCGGCAGTAATGCCGGTAATATTTTGAGTATCCGTATTATTGGGTGTCTGATAATAGTAGCCACCAATATAAAGACGTGAGCGAAGATGGTTGGCATTTTCATCAAAGCTATAACCCAGTTCCACATCGCCACCATTGCCGATAACCGCATAAGGTGTCATTAATGCATCATATTGGTTATGAGTGCCGGGAATAAAGGTTACAAAATCTTCATTGCCTAATGCACTCGCATATTCAGTAGTGCCGACAATTTTGCTCGTTGTAGTAGGAAAATAGCCATTAAGATGGGCATCCCATTCAGGTGTGATCCATTCAATACCCGGACTTAAATTCCAAAAGTTTGCCCCAAGGCTTGTTTGTTCGTAATCGCCGAAGAAATAAGCGCCAATGATTTGATTGCTTGAAATCGTACGAAGACCACCACCGGGGCTAATCAGGTAAGTCGCATTGCTCGCATAATCTCCCATTATATCAGCAAATACAAACTGATCGGGTGACCACACTAGTGGTGTCATGGCATCACCGGCAAGCGTGCCTAAATTATAAGTAGCACCGGCTCCACTGAGTTGAACACGACCCACAGGAACTGTATCAGCTATTACATTTGAGGATACGAGTAATAAAAAAAGAAGTTCTTTTTTAAACCGTGTGGGCATGAGTCTCGCTTCTTAATAAATTTTCTTGAAGCTTGGCATTTTCATCGGATTGCAAACATTTTTTTACTGCAAAAAAAGTGCTAACACCAATGAAAAGACTTCCTACAACGCTAGCAGCTGCTTGGATGGCTGGTGTTGCAAAAAAATCAGTGTTTTCTGATTTAGATGAGGATGTACTTGCGGTAGTATTCTTTTCGACAGTAGGATAACGCGCCATGGTAGGTTCTCCTGAGTTGAGTGGAGAAGGCACTTGTGTGGGTGAAAATGAAGGATTAGGAGATGCAATATTATTGGTTGGTGTGATAGAAGGAATAGCACTAGGCTTAGATGTAGGAAATGCTGAAGGGTGAACAGTAGGGGCAGCAGCAGGCTTAGAGGTAGGGAACGCTGAGGGATGGGCTGTTGGCGAAGCAGTTGGAAGAGCAGTAGGATGAGAAGTAGGTGGCTCTGAGGGAGTATATGAAGGTGGAACAGTAGGATGTTCAGTGCTAGGGGAGATAGTTGGGACAAAAGTGGGGGAGCGAGTAGTCGGACGTGTGGTAGGAAGTCGGGTAGTTGGGCGAAATGTAGATGGGCGAAATGTAGGTATACGTGTGGGACTTCTAGTTGGCGCTATAGTAGGAGTGGGCGATGGGCTACTAGTGGGGGAGCAGGTATAATCATGTTGTACAGTTTCAGCACATTCTGTAAGTGTATAAACAAACGCCGAAGGTGTACACAATGTTATCCACCCATTGTTATTATCAATTTGAGAATAATAATAAGCAGCCCCATCATCAGTATTATATTGCATAGAAAGCTGCACATAGTTGAATGTTACTGTGTCTATAATAGCTTGGTTACTAGATAGTGCCCCTCCCAAAGTAGGTTCATTTATAGAAATATAAGCAGCGTAATTAGAAGGTGCATTTCCATTCCAATTAAGGTTGTTTCCTACTAAAAGCGTTTGACCGGAAATTGGGTTTTCATTAACGCACGTGATTGTTCCTGGAGCTGCTGAAGCTCTTCCTGCCATTGCTGTAAAAAAAACTGTCACAGTTGTACCAAAAGAGCTAAATTTCATCATGTCTCCCAATGAGTATTAACAAAAAAAGCTGAGAATAAATCAATTTATTTGGGAAAGCTAGTTTTTTTCTTCAAATTTAACGTTGATTTAACATTTTTTTCTCAGCTTTACCAATCGCCAGTAGAACGGATTTATGGGCTTTAGGATTATCTTCCAGATAAGGCAATAATTTTTCCCAATATTGTACTGCCTCAGCATAATTATTGTGCCTATAGGCATCATAACCTAAAAAGTCTAATAGCTCTGGATTATCTGGCCAATTGGATTTTAGTTTTTTTATTAGCTTATTAATTTCAGGTGTATGATTTTCATTATTTTGCTTGTAAAGCACTTGAAGGTAAGCAAACGTGTAGTTAAATCGATGTGGTTCAAGCTGATTGGCTTTTTGAAAAGCAGAAATAGCGTTAGGAGCATCATTTTCAGAACGATACAATTGTCCTAATAAATACCAACCTTTCGCTTTATTAGGATTTTTTGCAATGGCTTTTTTCATGGCTTCAATAATCTCGCCTGTATTATTGAAGCGTTTAAGCATTTTTTTGACTTGATGAGATTTTTCTTGCTCTGCGTAATAGGTTTTGACTGCTTTCGAGCTTCCCCAATAATAATACAAGCCTAAAGAAAGTGAACAAAGGGCAAGTATACTAAGGATAAAGGGTAATGGATGTCTTCTGAGAGGCCAGAATACAGCTAATGATAGCAGAACAGCAAAAATTACAAGCAGAGTCCAAAAAAATATAATATTCATAGGATGCACATTCTAATATGCCCCTAGTTTTTTTTCCATAGGTAGAAAAATTTGTGACACCTAATAACTTCTTAAAAGAACTATAGGTGCCTACAGATAAATTATACCATTTGCTTAATTGAACGATTTGGATGGTTGCTTTGTGCGCTCATCCAAATGATCATAAACTTGTTTTATTGCTGTACCACCAAACGTAGCTAATGCTGTCCGAGCCATCATTCCTCGACAAAATGGTGCCACTCCTCGTTTTATACCATCTATTGTTTTCCAGTCGCCTTTGGCCATTTGCCATGTTTCTGCAATCACGTTTAGCATTCGAGGGTGGAGCGTTCCTTCAAAAAGCTTCGCTTGCATAAGAGTTTTCGTGACATCAAATATTTGAGTAGCAATGGCTGCTGGGACACCAAGGGCTGCATTTCCAGCAGCTTGACACGCTTTTCCTTCAAAATTCTTGGGCAGCTTCTCTTTATCAGAAAGTGGAGCTTCAGGATGAACATAATTATTATAAAAAAACTTTCCTAATCGTGCGGCGAACCAGAAATGAGCTAAATCAAAAATAAATTCCCTAACAATCATTGGCGTATAACCGACAAAAAAAGCGGTAGGACGGATTTGATACAAGTTTTTTATTGCAGTTAAGGGTTTTTCTTTTTTCTCGGACCTAAAAAAAAGATGATCGGCTGGGGTTAACCAGGCTGCCCCTGAAATTGCCGCAGCACTACAAGCAGCAAAACCAACCGTATTGTCAGAATATCCCTGGCTTTTGAGTCGAGATGCCATCTCATCGATTACAGAGAGTTCAATAGCGCACGCAATACCTAAACTATTTGCAAATAAACCGATTTCTCCCAATCTTTTATCAAAAATTGGACTAAATAAATCTTTTATAGATACTGAAAAAGAGTTTTTCAATTGATTCGCATAAGTAGGGTTAGAAAAGGAGGCAGAAATTGGAATTTGTTTTTTTACATGGGTTTGTCTTTTTACTTTTAGCGCTTCTGGGAAACCAACTGGCCAACCCACTATAAAACCGGCTACATAGCCATTCATCGCATTGGTAGCTAGTGTATTATATATTGAATGTTTAACCGAATTACCTTCATTTTTCATACGAATACCTCAATTATTAAAATTTTATAAATTACATTCCAGGTCTTTTTTTTCTCTCAAATGAAGGAGAATGCTGAGCTTGCTTTTCTTTTGCTCGTATCACTGCCCACCGATATTGAGTTAATATTTTTTCTTTTTGTTTAGCACTTTTGGCATCATATGACTGTGACTCTACACGTTCCCCAACTACATTTCCTGATTTCCAAAAAGTACCATGCTTAGTTAAATGCCAATCTTTAGCTTGTAGTTTTTCTAATTCTTCTGGGGGAAGGTTTTTAAGATAGGCATTCCAACGATTATTGGCTTGAATAGCTTGATTGAGCAGGTAACCATTCAACGCAGTTCCTGCAAAAAATATTCCAGCATTTTTCAACACATTTGTCTTCATAAATTTAGTGTTTTAATTCATCGCTTTGTAGGTGAACGTTGCCCTTCTAATTCATTTAAGACGGTGTTTCTTACTTGGTCAAGAACTAACATAGTAGTTGTAAATAATCCCACTCTTGCAGCTCCACCTTTATAAAAAGCACGTATGCTATTTTCTTTCCAGAGGTGCTGGGTGGCATCTTTTATTTTTTTGTAATCATACTTTTGCATAACGGTAGCAGCAGTATCCATAGGATGAGAAAGTAAACTTCCCCCGGCTCCAACGATAATTTGAGCGGGTAGTACAAAAGCTGAACCAAAATGGGTATCTGCATAGTCTCCCGCTTCCTTAACCCCTTTCATATAACACAAGCCAAATATAGCTTCTCTTACCATCAATAAAGAAACGCCTCTAAATAATCGAGGGGTACCATGCACAAAAAGAGAACGAAAAGCATCTAAAGGCCCTATTTTCTTTATTTGCTGTTCTAATAGTATATTTCCAATGAATGCTGCAGGTATTCCGCCAAGTCCACCAGAAATTGCTACTTCAATGGTTTGACCAGCAAGTGTGCTAGACAAATTTTGTTCTTTAAAAAAATGGTTTGCCATTTGTTGCACAACAGTGGGAGGAATATTGCATAATGCATAAGTTCCTGAACCACGAAAAGATTCCTTAATCCACATTCTTAAGTTTATTTTGTTGGGTAAAGATTGATCACTTTGTAAACGTTTCTTTACTCCTTCAAAGTAAAATCCTGCATAACCTGCAACCCATCCTGAGACTCCTGCAGCAACGAGTGAAGGCCAATAATTATTATAATCCTGCGGTACTTCGTTTGATGAGTTTCCTCCGCAATAATATTTCATTCTAAATTCCCATGCCTGGCGTTCTCACTGGTTCATCTACTGCTTGAGAAGCAAATTTATCAATGCCTAAATGCGAAAAGAGAGGCTTTTTTTCTTTTGCGTCATTTAACATTTGTTGAGCATGATTTTTTGTAATTTTTAGGAAAAATTTAGTTTGGTTTTTCTCTGGTTCAAATGTCCAACATGTTGCCCCAGGTAAATAATCACGTAAATATACGGAAAGAGAATCAGATAGCTCTATATCCCTGCAATTAAAAGTCAAATTGGTTTGTTCGCCAAATACACGAAAAGTTGCTCCACTAAATTGTTCTCGCACAACTCCATTGGCATGTAATTCGTGATTTAAATAAGATGCAAGGGCATTACTATCTTCTTCACTCATCATTGGAGCTTCTTTTTTAAACAGCATGATAAACCTCAAAATATTATTGATAAATTAACTTATCATTTTGACTTAATATTGTCAATGAATATTCATGATATACTTAAAGCTTTGATTATTTGAAAGAAATTCGTAAGAGAAACTCCATGCCACCACGAAATAAAAAATCCATTACTTACGAAAGCTTAGAGGAAAAACTATTTACTAATCGTAATAAGTCTCAAGAGAAAATCAGGGAAAATATTAATGAGATGCGGGAATATCTTGAAACTTCTTTTTTATCCATTTCTCCAGATGAGGCATTGAGTAAATATAAAAAATTAGTGGTTTTAATTAAAAAAATTCAAAAATTTGAAACTTTCGACAACAAATATTTTCTTTTGGCAACTGTTGCGGAATTAACTATTGCATTAGGGTGGCATTTATTCTTTTCCCATTTGGATAAAAAGGACGATCCTACATTTCAGCCAACTCTTTCATACATTTTGTTTGCTATTATTTCTTACAATGAGGTTAATCTCGTTATTGCTGATCTATTATTTGAACAGAAAAAATATAGTGAATGCGAACAATATGCCTATGCAAGTTATGATGTTATGAGTAGTTTTTTCAATAATTTAACCAATTATAACCTATTAACATTATATAAGCTTGATTCTTTAGGACACCAATTTCGAGAGGCTGTTTTAAAAGTTGCACTCTCAAAGATTGCGCAAGAGGATGATGCAGACGTTGAAGAATTTCTTTTAGACTATGATAAAATCATGGAAGCTTTTCCTATTACTGAAATGGATGAAGGAGAATTAAAAAGACAAGAAAAGTATGTGTCTTTAAAACAAAAATTAAATGAAAGTAAAAATAAGAAAGAGAAAAACCGTCAAAGACGCCAAATGAAACTATTAAAAGGTTATGAGGAGGAGCTTGAAAAAAGAAAACAAACGATAGAGCTATCACACCCATCTATTACAGATTATTTAGCGTATTTGCAAAGCAAAAAAGAATTATTGGATAAACGAGACAACCAAGAAAGCAGTAGTGATCCTAAAATAAAAGAAAAAATTTTCCTGCTGACAAAAAAAATAGTAGAGGAAATGATTCTTTATAAGAACTTGTTACATTATGAAGAGCTTTTTCTATCCGAAATACTAGCAGAAGAGTCAACCACAATAGTATCTGAAACAATAGATGAAATAGTGCTACAATCATTGAAAGTGGATTTAGTGCCGAATGTCCCTGCTGATAACTCAACAATTTCTTCTTTAACCTCAAGCGAAGTTTCAAGTCCACCGGATTCTCTTCCTGTAGGCTCTTTTGAGTATCCCAAATGTTATGAGGATGATTCAACCAAAGAATTTTTGGAATATTTGTCAACTGTGTTAGACCAATACTCGTTTGATGCTTTCCTTTTTGGCAGTGCAAATCATACCACCTTTCCTAATGATTTTGATATTTTGCTTACACCATGGAAGCGTTATGAAAAAGAAATAATGAATTTTATTGGGTATCTTGTGATTAGTAAATTTGCTACCGTAATGGCAAATTATGAAAAATTTAATCGTCGCGTAATCAAAATGCGAGTCCCTCTGCATTATTTTCAACAGCCAATCATTGTGGAGTTTAGTTTCTCAAATGAAACAGCAATGGAACATGCTAAACGATTAGATTATACCATAAAAGCCCGCCACTTTGATCTCCGGCAAAAAAAAATGCTACCGGATGTTCATCCTAGCACATTGACGCATATGTTAGATAACGTGCTTCATGCTGTATCAGATGCTTGCGAATTATTCACAGCTGATCCTTCTATTATATTGCGAGGAGTGCGAGAAATGGCTTCGCGCAATTGCTTTTTATCAATACCATGCCAAGAGGCAATAAGTAAGCTTTTTGCTATTAGAAATTTGTTTGAACAAATAAATCCTGATAAATTGTACCGAGAAATGGTACTACTATTTTCTACCGGTAATGCAGTTAAAACATTAAATATACTTATTTATAAGTTAGATCTATTTCAACAATTTTTTGCCTGTATATCACAGTTAAACGAAAAAGATTATGACCTTACCCTCAAATTGGTGTACCAAGTGGGAATGTTGAGCGATAATGGTTTTTGGTGGGCGCAGACACCTACGCCTCCGTCACTGCTTTATTATGCAGTACATTGGTTAGTGTTTATAAAAGACAACCTACAGTACCAGCATTCCTGCCCAAGAATTAATCTTGAGATAGGGGAGACACCTAGATTAAATGCAAACATAGATTGGCATAATAGAAATTATCTTTCTCAACTTGAAAATGCATATCAAGGTTCACCGCTCGCCTTTTTTGGAAAAGCTTCACATATTGTTCGTCCTAAGGAAAATATTTCGGCGCCTGGTTTTCATCCTAAAGCGCCCCTAACGAATTCCTAGTTTTTTGTATATTTACCCTTGCATGGTTTTTTAAGGGATGGTAGCATGCGGGGACTTTGTCTAACGACTTTTTTTAAAATAACATTATTAGCTAAATTATGTCTTATATTTTAAACATTCTTATTTGGTTGCCTATTATCGGCGGAATTTTGACTTTTGCAGTTGGAAACGATCATCGTCCTGCCTTAGCTAGGGGGTTAGGTTTAATTATCGTTTTAGTCAGCCTTGGTTTATGCTGGCCTTTAGTCAGTCATTTTGATACGACAATTGCGGGAATGCAATTTAAAGAATCTTATTCTTGGATGCCTTCACTTGGCATTCGCTATGCTTTAGGCATAGATGGATTGTCTTTACTATTAATAGTACTCAGTGCATTTACAACATTAATTGTCATCTTGACTAGCTGGGATAGTGTTGACAAGAAAGTAGGGCAATATATTGCTGCATTTCTTATTTTACAAGGATTGTTAGTTGGTGTTTTTTCAGCGTTAGACTCTATTGTATTTTATGTATTCTGGGAAGCAGCTTTGATTCCAATGTATTTAATCATTGGTATTTGGGGTAGTGCTAACCGTGTGTATGCGGCGATTAAATTTTTCTTATATACCTTTTTAGGTTCAGTATTATTGCTTGCTGCGCTCTTATATATGGGCTATCACACCGAAAGTTTCTCTATTAAGTCGTTCTATGCGCTAAAACTGTCTATGACTGCACAAACGCTCATTTTCATCGCTTTCTTTTTCGCCTTTGCAATTAAAATTCCTATGTGGCCTGTGCATACTTGGTTACCAGACGCACATACAGAAGCGCCAGCAGGCGGTTCTATTGTATTAGCTGCTGTGTTGCTGAAATTAGGTGCATATGGCTTTTTACGATTTGCGTTGCCAATTGTTCCTGATGCGTGTGGAAAATTATCAACATTCATGATTGCATTATCTTTAATTGCGGTTGTGTATATTGGTTTAGTGGCCATTATACAAACAGACATGAAAAAGCTCATTGCGTATTCATCTATTTCGCATATGGGGTTTGTAACTTTGGGTTGTTTTGCCGTCTATGCAATAGCTAAATATACCCATAACGTAGCTGATGCAGCCTTAATTATGGAAGGCGCTGTTATTGTTATGATTTCACACGGTTTTGTCTCAAGTGCCATGTTTGCTGGCGTCGGTTTCTTATATGCCCGAATGCATACTCGAACCATTGCGGATTTTGGTGGTGTCGTGAATACCATGCCATTATTTGCTTCATTCTTAATGTTATTTGGTATGGCTAATGCGGGTCTTCCTGGAACATCGGGTTTTGTTGGCGAGTTTATGGTTATTTTAGGTAGCTTAAAAGCAGGTTTTTGGGTAGGCTTTTTAGCGGCTACTACGCTTATTTTAGGTGCTGCTTATACATTGTGGATGTATAAACGCGTTATTTTTGGCCCTATTGCTAATCCTAAAGTAGCGGCTCTAAAAGATATTCGTGGTTTTGAAGTGGTTTCATTTGGGTTATTAGCCCTTGCTGTTTTAGCTTTTGGTGTTTATCCCGAACCATTATTAAAAATTATGCATGCTTCTATTGAGCATCTTCTCACACTTAGTCAAGTAAGCAAGATATAGGACAGAGGAAAGCACTATGACAAATCTTTTACATTTTTTTCAAAACCCAGCAGCTTTACCTGTAGCCATAACAGAAATGTGGATATTGGGAATGGCGTTGGTGACAACGTTGGCTGGTTTGTTTGTTGGTAAAAAATATCCTTCTACCACTTACTTGTTAGTTCAAATAACCCTATTAGTTGCTTTGTTCTTTAATGTTTCACAATTAGGGTTGCCGCAAACCTATGCATTTCATGAAATGTATGTGTTAGATGATCTGAGCAACTGGTTAAAGATTTTTATTAATATTACGGCAATGGGTTCATTTTATTATGCAAGAACCTATATCCAAGAGCGTAATATGCCAGAAGGGGAATACTATCTTTTAGGACTATTCTCAGTTTTTGGAATGATGATTCTTTGCTCTGCTGGATCATTGTTAACTATTTATTTAGGACTAGAAACCCTTTCTTTCCCTATTTATGCGATGATGGCTTTACGACGGGATAGAGAAAATCCATTAGAAGCAGCAATCAAATATTTTGTGATGGGTGCGATTGCTTCAGGAATGTTATTATATGGTATGTCCATGTTATATGGTGCAACTGGTACATTAGATTTATCCGAAATTGCTTCACGCCTTGATATTCATTCAAATCATTATTTATTAGTGTCTTTTGGTTTGGTATTCTTAATCGCAGGAATTGGTTTTAAATTAGCTTCTGTTCCTTTCCATATGTGGGCACCAGACGTGTATTCAGGTGCGCCAACATCTGTTACATTATTTTTAAGTACTGCACCAGAATTAGCGGGTATCGCAATGGCTATTCGCTTATTAGTGTTTGGATTATTTGGCATGAAAGCGCAATGGCAACCACTATTAATTATTTTAGCGGTGCTATCTATTGCGGTAAGTAGTATTGTTGCTATTGTTCAAACTAATATCAAACGCCTATTAGCTTATTCTGCTGTTGGTCACATGGGATATGCCTTATTTGGTTTAATCGCAGGAACATCAGATGGTTATGCCTTCTCACTATTTTATGTATTAATTTATAGTATTACTGGCTTAGCAGCATTTGGATTAATTACATTAATGAGTCGTTATGGTGTTGACGTTGAAAGTATTGACGACTTTAAAGGTTTAAATAGCCGTAATCCTTGGCTTGCATTGTTAATGATGATGGTTATGTTCTCTTTGGCTGGTGTTCCCCCTATGGTAGGTTTCTTTGCCAAATTGTTTGTATTAAAAGCTTTAGTTGATGTCAACATGATAAGCCTTGCTGTATTTGGTTTAGTAATGGCCGTAATCAGCGCCTTTTATTATATCCGTGTTGTGAAAGTAATGTATTTTGATGCTCCTGCAGAAGGGACTTCAGTGCAAAAAGTTATCTTAAGCAAAGGCAATGTTGCTGTATTAAGCATTAATGTCCTAGCATTACTCTTGCTCGGTTTATTTCCTAATGCATTAGTTCATGCGTGTATTACTACTTTTGGTAATATTTATTCGTAGTAAGTAGTAACTTGAGTTGTATATAAGAAAAAATATAACCTCTTGGTTTTAGTTGCAATATCACTGCGTTAAAGGTGGTGATGTTGCATTTATAAAGAATACAATTGAGTTTGGCATTACACGAAACACCAACGAAGCGTGCTTCTCTCTTTGGGAAAAGATGCCCGGTAGGGCAGATGAGGGAAAATAAATGACCACAATTTTTCATTGATTTTATTTCCTTCTCGTTTTATTCTTGCCGCTCTATTTAAGTCCAACAGGAATAAGCTTGATTTCACTATGCTAAAGTCCTACGAAGAAATATGACTGAAGCAGAATATTCTTTGCTACCATTTACGGTTGTTGGTGCCTCAATGGAATTAAATTTAGGCGGCAAGTACCTCATTCATTATTATATTGGGGATTTTCTTTATCCTTTTTCTTTGCTTGTGAGTAATGAAGAAATTTTTACTAATATTGCCGCTGTAGTGTAAGTCATTTTAGCTAAAGCAGAGAATTGCTATACAAGTAAATTTCCCTCATCTCCCCTGTCGGGGATCTTCTCCCAAGGGAGAAGCACGCTTCGTTGGTATTTCGTGGAATGCCAAACTGAATGACCCTTTTTAGCTTCTCGGCTATGATGGACTGCGCGTGAAATCTACAAAAAACTGTTACCTATCTCAATGCAGGGGAGAGCACTGCTCCACCCCTACAAATAATTCTTACTGACAGGCTTCACAAGTTGGATCAAGAATACTACATGCTTTTACTGCATTTTCTTGAGATGCTGTGGTTTGGTCTAGTTTCACCGCGTTGAGGGCGCCATCAGAAATAGTTGATTTCTCAGCATTGGTAGCACCTAAACTACGGAGGTAATAAGTGGTTTTTAAGCCACGGAGCCACGCCATTTTGTAAAGGGTATCCAGTTTCTTTCCAGACGGTTCGGCCATATAAATGTTTAAGGATTGTGATTGATCAATCCATTTTTGACGGCGTGATCCTGCTTCTACCAACCATTTTGCTTCCACTTCGAAAGCAGTTGCATATAACACCTTGAGTTCAGCAGGGATGCGGCCAATATTTTGGACACTACCATCAAAATATTTCAGGTCGTTGACCATTACTTCATCCCATAACTCGAGGGCTTTAAGATCAGCCACTAAGTAAGGATTAATAACAGTGAATTCACCCGAAAGGTTTGATTTTACAAAAAGGTTTTGATAGGTTGGTTCAATGGATTGTGCAACACCACAAATATTAGAAATAGTGGCGGTAGGTGCAATCGCCATAACATTAGAATTACGCATGCCTTGTTTAGCCACTTTTTGGCGTAATGGTTCCCAATCTAGGGTAATGTGGGTGTCTTGTTCTAAATAAACACCACGCTCTTCTTTGAGTAAACCGATAGAATCAATAGGTAATACACCGCGGCTCCAGAGTGAACCTTCATAAGTTTGATAGGTTCCTCGTTCACTGGCTAAATCACTGGATGCTTCAATAGCATAATAACTAATTGTTTCCATGGATTTATCGGCAAAAGCAACCGCTTCTTCAGAGGAATAAGGAATGCGTAGTTGATATAATGCATCTTGGAAGCCCATTATTCCCATGCCAATTGGACGATGCTTCATATTCGAGTTTTTGGCTTGAGAAACGGAATAATAGTTAATATCAATCACGTTATCGAGCATGCGAATAGCGGTTCGAATAGTTTTTTGTAGTTTAGGCTGATTTAACACAAAACCCTTTTCAGTTGCCATCATGTGGGCAGGCAAATTAATGCTACCTAAGTTACAGACGGCAATTTCATCGGCCGAAGTATTTAAGGTAATTTCTGTGCAGAGGTTTGAGCTATGAACAATCCCAATATGTTGTTGTGGCGAGCGAATATTGCAAGGATCTTTGAATGTAATCCATGGATGGCCTGTTTCAAAAAGTAAGCCTAACATTTTACGCCATAATTTCACCGCAGAGATTTTCTTAAAATTAATAATTTTACCTTGGTCTGCTAATGCTTCATATGCTTGGTATTTTTGTTCAAAAGATAAACCATAGCTATCATGTAAATCGGGAGTATCATCGGGAGAGAATAAGGTCCATTCTTTATCTTCAAAGACGCGTTTCATGAATAAATCAGGAATCCAGTTAGCCGTATTCATGTCATGGGTACGGCGTCTTTCATCACCGGTATTTTTACGTAATTCTAAAAACTCTTCGACATCTAAATGCCATATTTCTAAATAAGCACATACAGCACCTTTTCGTTTACCACCCTGGTTAACGGCAACAGCAGTTGCATTGGCAACGTTAAGGAATGGAACCACACCAGAAGATTGGCCATTGGTGCCTTTAATATAGGAACCCATCGCACGGACTTGTGTCCAGTCATTGCCCAAGCCGCCGGCATATTTGGAAAGAAGGGCGTTATCTTTGATAGCACCATATATACCATCGAGATCATCAGGTACCGTGGTCAAATAGCAACTGGATAATTGCGGTCTGACTGTGCCTGAGTTAAATAATGTGGGAGTAGAACTCATAAAATCCATCGAAGATAACAACTCATAGAATTCAATGGCACGAGCTTCGCGATCTGTTTCGTTTAATGCTAATCCCATCGCCACACGCATAAAAAATGCTTGGGGAAGTTCATAACGAGTGCCACGAGAATGGATAAAATAGCGGTCGTAAAGTGTTTGAAAACCTAAGTAGTTAAAGAGTAAGTCATGTCGCGCATTCAGTGCTTTTCCTAAACGCTCTAAGTCAAATTTAGCCAATTCAGGATTTAAAATACCCAGTTCAATGCCTTTATGGATATATTGTTTAAAATAGCTGGGATATAACTCACTCATTTCCTTAAAAGTGGCTTCAGTTGTCATGCCTAAAAAGCTTAATGCTTCAGTACGTAAATGATCTAAAAGAAGGCGTGCGGCTACAAAAGTATGATTAGGTTCTCTTTCGATTAACATACGTGCGGACATAACCGCGGCTTTATGAACATCAGCGAGAGAAACATTATCAAAAAGACTACGTAAGGTCTCGTTAAATATTTCTTCTGCATTAACGTGTTCTAATTCCATGCAAGCTTCTTGAATAACCGTAAATAATCGCTGGGTATTTAATGGCTGAACTTGGCCATCCGGCATAGTTACACGAATATCGTGTTCTAATTCAGTAAAGGCCTCAACTGCGATTGTCTCTTCGGCTCGGGCTTCACGTCGTTTTTCTCTATATAATACATAAGCACGGGCAACTTTTTGCTCTTCAGCACGCATTAAAGCCAATTCGACCTGGTCTTGCACGTCTTCAATATGCAAACTGCCTCCAGAAGGAAGGCGACGGAGAAATGTATTGGTAATGTTTTGGGTCATTTGTGTGACCAATTCGTGTACGCGGGTGGAGTCAGCCGCTGTTCCGCCTTCAACCGCCAAAAAGGCTTTGGTGATTGCCACGCTGATTTTACTATCATCATAAGGGACGGTAGAACCATTGCGCTTGATAATATTTAAATGCCCTGGCTGAATCGAAGAATTTTCTATTGACATTACATTTCCTCCAAAAGTGATTTTCGACTAAAAACACAAGATGTAGTGTATTTAGGGGCATAATAGTACAACATGTAGGCTCTTGGGATCAAGAGATTTTGAAAAGTATTATAGCAAGTTAACCCCTACCTTGCATTCATTCTGCTCAGTTGAGAAGGTGGAATTATAAGAAAATGTTAGCTCGGTTGGCTGATTCCAAACTTTTAAAAATACCTCTAGTGCTGTTGTTGTTTTATCTATCCAGTTAATTAATGTAGTAATAGGAGGTTGATCAAAATGAGTAAGGGCAATAGAAGAAATGTTGGAAAAACTTTCTTTAATTTGGTGCAAAAAATTTCTAAAAAGGGTTTCATGTCGTTTTATTTCAAAAAAATTGGCTTGTCCTGATTTTTCTTTTTTGAGCTGATGGTCAAACCAAGATAACTGCTCTTGAATAGACGTTTTGAAAACATTTAATTTTGAGTCAGTGGGCAAGGAGAGGGTGCTTATACTCGATTGCAATACGGTAGTTAAATGGTGAAGATATTGGTATGTGGCATCTATTATTGATAAAGTGGGGTATTTTTCACTTTCTTGGTTTAAATCCAGAAAAACTGGTTTTCCTTTTTGATCAATACCTGCATCTAATAAACATTCAAATATATTTCTTTTAATGAGTAAATAAGAATTAATATAATTAGTGAGTGTCTGTTTTTTCTCCTTATCTCGAATAATAGTGTGAATCATATGTAAGTTATAATGACGCAGGTACACCTCAGAAAAGTGTTGCAACTTATGTACCTCCCTTGTTAACTCATTGAAGTAAGGGTTAGTGGCATCAATAGGGCAGGTTTCTGAAGGATATAATATGCGATATTGGCAAGTGATAGTGGTATCTGTAATATCTAAATTAATTTCCCTAACCGAAGAGTTTAAAACACCCTGAGTAGCATTGTTGAGGGTGGAATTGATAGTCAGAAGAGTAGCATTACCTATAAAACGCCTAATACATTCACTTTTAATATGAGAACATAATACATCTATATGTATTTTTGTTAACAACGTTTTACCTTCAAAAAAACCTTCGTCGGCGAAAAGAAGGTGGTGTATTTTTAAGTAGTCTGTGTTTTCTTTAAAGAGAATTTTTTCTAGCCATCCTTTTGTAACATGATACATGGCGAGCTCATAATTTTCTAAATTATAAATGATAGCAACACCCGTAAAAGTATTAGAAATACTGTTTTCTGATTGCATAACCCAACAAGGAATAGAAAAAAGATTATGCTCGATAATAAGAGAATCTTCTTTACACAATAGGGAGTCTAGATTAAGTTCATTTTCTCTTTTATCGACAGGATTACCTTCGCCTATATGCCCATTTGTCCAAAATGTACGTATTTTACCTATTTTTGATGGTAATTCGTCGTATGGGCTACAAGACTGGCGCTCCCAAAAAAGAGAATAAAGAGGGCAAAAGTAATACCCGTTAAATCGCAAAGAGGATTGATTTTTTGATTGTATATAGTGTATTTTTTGTGCTTGATAACTGGTTACAAATGCACGAAGCCCCTCGGAACGGATTTTTAGTTTGCCTTTTTCATCCTCTGTCAGTACAAGTGATCGAAAAGCCTGGTTAACATCTACAGATAATTGTGGAAAGGCGGTAGGGTCATGTAAAATATCATTCTTTTTATAAGAAATATAAGGTAACCCATATTTTTGTGACAAAGAGTTTAGCCAATCAGCTACTAACATGAATGTTTTTATGCCAGCACGGCTATGTTTGGAATTAATGAGAATAGGTTCCCCTGAAAGGGTCAGCATTATTTCAGATGAAAATAAAATGGAATGAGCGAGACGCCTTGGAATCCATTCCTCCCAATTATCAAGGATCGGATTTAGGCATTTTCCAGAAAAATGTTCAATTAATTCTTTTGAAAAGTTTACCAAAGATTGGTTTTGTCCCAGCTTAAAGGTTCCAGTGTATTTATATTTTTCTTCGATAGAGGCAGTCTCAGGAGCGTGTAATACGTGGTCATACCAGATGTAAAATTCCATCTCATGATTACCAATAATAAATTCCAATGGTATTCCCTTTTCTAAACAAGCATCATCGAATCTAAGTGTGTCACCATCAGAAAAAAGGCGACAGCGCTCGGATACGTTATCTCCAGAATCCAGTTGTTTTATTAAATGAAAAATGAAATCAAGGTTTACTTGGAAATTTTCGCAGATGGCATTGAAAGCAGCATAACGCTTTTTTTTATCGTAACTGAATAATTGGGCATATTGCTCCTGGTCAACAATAATATAGCCGCATCGAACCAAATCAAAAATCCGCCGAATGACATTGCCATGAAGATCACCCGTTATTTCAATAAAATCAAGGGTGCTTTGAGTACAAAGTGAAAAGTCTATTTCATCTGGATAATCAGTAACATCAGCGTATTCATATTCAATTTCTATATCTTCATCCGTAGATTCAGATATAGTTGAGTGATCAGCCTCATCTGGGGGGGAAAACATACATACACTTTCCTATAAAAATAATATAGCGAAGTATAATTGATTTTTCTTATGAAAATATTATAAGGCTCGTTTTCTTGTGGGAGAAAGATTCGGTTGAAATTCCAGAGGTTGTTGGTTCCAGGCTTTTAAATGAGCATTTATAATTTCTATAGTATTTTCTATACAGTCCCTTATAAGAATAACTGCGCTTTTATCGAAATGGCGCAGGCTACTACCCGTAGGTTTATGTTTTAATTCCATGTTTTTTTCACAAAGAAAGTGAAATAAATGGGCCTCTTGTTTTTTTATGTGAAAAAAATTAGTTTTATTAAATCCGATGTTATTAGTTTCCTTTTCCAACCAATTTATATAGTTGTTTATCTCCCCTTTTAATTCAGTAGCCATACTATTTTGAGGCAATTTCTCTATGGTTTTTTGTATTTTATCTGATAAATTGACTGCATATTTATAGGTATAGTCGGTAACCGATAAAGAAGGATAAAGTGTTTCTTCAGAATCTGTTTTATCGGTTGAAGCAACAAAAATTTTTTTACCCTGTTGAGTGAGGCAATGAGTTAACATCCATTCAAATAATTTTTTTTTAGATTGGCTATAAGTGATATTGACATGAAATATTTCTGAGAAAAAAATACGATGCGCTTCCTCCTCCAATTTCCTTCCCTCATGAATTCTATGCAAGGCAGATAAAGTAATAGCAGACGCCCTACATTTTTGAAATTCTTCAAAATGAGTTTGGAATGCTTGAAAATTTGGATGTTGTGCAGAAAATTCTTTTTTAATTGGCAGATATACGCATATTATGCGAGTATCTGTACTAGACAGGTAAAGTTGCTCAGGCTTTAATGATGCATTGCTTGACTGATTATCCATGCTATGAGTATTAATAAGCGTGGTGTTTGGTATTAATTTTTGAGCCCATTGCCAATCACTATTTAAAAAAATTTCATCCAAAAGTGCACGGGTTAAAAAAGTTTTTCCCTCAAAAAAACCATTAGGAAAAAGTAAAGAGGTGAGTTTACCATAATCAGTATCCGTTGATAGTGGTATAGGTTGAATAACGTGTTCCTTGTTATTTATAGCGTTTGTCACAACGTTTGCAAAGTAAAATTCTAAATGAGATGGAGTTGGTTCTGGATTATATAAAATACAAATACCAGTAAAATTAGGTGGGATTTTTCTTATCTGTGACGAAGTAACAAAGCAGGGAATGATCATATCGCCTCGACCTTCGAAAAGAATAGAAAAATTTTTACCAAGATCACTATCGAGATTAATTTCTGATGATTGTGCATCTTTTTTTTTGATTGGGCCAATATGCCCATGTGGATAATAGCAACTGACGTCTCCTATTTTTTCAGGTAATGGATCTTGGTCACTATAGTCGGTTTCCCACATAATCGAATAAAGAGGGCAAGGAATATTATTTTCTTCAAACCAAGAATGACGTTTTGCCTTCATGGCTATTTTGGTCTGTTCACGATAACTATTTATGAAAGCACCTAGCCCTTCTATTCTAATTTCTTTTTTATTTTCTGTTAACACAAGTGCTTGAAAAGCCTGATTAACATCGGAAGAGAGTTGAGGAAGGGCAGAAGGGTTTGTTAAAACATCTTCCTCTTTATAATGAATAAAAGGTAATTGATATTGCTCAGCTAAGGAGTTAAGCCAATTAGCTACCAGCATAAAGGTTTTTATGCCGGCGCGGCTATGTTTCCCATTAATGAGAAGTGGTTTGCCAGAGGATTGAAACATTAATTCCGATGAAAATAAAGCTGTATGTGCAAGACGCTCTATCACCCACTCTAGCCAGTTATCTAAATCAGGATCGACTAATTTTCCTGAAAAATGGTTAATCAATCGTTGGGAGAAAGCCTGAAATGAAGCAGTTTGCCCAACTCCCATTCCATTCTCATACCCATATTTTTCTGCAATAGGTATATCAGGTTTAGCCGTTAATATTTTATATAAACAAATATAGAACTGCATGTCATGGTTTCCCATCAAAAACTGTCTTGACAGGCCTTTCCTTATACAAACATAATCGAATTTCAATGTATGACCATCATCAAAAGTATCCGCGCAACGGTCGAAGAGGTCATCTCCTAAGCTGGTATGTGCTTTTGAATGCCAAGTCGAATCCAGTTCAATATTTTCACAAATTGTATTAAATGCGCGATAACAGGTATTTGGATCATGACTAAATAAGGCTTCATATTGTTCTGGTGCAACAGTTATTAAGCCACTTTTGATTAAATCATATATTCGTCGTACCACTCTTCCATGAAGATCACCGTTATAGCTAAAGGAGTTAAACAGGTCTTGGTCTGGTAGTGTTTTAGATTTAAAAAAAGAAGAAGGAAATTTAGTAAGATCAGCGGCTTGACGAGTAATGCGTATGGATGAGCCTAAATTCGAGGAATGATTCCATGATGAATTGGGATGACGAGGAGATCCAGAAGGAAACAAAATAATACTCTCTTATAAATAATCGAGGCAGTATAGCAAAGTTTTATTATGAAAAGATTATATTGAAGTTTCAAGAATAGGTTCACATAGTAATGGAGTTGACAAGCAATATAGAAACAATAATACTGAATTGAAGCATGAAAATGAGTAACTTAAAGGCGTTTCCATTGCATTTTTCACAGGGCCTAACCCTGGAAAAATAATATCATCTAGCTAAGTATTTATTAATAAAATATTGATAAAATAGAACATATAAAAGATATGGCTTATTTGGATTAAAAATAAATGAATGAACTACAACAGTATAGAAAACATTTAAAAAATATCGGTAAAGGAGAGACGGATAGTTTAGCTGAGATAGAAAGGGCTTATAAAAAGTTATGTCTCAAACATCATCCTGATAAGGGTGGTGATCCTGAAAAATTTCATGCTGTGCAAGAGAGCCTAGACTATATTCGAAAATATCGTGATAATAATCCATTAGCAGAACCTACGACGAACTTAGCCTCTCCGCAAGCACAAGAAAATTATGATGTTCTCGCTGAAATTGCAAAAGATTCCTCTATTTTAGATTCAGAAGCACTTCAAACAGAATTTAATGAATTAAATGAGCGCGTTCAGCAGCGCACGCAAGATTCTGCTACGAAAGAAAAGTTTAATGATTTTATTACCCATCTTAAAGAGGCAATGGAAGAGAAATGGGGCGATACAGCGCTACATACATTTTTACAAGATGATAATGAGTTAAAAAGTAAATTTAATAATCGTTCATGCCTAAGTTTAACTGAGCTAATTCAATTAAATAATGATTTACTTGTCTATGTAGCACGAAAAATAGATTCCATAGAGACCTATTACAAAAACAATTATCCTAATAGGTTTGTAGAAAAGACAGCCGTACAGAATTGGAATGCATTTAGCCGAGCATATAGCAAAATAAACACTTTTTATGAGGTGTTAAATGCTGAATATTCTCAAGGAATTTATTCTGAAAATAATGATTTTCAAACTAGAAAAAATGAACTTGATAGGAGTACGTATGGTAGGCTTAATTTCGAACAAATAAGATTATTAACGGATGGTGCAAAGGCAATCGAAGAAAAGTATATTAAGGGAAAGCTGTCACCGCTTGAAAAAGACTGGAACAATATTTTCACAGAAGAATATTTATCCTTTGAAGATAGTTTTGATAAATTTGATTCATTTTGTGATTCAACTAGGCAAAAAATTTCCGATTATTTAAAGAAAAAGATCAAGCGCAATTCAGCCAATACACTTTCTTATAAAGAACTCTGGATACAATATTTAAGAGGAGACTCAGAGCGAATATTGAAACAATTACAGCAGCCTCATCATAAGAATGCTGCAACTTTTTCCACATATCAATTGCAAGTTTTAAGCAACTTACAGAAAAAACTGAGCTTCGTAAATTTCATAATGCACTTCAGCAAAATGAATCCAATCTCCACTATTTATTGAGAGCAACTTGGCTATCGGAAATACCAAATTGGCAGCTTCGCTCTATAGATGATTTAGTGAAGAGGGTAAAAGAAGAAGTCAGCGAAAAAATCGCATCATTAATTGAAAATGTCAAAACAGAAGCGAATAATAAAATTGTAAATGACCCTGGGTTCATACAAAAAATGACCAATTACTTGGATACAATTAATTATTTAAGTAGCGATATTGCAGAATTAGGCCGTATATATCTAAGTGTAAAAGATGAAGTCTCAATTATAGAGTATATAATTAGTCATTATTCAGAGCTTACAGAAGAGCAAAAAAATAACCTCTATGCTTCTACCCATTCATTTAAAGAGATTCAACTAGAACTTCTTAGTTCTGTTGCTGCGGTTAATAAAAAGAGCTCGGAAATATCCGAACAAGAAGGGCTTCTTAAGATAATTAAAATAAATTCTTCTGTTTTAGTTTCGGAAGGGCTTAAAGAGGATTTGAATAGACTCATTAAGCGTTTTGATGATAAAGATAAGAAGAAACATAAGCTCTTAAATGCGATGAAATCTACACTTAATTTCAGAACACCAACAAAAACATTATTCGATAATTTTGTAAGTAATCTTAAAAATGCTTTGGAACGCGAATGGACTTCTCAAGTGGTGTCTACTTTTTTAAAAGAGGATGTCACGTTAGCCGATGAACTTAAGAATCGTGCAGGACTTACAATATTACAACAAATTACATTAAACAAAAAACTGCTTGCTTACTTGGCAAAGAAGATACAGGCTATAGAAAGTTATTACCAGAAACACGATTCAATCAAATTTAATGAAAACACAGTGGTGGTAGACTGGGATACTTTTAAGACAGCATATAGCAAAATAAACAAGTTTTATGAATCATTGCATACGAAATACTCCCAAGGGCTCTATCTCCAAGATGATAATTTTCAACAAAGAATAAATGCATTTACTAGCGATACAAACGCTACACTTAATTTGAAACAAATTGAATCATTAACTAAAGGTGCCAAAGAGATAGAAAAGCGAGTCCGTTCTTCCTTGGCAAAAGATTGGGATCTTCTTTCTATTGATGAAATATTTCCAACATTTGACACGAGAATAGAAGAGTTTCCTGCATTTTATGATTCAACCAAGCAAAAAATTGCTTATTATTTAATGACTCATATTAACAGTATTGATTCCTCTATAGAGGTTACTCAGTTGTCTTATGAAGAGCGCTGGAAACATTATTTAAAATTAAAGTCCACGCGACTATTACAACAATTAAATGAGGTAGTTCCTGCTGCTTCTGCTGAGGAGAATGTAACTTCTCCTTCAACATTTATTAATCAACAATTGCATCTTCTACAAGAGTTGCAGAATAACGATGAGATTCGCCAATTTTATGACACGCTTGTATCGAATGAATCCAAAATACATTGGTTATTAAGCTCTACTTGGTCAAACAAGATTTCCTGTTGGAGTGAGCTTTCTATAAATAATTTATTGAATGCGGTAAAAGACGAAATTACCCGTGAAATACATCTTTTGGTTTCCAGCGTCACAAGAGAAGCAGACAAGATAACTGGCGATGATAGTTTCAAACAAAATGTAAGCACATACTTGAATGAATTTGTACATCTACCTTCTCAAGTTCAAGAATTAGATAGCATATATAAGAGATTAGAGAAAGAAATACCTACTGTAGTGAATTTAATTTTAAATAGAAAAAAACTTACAAATGAGCAAAAAACTAATTTTGCTTCTTATTCTGCAAATGATTTTTATAACATTGAAAAGTCACTTGGCTCATTTACACAAAATATATTTCGTCAAAAACCTCATACTCCAACTCCGTCTTCATCTCAAGATCCCGTTCTACCACGAAACTTGCAGCCTTCTAACCAATCAAAGAGCCCATCCATTCCACAGGCTGCAACTGCCTCTTCTGAAACTACATTAATAGATACTTTAAAGGAAAAACTTAGGAAATATATTAATGATGTTGAAGATCCTAAACGATCCAAAAATGGCCTTATTACTAATTTTCAATACAACTTTTATTATGCTAAAGAATCTCGAGGCATAAATCGCCAGATTAACTATGAAACCGCTAAGGATTTATTGAAATTACTCAGAGCTGATAATCCGAATATTCAAGATATTTTTTCTCAAGACTCTATTTCAGCTATTAGAAAAGATATAATTACAAAACGTTTATCGGAGAGTGAAAAGAAAAAATTTGTAGATCGAGGTATAAATAGTAGCAGTCTTAATAAAGTTATTGATATTGCTCGTCAACTTGAGCAAAAAGATAGTTTGTTTTCTTGTTTTAAAAAGGCCTTTGTAAGATAGCTTTTTAATTACTTCCCTATACTCAATTGCAAGTACATTGAATCACAGGGTAAACAAGTGATATTTATTAAAAAAGACCATTTTCCAGTGTAGGGGCGGGTCTTGTACCCGCCCGGAACAACGGGCGCGTACAAGACCCGCCCCTACACGATCTGTCTAAAATTTATCAACGAATGACCTAACCTTTACAATATTGCTCAAAGTCAGCGAGTTATTATGAAAAAAGCTGATGCTAATCTACCCCGGCAACGTCAATGAAGGTCCTTGATATTGAGGGGGTAAAACTGACACAAGATCAATTAGCTTAATCATTTGATATAAGGTAGTTTTGGATCGGACATCGGAATTTTTAATATAGAACCAATGATGATTGACTGAGGTACGAATCATGACATCTTCTGTTGGTTTAGAATCACTATTATAAATAGTGATAATACCTTTCATCATCGGATCCCAATTATACACCGAACCATCAGGATAATATCCTTCCATGGTGACATGCGCTTGAATGTCAGCATACGGTACCTTTACTCCATGAGACAAGAAGATTAACATAGCATCAATAGAACGTGTTTGTGCATACACGACATTTTTCAAGGTATTTGGATAATTTGGAATGACCAATTTGCCATCTTGTGGCTGTACAATAACCGCTTCACCTTCAGGCATGATAATAATATCAGGGCTATTGGCAGGAACTTTAACCATTTTTTTCAATTCAAGTGCATCGGATGATTTTGGATTTTTGAAATGCAACAGAATACCGACTGTTTTATTGAAATAAATGGGTGTCGGTTCAATATCACCCGCTAGTGTCATGCGCTCAACTGAGTCAACAAAACGATAATATGGTTTATAATTAGGAATCTCATAGACATCCACACTAACCGCACTTGGGCTATTTACGAGAGGCCCAATTTTAGTGAGCATCATTTTTGATAGTACGTCAAAATCAAAACGGCAACCATGGGTTAATAATAAGAAATAATTAAAATCTACCGGTTTTTCTAACGAAGCAATAAAGGCTGCATTTCCTAGTGGCGCATAAGAAATTGTGGGTGAATCGCTATATACTAAGCTAGGGGATGCGGTTATGGCAGGATAATATCCTTCACTTGAAGAGGGGCTTACTACTTGGGCTGCCATGGATTGAACAAAAGAATAAGAGGCAGTTACGTTAGTAACTTGAAAATAAGAAGTTGACTCAGCATAACGTAATCGTACAATATTTTTTAACAATTGTTCTAAATCTGTTTGCCAGACAATGTCATTATAATGGGTGCGATCAAGATCAATATTTTTAGGGCCAACAGAATGACATCCGCTGACAAGAGAAAGTATCGCACTGAATAATACTGCTTGATATTTACGGAGCTTCATAAAGCACTTTTACCCTTAACTTTGTAGAATAAAAGTATCAATAGTAAACAATTAATGGCTCTTAGTCTAGAGAAAGATGATATTGAATTAAGTCGGCAATATATAAATAAGGGATGTTTAACGTAGTAGCAAATGAAATCAGGTTTTCGCCTGTAATCATATCGCCATTAGAATCCATTGCTTCACAAATTGCTGCAGCAGGTTGAAAGCCTGCAAGTTGCACAATGCTTATTGAGCCTTCCGTATGGCCTGGACGGGCGAGTACCCCGCCAGGATGAGCTTGTAAAGGATAAACATGACCAGGTCGAACAAGATCATTAGGTTGTGTTTTTGCATGAATGAGAGAGCGAATCGTTTTTGCACGATCAGGAGCAGATATGCCTGTGGACACGCCATCTTTTGCATCAACAGGAATAGTAAAAGCCGTTTTATTGCTGGTTGTATTTTGATGGACTGGAAGCATCAAAGGAAGTTCCAATTTTTCTAAACGTTCTTGTAAGAGAGAGACACACACAATGCCTGAACCTTGCTTAATCATAAAGTTTACTATTTCAGGCGTAATATTTTCGGCTGGAAAAACAAAATCGCCTTCATTTTCGCGGTCAGCTGAATCAATAAGTAAGACTACTTTACCTTGCTGTAATGCTTCAATGGCTCGTTGTATATTTGGATAAGCAGTGTAGTTCATAATATTAGGTATAGGTTATTGGCGACTGTTTACAATATAAAAACCAGCATTGTATACGAAAATTTGATAATTATCTGCTTTAGTGCACCTTAAAATAGCGTCAGGTTTTCCCCATGTACTCATCACTGATGCAGCAGGAAAAGTGGGTTCTCTTACAATAATAAAATGAAATTTTGTATGCTCATAATCATGTTTTGTTGCCATCCAATTATAAGATTTTTTATAGCGATTAACAGCAACAAGATGAATATGCTCTTTAGAAAGTATATTATTGGTCCGAACATCCCAATAAGTGCCGATGCCATTTTTATTCAATAGCTTATCTTGTTTTGCATAATTATCAAGACAACGAGTTAAAGGTGGATAAACATCTATTATTTCTTTTGGGGTTTGAATAGGTTGAAATAAGATTAAACAACCAATTAATAAAAGAAGAAGACAACCATAATATCGGCTGACAAAATTTAATACAACTTTACTTTGCGATAATAAAATAGGTAAGCATAAAAAAGTAGGGAAGAGCAGGGAGGGTTGAAAATGACGCAATGATAAAAAACCCACACGAAAAATATCTTTGTCGAGGAAAAGCGTGCAAATAATGGTGCTAAGAAAACAAAAGCATGTACAAACAATAATAAAGAGTGCGGAATTATTTAATTTTGTATCAAATAAAACAAACTTGATGCCAATTATCATAAAACCTAACGCGAACATTACTATCATGGGATTATATTGATAGTACAATGAAAACATTTTATGAAGGATTTGTAAGGGTTGTAGAAATGAATGAAAGGTCGAATGGACACCACTCATTTTTACATTAAAAAATGAAGTAATATGTAAATGAAACCAGTCAAAAGAATTACTTAAGAAACCTAAGCCACTGGGAAGCAACAGAAGCAAAAATAATAATAAAGCAACCGTGGCTGTTATTTTTTTATGCAAAAAAAGCGCTAACAAGCCTCCAAAAGTGGAGCTAATTAAAACCACAAAGAAAAAAGGATCGGAAAGGGTGGTAAGAAAAAGTATAATTCCTAAGAGGACACTATATACACCTATTTTAAATAGATTTTCCCTTGTAGGGGCAGGTCTTGTACCTGCCTGTGGATGCGTTTTTTGGAAAACAAGAGGCTCCCTTAATAGTATTAAAATTAATTTTAAGCACGCAAGAAAAATGATTACTGTGGATCCAAAGTGCGATGACCATAAAGGTAAAAGAATTTCTTGGTCGCGAAGATGACTGCAACCGAGTACTATACAAAGTAAAGCACTCATTCTAAAAATATTCTTTGCCTGGTTTCCACAAATATCTTTTCCAATAGACACTATTAGCCAGTAATAGAAAATAAGCATGCTCGCATTAGACAATAAAACGGCTGTGTTAATATGGTGAAAGCATGAAACAATAATGAAAAAAATTAACCCATCAGGAAAGAAAAAAGGTACTGAGGAAAGAGTCCAATCACTAAAAGGTGAGTGATGTATGAAGATATCTTGATAAAAATAGGGAAGAAAAAGTTGATTAGAATTAAACAAGGCTTCAATGTCTTGGTGGGGATGTATATACCCTGAAATCTGAAAATGAAGACCCGACGAAATGAAATAATAAACGGCAATAATTAAAGAGAGAAAGGTCAGAATAAATGAAAACTGCTTTTTAGAGGGAGAAGCAAAACTTCTCCCTTTAGCTAAGGGTCTCTTACTCATCCCAATTAAGGGTTCCACCAGCTTGATACTCAATAACGCGCGTTTCAAAGAAATTCTTTTCTTTCTTCAAATCAAGCATTTCACTCATCCATGGGAAGGGGTTTTGTGCACCAGGGTATTGTTCTGGCAAGCCAATCTGTGCCAAACGACGGTTAGCAATAAAGCGTAAATATTCTTTAAACATAGATGCATTCATGCCTAAAATACCACTTGGCATGGTGTCTTCAGCATATTGTTGCTCTAACTCAACCCCTTCTTTAATAAGGCGAATGATTTCTTCTTTGAAAGCATCTGTCCACAAGTGAGGGTTTTCAATTTTAATTTGGTTAATAACGTCAATGCCAAAATTCATGTGCATAGACTCATCGCGTAAAATATACTGAAACTGTTCAGATGTCCCTGTCATAATATTACGTCTTCCCATGGATAAAATTTGCGTAAAGCCCACGTAGAAGAAAATACCTTCGAAAATTACATAGAAAGCAATAAGATCACGCAATAACCGTTGATCGTTTTCATAGGTACCTGTATGGAAGGTAGGATCAGCCAAACTTTGGGTAAAAGGTAATGCCCATGCAGCTTTCGTTGCCACAGAAGGAATTTCACGGTACATATTAAAGACTTCAGCTTCATCTAGTCCCAAGCTTTCAATGACATATTGATACGCATGAGTATGTAACGCTTCTTCAAATGCTTGTCGTAGGAGATATTGTCGGCATTCTGGATTAGTAATATGACGATAAACCGCTAACACTAAATTATTAGCCACTAATGAATCAGCAGTAGAGAAAAATCCTAAATTACGTTTAATAATCATGCGTTCTGCTTCGGAAAGACCCTTTAGGCTTTTCCATAAAGCAACGTCGGCAGCCATATTAATTTCATTGGGCATCCAATGATTAGCACAAGCAGCGAGGTACTTATCCCAAGCCCATCGATATTTAAAAGG
The DNA here is from genome assembly GCA_902168255.1 of uncultured Legionella sp. Taxonomy (GTDB): domain Bacteria; phylum Pseudomonadota; class Gammaproteobacteria; order Legionellales; family Legionellaceae; genus CABHON01. The sequence goes on from CABHON010000010.1 coordinate 51,976, forward strand.
TACAAGTTGATTTAAATCAGCGCGGCAATTGATAATTTTTTTATCATCTACATGAATGCGAGCAGCCCCCATTGATAAGCTTTCCAGTCCTGTTAAACCACCTTCTTCTTTAAAGGATGAAGCTGTTTCAGAATTAATAGTATCAGGTTGTTTTGGTTCGTTTTTGGGTTCACTTATCGTATCCCAGCTTAAAATACTTTGAGCACTCGACATTTTTTACCTCCGTTGCGTTAAAAACTTAAAAATACACAATATATTGTGTTTCTATATTTTAATAATACAACATATAGACTTTTCTCACAACCGTTGTGAGGTATAAAATACGTGTTTTGCTTGATTTTAGGTTTTAATGTATTAGATTAAGAGTTAATGCTAAAAAAGTGTAATTATTTTTAGCATTAAAAAAATAATTTTATGTAATATTTAAAGGTGGTGATATCATGAAAAAAATAGTTTTGGCGTTAGGAATTGCCTACTCTTGTGTAGCATTTTGTTCATTAGCCGCAGCAACCGCTCAAAGAGGTGCAGTTGCGGGTGCCGGAGTCGACGTAAATACTGATGCTGCTGGTGTGAATCAACGTGCAGGTGTAAATACGGGTATTGCGAACCCTGGTTCAGCTGATCCTGGTGTAAACACCCCTGGTACCGCAGGTGCTGGTGTTAGAGGAGGTGTTGGCTCAGCAGGTACTGGTACTGCAGGCACTAGCGGAAGCGCAGGTTCAACAAGTACGGGTACTGCTGGTGTTGGTGGGAGTGCTGGTTCAGCAGGTACTGGTACTACTAGTACTACTGGAGGTGCTGGTTCAGCCAATTCTGGTAATGCTGGTGTGGGTATGAATCCTTAGTTAACGTGAGTTGCGCATAAGAAAACGTTCCTACGGAGAACGTCATTGCGAGGAGTTACAGATATTGTGTAGCGTAGCGTAGCAATATCTGTAACGACGTGGCAATCCAGATATTGATGCTCTTTTCAATATCAAAACTGGATTGCTTCGTCATGTTTTATCTGTTTCGCTACGCTGCTCAGATAAAACATTTCTCGCAATGACGTTCTCCGTAGGAACGTTTTCTTATGCGCAACTCACGTAGTTAATATTGAGTCAACGCGAGCTAATGAACTCTCTGTTATTTTAATTAAAAATTGCTGAGCGTTACCATAAAATAATGTTCAGCAATTTTTTTATTATTCTTGCGAGTAATTTTTATAATACATTTAAGATAATTTCACACAACGATTCATAAGAAGGGCATCAGCTAATACCAAAGAACACATAGCTTCAACCACGGGGACAGCACGAATGGCAACGCAAGGATCATGGCGAGAACCTTCTGGCAAAACAAAATCTACGGTGTGTCCCTCTCTATCTAGTGTTTTTTGTGGCTTTTTGATGCTAGAGGTGGGCTTAAATGCAACTCGTCCCATTAATGGCATGCCGGTTGAGATGCCCCCTAAGGTACCACCTGCGTGATTAGTTTGAGTAATGACCTGTGCGTTTTTATTCACAAATAAATCGTTATGCTCCGAACCATACATCGCTGCTGCTTGAAACCCTTCACCGATTTCAAAACCTTTGGTGGCTGGCAAACTTAGCATTGCCTTTGCTAAATTCGCCTCTAATTTTTCATACACAGGATCACCTAAGCCAACAGGTAGCCCTGTGACTTCAAACGCAACAATTCCACCCAATGAATCACCTGATTTAATGGCTTCATTAATTTTCTGTTTAATTGCTTCTGAATCTTGTACATTGGCAACAGAGACTAAGTAAGCGGTGACTTCAATACTTTTCCGTTGTAATAATTTTTTGGCTACAGCGCCAGCGGCGACACGGCAAGCAGTTTCTCGTGCAGAAGCACGGCCACCGCCACGATAGTCAAATACACCATATTTTTCTAAATAGGTGAAATTAGCATGTCCAGGACGCAAGATATTCTTCATTGGTTCATAAGTACTGCTTTTCGCGTCATGATTATGAATAATAATCGAAATAGGGGCACCGGTAGTTTTTCCTTCGAACACACCTGAATAAATTTCAGCATGATCCTTTTCTTTTCTAGGGCTGGTGTAAGGGGATTGTCCAGGTGCCCTTAAAGCCAACGCTGCATTGATTTCTTCTTCAGTAATACTTAAACCAGCGGGACATCCATCAATGACGACTCCAATGCCTTTTCCGTGTGATTCACCCCATGTGGTAATTCGAAAGAGTTGGCCGAATGAGTTACTTGACATCATTTTCTCCTGACTATGTATATAGTTGCTGTAGATAGTGAAAAAAAAGCGGGCATGTTTTACTGACGCAGGATGCGTTGTCAATAATAATACCTGGTACTTTTAAGCCTAAAATAGAAAAGGCCATAGCGATGCGATGATCATTATGGCTATTAATGGTGTTCCCCACAGGGTTGCCTGGAAAAATGGTTAAACTATCCTGAGTGCTTTCTGTACGAATGCCCAACCGATGTAGCCCATCCATCATTGCAGCAATGCGATCAGATTCTTGGTGTCGTGTATGATGAATGCCATGAATGGTTGTTGGTGTGGGTAAAAAAGGAGCAAGAATAGCAAGTGTCATAAAGGTATCGCTAAAACGACTCATATCAATTGTACCAATAGGACCTAAATGTGAAGAGCCAGTAACAGAAATACCTTCGGATTGTTTAATAATCTTACATCCGGTGGTTTCTAAGACATCCAAAAATTTAAGGTCACCTTGGGAGCTTTGAGTAGTTAAACGCGGAATATGAATAGTGCTTTGCGTTAATGCAGCAGCGGCAAAAAAATAAGAAGCAGTGGAGGCATCCGGTTCAATGATTAATGATGTAGCTTGATATTCACTTGGTATAATTTCTAAGGTAACCTCATCATGATAATCATGAGAGATACCAAACTGTTGCATTAATTGCAGGGTCATGATGACATACGGTTTATGTTCAATTGGCTTGTTAGTTTGAATAACCATATTATGTTTAGCTAAAGGAGCCGCCATACATAATCCAGATAAAAATTGGCTCGAATGATGAATGTCAATGAAGACTTTTCCACCTGCTAGGCCCGATGAGCGCATCACAAAGGGCATTTGATCCTCATTAACTAAAAACTCAAATTCAATTCCTTGCTGTTTTAAAATATCAATTAAAGGTTTAATAGGGCGTTCACGGAGTCGGGCACTTGCATCAAAATAATATTCTCCTCCCAAGGCAGCACAAATAGGGGGAAGAAAGCGCGCCACAGTGCCGGCATCGGCACAGTGAATTTTTTTTGTTTTAGTTAGAAAAATAGATTCAAGCGCCATGCGACAAGCATGAGTGTCGTCGCTATCTAATAGCCATTCTAGTTGAGATTTTTCCTTACATAAGGCAGCCATCATTAATGCCCGATTAGTTAAACTCTTGGAGCCAGGTAAGGCTAATACGTGATTAAATGCATTTTTTAAGGGAAAAATCTCTATGATATTCATGCTATTTTTTCTCGTCATGCCACTCGGCAATTTTCAATGCCATTTCTAATGCCTGGCTATAATTGAGACGTGGATCGACAAGACTCATGTAAGTTTTACTTAAATCCTCTTCTTGTAATCCACAAGCACCACCCACACATTCCGTGACATCTTCGCCTGTCATCTCAAAATGGATGCCTGCTAAGGGGATAGAAGAGGCCTGGTGTAACGTAAAAGCATGATGCAGTTCTTCTAAAATATCATTGAAATAGCGTGTTTTAATACCATGCTTGGTTGTGTATGTATTCCCATGCATAGGATCGCAAATAACGGTACAAATTTTCCCTGCTTGTGTTAATTTTGTGAGTAATTGAGGAAGCTTATCTGCAATTTTATCTTTGCCAAAACGGTGAATAAGCACGATTTTGCCCAATTCATTGTTGGGATTCAGCACAGCAATCATCTCAATTAGCTCATCAAAATCTATATTCGGCCCGACTTTAATTCCGAGAGGATTTTGAATGCCACGCAAATATTCGATATGTGCAGAATCGGAATGTAGTGTTCGCATGCCAATCCAAGGGAAATGGGTGCTTAAATTATAAAAATGTTGGGTGTCGATTTCGCGGGTTAAGGCAGCTTCATAAGGCAAATGCAATGCTTCATGACTGGTAAAAAAATTGATTTGTTTAAGTTCGTCATTTTTTAATGCAGAGACGGATTCAAAAAAGTGTAGGGCATGCATCACAGAATCCAAAATAGTTTGGTACGGTAGAGTCTCAGTATTTTTCTCTAAAAAATCGATTTGCCATTGTTGAGGGTGATGCAAGTCAGAAAAACCGTCACTGGAAAGGGCACGTAAGTAGTTTAAGGTTATGCCCGATGCTTGATAAGCATGCAACATACGTCCTGGATCGGGTATTCGAGCTTCTTGAGTAAAAGCATAACCATTAATCATATCCCCTCTATAAGTGGGTAAGGTAAGCCCATCAATGGTTTCTTCTAAAACAGAGCGGGGTTTAGCATATTGGCCAGCAATGCGCCCAATTCGTACCACAGGTTTTTTTAGGCTATGAATTAAAATCATGCTCATTTGCAATAAAATTTTGAATTTATTGGTAATTTGTGTTTGATTACAATCATCAAATAGCTCAGAACAGTCACCTCCTTGTAAAATAAACGCTTCACCTTTCGCTGCTTTTACTAGCAATTTTTTTAAATTTTTGATTTCGCGCTCGGTAACTAATGGAGGGGAATTTTTCAATTCAGTGATCACGCTTTCAAATTTATGGATGTCTGAATAAGTTATTCCTTGGGTGATAGGGTACTGCTCCCAAGAAAATGGTGTCCATGTTTTACGAAGAGATTTCATTTTATTTCTCATTTAAAATGTTCAATGTAGCATTTATAGCTAAAAGCCCGTGCTGAATAGTTTCTTTCTGTGCACTAAGTGGGCTGAACAATTACTTAATAAAGTTCAACACCTACATTATTTGCAGCTTGACGTAGCTGAAGATCTTTTGTAGCCAATGGAATGCCGAGACGCATGGCTAGTTCAAGATAAGCAGCATCATAAGTTGTTAAGTTATGGAAAGAGGCAAGAGATAAAATTTCATTGAAACCTCGGGTTACCATTTGATGATCTATTTGAATATTTAAGGCATCTAATAAATTAAGAAATTCTTTAGTATTTGCAGGAGAAATTCGGCCTTTACGTTCAGCACCTAATAAAATATTTCCTACTTCCAATGTCCATAAAGCAGGTACAAACGCATCTTCGGTGGAAAGTCTCTCAAGCAAAGCGGTGGTATCCGGAGTGGCTTCATCTTGAAAGCACCAGGCTAATGTAATAGAAGCATCCAAAACAAAACTCATTATCGTCTTCCTTCATCACGTAAGGTTTTCCAATCTAAACCATTGAGAAAATTTTTGGCTTTAAAAAGTTGCAATTGTTTAATAGCTTCATCTTTTGTAAATACATTAGGAGATGCTATAGGAACAATTTTTGCTATAGGGTGTCCATGTTTAGTAATCGTTACTTCTTCTCCTTTTTCAACCTCTAACAATAATTTTGAAAAATGGGTTTTAGCTTCAAAAGCAGCAATTATTTGCATAATAATCTCCATGTAATATAAACTAGTTAAAGACTAGTTTATTATGTTGACTATATTTTGTCAAATTATGCTACATAAAGCTATTTTTCTAGGATCTTAAACAGCTTAAATAGCTCATCAATTGCATCATTCTCAATAGGAAAGTTATATTTCAATTGAGAAGGGCCAGCAAGTTGATATGTTTTTGGCTGTACTTGAATGAGTTTAATCAATGTTTCTGGTTTAACATTAGGTTGTTCTTCAAATTCAATTTTTGCATGGCCAGCGCTCGTAGAGACTTTTTTAATACCCAGTTTTTGCGCGTCAAATTTTAACTCAGTGATACGGAAAAGATTTTTGACTGATACAGGAAGTAATCCAAATCGATCGATCATTTCTACTTGTAAATCATCCAGTTGTTTTATTGTCGTGGTATGGGCAATGCGTTTATAAAGCACAAGCCTTGTGTGTACATCCGCAATATAATTTTCAGGAATAATTAAACTTAAATGAAAACTAATCTCAGCGCCAGTATGAAGGGTTTTATCCAAGTCCGGAATTTGGCCTGACTTTAATGCTTCAACGGCTGTATTTAATAATTCCATATATAAACTAAAACCAATAGCATGCATATTGCCACTTTGTTCTTCACCAAGTAGTTCACCTGCGCCCCGAATTTCGAGATCATGGGTGGCTAAACTAAAGCCGGCGCCCAGATCGTCAATAGATAAAATAGCATCTAAACGTTTAATGGCGTCCGATGTCATGGCTTCTTGAGGTGGCGTTAAGAGATAAGCATAGGCTTGATGGTGAGAGCGGCCAACACGTCCTCGTAATTGATGCAGTTGGGCTAACCCAAAACGATCGGCATGTTCAATAATAATCGTATTGGCGGTAGGAATATCAATACCGGTTTCAATAATGGTAGAACACACCAATATTTGGAAACGTCGGTGATAAAAATCTGACATCACCTTTTCTAAATGACGTTCAGACATTTGACCATGAGCCACTTGGATGGCCGTTTCGGGAATAGATGCTTCAGCTAATAATTTACGAAGCTCAGCAGCAGTATTTTCAATGGAAGCTACTTTATTATAAAGATAAAATACTTGTCCACCGCGCATAATCTCCCGCAAAATTGCTTCGCGAATAAGACTGGGATTTTTTTCTTGTACAAAGGTTTTAATCGCGAGTCGTTTTAAAGGTGGGGTGGCGATGACAGAAATATCACGTAAGCCCGAAAGCGACATGTTCAATGTTCGAGGAATAGGGGTTGCGGTTAATGATAAAATATCGACTTCATGACGAAGTGATTTAATATGTTCTTTTTGTTTAACCCCGAAACGATGTTCTTCGTCAATGACAAGCAAGCCTAAATTTTTAAATTTAATGTTTTTGGATAAAAGAGTGTGGGTGCCAATGACAATATCCACTAAACCTGTTTGCAGACCTTCTTTTACCTTTTTAGCCGCTTCGCCCGTCCTAAAACGAGAAAGCAATTCAATATTTACGCCAAATTCAGCAAAACGATCGGAAAAGTTTTCATAATGTTGCCCCGCCAAAAGAGTGGTAGGAACCAATACACAGACTTGTTTACGATTTTGAACTGCTAAAAAGCAGGCTCGCATGGCAACTTCCGTTTTACCAAATCCTACATCACCACAAATCAATCGATCCATGGGGCGACTGGATTCCATATCGCTGATAACTTGTTGGATGGCTTGCGTTTGATCGGGGGTTTCTTCAAAAGGAAAAGCTCCGGCAAACGTTTGATATTCAGAGTCTGGTGCATGACAAGAAAAGCCTTGTCGGGCTTCTCGTTTGGCATAAATATCCAACAGTTCAGCGGCCGTATCTCGAATTTTTTCTTGTGCTTTCTTTTTCTCTTTTTGCCATTGTCCCGTGCCTAAGCGATGAAGAGGGGCCGTATCGGGATCTAAACCCGTATAGCGACTGATTTTTTCTAATGAGGTAACAGGGACATAAATTTTATCGTTGCTAGCATATTCCAATACTAAGAATTCATTGATTTGATTATCGTATTCAATATTTTGTAAACCAAGATACCGGCCTACGCCATGTTCAATATGAACTACAGCAGAACCAATATGTAGTTCGCTTAAGTCTCTGACAATAGTATCGATATCTAAAGAACGGCGGGCTGTTTTTCGTTGTCGTATGAGCGTTTCACCCCATAGCTCTGCTTCAGTAATAACGGTTAAATCATCAAATATAAATCCAGTTTCCAGAGGACCATACATTAACGCGATTTTGGCGGAATGATCGGTAATAAATTCATGCCAATGAGAAAAAGATTTAAAGTGAATTTTGGCTGCAGTGAGTTGTTCGCTCAGTAATTCGCGTCTACCGGCTGTTTGTGAGCAAATCACAACACGTGTTTTGGTTGTTTCAAGGTAATTTTTTAGTTTATCAAATGAATGCTGAATATTTTTTTGTGCTTTAATATCAACAGGAAAAGAGGGTATTTGATAAGGGATTTCTTTGTAGGAAAAAGAATGGAGGTGGGTATAAAGTATATCAAGCGTAAAAAATAATTCTTCCGGCGAAAGTAGGGGATGGGTAAGATCATATTTTAATTGAGCGTAGCGATCCTGCACTTCTTTTTGGAAATAATCATTGGCTTGTTGAAGGCCTTCTTTTTCATTAATAAGAAAAAATTGAGTATTAGGGGAAAGATAATCTAATAAAGTCGCGGTTTCATCAAAAAATAAGGGTAAATAATATTCGATGCCGGCAGGGGCAATGCCATCACTAATAGAATTATATATGGGACAATTAGCTGGGTTGCCTTCAAAACGATGCCGGAAAGCGCTTCGAAAATGGGCAATGCCTTTTTCATCTAAAGGATATTCACGTGCGGGTAATAAAGCGATCTGTTTTACTTGTTCGGAAGAACGTTGAGTATCCAAATCAAATAAACGAATCGTGTCAATTTCATTATCAAATAAATCAATACGAAAAGGAGTACGGCTACCCATGGGATAAATGTCTATGATTGAGCCGCGAATAGCGCATTCGCCATGTTCCATTACTTTGGTAACAAAAATATAACCCGCTTTTTGTAGGTGATGCCTAAAAGTCTCAATGTCTAATTGTTGTTTCACAGAAAGATTCAAGCTGTGAGCAGCAATAAAACTGTAAGGCGATAGCTTGTGCAAAAGAGTTGGTAATGCGGTAATTAAGATACCCTTTTTCAATGTTTTTAGCTTGGCTAACGTTGCCAATCGTTCGGAAATAATATCTTGATGAGGCGAGAATCTATCGTAAGGAAGTGTTTCCCAATCAGGGAAAAACATAATAGGTATGGTATTGTCCAGTTGAAAAAAATTAAGTTCATCTTGTAGACGCTGAGCACTGAGAAGTGTCGGGGTTACGATGCAAAGAAGCCCAGTATGTTCTTGACTTTTCTGACTCAGGGCAAGACTTAAACTTGTACTAGAAAGGGTATCAATTTTCATACTTTTCACCTAAACACATGGCCATCATGGTCATAAAAAACAAATTAGTTGTAGAATAAAAAAACAAGGAATCGGAAAAATTGCCCACTAAGAAAATAGCTAGTATACCAATGGCTAAAATACGCATTTTCTTTAAGGAAATTATTTCTCGGACTAAGAAAAAAAGAAAAAGACAAAAAACAGAAAAGCCAAATAAGCCAAACTCACTTAATATCAACCAATATTGGCTGTGGGGCTCACTAAGATAGTTCGTTGTCCATCCTGGTACGGGATTTTCTGTGTGAAATGCGTGTTCAAAACCAGCGGTGCCATTTCCAACAAGCCAATGACGGTAAAATAATTCTTTAGAGTAGTTATGGAATTGAATACGATAACCCAATGACGTCCTTAAGTAATGATTTTTATAACCCAATAAATCATGGGAAATATTATAAATACCTTCTTTTACTACGGGACTTTGGTAAACTGCTGCACCAAATAATATTCCTCCGATGCAGATGGCAATTAAGGCCTTTCGTAAAGGAAATATTTGCAGTAAAAAAAGACTCATAATGACGAGATAAATGACATAGCCTGTGCGCCCTGGGCTCAAAAAGAATATTTGTAACGTGAACAAAATAAAAAGAAAACTATACAGACACTTATATAATTGTTTTGTGGCAGTGTAAGCCAACCATAGCGCCATATAAGCAGCATAACTCATCATCAAGCCAGTCATAATGTGATTATAAAACACTTCGCCGGGATCAGCGCTACGCCAGATAAGTATCCCCGTCCATTTAAAAAAAGATAATATGCTAGTCAGTAGCATCACCCCTAGGAAAGTATGCATTACCCATGGTCTAATTTTTTTGGTCGTAAATCCTGCGATTAAAAGAGGAAAAAATAAGAATTTTAAATATTTGCTGAGCATTGTAAATTTTGCATGCCAGGAAGCTTCTCCCCAAAAACATCCAAGGAAGGCAACAATAAAAAGGCCTATAGAAAACCATGCAAGAGGGCTTTTAAGAATTTTGGGTAACACGTCTCGATGTTCAGGTGTCAATAAAATCAAAACGAGCGAAAGCACCCAAAAGATACTAGTCAAGGAAATGGTAGTAGGAATTGAAATAGTGAGGCCTATTAATGCTACTGGTACGAAATTTTGCTTCGAATTTCCTTCAATAGACTTCTTTCCAAACCCTACTTTTGCGGAGAACTTGTTCGTTGATTCGGTGCTCGAATCCTCATGTACTCGCGTGTACACTCCGGTTTTCACTCGGTCCATCCTTGGACCTCGGCTTTCAGCCAGTGCCTGTGCAAATCGGCTTTCCTGCCGATTTGTGCGCTCCGAGTCTCCTCCAATTTCTCGCGCATAAGCGGGTTTGGAAAGAAGTCTAATTTCTCGCACACCAGGGGGGGTGGAAAGAAGTCTATTCAACCATGGGTAAGTCATCTAAATCTTCTTCACGGTAAATTTGCTTAATGGCACGATAAAACGATCCTTGGGCACTTAATATAGCAAGTAGAAATCCTGCTTTTCCATCTAAAAAACCTTTTTGAATAAAATAACAACGAAAAAACATCCACCCCGAAGCTAAGACTGCTTTAAAAATACTTGAAGATCTTCCTTGTTGGTGTCGAATTTTGGCCGTATAGGAAGAGTATTTATTAACTTTATATAAAGCATGATAAAAATTACGAAAAGAATAGTGTTTTATGGGTTCTTGAAGCTGTATCACACGACTTTTTGCAGGCAAGTGTATATATTCATGTACAATGCTTCTGTCGTAAAATGCCTCTTTCCGTTTAAAAAAGCGAATGTGGCGCTTGGGACACCATGAATATTTCATTATTTCTTGGTAAAACACCATATGTATGGGAATGCGGCAAGCATCAACAGAAGAATGCATGACTTCCAGTAATTTATTTTTTAGTGATTCAGTCACTTCTTCATCGGCATCAATATTTAATACCCAATCACCTGTAGCTTTTTCTAATGCGCGTTGTTTTTGAATGCCATATCCTGGCCAATCAGTGACAGAAACCAAAGGCGTGTATTTTTTTGCTATTTCTACCGTATTATCGGTACTTCCCGAATCTAGCACAATGATTTCATCTGCCCACTTTACAGACTCAAGACAATTGGCAATAAGTGAAGCTTCATTTTTAGTAATAATAATAACGCTAATAGTGGGCATAAAATTAATTAGAGGTGAAAACTAAAACGAAAAGTATAACATTCTTTAGTATGGATGCAAGTTTTTAAATGAAGTAAAAACTGATATACTCGCGCGTTTTAAATTATGAATATACTCTTCGCTAATGAGTTTTCGGTTTTGTTGCGAGCTGCATCGACTTCGGTCATGTACTACTTGTACATTCCCTCGTCTGCTTCGCTCGCGCCTTACCGAAAATTCATTAGCTGTGAGTATAGAATACCCTGTCTTTTTTTAAGGTAAACACATGAAAAACCGTACTTCCCTGATGATTGTCCGAGTAGCTTTATTATTGGCATTTATTGTTGTGGTTCTTGGTGCATATACGCGCTTAACTGATTCAGGTTTAGGATGTCCAGATTGGCCAGGTTGTTATGGACATTGGGTGTTGCCTCAATCAGCTTCTGGATTAGAAGATGCGCAGAAAGTGTTTCCTGAACAGCTTGTTGAGCCTCAAAAAGCTTGGAAGGAAATGATCCATCGTTATGCTGCAGGAACGTTAGGCGTACTGATTCTTGTATTATTTGTCCAAGCTGTGGTTAAGCGTTTCCGAAAAGAAGATTTTCCTTTAGGCATCTCTGTGGCCCTTGTTGTGTTGTTAGTGTTTCAGGCAATGCTAGGCATGTGGACAGTAACATGGAAGTTATTACCCTTAGTTGTAATGGGACATCTTTTAGGTGGTTTGGCCATTTTATCGACTATGCGTGTATTTTATTTAAAATTACGCTATGAGAATGAACGACCCAATATTTCATTGCTCGCCCCAGAGCCATTTATGCCTCATAAAATGTGGTGTGCGATTGGTTTACTCTTGGTTATTTTACAAATTGCTTTAGGAGGATGGGTAAGTTCCAATTATGCTTCTTTAGCTTGTGTTGGTTTCCCTACATGTAATGGCTTATATGTCCCTCCTATGGATTGGCATGCGGGATTTAATTTATTTTCACCGATAGGAATAGATTACGCAGGTGGCAAACTAGATAGCGCTTCTCGTATTGCAATTCAAATGGCTCATCGAATGAATGCGATTGTCACTGCTATCTATTTACTCGTGTTCGGCGCTTGTGTGCTTGCCAAAGAAAAAGCACAAGGTATTCGGCGTTCTGCCATTATTGCAATGGTATTAGTGTGCGTGCAATTTGCTTTAGGTATAATTTTAGTGACACATTTATTGCCTTTAAATATTGCTGTTTCTCATAATGCAGTAGCAGCTTTGTTACTATTAACAATGGTTTCGTGGTTATTTAAGTATAGAAAATAAAAAAATGCAAAAGAGTCCAACCCAAACCAAATCACTCCAGGGATTTACATTAATAGAACTGCTTATTGCCTTAAGTATTGTTGCTGTTTTGTGTTTGCTTGCTTTCCCATTTAGCCACGATTTTTTCCTTAAAAATAAACTCCTCGCACGTACTGAAGAACTTGCGTCAGCCTTGCATTATGCTCGCAGTCAGGCTGTTTTATTAGGTCAACCATTGATATTGTCTTCAATAAAAGAAAACTGGTCTTACGGAATGGTCTTGTTTGTAGATACAAATGATAATCATTCTTACGATGCTGCAGATATATTTATATTCAAATGGGTGTGGTCTGACCAAGATTTACAAGTAACATGGAAGGGAATGTATGATAATTATCTTTTGTTTGCCCCAACAGGATTAAATAGTGTTTTAGCGGGGACTTTTTCTCTTTGTTCTTCTGCTAAAAGTGGAAAAAATATTCGAATGAACCGAGTAGGGCGAATAAGGGTTGAGGAGGATGAAGAAACCTGCCATACTGCTAATAAGTGAAGTTTCTTTAATTTTTTATTAGGAGATCGTAATTATGAAAAGCGAATGTTCTACAAATCATTCATATTGTCATCATCGCCAATGTTGGTTCAAAATTTCCATCGCTTTCGCATTGGCCAATGCTATTGGCCTATTCATTTTAGGTTTATTAGGAGCCTATTATGGTTATGGTTTAATGATGATTTCTACTATAGCCTCTATTTATCCAGGATATGAGCCAACATTTTTAGGTAGTGTTATTGGCGCGTTTTGGGGATTCTGTGATATTTTTATTTTCTTTATCATTGCAGGCTTTATTTATTGCGGCTTAAGTAAATTATGCAGCAAATGTTGTGCATCTGACCATTGTCATACTGATACAACTACAAAAACAGAATGCTGCGATGTGAATAATAAAGATATTGAAAAATAGGCTAAACATTTAAAAATTTAGCAAGATATTCGGGAATGATTGCTCCTTTTAGGAAGGCGTTGTTACAATTCATATCCAGAACAACAGCGTCCAGGAAGAGCTTCATTCCCGTTTCGCTTGTTGCATGGATAAATAAACAAGCCAAAACTAAAGAGTACGATTGAGTTTGGCATTATTACGAAGCAACAACGAAGGATGCTTCTCCCTCTGGGAGAAGATGCCCGACAGGGCAGATGAGGGAAAAAAATAAATGACCAGAATTTTTCGTTGATTTCTTTGCTCTTCTTTTTTCTTTCGTGGAAGCATCCTTCTTGAACTATATTATGCACAACAATACCCCTTTACTAAAAGGGGCGACTACCGAATGAATACTTTGTCTGTTCTTTTAGTTACCATCCAGTAAAATTCAGTTAGATCTTATCCTGTTTCAGCGCCAACGCATACACCACATTTTTCTTTATGCCACTAATTTCAGTGGCAATTTGAACCGCTTGCTTTAATGGCAAGGATTTAAGTAACGTTTTTAATAGAGATTCTAACGAAGAAGAAAAATTTAATGAGTTACTTTCTTCTTCAACTTTTTTAGGTTTACTATCCAATATCACTACAAACTCACCTTTTTGACGTGCTGATTCTTCGTTAAGCCAAGCTAATGCTTCATCAGGAGAGCCTGAAAAGAAGTATTCAAATTGTTTTGTTATTTCTTTTGCAAAGCTGATTAATCGCTCTGTTTCAAATACGTTCTTGATATCCTCGAGTAAAGAAAGAATGCGATGGGGTGCTTCGTAGAATACGACAGGATGAGAAGTATCTTCAAAGGTAGCTAATATTTTTCTCCGTGCTTGGGATTGTGCAGGTAAAAAACCATAAAATAAAAAATGATTGCAGGGAATCCCCGAAGCCGATAAGGCGGCAATGGCGGCGCAAGGGCCAGGAATAGGGGAAACCGTAATCGCCTGTTTTCTGGCTTCTTGAACCAAGTAAGCCCCTGGATCACTAATAAGCGGCGTGCCTGCATCACTAATTAGCGCGATGTTAGCACCTTCAGTTAATTTGCTTAACAGTTCAGAAGAACGTTCATTTTCATTATGCGCATGCAAAGAAATCAGCGGTTTATTAATACCAAAATGGTTAAGTAATACTCGGCTTTTCCGCGTATCTTCTGCAGCAATGTAATCAACGTATTTCAAAATTTCTAATGCGCGAAGGGTAATATCCTGTAAATTGCCGATGGGAGTGGCGACCAGAAATAATGTTCCAGGGGGGATTGATGTTGTGTGGCTCATCGTTTATGCTTTATCAAAATTTTTATAAGTTCAAGGTAAAAACAACATGGGTATAATGCAACATTTTCGAAAAACGCTGTCTTGTGTTATTGGATTGAGTTTTCTAGCATTAATAAATAGTTGTTCACTGAACAATAATGCGTCTGTGTATGATACAGGAAGCAGCGTGGGCAGTACAACGGGTACGCCAAAACAAATTGCCTTACTATTACCATTGACTGGCCCAATGGCTGGCCCCGGACAGGCTGTACGTGATGGCTTCATGTCTTCTTATTATCAATCGATACAATCCGGTTCAATCAATACAAAAGTACGAGTGTATAATACAGCTCAAGGAAGCGATATTGAAACCTTATATGAAACGGCTATCCGTGAAGGGGCAGATTGTGTAGTAGGCCCATTAGAAAAAGAAAAAGTACAACGTTTAGCTCGTTCACCAGTACCTGTTACCACTATTGCACTAAACTATTTAAATGAATCTTCCTCTCAAGGTTCCGCTAATTTATATCAATTTGGCCTCTCACCTTTAGATGAGGCGGCTCAAGTAGCTCAATATGCCCACCAACAAGGTCATCAGTCTGCATTGATTATTGCGCCTGCTGGACCGTGGGGATATGGAGTTGTTCAAGCATTTAATACACAATGGAAACAATTAGGCGGAAGAGTAGGTGCTCAATTCTTCTATATGCCTAATCAAGATTTAAGTGCTTATATTCGTCAAGTGCTTAAAGTTAATGATAAAGCAGACACCCAAGTGAAGCTGGCGAGTCAACCAATGTCTAGTGTAGTTGGCTATAATAGACAGGCTGAGCAAAAATCCGCGTATCATCGTCAAGATGTGGATATGATATTCTTGGTAGCCCAAGCAGCAAAAGCAAGACAAATTAACCCATTATTGAAGTTCTATTATGCGGGTGATTTACCTGTTTATTCTATTTCTTTAGTGTATAGCGGTATACCTTCTCCCATGGCGGATCAAGATCTCAATGGCATTGTATTTGATGATATGCCCTGGGTATTTAATCCAATGGCTTCAAAATTAAGTCGTTTCCCACGATTATATGCTTTGGGTAAAGATGCCTTTACAGTTGTTATGAAGCGGGGTGAATGGCGCTCTTCTCCAAGTTCGACAATATCTGGATATACAGGTGTATTGTCTTTGAAGGCTGGAAACAGAATCAGCCGACAATTAGTGTGGGGACGATTTGAACAGGGAGAGGTTCAAACGATTGATTGAAAAGATTGAGCGTTCAGCACAAGGAAGATGGGCAGAAGCCATTGCTGAACGATACCTCGCAGAAAAAGGACTTATCCTTATTCAACGTAATTTTCGCACCAAAATTGGGGAAATAGATCTTATTATGCAAGAAGAGAAGACGCTTGTTTTTGTGGAAGTGCGCTATCGCAAAAATAACTGTTTTGGTGGTGCTATTGCTAGTGTAGATAGACGAAAGCAAATAAAGTTGTCAAGAACAGCCGAATGTTATTTAGCTTGGAATAAAAAATATGCTAAAATAGCGTCCCGATTTGATGTAGTTGGCATTTCAGATGCTCTGGATATAGAGTGGATTAAAAATGCCTTTTAAAGTTGAGAGTATAAAATGGAAGAACGAATAAAAAATTTATTTCATGCCAGTATTGAAACAAAGAAAGAAGCTGTGGATGTTTTGGCATCTCCTATTGTTCAAGCCGCAGACAAGATGGTGCAATGCCTTCTAGCCGGACACAAAATTTTAAGTTGTGGAAATGGTGGTTCTGCAGCTGATGCGCAACATTTTTCTTCTGAAATGCTTAATCGTTTTGAGTCCGAGCGTCCAGCATTGCCTGCAATGGCGCTTACTACGGATGCTTCGACATTAACCTCAATTGCGAATGATTATCATTATGACCAAGTATTTTCAAAACAAATTCATGCGCTAGGTCAGCAAGGTGATGTGTTACTAGCTATTACCACGAGCGGAAACTCAAAAAATGTTATTTCTGCTATAGAAGCAGCTCATGAACGAGGGATGGAAATCGTTGCCTTGACCGGAAGAAAAGGTGGGTCGTTAAATAACATTTTACGTCCAGAAGATAGTTTATTATGCGTTCCTTCTGATTCAACGGCACGAATTCAGGAAACCCATTTACTTATTATCCATTGCCTATGTGATTTAATTGATCATTATTTATTTGCGCAATAATTGATAAAGGATGTTAAATGAAAAGATATTTCCTTAATTACAAATTATATTTTATTATTTTTTTGCCTGTGCTCTTATTATCGGGTTGCGTAGCGGCAGCTTTTATGGCGGGTACATCAGCGGGTGGTTTAGTGGTATCGGATCAGCGTGACTGGAAAACTAGAAGTGAAGACAGTTACATTGAGCACCGATTAGATTTGAACATTATTCAAGATCCCGAATTTAAAACCAGTAACCTTGATTTATCAAGTTTTGATTGTGTTGTACTGTTAGTTGGCCAAACACCTAGTGCAACCCTTAAAGTATCTGCTGAAAAAATTGCACAATCTACGCCCAATGTTAAAAAAGTTTATAATGAAATTACTGTAGGACCTTCGATTTCATTTGGCCAAAAAAGCGAAGATGTTTGGCTAACGTCTGCTGTGAAGAGTGCATTGCTTGTTAAATCTGGATTACGTTCTGGTTCTATTAAAGTATTAACTGAAAATAGTACGGTATATTTAATGGGCCTTGTCACTAAAGAGCAAGCGGATTTAGCTGTTGACGCTGCGCGACGGGTTAGTGGCGTTAGAAGTGTCGTAAAAGTGTTTGAGTATTTGTAAAAGGATAATTTCTCCCCTGTGAAGGGGGCGGTCTTATACCTCAAGGCAGACAAATTCCTATTGTAGGGGCAGGTCTTGTACCTGCGCGGGGACGGGCGGGTACAAGACCCGCCCCTACGAAACCTATCATCAATACCTTAATAATTACCGATGAGGCGTAAATAACCGGTGATAATCTTTTTCGCTCATCCGTATCGTTACCCAATTATTGCCTTCCTCATCGATTTGTTCATCAATGATAGCGTCCAATTTATATAATTCTGCGCGTAGCTGACCGGCATCAGGCTTAAGCGCTATTTGAGTATGAACAAAAGGTCCATGTAACTGAACCGCAACAGTTTTTTTAAGCATATCAATACCTTCTTTTGTTAATGCAGAGACCCATACGCGAGGTAAGGCATCATTGGCATCTTCATTATGTTGCCATGATGGTTGGTGGGTCAATAAATCAATTTTGTTATATACTTCAACGGTAGGAACGTTTTCAGCGCCAATTTCTTTAAGTACGTGCCTGACAACTTCAGCGGTTTCTTGCCAATGTGGATCCGAAATATCAATAACGTGTAATAAAAGATCGGCTTCTCGTGTTTCTTCAAGCGTGGCCTTAAAAGCTTCAACTAAATCATGGGGTAGATGGCGAATAAATCCTACAGTATCCACTAAGATAGCGTCGTGACAGCCCGGTAACTCAAGTTTTCTCATTGTCGGATCAAGTGTTGCAAATAGCTGGTTCGCCGCATAAACTTCTTCACCTGTTAAAGTATTAAAGAGTGATGATTTTCCTGCGTTAGTATAGCCTACAAGAGAGACTGTAAGCGTAGCTTGCTTATGACGTGCTTGCCGGTTTTGTTCTCGTTGCGCACGGGTTTTATCAAGGCGGGAGCGAATCATTTTCATTCGATTACGAATTAAACGACGATCGGTTTCTAATTGAGTTTCACCAGGACCACGTAATCCAATACCACCTTTTTGACGTTCAAGGTGAGTCCATCCTCGAATTAAGCGAGTAGAAATATGATTCAGTTGTGCTAATTCTACTTGAAGTTTACCTTCAAAACTACGTGCACGTTGAGCAAAAATATCTAAAATAATACCGTTTCGATCAACAACTCGGCATTTTAACAAGGTTTCTAAGTTTCGCTCTTGGGCAGGGGATAATGTGTGATCAAGTAAGACAACATCGACTTTTTGTTGCTCAATTAATGATTGAATTTCAGCGGCTTTTCCTGAGCCAATAAAATATTTAATATCAGGAGCTTTTCTTGTGCCAGTAATCGTATCAATTATTTCAATACCTGCGGACAATACGAGTTCCTTAAATTCTGTTAAATCACCTTGTAGATTAGTGTCAGGAAAATCAATATGCACTAAAATAGCGCGTTCGCCTCCTTCATGACGGTCGAATAAACGATGTTCACTCATTATTTTGCTCTTTTCTTATATTTTGTGTAACGTAATATTACATTTATGCAAACATTATACCCTTCAATTAAAACTTATGCACAGCATATGTTATTGGGAATTATGCTATTTTACAGAAAAAGAGAAGGTTTAAAAGATATACCTGGTTTTATTATCAGTGGTCGATATGATATAATTTCTCTTTACAATGTGCTTGGGAACTTCGTAAGGTCTGGTCTAAGTTTAAACTGTGGAATGTATGACATTCATTATTAGAGCCAGTTATTACGGATGCTGCCATCTTAGCCACTTAAAAAATATTACCAATATCTAAAAAAGCGGGTTAGAAAGAAGAAAAGTAATGAAAAAATTGTTAAGTCTTGTTGTCGTATGCTTAGCGTTAGGTACGTTCACAAAAATGAGTTTTGCAGAGGACACTCAAGCAGAATCTGGTATTTTTAATGGTGAAGCACCTTTTTTACCTTCGGCGCAACAAGATCCATTAGAATCAATTAACCGTCCTATTTTTAATTTCAACCAAGCCATGGATAAGGTTTTAATTATTCCTATTGCCAAAATTTATAACACCTTAATTCCTGCACCAATTCGTACAGGGGCTGATAATGTGTTTGATAATATTGCGATGTTGCCATCAGTGGCGAATGATGTATTACAAGGTGAATTTAAACATGCATTGAATGATGCATGGCGGTTTATTATTAATACCACGATGGGAGTGGGGGGAATTTTTGATCCAGCGACAGAGTTTGGTTTATCTGAGCATTTTAACGATATGGGCATTACCTTTGCCCGTTGGGGATATCGTAATTCCACTTATGTAGTTCTTCCTATTTTAGGTCCAACTACCGTTCGTGATGCGGTTTCTGTTGTGGGCGATTACTATCTCTTCTCACCTTATCCTTATATCCATTCAATGTATCTTCTCAAAGGTATCATTGCGTATCGTTATTTAACGGTGAAAGCCCAGTTAATTGATGCCACTAACTTTATGAATGAAGTAGCGCTTGATCCTTATACATTTGAGCGAGATGCATATTATCAATATCGTAATCATAAAATTGCGACCGGTAGTAACGCGGACAACTCTGAATTTTTATACTTGGAAGAAAACGAGCCTCAAGATGAAAAGCCTGGTGAGCCAGGTGCTGAAGCGGGCGATCATTCTGGTCCAGGCGCGGGGTACATTAGAGAGTAATACGTTGGAGTACTTTCTAAGCTAATTAAACAATTCGCTATGAGAGCCAAGTCTAGCCAATCGCAATACGTTCAAAGTAGATTTTCTGTAGATTAATAAAAGATCAGGTTTGATATGACATTCGCGCTAGCCTTTCCAATTTCCATAAAGCTCGTGATCTCTATTTTTATCAGGTAAACTCCTATCATTTACTAAAAATTCAAGAATAGAAGAAAGAAGATTATCGATTTTTTTGCTGTAAGTTGGATTTGCTTTGATACGCTTAAAATCTTTTTTAAAAAGCGTAGAACGCTCAATCATCCTCATTGAGATTATCCATTAAAGCATTAATGCTGTTAAAGCGTTTTCCTTTTCCTACTTCAAGCTCATGAATTGCTTTTTGCGTTTTTCTATTAGGTGCTTTAATTTCAAAGGGCATACGACGTTCGTCAGCTATTCGCACCATAAGTAAACGAATAGCATCTGATAGGGAAAGTCCCATTGCGTCTAAGGCATCAGCAGCTCGTTCTTTCGTTAGTGTGTCAATACGAGCGCGGACATACGTGTCAGTTATGAGTGTATGCATTTATTATTACCTCGTTTTTTAATTTTCTATATAAGTGTAGTCTTTTTGTGACTACAAAGCAAGGTCTAAATAGATAAGATCCTCATTCTCGAACTCATATCTTCCAATGAATCCATTTTAAGTGATGCTAAGCAATGATAAAGCGAACCATTCAACACCACTACATCAATTATTTCACCAATATTGCTGTCATCTTTAGATAAGACTTCATCTCCTGGGGTAACTGACATGCTTGTTTCACATAGATAAACAGCATGCTTTTGTACTGCTTTAAAATGAGTACGTGCAATAATTTCTTGGCCAAGATAACAACCTTTATTGAAACTAATAGCGCCTTCAATTTTGTCCAGTCCAATGCGATGGGGAAGAAATGTTCCTTGGGTTTTTTGATGCAAATCAGGAAATCCTTGAACCATTTGTTGGTAATGCCACGCTTCATTACATAAAGCATTTGCCGGTGGTGGTGTATTAGGTTTAATAAATAAATTATTGAGACAGCGATAAGCTTCTTCAGGGGCAGAATATAAAAAGCCTGTAAGAGAATCAAGTATGTTTTTTTCAAAGGTTACTTTAGAAAAAAGAGCATATTTTTTAAAATGTTTTATCGTCGTTTCAAGAATATCTTGAGGGAGCAGTAATAAATAACCTTCTTGCCAAACCATAATGAATAATAAGGCAACAAGACGACCTTGCAGGTTACAACATCCCGTGGGTTGAGCATTCAATGCTGTTAAAGCATGAATGTCACAAGTTAATTGACCTTGTAAAAAATTTGCCGCATCTTTACCATGTATATAGATACTACCTAAATGTCCAAGATCAAAAGAATGGGGAATTTTATCTTTAACCGCTTGAATGCTGTTTGAAATATCATTAGAATGAGTCATGGAAACAATTATAGATCAAGCGAAGTTATTGTGGCAATGTAGACGAGGGATGCTTGAACTCGATTTATTTTTTATTCCTTTTGCCAAAACACATTATTCGCAATTATCATCGAAACTACAAGAAAGTTTTAGAACCTTATTAACCTATCCTGATCCTGTTTTATTTGCTTGGTTAATGGGGCACGAAAGTCCAGAAGAACCGGAGTTAATTGAAATTGTCCAACTTGTTAAACGCCTCCATATCCCTACACCCATCTAAAATAGCAATAGGCTTATGGAGTAGCTTGTACCTTATTTCTGTCATTTCTATTATTGATACAGATATAAATTATCTAATAAAAGCGTTATTTATCGTTGGCATCTTCATCAATGCTTTTTATGTTTTTACCCAACATATTTTATTAAATGCTGCCTCGTCCATTATTGGTTTCTCTCGTTCTTTATCCTATTGGTCTTGCCAGAAAAAAGAAGGAAAATTAGAGGAAATTATATTGAGACAATTGCTTTCTTTTCGTAAGGTGATTATTGTACGTTTCAGCTTTATAAAAAGCACAAAGGTTCACACGAGATTTCTTTTTGAAGACAATATGTCATCAGATGATTTTCATTATTTATTAGTACAAACCAGATTATTTAAAGGTATTTATGAAACTTAATCAAATCACTGCGAGCAGTTTAGGTAATATTTTAGAATGGCTCGATTTCGGATTATTCATCTTTCTTGCGCCGGTGATTGGAGAGCAATTTTTTCCTATGCAGAACCCCATTATGGCAGAAATTGCTGCTTTTGGTGTTTTTGCAGCAGGATTTATTTGTCGTCCTATGGGAGGGCTTCTCTTCGGACATTTTGGTGACAAAATTGGACGGGCTAAGCCCTTACGTTTGTCCATTTTAATTATTACGACAACAACTTTCTTAGTAGGAATACTACCTACCTATGCGGTAGCTGGCATTCTTTCCCCCATTTTATTTACATTGCTTCGCTTGCTACAAGGTGTGGCTATTGGTGGGGAATATAGTGGGGTAATGACCTATTTAGCGGAATCAGCACCGGTTAAAAAACGTGGTTTTGTGACGAGTTTTGCGGCGACGGGCGCTAATTTAGGCTTTTTCTTAGCGACAATAATGGTTTTATGTCTTCAAGATTTTTTCTCTCCCGAGATGATGCAAACGTGGGGATGGCGGATTCCTTTCGTTGTAATTGGTGCAATTGGAGGACTGATTTCCTATCATCGTCTTAAATTATTAGAAACACCCGCGTATGAGCATTTAATGTCGACTAATCAAATAGAAAAGAAACCATTGGTAAAAGCATTTAGGGCTGCTCCAAAAAGTTTGTTAACTATTTTTGGATTAAACTGCATGAGTTGCACATTCTATTATGTTTTCTTTGGTTATATGCCAGAATACTTGCAGCAATACGTAGGCATTACGTCTCATCATGCTTTTGTCATAGAGTCTTTTGCTTTAGTAGGAATGTTATTTCTAGTGCCACTCATGGGAATTTTAGGTGATCGCATAGGCAGAAAAAAAATGTTGTTAATGACAACGGCAGGAATGGTTGTATTGGCTCTGCCGTTTTTTTATTTATTACAATACAATACGTTCAATGCCGTAATAGTGGTATTAGGGATGGCGACATTATTAAGTTCAATGGATCAGGGAAATACGTTAACAACGGTAGTGGAAAACTGCCCTCTAAATATACGGTATAGTGGCATTGCCTTTTCTTATAATTTAAGCGCAGCTATTTTTGGTGGTTTAAGCCCGTTAATTGTTATCGGATTAATTAAAGCTTTTAATGTTGTTGCGCCAGGATATTATATTATGTTAACGTCAGGCATCGGATTGTTGGCAGTTTTCTCGTTATCCAGCCATTTTCAGGAAAATTTACTTGCAACCACCACGCCTACTTCATTTTAAAAAGAAAAGAATGGCGTTATAATAGACTCTTTGATTAGCTTATATTAATTAACTTAACACGAATAAATACTATCATGTCTGACACAGTAACTTTAGAAAAACGTTCGCATTTTGTGCGCCAATTAATCCAAGATGATTTAGATACAGGAAAACATACGAAAATAGTAACTCGTTTTCCGCCTGAACCTAATGGTTATTTACACGTGGGGCATGCGAAAGCCATTTGTTTAGATTTTGGCATGGCAGAAGAATTTAAGGGAGAATGTTACCTTCGTTTAGATGACACGAATCCTATGGCGGAAGAAATGGAATATGCTTTAGCTATTATGGAAGATGTGCGTTGGTTAGGTTTTGATTGGCAAGAGCGCCTTACCCATAGTTCTGATTATTACCAAAAGTTATATGATTATGCCTTGGATTTAATTCGTCAAGGTGATGCTTATGTCGAAAGCTTAACTATGGAAGAAATTCGTGCTTATCGCGGTACACTACAAGAACCAGGAAAAGAAAGCCCTGATCGTAATCGTGCCATTGAAGAAAATATTGATTTATTTCAACGCATGAAAGCAGGGGAATTCCCTGAAGGTAAATACGTGTTGCGTGCTAAGATTGATATGAAATCAGGCAATATTAACATGCGGGATCCGGTATTATACCGTATTCGTTTTGCTGAACATCAACGCACAGGAAAAGATTGGTGCATTTATCCTATGTATGATTTTGCCCACCCACTTTGTGACGCGTTGGAACATATTACCCATTCGTTGTGTTCTCTAGAGTTTCAAGATCATCGACCCTTGTATGACTGGTTTATCAATAAACTCAATGTTCCTGCAAAACCTGTGCAAACTGAATTTGCCCGGCTTAATATTTCTCATACCATGACAAGTAAAAGAAAGCTGCGACAACTTGTGGAGCAAAAACACGTAGATGGTTGGGATGATCCTCGCATGCCAACGCTACGAGGATTACGTCGCCGAGGTTTTCCGCCAGCAGCTATTCGCCAATTTTGTGAATTAACTGGCTTATCAAAAAGCAATTCTGTCATCGATATGAGTATTTTAGAGGAATGTGTCCGTGATGATTTAAATGCACACGCCTTGCGTGCCATGATGGTTTTAAAACCATTAAAAGTTATCATTGAAAACTTTGAAGAAGATAAAGTGCAAGAATTAAAAGCATCCTGTCATCCACAAAAGCCAGAATTAGGGGAACGCATGATTCCTTTTTCTCGTGAAGTGTATATTGATCAAGCTGACTTTATGGAGGAGCCCCCCAAAGATTATTTCCGGTTGTCTCCAGGAAAAGAAGTCAGGTTACGGCATGCCTATGTGATTCGTTGCAATGAAGTGATTCGTGACCCAAACACCCAAGAAATTATTGAGCTTCGCTGTTCCTATGATCCGGATACTTTAGGTAAAAATCCGGAAGGTAGAAAAGTGAAAGGGGTTATTCATTGGGTATCTGCACCACATGCAAAATCAATTACAGCAAACCTTTATGATCGGTTATTCACCATAGAAGATCCAGCAGCCCATGAGAATTTTACAGATTATTTGAATCCTAATGCATTACAAGTGGTTTCTGAAGCAGTTGTTGAACCCTTTGTGTTCGAAAAACCTCTGGGACAACCTTTTCAATTTGAACGGGTAGGATACTTCTTGATGGAAAAGAAACCAGATGAAGAAACCTATTCAGCTAATCGCATTGTTGGCCTTAAAGATGATTGGAAAAAGTAGAGAGAAAACCAAAACATGTTAAAAGTATATAATTCGTTAACACGGCAGAAAGAAGTTTTTAAACCAATACAACCGAATAAAATTGGTATTTATGTTTGTGGTATAACGGTATACGATTATTGTCATGCGGGACATGCACGCATGATGACTTGTTTTGATGTAATTATTCGTTATTTTAAAGCTATTGGTTATGATGTGCATTATGTACGAAATGTTACTGATGTGGATGATAAAATAATTGAGCGGGCGCACCAAAAAGGAGAGGAGCCGCATCTTCTAGCGGAGCGATTTATCATTGCTTTGGATGAAGATGAACGTGCGTTAAATCTGTTAAAAGCGACGGATATTCCGCATGCGACAGCTTATATTCCTCAAATGATTCAACTTATTGAAACACTAATGACAAAAGGTCTAGCCTATTTGGGGGAAAATGGTGATGTGTTTTATTCTGTAAAAGATTTCCCTGAGTATGGTAAATTATCCCACAAAGATTTAGAGGGGCAAGAAGCAGGCGCGCGAATTAAAGTGACAGAGGCAAAGCGCGATGCATTGGATTTTGTTTTATGGAAAAAAGCAAAACCAGGCGAGCCAAGCTGGGAGTCACCCTGGGGCTCTGGCCGTCCAGGATGGCATATTGAATGTTCTGCTATGGCAAGTGCTTGTCTTGGTGAAACCATTGATATTCATGGGGGTGGGTTCGATTTACAATTTCCCCACCATGAAAACGAAATTGCGCAATCAGAAGGAGCGCATCATAAGCCATTAGCCAATTATTGGATGCATGTGGGTTTCTTACAAGTTAACAAAGAGAAAATGTCCAAATCATTGGGTAATTTCTTTACTATTCGGGAAGTATTAGAAAAGTTTCATCCTGAAACTGTGCGCTATTTTCTTTTATCCAGCCATTACCGTTCTCAGCAAAATTATAGTGAAGATAATATGATGCAAGCACAGTTAGCATTAGAGCGCTTATATAATGCTATTTGGGGTTTGCCCGTTTCTAAAGAAATGAACTTGAAAGAAGCAGTATTTGAACCATGGCTCAAACACTTTCATGAAGCAATGGAAGATGATTTCAATATTCCTGAAGCATTAAGCGTGCTGTTTGAGTTAAGCAGGGAAATTAATCGTTTAAAATCTTCGAATCAAACCAAGCAAGCATCTAAATTTGCTACACTGTTAGTATATTTCATGGAGTTATTAGGATTACATCAACAATCTCCCGAAGCTTTCTTAAAGTCAGGTATTAGTGAGTCAGAACGTCATCATGTTGATGCATTAATTGCCACTCGTAATGAAGCCAGACAGATGAAAAATTGGGTCGAAGCCGATCGATTACGCGATGAGCTTAAGTTAATAAATATTGAGTTGGCTGATACCCCAACAGGTACAACATGGAGAAAAAATCATGAATACAAGTAATACTATTGTGGCCACTTCTGCAGCTATCCAACATTTAAAAAAGCATTTAAATAAACATGGTGGAGAGGCTGTTCGCTTGAATATTGTGAAATCAGGATGTTCCGGTTATCGTTATGAAGTAACATTTATTAATGCTGAGAATCCAATCACTGAACAAGACAAAATGTTTTCGTTGGATGAACATTTATTACTCTATGTTTCTCGAAAAGTTTATCCAATGGTGATGGGAACAAAGATAGACTATATTAAAAAGGGTTTAGGTGGCGGAGAACTCATTTATGACAATCCTCAACAAACTGGGGCATGTGGTTGTGGCGAAAGTTTTACGGTGAGTGAAAGTGGAGTAAAAAAATGAAGAAAAAATGGAACTGGCTTTTTGCAATAGTTATGTGTGTCATAAGTATGCAAGCGGTTGCTGCCAATACCAATTTTCCTTGTGTTTTAAGAGTAGCTAAAACGGATTGTTGGCCAAATTTTCAAATTTCAGTGCAGCCCATTGATGCAAATACCCAGGAACCTTTGGGCAAGCCTGTCGTAATTGATAAAAATACCAACGAAACAGAAGTGTTAATTCCTTGCCATCCTAAACAAGAAATTTCATTTGTAGCAACTACACTTCCCGCAGTATGGGGAGCCACTTCAGATACTCAGTATCCTTCTAACCATTTTTGGGAAACTCCTGAACAACTGCCCTCAAATGCTGATCGTTGGATTATTTCATTATGTTTTGCAACAGATTTTTCTTCTGTCCCTATACCTCTTTCTCAAAAAGCAACCTGTGTTTGCTCTTTTCCGCAGATAGAAAACACAAAGAAAAGTTATTCGCCCGCTTTATAATATCAAATGAAAATTGTAGCAGATAGCAAGATTCCTGGAATTACGCAATTCTTATCTTCAGAATGTGAACTAGAATTATTACCTCTGGAGGATATTACCTCGATAACTCTTCGAAATGCTGATGTGTTAATTGGACGCTCAGTATTAAAGGTTAATAAAGCATTATTAGAAAACACGAATGTTCAAGTAGTGGGAACCTGTTCAAGCGGCACGGATCATATCGATACCAATTATTTAAATGAAAAAGGTATAACCTTATTTTCTGCTCCAGGAAGTAATGCGCAAGGAGTGGCTGATTATGTGTTATGGATGTTGGCATTCTGTGAAAAAAACAATATCAATGTATGTTCATCTAAACGCGCAGGAATTATTGGTGCAGGTTATGTGGGTACTAAAGTTCGTTTTGTTTTAGAAACATTGGGATTTAATGTAATAGTTAATGACCCACCTAAAGCAGCAAAAGATTTTTCTTTTGATTCGGCTACATTAGCCGAAATAGCGGAATGTGATTTGATTTGTGTGCATTCTGCTTTAACCAAAACAGGAGATTATCCAAGTTATCACTTATTATCAGAAGATTGGTGGAGTTTGGTTAAAGAAAAAACAGTGGTTATTAATGCCGCACGTGGAGCAGTTATTGATACGAATGCATTATTGAAACAAAAAAAAGCACTCCATTTATGTTTAGATGTCTTCGAAAATGAACCCGATATCAATGAAGACTTGCTTAGGCGATGTATGGTGGCTACCCCTCACATTGCTGGCCATACGATCGAAAGTTTTTATCGTGCCACACAAATGATTGTGGAAAAGGTACATGGTTATTTCGGGTTGAAAAATCATGCCATTAATGCCGCTCTTCCTTACAAAGACAATCCTCAAATCGATGCACATGATTGTAAGCATTGGTATGATGTTATCTTAAAATGTTATAATTTTTTTCCAAAACTGGATTTAATGCCAAACTCTTTCTATACTGTGCGCAATACTTACCGAGATCGGCATGATTTTGGGGCAATGCAGATAAAAAACACCCATTTTCTATCTGAGTTGGATCGATGTTTATTAAAGAAACTTCAACTAAATTTGGAGGGTTAAAATGGGAGCTAACACTGCAAACTCAAATGACACAACCATAATATCTGCTCAACAAATCACAGCAGATGTTTTAAAATCTCTTGAAGAGGATATTGGTTCTGGGGATATTACCGGATTGCTCATTAATGAAAAATTGCATTCCCGGGCTTTTATAAAAACGCGTGAAGCGATGGTACTATGTGGTATTCCTTGGGCTGAAGAAGTATTTCAGCTATTGGATCCTAAGGTACGAATGGAATGGCGTTTTAAAGAGGGTGATTTTATTGAGCCAAATAGCCTATTGTGTTCTATTGAAGGAAAGGCAAGAAGTATTTTATCGGCCGAAAGAACCATATTAAATTTTATTCAAACGTTATCAGCGACAGCAACGCAAACGCGGCGTTATATGCAAGCACTCGCTCAAGGTGGGACTAAAACTATTCTTTTAGACACGAGAAAAACAATTCCTGGATTACGTTTGGCACAAAAATATGCCGTTCGGTGTGGTGGAGGACAAAATCATCGTCTAGGTTTATTTGATGCTTTTTTAATTAAAGAAAATCATATTATGGCCAGTGGTTCTATTACAAAAGCCATTAAAAAAGCACGAGAATTTGCTCCCAATAAAAAAGTGGAAATTGAAGTAGAAACATTAAATGAATTTCAAGAAGCATTAGCAGCGTGTCCAGATATTATTATGTTAGATAATTTTGATTTAAACAAAATTGCAAAAGCTATGGATATACGGGCCTCTTCGTCTAATCCTAATATTTTATTAGAACTTTCAGGAAATATTACATTAGATAACATCCATGAATTCGCCGAAACTGGGGTGGATTATATTTCTACCGGCGCAATTACAAAAAATGTACAGGCTATTGATTTGACGTTGTTGTTTGAGGGATGATTTATCAGAATGCTTTTCATAGGGATTGAAGAAACCTCAGAACCTATACACAAGGGTGAGTACACCTATGATTTTCTTGCGTAGGGGCGGGTCTTGTACCCACCCGCAGCAACGGGCGGGTATAAGACCCGCCCCTACTTGAAAATTAGAGCATCATATTTTTCTAAACATTAAACAATTTTATCCTTAGCAGAAAATGCTAATATCATCGAAGCAATAATAAAGAAAATAAAAAATCCTAACATCCATGCGGGCATGCTTGCACCTAAAAAAGTCCAGGGAACTTCGCCACAAGCTTCTGATCCATTTAAAAACGCCTGTACTAAATCCTTGAGAGGAAGATAATGCCATAATAGAGTCATATCAGGCATGCAGCCTGGTCTGTGCAATTTTGGCGTATGTATTAACCAAACTTGCCGAGCGGCCATGCTTGCCCCAAACATAGAAAAGATAAATTGTAAGCAGAAGTTGATTATCCTTAGGTTGTTTCTTTTAATAAATAAGGCAAAAAAATAGGTTATTGCCAACAGAAAAATAGAAAGGCGCTGGGCAATACATAAAGGGCAGGGCTCCAAATGTTCAATATATTGAAAATATAAAGAGGCGCCAAATAATCCAAAAGACAAGACAGTTAAGAAGATAAGTATGGAGCGAAAATTTATTAAATTCTTCATCATTATTGTTTAGGTGGTAACATGTATTCGATAGCATCTTTTAATTGCTGTTCTGAGCAAGTCATACAACTGCCTTTAGGAGGCATTGCACCATTTACACCAGTCATTGCATGATGGACTAATCCATTTATTCCATGGGTGGCTAACCTGGCTTTCCATTCATCTTCATTTTGAAATTTAGGGGCACCAGCTAAGCCTGAAGCATGACACATAGAGCAATATTGATCATAGGTTGCTTTACCTTCCGCTTGTGAAGATGATGGCTGTTCTGCATAACTGGTAAGAGAAAAGCTTGCGGAAAACAGTAAAAAAATAGATAAATATAGGTTTCTTTTCATGGGACAAAAGTATACCATCAGGAAACTATGATTCAAACTTTTATTTTCAGCCTGCTCACTGTGATTTGTGCTTTTATTATTGTTATTGGCATTCATGAGAGTGGCCATTTTATTATGGCACGTTGTTTAAACGTAAGGGTATTACGTTTAAATTTAGGGTTTGGGAAACCTTTATGGAAAATAAAATCCAAAGGAGGAATGGAATACGCCATATCACCGTGGCTATTGGGTGGATATGTCCAATTGTTGGATGAAAGGGAAGGGAAGGTTCCGCCCGAATTGTTATCACAAAGTATGACACACCAGCCTGCTTGGAAACGTTTAAGCATTCTTTTGGCAGGTTCATTAATGAATTTAATGTTTGCTTTAATTTTTTTTATGGTGGTATTTCTGTATGGACTTCCCTCGGTGGAACCCGTCATTAATAAAGTTATACCTCAAAGTGTGGCTGAAAAAGCAGGCTTTAAAAAAGGTGATAAATTATTAGCCATACAAAATGAACCTGTTAATAATTGGATATGGGTGAATTTTTATTTACTGGAAACTTTTGGTGAAAAAGGAAACCTGACGGCACGAGTAGAACGTTCCGATGGGGTCCATCTTATTACGGTACCTTTATCTCAATGGAAACTGGATCCTTTACGGCCGAATTTATTAGCGAGTTTAGGTCTTCAGCCAGCATTAAAGAAAAAGTGGTATCAAATCGAAAAATTATCGCCTTTGAATGCATTCTTAACGTCATGCCAATATGTTAGTAAATATATTCAAGTTAATGGCATTATTGTGTATAAAATGGTAAGAGGCGTTCTTTCTATTCGCTCACTTGCTGGGCCTATTGCGATTTTTGTTGCTTCAGCAGAGAGTGCAAAAAAAGGGTGGATCTATTATTGTTTCTTTCTCGCCTTTTTGAGTGTTTCTGTTGGCGCCTTTAATCTTCTCCCTATTCCAGGGCTGGATGGTTTTCAAATGCTTATTGTTATTATTGAAAAATTGAGGAGAAAGCCTGTTCCCAGTGCTTTACAAGTGCTTTTCTATCAACTAGGTTTAATTCTTTTGGCGCTGTTATTTATTCAAGTCATGCTGAATGATATGACACGATTTGGAAAATTTTTCTAGCTTTGACATATAAAACATGCTAATATTTTTTTAATATTAATCAGTGTGCTGTAAGGGGGTTACCATCATGCCTGGAACGAGCTTCATTGAAAAAGAACTAAATAAATTTTTGTTCAGTCCAGTTTCAGCAAACACTACTAACAGAACCCTGTTAGAAATGATCGAAATGACGGGAAAGCTATTAGAATCTGCCCGTGAAGATATGGTTACTGGAACCTATGCCCAAGGGGTTTATAAAGCCACACTAGCCAAAGAAAAATTATGGCGTGAACGCATCTTTGTTTCTCCTGATCTTTTCAATAATAATACAAACTCCCCGGAAAATATTGAGCAACGACAATGGTTAGTAAATCCAACAACTAAAAATCATTTTATCGATATTGTTTCTAGTATTTTGCAAACCTGGTCTGCTATTTTAGATGAAACTAAAAAGGGAACTTTTGACAAAAAAGTACAAGATGCCATTCATCAGGCAATAAGGCGTCAATGTGTTAAAGTTTTAAGTTACGCTTTGTTTCAAGCAATGACATCTTCTTCTTGGGAACTGTCATGGGAAAAGGAATTGCTGGAAAGTTTTAAAGATCCAAAAGCTTTTTCAAAAAGCATGAATAAGTTTTTTAATAAGTTGTGTAGTCCGACATTTCAACACATTTTTCCCTCAGAATTCCGGTTAATGCTACAACAGGAAAGTTTTAGAAGTTGTATTTATGATCAGGAATATTTTAAAAAAATGCTGTTTCTTCCGTTATTGACGGACAGTGGTTATCTTCAATCAGTATGCAGTGAAGAGCATTTTAGCGAACAACGAAAAGAGAACCATCATAAACTTAACCCTAATACCTTGCCTTCAGATATTGCTACCATAGCAAATTTGACCCGCACTAAAAAAAATAAGCATGATGTTATTCCTTCAGTAGTGGGAAACACAGAGGGAATGCGTCATTTGGCCATGTCATTATCAAATCAAGAACTCAACAATCTTTTAAATAATGAAGAAACATGGACTCATTTGTCTACCAGTAATAATTCTATGTCTGTAGAAACAATTCTTGAGTACCAGACGTTGACATTATTTTTAAAAATTATTCAGGCTCACTTGCATCTTGTTGAATCCGAAAAAAATTCCGAAGATAAAATTAATGATTTTGTATTAGCCTTGGATAAGATGTCTTTGCATGAAATAATTCCTGAAATAAATGAAAAAGCAAAACATAATGCTTCTTCTTGGGGTACTTCAGCTGTAAATTCTTATCAAGCCAAGCGTGAAGAATTTGTGTCTACGTTTACAAATAATATTTTTCAAATTGAACGGATAATTCCTGAATCGCTTGTGTGGTCAACTATCAATTCCTCCAATGAAGAGCTCAAAAAGAAAGGATTAACAGCGAGGGGAAGAACCTTATCTAATGCAATAAACTGGTATATTGATTATTTGAATATGCGAGGGGAAAAAGAACTTACTTCGAATGAAGCATTAATTATTTCCCGTTTAAAAGAGAAAACAGCATTTGCTGGATTAGGGGGAAAGCCCCAAGTCCAAGTAATGGCAAGAGCGCAAGATACTCTATATCCTAGTGCACCTTTACCTCCTGTTACCCCAAGCGCACCTCCTCTACCAGATAAGTTACTTCCTCGGGCTAAACTTGTAACAGGAAATACTGTGAATGAGATTCCTATAGAACAACCTGTTGTAGAAGCAATTAATGTTGCAAGACTTCCCAGTTTGGATATGAGCAGTGAGAGCAGGCTGGCGCCAAGGGAAAGAAATTTTTTCGCACGATTATTTACCCCACTAACTCAAGGTGCGGGAACAGTAAGACACCCAGTAGAAGAGGCTCGAAATGCACCTACTTCCAGAAAAGTATCTAGTTTCTAAGCTTGAAAAAGCAGGTATTGCCGTAAACGGAAATAATTCTTGGGATATACGTATTAATAATGCGCGCTTTTATAAGCGCGTAGTTTTTTCTGGTACGTTAGGCGCGGGTGAGTCCTACATGGATGGTGATTGGGATTGTGAGGCAATCGATGAAATGGCAAGCCGTATTTTTCGTGCCAAGATATTGGAGCAACCTGTTTTTAAAGGCATACCTGCATTAGCTTTGCTTATCAAAACGATATCCTCTAATATGAGTAAACATTCCCGCGCTTTTCAAGTTGGGAAAAAACATTACGATATCGGAAATGACCTCTACGAGCAGATGTTGGACAAGCGCCTAATTTATAGTTGTGGCTATTGGAAAAATGCTAAGAATCTCGATGAAGCACAAGAACATAAACTAGATTTAATTTGTCGAAAATTGCAACTTGAACCAGGAATGCGAGTACTTGATATTGGTGGAGGATGGGGCGGCTTTTCTCGTTTTGCTGCCGAAAAATATCAAGTAAGCATGGTAAATATTTCAGTTTCTAAAGAGCAAATTGCTTTCGCTGAAGCAAAGAAAGGAAACTTGCCTATTAAAAATTATTTACAAGATTATCGGGATACTACAGGAAAATATGATCGCATTGTTTCCGTAGGAATGTTTGAACATGTAGGTTATAAAAACTATGATAAATATATGGAGTTTGCTTCTTCGCATTTAAAACCGGATGGTTTGTTTCTTTTGCATACTATTGGTTCTCCAACAACCCGATATATTAATGATCCTTGGATTGAACGCTATATTTTTCCTAACTCCCTTTTACCCAGTATTAACCAAGTTTCAAAAGCAGCGGAAAAATATTTCTTGGTGGAAGACTGGCATAATTTTGGGGCTGATTATGACAAAACACTTATGGCTTGGTATCAAAATTTTCAACAGTCCTGGCCATCGTTAGTTTCAAAATATGGTGAGCGATTTTATCGAATGTGGAACTTTTATTTGCTTACATCTGCAGCCTGTTTTCGTTCTCGCGCCAACCAATTATGGCAAATTGTATTATCTCCTCACGGTGTTCCCGGTGGTTACGAGTCAATCCGTTAAGAAGCATCGATATAAGGCTGTGTGGGTCACATAGGGAGAGCGGGGTGGCTCAATAGGCTCACTTTTAAACAAGATAACTTGGTTAAAATTAATCGTAATGTCTACTGGTTGAGCTTTTAAATCTGTGGGCTCTTCTAATCTTCCTAAGGTAATATGCGGTAAAAAACCATGTGTTTCATGGGATAAATCAGGATAAATTTGAGCTTTTTCAAGGCATTCTTCTACTTGTTGTCTTAAATATAATAAGGAGGCAGTAGTTTCTCCTGTCAAGGCAACCACAGTTGGTTTAAAATCAGGAAATAATTGCACTTGATCACAATGTAACTCAATACTACCACTTGAACTTAAATGTGATTTCCAAGGAGGATTGGAAAAATGCCATTTTTTCATGCATGCAATAAGATGCTCAATTTCTTTAGAGGAATGACGTCCAAGAAAAAAAAGAGTTAAATGTAACCGTTGAGATTGTGTCCATCGAACAGAATGAGGAAGGGGGGCTAAATCCATTTTTAACTCAGATTGCAAGCGATGAATAGTCGGATGATATATTTTATCAACCGGTAGAGCCAGAAAAATTCTGGTACTGTCTTTGGAGGCGCCTATTTCCACTTAATATTACAACCAATGCTAGGTTTTTGATTTTCTGATACCGATTTGCCCTGTAATAAACAATCAAGAGCTTCACGGATGTCTTTTGCTGTGACGGGAATGCCATTACCAGGGCGTGAATCATCCATTTGCCCGCGATAAACGCATGCTAAGTTTTTATCAAAAATGTAAAAATCTGGTGTACATGCAGCTTTATATGCTTTGGCTACTTCTTGCGTATCGTCAAACAAATAAGGAAAAGAATAACCGACATTCTTTGCTGTTTCCGCCATTTTATCGGGGGCATCTTCAGGATAAAGCGTTATATCATTAGCACTAATGGCAATAAAACTTATCCCTTGTTTTTGATAATCCTGGGCTAATCTTACTAACCCAGGATTAACATGATGTACGAAAGGACAATGATTACAAATGAAAAAAATAACAGTTGCAATAGAGGATTTTAAATCCTCTAGATCAAGTGTTTTTTGTGAGACTGTGTCATACAAAGAAAAAGCTGGTGCTATAGTGCCCAGGGGAAGCATAGTAGAAGGTGTTTTAGCCATAATGTTAAAATAAAATTTTAATAAAAACTTAAACTTTAATTTTAACAAAATTTTTCTAAATTTAAAACTCATTAAATTTGTCTTATTAAATATTTCATCTAGTATGGTAAATTAAGTAAGCTTGAATGCTTGCGAATTTACTCATACACGTCACAATGGAGCTTTCGGTTTACTGAAGCTGATGCAGCTCGCAACAAAACCGAAAACCCAAGTGCGGAGTATATTTAATATAAGACATAGGAGGTAATAATATGTTTACTAAAAAAATTGCAATATTAGCTGCCCTTACAACAGCATTTATTTCAGGTTCAATGATGGCGGCAAATTCTTCATCTAATTCTCATAATAATACAGGGAAATCTCAGGCTAATACGAGAACAGATAAACGAGCGACTATGGATAATCAAGATGCTACTGCAACACCATCACAAAGTTATCATAATAGAGGTGCAAATACTCAAAGTCACAATAATCCGCCAAACAATCATGCTTATCGAGATCATGGAAGCAGCACCCAAACATCTCAAGATCAATAATCCTGTGATGTTTTCCACGATGCTAGAAGGCGAGAAATCGCCTTCTATTTTCATTATACAAAATATATACTAAGCGAACTTCAATTTTTGCTCGAGGCGTAAAATGTTAACAACCTTTAGAGGAATAGGATTACGCTTTCCCCATTACCAAGAAATATTAGACAAAAAACCTGATATTGGTTGGTTAGAAGTCCACAGTGAAAATTTTTTTGGCGAAGGACGTTCACTGGAGTGTTTACAAGAAATTAGAAAACATTACCCAATTAGTTTACATGGCGTCGGTTTATCACTAGGTTCAATAAACGAACCTGATTTTTTTCACCTTCAACGGTTGAAAACATTAATAGAGAAAATTGAACCTTTTCTTATTTCTGAACATTTGTCCTGGAGTCGATTAGGAAAAAATTATTTTCCCGATCTTTTGCCGCTACCTTATACGGATGAGAGTTTGCAAGTGCTTTCTACCAATATTCAAAAAACACAGGATTTTTTAAAACGTTCATTACTTATTGAAAACCCTTCTTCTTATATTACTTACCAAAATTCCACATGGGAAGAAAGTGATTTTTTAATTGCACTTTTGGAAAAGACAGGGGCTAAACTATTATTAGATGTTAATAATGTGTTTGTTTCTTCGATGAATCATGGGTGGGAGCCAGTGGCTTATATCAAAAGAATTCCTTCCCATTATGTTCAAGAAATTCATCTTGCAGGACACTCAACGCGTCAAGTGGAAAATGTTGAATTACATATAGACACCCATGATAAAGCCGTATGCCCAGAAGTCTGGGATTTATATCGAGTGGCTATTCAACATTGTGGAATTGTCCCAACCCTTTTAGAATGGGATGAAGCAATACCTTCGTTGTCTGAACTACTGGCAGAAGCAGAAAAGATAAAACATTATGTCGAATAATTTAGCCGAGATACAAAAAGAATTCATTGAAAAAATATTTCAATATAAAGCTTTTCCAGCAGGATTAGTTTCTCCTAATTGTGAAGCTCGTTTTAATGTGTACCGGCAGTCTATCTTTGAAAACTGCCGTCATGCCCTTGAAATAACTTTTCCTTATACATGGAAGGCACTTGCTGAGAAAAACATTTCTGCGAATCATATGGTTGGATATTTTTTGAAAGATATAAATAATTGGCCTCACTCGGGATGTTTGGATGATTGGGGAGGAGATTTTCCCGAATTTTTATTGACGATATCTAGTGGCATGAAAGCTATAAGCGAACTTGCCCAGTATGAGTGGTTATGTAATATGGCGAGTTTATTGCCAGAAAAACCAGCTCTTCGTTCTCAGGACTTAACTTGTCTTTCAGATGATGAAAAAATGAATATCGTGTTGCAGTTTCAGCCATCTTTTTTTCTTCATTATATAACTTTTTCTCTAGAAAAAATTATTGCTGAATGGCCGGGAAATGGTGGAGATTGGGTGATAATTATACGATCAGGTCCCCAGATACTGACGTATAATATCACCGATGAACAAGCAACATTTTATCAAAAGCTTCAACAAAAAATGACGCTGTCAGAAGCATATGAAGAGGTAACCCTGGTTTATCCTTTGTTTAATTTAGCCAATGCTTTAGTATTTATGTTTGAGAAAGGCTTATGCGTAAATTCAAATAGTTAGGCGAAGCGCTTTCCCCTTTCAAGATCAGATTCAGGGTAGTCAGCATCATATTCAGAAGTTAATGAGTCCTTACTTTGACTTCGGATGCGAGCTAATGCCATTGGTGCTGCTCCGACGGGTTGACTTACCATTCTAACCTCTGTGGCCTCTGGCATTGAAGATTCCGAAGCTAAATCGCTATCCAATGAATGTCTTGGAAATAAAGATAAACGTTCAGTTATATGCCTATCTGGTGCTACAACGGAGATTGGCAATTCCAAATTACTATTAGATGCTTCGGAAGCATGGCTACTATGCTCATCTTCCATCCATTGTCGCCTGATTCTTAAAGTTGCTACGATTAACGCCAAAGAAGCAATAACAGCAGTACTTATTATGGCGGAGTAGATTACTACATCACAGTTAAGAAAACAGGAGGAGGATGTAGATGGTTCCTGTAATATTGGTTTACTGGTGGGTACAGAAGTAGGATATTCTGAGTATTTGTGTGTTGTTTCTTGAGCCTTTATTAACACAGCTATACATAAACTTAGAGCTATTTTAATAGAAGTTTTATGAGTAATTTTAAAAAGCATTTATTACCTTTAACATATTAATTTAAGTAAGGTAATTATACGGTCAAATTCTTAAATAAATATTAATTTTGTGAGCGTGCTATGCAATTTAAGTTTAACAAATAGAACTTATCCCTTTTTAATAAAATTATATATATATACTGAACCAGAACATATATTTGATAAAGATAGCAGAGTACGGTAAAATCCTTCTTCTAGGTTTTATTTTTAACATAAGGTGAGTAAATACAAATGAGTACAATTGATGTTAATGCTATTAAAGCGCGTGTTCGCAAGATTGTTTCTGAACAATTGGGCATTAAAGAACAAGAATTGAACGATGAAGC
Organism: uncultured Legionella sp.; assembly: GCA_902168255.1. Lineage (GTDB taxonomy): Bacteria > Pseudomonadota > Gammaproteobacteria > Legionellales > Legionellaceae > CABHON01. The sequence goes on from CABHON010000010.1 coordinate 90,755, forward strand.
TTCTTTTCGTGATGATTTAGGCGCTGATTCTTTAGATAGCGTTGAATTAGTTATGGCTTTGGAAGAAGAATTTGAAACAGAAATTCCTGATGAAGAAGCTGAAAAAATTACCACAGTAAAAGAAACAATTGAATATATTGTTGAGAAATTAGAAAAAGCTTAATATAAAGGCCATTAAAAAGATGAGTAAACGTAGAGTTGTCGTGACAGGAGTGGGAATGGTTACCCCTCTTGGGAACACAGTTAAAGAGTCATGGGATGCGGTACTAAAAGGAAAAAGTGGGGTAACACCTGTAACAGAATTTGATGTATCTGCTTTTCCAACAAAAATTTGGGCTATTATCAAAAATTTTGATCCAGCTCTTTACATGGATCCTAAAGAAGCACGACGCGCTGATAAGTTTACTCAGTATGGTATGGCTGCAGCACAAGAAGCAATGCAAGATTCAGGCATTGATGTTAAAGAATCAGATGTTGCTCGCTTTGGTGTTGCGGTAGGTTCTGGAATTGGTGGTTTAACAGCTATTACCCAAAACCAAGCCTATTTAGATCAAGGCGGACCCCGCAAGGTTTCGCCTTTCTTTATTCCAACAGGCATAATTAATGCTTTACCAGGTCAAATTGCCATTCAATATGGTTTAAAAGGCCCTAATATTTCTATTGTAACAGCTTGCACAACAGGCACACATAATATTGGTTATGCTGCTCGCATGATTGCTTATGGTGATGCGGATTTAATGTTGGCAGGCGGAGCAGAAACTTGTTACGCACCTGTTATTTTGGCAGGTTTTGCTGCAGCGCGTGCTTTATCTAAACGAAATGAATCGCCAGAACAAGCGAGCCGGCCATTTGATAAAGATCGCGATGGCTTTGTGTTAGGTGAAGGTGCGGGCGTATTACTTCTAGAAGAATACGAACATGCTAAAAAACGTGGTGCAAAAATTTATGCTGAAATTGCTGGCTTTGGTGCAAGTGATGATGCATTCCATATTACTTCTCCAGATGAAGATTCTGTAGGGGCAAGTTTGTCTATTAGCAATGCGCTAAAAGATGCCCAAATTTCCCCAGAACAAGTAGATTATGTTAATGCACATGGAACATCTACCGTGATGAATGATTTGAATGAAACTCGTGCATTGAAAAATGTATTGGGTGAGCATGCGTACAAAGTACCGGTCAGTTCGACGAAATCGATGACAGGCCACTTGTTAGGTGCTGCAGGTGCGGTTGAAGCCATTTTCTGTGCATTGGCCATTCAAGAAAGCGTTGTTCCACCAACTATTAATTTAGATAACCCAGATGAAGCGTGTGATTTAGATTATGTTCCTCATCATGCTCGCGAAAAAAATGTTGATATCGCTATTAGTAACTCATTTGGTTTCGGCGGTACTAACGGAACATTAGTGTTGAAGAAGGTTTAATTTCAGTTCATCATTTTTTGTAGGGGCGAGCGGCGCTCGCCTTATTGATTTAAATAAATTTATTTAGAAGGGCGAGATCGCTCGTCCCTACAAGCAAGATCATCAGCTGTTTCGAGAAAATCATGCATAAAGCCAAGTTTATCGTTATTGAAGGTCTTGAAGGCGCAGGAAAGTCAACCGCTATTTCTATTGTTAAAAATTGGTTAGAGAAGCAAGGCGTTCACCAAATCATAACAACACGTGAACCGGGTGGAACCCCAATTGCTGAAAAGCTTCGTGCTTTAGTCAAAGCACATGAAGAAACAGAAACTCTTTTACCATTATCTGAATTATTGCTCATGTATGCAGCACGGGTTCAATTAGTTAAACATGTGATTGAACCTGCCTTAGCAAACGATACCTGGGTAATTGGTGATCGCCATGAACTATCCACTCGGGCATATCAAGGAGGAGGGCGAGGAATTTCATTACAATCACTCGAAACTCTTCATTCACTTTGTTTGCAAGATTTTAAACCGGATTTAACATTATACTTGGATATACCTCCTTCCATAGGATTTAACCGGATTAAAAAAAGAGCATATACGGATCGCATTGAGCAAGAATCCTTAGAGTTTTTTGAAAGAGCACGTGCTGTTTATCGAATGTATGTCAATGAAAACGATGCTATTATTGAAGTTGACGCCTCCCAACCTGTAAAAAAAGTGCATGCAGACATTGAGCATATATTAGAAAAATATTGTTTATGAGTAATTTTCATTCTGTTATTGCGAGTAACTTAATTCTAGTTAAACTAATGATTGCCATTAAAAAGGACAATTTTTCCTCTGTAGGGGCGGGTCTTGTACCCGCCCGCAACAACGGGCGGGTACAAGCTGTCTCTTATACACATCTCC
>CABHON010000011.1 GCA_902168255.1 uncultured Legionella sp.
TTTGAGGATGTCTTTGTATCATTTTTTGCGCCGATTCTTTACTAATACCCAGGGCGCCAGACATGGTTGCTGCATCAAAATGCTGGGCGCCACTTAATAAAGTAATTTCGGTGACATGTTTTGATTTGCCTGCTTGTTTAAAGGTTTCATATATTTCTAAATCTTCTGAACCAGTATTGAGGTAAGAATGAAACACACCCACAGGAATGAAAATGAGATCACCTGGTTTAACGATAGCATTGAACACTTTGCCATCGTCGTCCATCATAGTGAAAAAGCCTGTGCCTTTATAGACATACAATAAATCATCGCCTCCAATGTACCAATGAGGTTCCCGCATGGTGCCAGGTTTTAGAATGCTTTGTTGCAGGGTCATATTGCCCATTTTAGGCGTGTTATGGAAATCTACTCGACGAATACTGCCCAGTTTGTTTTTTATAACAGGTTTAACAGCAGAAAAATTATTGGAAAAAGGACTTTTCACGTCTTGATTTTCAACTGTTGCGCTTGGGTCATATTTGCTAAGGCGATTGATGGTTGTCTTCTTAACAGAAGCTATTTCGTCTTTTGTTAGTCCAACAGAATGCTCTAACATGACATCCGGAAGTGCTGCCCAAGCGGTAGCAAAGTCTCGATCTGCTGAGTTGGGAACGTCATAACTCACTAAAAATTTTAAGTTAGTAGAGCCCACATTTTCAAGGGCATGCAAAGAGGCAGAAGGAATGCTCCAGGTACCATTTTTTTCAACTGTAAAAACTTTTGATTCGCCTTTTCCTTCAAAAATAGTAATACGCATTTTACCTTCTAATACGACTCCTACTTCATGAGTGTTGGCATGCCAGTGTGGGACCCGCATGGCATGATCATAAAGATCATAGTAAAAAACTTGTCCAACAGTGTCTGAAGATAATTGTTTAGCATCTTCAGCAATGCGTATACCCGCATCATTTTTATTAATTTGACCGTTTTTAGGTAGATTAATACGATAAGGAAGTGCTTTTGAAAGCTGGTTTTTTTGACTGCTTAAAAAGATTTTAATGGCAGGAGACGGTTGTGAATGGCAGGGTTGGGGTTTTCGGCAAAAGCTGAGGAGTACCCACAACTTAATAGAGCTAAAGCAACAAGGGTTTTTAGACTGTTTTTCATAATATATGATACCAAGTAATTAAATCATCTTGAGAATATCATGTTGTTTAGCCCCATTCAAAAGCTTCCTTAAACCTTACTCATCATTTGGTTATAAACAACACTCGATTGGTCATCAATTGAAGTTGCAGGTGCGCTATTGTTGGAATTAAAAAGCGACGCAAAACAATTTTTAATTGCAGCGACAGTAGGTTTAATGTTTTTAGCACAAAAATATGCCACGGCAAGAAACCCAACAGTTGATGCGGACCCAATCAGGCAATAGACAGCTGGTGAAAATTGTTCTTCTCGGCACGTTTGTTCTGTCTGAATTGCTGATACTGGAGGTGAAGCAATGCTTGTAGTATTACTCAAAATTTCAAAATAACCCCAAGCCTCTAAGGCAGCGCCAGTTGTCCAGCTAAGAGAAGCAAAAGATGTTGTGCCGTTGGCTTGATATTCAACTTTGTCTACAATGTATGAATAGGCTGCAATCTCGTCCATTTGAGTTACCCGGAAAATCTCCGAACCCGCATATCCTGCCCAGCAATAGGTTCCAGCGTAACTATCCAGCTGTGGAGTCCATGTGCTTTGACAATTTGCTACTGTAGCTTGCTCATACTCTTGGAGATTAAATGGTTTCGAATGCCAACCACAAGCACTTGTGCCTTCAGTAAGATAGCAATAAGTGTAAACATAAGTAGATAAAAGAAAGGACTTATTGGCTATTGACGGTACACTATTGAGATTGACTATGTTTAGGGGGTTCAAAGAAGGATTGGTATAGTATGCATTGGCTGTTTTATTGCAGGTGGTGTTGGTTATCGTGTAATAGCCAGGATATTCTTTGGGAAAACAATTTGGATTTGAGTTCCCATTACGACCCTGATCATTACCAACTGGTTTCGAAATAGCGTATATGCAATGACTGATATTATTTAATGATACGTTATAAACATTGGTAGCATTACATGTATTAGTAGGATATGTCATTTCAATCGATACACCACCAAAGTCAATTGTGGCTATACTCTCATTTGGCGAGAAATAATTAGACGCTCCCCAGCCGTACAACGCTTCCTGGCTACCGGTAATCGTACCAAACGCTGAATTGGTAATATTGGTCATCTCAGAAAATGTTTTTTCCATAACATCATATATTTCTCTTTGCGTGGATGGAGCCAGTGTTCTCATACCAGCTGTTCCTTTTTGGACACTGATAATCGTTGAAGGATCAACACCTGTTGCAGCAATAGCGGCAGGAATTCCATCATATAAATTGCGCGCATATTTTTCTGTATAATCTGAGTTTCCTGCTGTTACGGTAAGTGGGATATTCAGTTTATATTTGTATAATTCATGATAATTGTCAAAATTTTCACCGAACTCAACGACTGAAACACGAGAACCAGAACTGCCAAAATCCGCTGTGACAGTAATATGAGTAGGATTTTCATCAGATTGTCCAGATTGGGCAGTAATATTCATTAGGATTCCCTCTTTAGTAAAAATAATAGATGTTATTGTACCTTTTTATTATTAATTTAACATTAAGTTATGCAAATATGTGCTTCCGAAGAATACTTCACCTTTTAGGGCAAGACAAAATTACCAAAAACAATTATTTGTTAAGAAATTGATGATAGACTTACACAAAAATAATTTAAGAGCTATAAAAATGATATCTTTTCTAGAGTCGATCGAAAGTTTTGTTAACAATTTCAATGAAAAGGCTAAAGTAAGTCTTCCTTTAATGGATGAAATTATCGTACATCCTTCATTAAATAATTATTTATCTGACGGCAGTTTGTTTAAAAATTTTTGGGAGGCTCTGGGTCGTCTATTGGCCGAGTTGATGCTTTTGAGCATTTTAGTTTGGCTGAGTGGCAATCTTTGTTTCAACTCAATGTTATGAGTGGTGTCAATTTTAGCCAAAAAATCTTACCGGTAATGAAACGCAACCAATGGGGACGCATCCTCTTTATTTCTTCCGAGAAAGCGATAGAACCTGGCAAAGGAATGGCGCCTTATGCCATGACAAAAACAGCACAATTATCGTTAGTTAAAAGTTTGGCTAATGAGCTAGGGGAATATGGCATCACAGTTAACAGTGTTTCACCAGGTGTTATTTTAACCCCTGTGCTTGGGATAAAAATGCTGCTGAAGCCAATATCAGTCGAGAAGCATTTGCAAAGCAATATTGTCGAAATGTTTTTAAAACTAAAGAGCTGGGACAGCCAACCGATGGTGCTTCTCTTATTTGTTATCTTTGCTCGGAATATGCACAATGGATAACCGGTAGTAATATTCGTATTGATGGAGGTTCGGTGAATAGTTTAGCTCTCTAAATTCTCTTCACATAAATAATTATGTCTACTATAGTCATTTACCAATCAAAGGAAGGAGATATTCAACTGGAAGTGAATTTTTCTGAAGAGACTGTTTGGTTATCGTTAAATCAAATGTCCGATTTATTTTTCTCGAGATAAATCAGTTATATCACGTCACCTTTCTAATATTTTCAAGAGAGGAGAGTTGGAAAAAAATTCAGTTGTTGCAAAATATGCAACAGCTGCTTCAGATGGAAAAAGTTATGAGGTGGATTATTATAACCTAGATGCTATTTTATCCGTAGGATATCGTGTGAACTCCAAACAAGGATTGGTACTCGTTTGAAGAAAATATAAATATACAAGAAGTGACTTATGTTAAGTCACTTCTTGTATTCTAGAATTAGGAATTAAAATCCACTAAATATTTTTGAGGATGTCTTTGTATCATTTTT
>CABHON010000012.1 GCA_902168255.1 uncultured Legionella sp.
ACGGTACCCGTTGCGTAGTGATTGATTTTGAAAAAAGCGCCGGCTGGCCCATTGTGAAAACTTACGATAATAGAATTATTACTGCTTATCCAGAGGAATGGAAATACCAAGAAAATAACAGCATTCGTGCCATGTTGACGCAGGTGCCTCTTCGCCTTGCTTGGGCAATTACCATTCATAAAAGTCAAGGAATGACACTTGATGCCGCCGAAATGGACTTAGGAGATACTTTTGAGCCAGGAATGGGATATGTTGCTTTATCGCGAGTACGAACACTCAATGGACTAAAACTTTTAAATTTAAATGAAATGGCGTTAAGGGTTCATCCAAAAATCCTTCTGCAAGATGAAATTTTTCAACTTAGTTCATCTGAACTAGCGCATTATCATCAAGATTTATCTGAAACAGAAAAAGAAAACGCTCATACTGAAACTCTGATCAATCGTTTTGACGGTAGTACTGAAAAAACTCTAAATAATAAGAAAAGCTCACCTAAAAAAGATACCATTCCAACTCATATCGTCACATTAAATATGCTAAATGAAAATTTATCCATCGATAGCATTGCGGAAAAACGCGAATTAACTATTGGAACCATTCTTAGCCACATTGAAAAACTCCAGGGTTTACAACAAATTACCCACGAACATTTACTACCTTTAAAAGAAAAATTGCCACAAGAAGAATTCGATGAGATTTTTGCTGCACTTGAAAAATCAGAGGATGGCAAATTAAAAGCTATTTATGAGCAGTTTGAGGGAAAATATTCCTATACGAATATTCAAATTGTACGTTTATTTATACATGGAGCATTATGTTGAGATGGCTCTTTTTGTAATAATGCTAATTTTATAAATGTAGTCGGCTCTCTTCAATTTCTTCAGGTAATTTAGATACAACGGATGCATTCAAAACGCCCGCTATTGAACGAGCAAGAATTTTAGCACTTCCATTTTCTTTTGTAGCCAATTGGCTCTGATACCATAAAAAAATAGTGTCATAAAACGCTTGAATATCACCTAAATTTTTCTTGGCTAAATTTTGAAGGAGATTTTCTGTTAATTCGGCGGTGACCACTATTTTCGGTTTATTCATTGTCGTTAATTCAACAGATGACGCATTTTCAGGTTGATGAGCCTGAGTTTTATTACCTTGCATCGCTAAATCAGAAGAGAGTGTTCCGGCTGTTGCACTGGCAGTAGCTATTTTAGTGGTGGATAATCCAGCAGATGTTGCTGCCGGTGGTGTTCTTAGAAGAGATTGTGGCTTTGCTGCTGCAACAGCAACTGTTTTAGACATTATCTTTGGTGCTATGTAAGCAGCTCCCGTGGCAACCCCCGCTGTCACCCCCTGCGTAGTTAAAAAACGTAAAGGATGAGCATAAATGCTTGCACCTAAATTTCTCAAGCCTGAGGGGGTAAAAAAAGTCTTACCTATGTTCACGAATGAATCCCTAGGATGTCTTACTATTTGCCAAATTCCTACAGGGATATCAACAATTCCATTAAAAGTCTCTCTTGGCATATTATAGGGAAAACATAAATATGGTACGGTTTTATGACAAAATTCCAAACAAGCGCGTTTTTTTATCACATCAATAATCACAGGTGTTAAGAGAGGCGAACTCCCAAAACCTTTTTGTCGCCAGTTAATATTATTCCAAGCGGTTGTAATAAATTCTAAGGCATTTGTACCTGCGTAATAATGCCAAAGCCTTTTTGCCGGCTCAGAATGTCTTCTAGGAAAATCGTCATCTTCAGGTTGGGACAACATGATAGTTTTCAGTACTTCCGCCAATTCATATGTGCCATCTTCGTAGCTATTTGCCAATTCTACATATAAGTCATAGCCTCCATGCGTTGCTAATTGGTTGGTTAAATCGTCCATTATTTTGTCAATTACTTTGGTATCATATAGCTTTTGAACCATTTTATAGTTATATTGTTCTCTCGAAAGTTCAGGCTTTGTTTTCCCCCATATTTTTTGAATTTGAGCGCTATACGCTACATAATCCACTAATTCATTCAATGAGGAATGTTCTCCAATTCGTCCTAAGTAATCATTCATGGATTCATTGTCTATTTCTGCCTGATAAAGTTGTGTGAGCATTTTGTTGCAAAATCTTTTCATATGCTCAGTCATTTCTAAATCACACGAATCCATTGGCGATAAAATTGCCAACAATCTAAGTTTTTCCTCTTTCGCTCGTCTGGCTTGTTCATCTAACACGGAACCTTGTTGTTCCATATGACTTAATTGTGCCAAGAAGGATTGGGATTGTGTACGCAACTGTTCTATCTGAACATTTAATATTTGCATATTAATAGAAACTAATTGATCAATAGATCGCTGTAATTTTTGATCGTTTTTGTTTTTTAAAAAAGCTTGTATAGCAAAAGTAAAGGCAAGCCCAATCGTTGCCCCCGTTATACCATACATACAGAATTTCACTGGCAACACCAGATCTTTGGTAATAGTAACCAAATCTTGCAAAGATGAAACGGAATTCAATGCTTTTACAATATTTTCTATCAGATTGGCCTTTTCTGCCGATGATAATAAATTATCCAGCGTTTTGATGATATTTGCCACAGCCGCTGGATCTATTTTTCCTAAAATTTCTTGTATTTTTTTTGCTGTGTTGGCAATTTCCCCGGCAACATTTTGTTCATTTAAACTCCTCAACAATCGAGCCATACCTTCCAGTGAACTTCTTAAGTTTGCTTGTAGGTTAGGATCGCTAAGTAAGTTATTAATGTTATTTAATGCAACTTGCAATGAATGCATGAGTTCTGGCGTTAACCTCTGTTGAAGAAAAGTTCTAATTTCCTTTAACGTATTCACAATTTCTGTATAACCAGACATTCATTATCTCCTCTAAAAATTTGATTCTTTATATAACACACAAAAAACTCAAATATCAAATTTCTACAATATGATACATATAAAAAAATTAAACTGTATGTTACCCAAAAACAAATAATCGAATGATTTTTTTTCTTGTTCAGGAAGACAAAGCTGATTTTCAATGTTAAAAATTTTTTGAATTAAATTATTAATGAAAATTTAGCCAACCAAGGAATTAAGCTACGAATTTCAATAGACCTCTTCGGAAACTGGCTCTTTTGTATTATTTCTTCGTCATTCATCTTTTTCGAATCCTCATTTACGTCTTGTAAACTCCGGCTCTCAAAAGATTCATTCCTCGAACTAATAGCAAAATTTTCGAGTTTCCGAAGAGGTCTAATACCATTTGGATACATTTTTTCTCGCTTTAATTTTTTAACCAATTGCAAACACTGAATAGACTCAAAATATTTTGAAAAATATTCAAAGCTTTTAGCAGGATTATCATCCGTCATTTTAACTTCAATAAGATGAGTAGGTTTCTCATTAATACTAACAAGGAAATCAAGCTCTTTGCCATCTTTTGTTCTTACAAAATGTAAACTTGTATTAAACCCCTGCGTATCTTCAATATAATGCATTTCTTTTAGTAACGCACAAGCCACTATATTTTCTAAACGGGCTCCAGGATCTTCTGCGTAAGTATGATCATAAAAATAGTATTTAGGTTCTTTTAGTAAAGAACGAGCAATATTTTTAGAATAAGGAGATACACGAAAAATAATATAAAGATTCTCTAACAATTGCAGCCAGCGTTTAACAGTATTCGCATCGCATTCTAAATCTCTAGCAAGGTTACTATAAGAAACTGTACTTCCAATACGATCTTTTAATAACATAACCAGCGTTTCAATACTTTTTATATCTCTTATTGAATACAAGTCAATTAAGTCCTGGCGAAGAATAATATCTAAGTGGCTTCGGCGCCACCGTCGATAAAACGTATCATCTCCTTCCAAAAATGGCTCAGGAAATCCACTGCATCGCCATAATCGATCAAAAATTTCCTCCTCATTACCCAATGAAGAAGAAAAGTGCAATGCTTCTTTTAAATCCATAGGATACAGTCGGTATTGAAAATAGCGACCAGCTAGTGAGTCTCCTACTTTTCGATAGGTATCTAATTTAGCACTACCTGTCACTAATAAGGAAGGGGGTAATCCTTCTGTATCATAAACCCCTTTCAACCAAGCTTTCCATTGCTGCATTTTGTGTAATTCATCAAAAATAACTAATGTTTTTTTTCTATCCCAATTTTTTTCGTGTAAAGCGATGCGATCTTCTCCTAGATCATAATTAAAGTAAGCATAGTCTTCGTGAGGGTATAATTGTTTGGCCAACGTTGTTTTTCCACATTGCCGAGGCCCTGTCAATAAAACAATTTTTCTTGCTAAGTCAGCCAAAATATAAGATTCTAAGTAACGATTCATTTGACTATTATGACATGCATTCCGAAATAGTCAAGGCTAAAACGGAATAGGCTCCGTTTTAGTCAATTTATAGTTTTAGATACTCACAGCTAATGATTTTTCGGTAAGGCGCGAGCGAAACAGACGAGAGAGTGTACAACTAGTACATGACCGAAGTCGATGCAGCTCGCAACAAAACCGAAAAATCATTAGCGAAGAGTATAGAATCGCTCTACCAACATACTTCCTACAGTATTTCCCATTACATTCAATAAAGTTGCCGGTGGATCAATAATCAAACTGATGATAGCAATTAACATGAGACCTTCTTTAGGAAATCCATAGACAGAAAGAATCAACATTTCTCCCAACATACCAC